>JAKLKB010000158.1 GCA_023150835.1 Myxococcota bacterium | reverse complement strand
GTGTTTCCACCTTAACAAGGCGCGTATGGGGCAAAGCCCCCACAAACCAAACAAACCAAACAAACCAAACAAACCAAACAAACCAAACAAACCAAACAAACCAAATAAACCAAACAAACCAAACAAACCAAACACACCAAACAAACCAAACAAACCAAACAAACCAAACAAACCAACAACATCACCCTCATTCCACCAACACACGGAGCCGCAAACCCATGCCTCACCCCCAAACCTCGGCCAGCCCTTACAGGACTTCACGACTTTCTCGTTGGACCGTTGGTTGGCTGGTTTCGTGCTTTCTATGTGCTTCTTTTGTCGGATGCAACGAAACCATCGAAGACGTTCCGATCCTCCAAGACGGGAAAGCCGACCTCCGCATCCTCTATCCCAACAACGCAGGCGAAGGCATCCAAGAAGCCGCCCGTTTTCTAAGCAAGACCCTCACCGAGATGACGGGCGTCTCCTTCCCTGATCCCCAAGCCATCGCCCCCGATACCGACGCAAGCACCTTTTCTGAAAAAAAGCTCCTGCTGCTCGGACAAGCTTTGCTCAAACAAGAACCTCTACGCAAAGAAGATATCGCTACACTTGGTTCCGAATCTTACACCCAACGCGGACGACACATCGGAAACCAACGCATCTTCCAGATCGCCTCACCAAGCGTCGGGGGCGTACAATACGGAGCCTACGCTTTTTTGCGTAACCTCGGCGTTCGTTTCCCTCATCCCGGGCAAACCTACATCCCCAAACGCACCGATATCACCCTCAAGATCGGCGAAGCCCTCACCGAAAAGCCGGGATACGCCTTGCGCGGGTTCCATCACCACACCCAACATCCCATCCCCCTGTCTGTTTATCTGCTCGAACCCGACGAAGCCCACCTCCCCCGCGTGCGCGAATATCTCCAATGGCTCGCAGCCAACCGCCAAAACGTCCTCGGCTTTCACATGCTCAAAACCATCGACCGTTCACGTTGGCTCCCTTATATCAAAAAGATCGCCGATATCGCCCAAAGCTACGGCGTGATGCTTGCGATCACACTCAGCTTTGCCGATCAACAGCAAAACAACTTCAAGCTCCTCGATGACCTCACCCAATCCAAAGAAGATCAAGCCAAAGCGATCACCGCAGGACTCGACGAGCTGGCCCAAGGCGGCTTTTCTCTGTTCGTCCTCCAATTCGGAACCAGCGAATTCACCAAAGTCCGCGATCAAGTCGCCCTTCACTGGCTCGATACCGCAGCCAAACACCTCGCCGCCAAAAAACTCCGTGTCTACGCTTGGATCCACACCGAAGGAAAACTCAAGGCCGACGACAACAAAAGCTATTATTTCCATCTTCCCGAACGCTCGGTCCCAGAGATGGGCGCTTATCTGCACACCACCATGTTTTACGATCTCAAGCATCCCGCCCCTGTCTACGGAAACACCCACTTCAACCACCAAAAAGATTTTTTCGATCGCGTCTACGCAAAACGCCCCATCGTGTATTTCCCCGAAACCGCTTGGTGGCTGGGGTTTGACAACAATCTCCCGCTTGCTCTACCGATCACGGGTTATTCGCGTGCGCTCGATATCCTCGAAGTCCTCGCAGGAAAAGACATCGACGGACACGTCACCTTCACAACGGGCATGGAGTGGGGTTATTGGATGTACGACCATTACCTCACCCGCGTGACGTGGGATCGTAGCACCACATGGGAAGCTTACCTTGACGATTTCTCCCGATACTTCGGATCAGACAACGCTCCCAAGATCGCTCAAGTGCTCAAAGACTGGACAAAGCGCCAAGTCGACGACCTCTACGGACCGATACCTGAGATGATCTTTTACATCGCAGGTGAACTTCCCCAAGATGAGATCGGCCAATCTGCGGGGATCTTGGCACGCAGCCCCAAACGCCCCTTCCGCGAGATCTACGATCTCCCCGAAGCCGATTACAAAACATGGGAAGGCGGCCAATGGAAACGACTGACCGAGATGGAAACCGCCTACAATGCGCTGTTTGCCAAACTACCTGACACTCAAATATCCCATCCCGTCGCACAAAAGCTCTCACAAGAACTCCGCGCCACCTTGCAGTTGTTTGTTTGGCGCGTCCAGCACACTCGTCTGCTTTATGATGCGGTGCGTTCTTGTCGCCTTGGTCGCACAGACGGAGGAAAAGGTGCAGCCCCAGACGAAAATACCCGAAGATCCGAACGAGAGAAAGCGCGCACCCTGATCGATCAAGCCAAGGCACTCTCTCAAAAAGCCATCGCTCTCGTCAAAACCATCGAAAAAGATATCTACCGCTACCCACCCGAGATCCTGATCACCCAACGCAAAAGCCTCACTTCTTACCCCTTCGGATACCTGTGGGAAACTTCGACTGGATTTTTTTGGACACGCCGCGACGAACAAGCGGAAAAACTCCTTAAAAAATCTTCGGGCGAGATCAAAGACGGCTGGCTCGACCCCCAACCTCCCGTCGTTTGGCGCGTCAACCAAAAAGACCTTGCCCTCAAAAAACCCGAAAATCCCGCCATCAAAACTATCGTCGGCTCTTTTATCCCCACCCTGATGTTCGCCCTGCCCAAAGAAAGCGTCCCCGACGGAAAGACCGATCCTGCATGGCGCATCGGCACTGACCACAACAACAATGGTCTCCCTGACCCCGACACCACCGACTCCCTCGACGACGGTAAGATCGAGACCACCAACGGAAAACCCACCTATTCCGCACAAAAACGCCTCTATCGCCTCTTGATCTTCGACAAAGCCGACAACGAACTCGGTGCGCTCGGACTCCAAGATCTCCAGATATCTTTCTCCCTCGAACGCGACGCAAACAACCGACCCACCGCTATCTCCAACGGAGAGATGCGCTGCCGTATCGTCCTCGAAGAGCTGATCGCCATCGCCACACAGGTCGCTGGCATCGAACGCGACGGGCTGATCATCCTCATGGCCGATCTGCTCGGCTTCGATCCCAAAGCCCCTCCCCTTCACTTTGAACTCGTGATCGCCCTCAACGCCTTTGAAAAGCTCCCGTCTCCTTGACCCCCCTCTCAAAAACATCACAAAAAATCCCTTGACCCCATCCGCCTCTTCCTCTAACGTACCGATCACCTACATCATCCGACCTTTTCCCCCTCGCAAACAAACTCGCGTCGCGTGGGTTGCTTTGTGCAGGGGCCAACACCGCTCCAAAGAGGGAAATATGCGCAAAACACTTCGCTTTCTTCGGGCTTTCGCCTTGGCTTTCCTTGGGGGCTTGCTCCTTTCACAAACAGCCCATGCAACGACTGATTGCGGTATCCCGGGCTACACACAGATCCCTTGCCATCCCGACTACCCGCCCCAACGCAAAAGCATCGGCAACGGCATCGAAGAAGTCTTCTTTTTCATCCAAGGCGTCGCAAGCGTCCGCTATCGTGGCGTCCCCAAACACATATACGCCAACCAACCGATCCCACTCAAAGCAGCCATCGACGCTTTGCGCCAAGGTTTGATGCAAGCATGGAAAAAAACCCCCTCTGAACGGTGGCTACCGACCTCCGAGACCAACACTTTTCAGATGCAGTTTGGCCCCAATCTCTCGGCCTTTGTGGCCGAAGTTCAAAACGGATATCTTTTCGTCGTGGCCGAGATCTACGACTACCAGCATCCGCTCGTCAAAAAGCTCGCTCAAGAAAGATATCTCCCTCCGCAAACCAAAACCGATCGTTCCACGATTCTTCCCATGTATCCGACATCTGCATCCCCCTCGCCTCAAACCAACCAACAAGGCCGACAATGGCTGTGCAACTCAGTCGGATATTATCGGATCTGCACAGGTAGCTACGGCTACAACCGCCGATGTGTCCGCTACCAAGCCACAGGCTCCGCCCTCCACTCCGACCTGACCTCCGCCAGAATCCTTTCCAACGGCAATTGCGGCTCCAACATGACCCAAAGAATCATCATCGGCAACATCAACGGCTCAGGCCAACGCGTCTCAGGATGCCAAGTCGTTTCCTGCCGATAACCGCTGCCCTCTCTCACCTGTTTTTCCTTGACATCCCACGCCACAAGCCCCACCCAAAGTCACAACCAAACGACGCAGAGACCGACCAAGCAAAAGCCTCTCGTACAACGCCACCCCCTCCACAAGGAAAACACCATGAGCAAAGGAAAGACAACACTCCCGCCCTGCGGACTTTATCGAACAGGCCGCGCCCTCAAAGGCCAAGAAACCGATATCCCTGCGGGAATTTTGGTCATGTTTCACAACCATTCCAACCGAGATATCCCGATGTTGCAGCTACCCCGCGAAAATACGCACAACGTCTGGAACTTTCACGAACAAGGCCCCGGCATCGAAAACGACGACGCTTTTCTCGCCGCTCTTCAACCCCTTCTCGATCAGGGGTTTTATTTTCTGCGCGAAGAACTCTCGACACCTGACGGCAAATTTCCGAAAAATGCACTGATCCAGCTCGGCTACAACCGCAATGGCGATCCCATCCTTTTCATCGCGCAGCGCAGCAACGACCACAACAGCCTGTTCTTTGCTGAAACAGGGTACCGCTTCGAACAACTCGATATCCTCAAAAAACTCGGACCCGAACAGCCCCTCTGGTTCACAGGCGCACCAACAGAACAAGAACACGATCAAAATCCCCAAAGCAGCGGGGAATTATTGAATTAACATCGGACTTATACGAAATCCGCCCATTGTGTGCGCCCAAATGTAGGGGCAGCCCCCTGTGGCTGCCCAACCGTAGGGCATCTACGCACGATCCTTCGATCACACATCTTGCGGATTTCATATAATACGAAATCCGCCCATTGTGTGCGCCCAAATGTAGGGGCAGCCCCCATACGCGCCTTGTTAAGGTGGAAACCTCGTAGAGTCGGTCTTGATCGCCTTTTTTTGTTCTCCCCCCCTCAATCCCCCCGTGAACGGGGGGAAGTTGGAACGGCAGCGTCTGCATTTCGTGCATACAGCGTGCGTCATGAAAAAACAAAATCCCCGATGCTTCCGACTTTCGCTCCCTCCCCTGTTCACGGGGGAGGGCGGGGTGGGGGGCTTTCCTCCGCTTCACCTAACGCCTATGGGGGCAGACAGGTGTGGCTGCCTAACCACAGGGCGTCTACGCACACACACATCGCTCGGATATCGTACAAGTCCAACGATCGGACAAAGAAGAGCAGAAGAGCAGAAGAGCAGAAGAGCAGAAGAGCACAAAAAAAGACCGTGATTCTAAGATTATTGACAGATGACAGAAGTGGTAGTCAGGGTGCCCGCCTTCGTCGTGAGTTTGAGATCACCGTTGGCATCGGTGTGTGCGATCGAAATCCCCTTGCAAGACAGGGAGGCGTGTGCGCCTTTGATCAAGAAGGGTGTTGCGGGCGTTGTGTTGGCAAAAAAGGCTGTTCCTGCAAGCGACGTTTTGGTAAGCGTCTTGTCAGGAAGCCCCGTCAACCCGAGATAAAAGGGGCCTTCGCCACTTTTGGGATCCATCGTAAACGAAACACCATCTTTGGGCTGCGCTGTGGTGTCGAGCGCACGGATCCCCAACATGCCTTTGGCGGGGTCGACTTGGACCTGTGCAACGCCTGCCAAACCTTGGACTTCTTGGTTCAAGAACACATAAAAAACAAACGTTTGCTCGGTGGATGGCATCTTGATCGGAACGCGCAAGGGGAAGATCGGCTGCGCGCTCGAAGCACCTTCTACGGAGATGTAGACTTCTTTTCCGACGTCAAGCATCAGACTTCCGTCTGCGCTGGCGTCCGTATTGGTGCAGTTTTGTGTACCTTCTTCGCACACTTTGGCTCCCGCAAAAGTTTGTTGCGGAACTTGCGGATTGAGCGAACGCAAACGAATCGAGAATTTTTGCTGACCTGCGGCTTCAGGGATCGCTTCGGCGGTGGGTTCGGTGGAGGTTTCAGCGGTAGCTTCGGGGTTTCCTTCGGTGCTGCCGTCTGCGATGGCCTCGGTGGTGGCCTCGGTCGTGGTTTCTGCCGTCGGTTCGGTCGAAGGCTCGGCTTTCGGTTCGGTCGAGGGTTCCGCAGTCGGCTCGGTCGTGGGTTCCGCAGTCGGCTCGGTGGTCGTTTCGGTTGTGGCTTCGGTGGTTGTTTCGGTCGTGGCTTCGGTGGTTGTTTCGGTCGTGGGATTGCTTGGGCAGCCTTGCAACGTGGCAACGCTGATCAAACCAGCGCACGCGACGACGAAGATCGCTTTCCATACACCATGAATACGCATACTTTCTGCTCCTTTTTCTGCTTTTGCTTCTCCAAAGAACGCCTTTGAAGAAGGCTATTTTTCTTGTGCTTGCTGTGATGTGTTTCTCGATCGTCCATCACAAGAAAAAGAACCCACCGCGTTTGCGCCGCAGTGGTCGATCGATAACGTCGAACAAACGTCGCGATCCGTTCAAACAAAAAAGACCCACCCTGAACGCCACAGGTCCCAACCGACTCTCGTGTCTCGTGGTCGAAAGATGGAACGGCCCGCACCAAACGCGATCAACGCAAGGCTCAACCAAAACGGTGACACGCTCGCTGTGCTTTGTCCATTTTTAGGGTAGGAGTGCGGTAAAGTTAGGGTTTCTCGGCTTCGATCACTTTGGCGAACATCGTGGCGGTGCGGCCAAAGGTTTCGGGCTGGTACATCTCTTCTGCGCGGGTGGGCGGCACAACAAAGTCCCCGATAGTCGTGGCCCGTGCAACATAGGTGTACTCATAAACCCCCGCAGGAAGGCGATCAGCAAACAAGACCACCATGCTATCGCGTTTTTCTTGGTGAGAGAAAGCAAAGAAGCTGTACCACGAACGCGAATCATAAAAACGATCGTCGGTGGCATTTGCGAGCGCGCTGGAGGCCGATGTTTTGAAGGCGAGGTTGACGGCTTCAAGGCCCGCAGGCAGCGGATCGACGACCGCCGTATAATAGCGATCGCCTGTTGCGATCACCCGCAGACGCACACGGACATAATGACCTGCTTTGAAGATCCACTTTCCATCGGCTCCGCGTTTGACGCTGTCGGGCTTGTCGATCGGCTCGTAGGTACGCGAGACGGAAAAGCCCTGTTCTTCGGCATCGAGCTTTAGCGAACGTGGTGCATAGCGCAAACCAAGCCGATAATACAAGCGTCCCGCTCCTTGCTTGGCGAGAACCAAGTCTTGTTGTCCTTGCTTTTGCAAGAACGACATCGGGATCTGCTGCTCTTGGATAGTCATCGAACGGCCTTGGAAAGTGTATTGGCCGAGATATCCGTTGCCTAACCAGCTTTGCAAGGTAAAGTCTGGCTCGACTTTTTCATAGACGTTGTAATACTGAGAAAGACCGAGCATCGCATAAGCGTTGCCTTGGGTGGTGGACCAATGGCCGCGAATCCGCGATTGGATCAAGCCGCGCACGATCTTGGGGATCATGCTGTCCTTGGGGCGGGCCTCCAGCAAGGCCATCAAGATGATCGCATTGCTCCGATCATCCGAGTGCATCAACAGACGCAAACTTTCGGTCTGGCCTTCTGCGAATCGGATCGCGCTTGCGGTCTCTTCGGCACGATTGCGCAACACGGTCAACAAGGCCTCGATACGGCTGTCTTGGGGATCTTGGCGATGAAAGACGCTGATCATCCAAGCCTTCGCAAACAACGGTAACTCATCGCGATGCGCATACACTTTGTCGATGGCGTTGATCGGAAAGGCCCGCATCTCCGACAATACCAACAAAGCCAGAGCGTGGGTTGCGTACGATTTCGCCTCCCAAGGATAGGCCCAAGCCCCATACGTTAAACGGTAATTCAAAAAGCTTTGGGCGCGACTCAAGGCCATCGGCGGCACGCTGTAGCCCGCTGCACGACCACGCAACAAAGCGTAAGCCACGTACGAAGAGATCCACAAGCTCGACCGATCCGAGCCGCTCCAAAAGCCCCAACCACCGTCATAACGCTGCGCTCTCGCCAGCTTGGCGATCGCCGATTCTGCAAGCGCTTTCATCTTGGTTTCATCGTCGATTTTTCCGATCTTAAAGGCGGGAAGGATCTTGTTGAGCGCAAAGATCGGCATCGCACGACTTGCGGTTTGCTCGGTACACTCGAACGGATACGAGATCAGATAACGCACAGCATCTTCAAGGCCCGTCAACGCTGTCGAAGAGACCGAGACTTTGAGACCACCAAATAACGGAAGCGCATCGGCGGGTGGCTTAATTTGCTGTGCCACAGAGCCGTTGGTGGTGCCGTATGTTGCGAAAGCTTCGGCGGTTGCGGGGACCAAGATCGGGATCTGTGATTCGACCGCATCACGCTCAGCCTCCAAAGCTGCCGCAAACTGGATGCGTGCGATGCCTGTTTGAACGACTTTGACCAAGAATCGGACTTCTTTGGCTTCGCCCGCTTTGACGTTGACGGCCCTTCTCTGGCCTGCCAAAAAGCGGATGTTGATGCCGCGTGCGATCACTTGGACTTCGCCGTCTTTTGCGGTCTCGTTGTTGATGACGACGGCGGCTTCAAATTGATCGCCGTAGTTTGCAAAGCGCGGAAGTGCTGGGCGCAACAACAATGGTTTGCGTACCGTGATCTGCGCTTCCCCGTTGCCAAAGCGATCCGCTTCTTCTACATCCATCGCCACCACCATCAGACGAAACGTCGTCAAGTTGTCGGGCATCTTGATCTTCATGCTGGCCTTACCGTAGCGGTCGGTTTGAACGGAGGCTTTGTAGTATGCCGTCGTCGCAAAATTCGTCCGAACCGCGATCGGTTGTGCTGCGGCTCCCATCCCGCCTCCGGGCGCAGCAGCCCTCTCCGCAGCCACGGGTGCCGGCGGAGCAAAAGCCAAAGACTTGGCCGCACTACGCTTGAAAGAACGTCCACCACCGCCCTTTCCGTACCCTGTACTTCCTGAAAGCTGGATCGTCGCGGTGGGTCGGTCGTTGTCGTGCGCTTCTTCTTTGGCTTTGTCCTGTTTAAGACCGTTGCGCATCTTTTCTCGGCGTGTGAGGACTTTTTTCTTGGGCAGGCGGCGTAATAGCTGCAAACGCAGATCTTGCATCACAGCCCACGCAGGACGCTGTGTATAAAAATGATTCAGCGGGTTCGGGGTCTGGAAACCAAGCAAAGACAGCACGCCTTCGTCGACCAATGCGACGGTCACAACGGACGCCACACCGCGCCCTTTGTGATCGGTGATCGCAAGGTTGACATCGAGTTCACCGCTCGGACGGATCGGGTTGGGCTGGGCTTGAATCCCCACACGGATCTGCTTTTCGGTGAGAGACACTTTGAGATTGACTTGTCCAAACGCAGAAGCGGGACGTCCGGGATCGTCTTCGTTCTCTTCGCCCCCTTGATCGGCAGGGATCTTGACGCGCCCTTGAACCAAGACCAGCGAAACATACACGTTGGGCAGATACTCCGAACGGATCGGCACTTTCACGGCTTGCGCAGAACCCTTGAACTCGATCACGCGATGCTCTGCGATCCCGTTGCGCTCGATGGTCAACAGCCCTCGCGAACGCCGAAACGGTGACTTCACCAAGATCCGCGCCGTCTGACCGGGATGATACTCTGTTCGATCCGCCACAAGCTCGATGGTTCCGGGCTGTTTGTTCTTCCAAGGCACATAGCCCGGCCCAAACACATACACACGCGCCTCCGTCAACGCCTCTCGTCCTTGTCCGTCTTTGACCTTGGCTTCGAGCGTATAGGAACCTGCCTTTTTCAATTGCAGCGCACAGCGTTGGATCTCTTCGGCAGACGTCGGTTTGCAGCTTGCTTCCACCACACGCTTTGAGGTGTACTGGAAGGTCTCACGTTGCCCCACCTTGACCACTTTGCGTTCACTCACAAAGCGTACAGCCTCGATGCTGTAAGGACGCCCCACAACGCGCTTTCCATCGGTCCCCACCAAAACGCTTTCCACTTCCAGTTTTTTCCCTGCTTGAATTAGCGATGTTTTCGTACGCAACCCAAGATAAAAAGCTGAACGATGAGCAAGGATGGTTTTGCGCCCCGCGATGGATTGGCGATTTTGATCATAGACTTGCGCCTCCAACGTAAACGCCCCAACGCTCTCCATGCCGCCCCGCTCCAAACCGACCAGTACTTCCAAGTTTCCGCGTTTGTCGAGTTTTCCGCTGCCGCTACTGATCTGCTGTCCTGCGTAGCTATGACGCCGATAATACCCGCCATAACGACGGCCTCGATAGCCGTAATGTGGCATCCAACCACCGTAGTGATACACGCGCTTGCCAAAATGAAATCCTGCGGGTTGGTTTGGAGGTGTAAAACTCCCTGCTTTTCGGCGTAGCGTCCAATTGACCGAGGCTTCCGTCATCGGCGCACCAAAGAAATAACGGCCCTCGATTACTGCCGCGACTTTTTGATCAAAGAAGAACGGACCGTTGCCCGTTTTGACATCCACTTTGTATTCTGGCGCACGATAGGCTTGGATCTGAAAGTTGTGGTAAAACGTGCGCGTTCCGACGGTCACTTGGACTTGATAGTTCCCAAGATCCGCGCTTTCTTTTGTCGGGATGCTCAGCGAAAAGCTCCCATCTTCGCCGATCTGCATCTCGCCTTTTTTGAAGGTTTGCCAGCGCGGTGTGCGGATCAGATAACTGAGCGTATTCGTTCCAGCCCACTTGCGCAGCGTTCCGCTCGGTGTCGTCAGCGTTGTGCGCAAGATACCGCGCAAATACACCGTCTCACCGGGTTTATGAGGCTCTCGCTCTGTAAAGAAAAACATCGTCTCCGTCGACGTCGTGTTCGGTTGACTATAACGCCGATAACCCGACACATAACCCACCGCACCGTAACCGCCGCCCTCCAAGATCAAAAACGAGCGATCTTCCTTCGGTCCTGCGATCAACACATACGCAGTGCGCTCCGAAGACGTCATCTGCCGGACACCCGGTGCCATCGCCACGCCTTGCGCATCCGTCCTGCCTTGCCACAAAGTCGTGCCGCTTTCATACGAGATCAGCCGAACCTCCGCCTTTTTGAGCGGTTTTCCACCTTGAATGCTTGTCGCCATCAAGACGATCTTGTCGGGTCCATAACGCGCCGTCAAACCAACATCTGTGATCTGCACCAGCAACGCACGATGCGGCGAATACCAACGAGAACGCTCCGCCAGTTTGGGGGCCGTGATCAAGCAAAAAAACCATCCTTGTTGACCCTTTAATAAATCCGAAAAATCCACCTCATATCGGACTTCTTTTCCACCCTTTTTCCCAAGCCGATACGAACGATCCGCCAACGGATTTTCGTTTTCCAGCGGATCAGTATCGCGATATCGGCTTTGTTGGACTTGGCCGATATACTCGCGCCAGCGCTTGATGCTGCCTTCTTCGACAGGAACCACGCGCAAGCGAAACTCTGGAATATTTCGCATCCTCAACATCATCCGCTGTGGCCCTTTGGCTTCCAAAGCCACGATGCCGCCTTGCGGTAGATGCAGATACGGTTGGGCCTCTGTCGTCGAAAATGAAACGCTATAATCCGAGCCAAGACGCTGTCCATACGAATCTTTGAGATTTCTTTTCAGACGAATACGGATCGTCGACTCAGGCGGCAACAGCCCGTCTTCCCCCGAAACATAAATGTAGGAGCCGCTAATGCGCGCATAGACGCCTTTTTTGGGATAGACTTCGATGTTCTTCTCGTTTTCAGGCGAATACACAAGGCCGTTGGTGAGTTCGATCCAGATCGACCCTTCAGGCCGACAGTGCGTAAAAAACAACGCATAGCGCTGTTCACTCGAACAACGTGCGCGCTTCACGCGCAAAGGCCCGTAAGTCCGAAACTTTCCTTTCCATGCGTTGATCATCGGAAGTGGGCCTTCTGCGCCCGTTAAACCCGCACGAAAAGAAGCCTCATAACGTCTGTCTTTGCGCAGCTTGCGCTTGAGAGCAAACGCGATGAGGCGATCTTCAGGCCCCCAATAGCGCAGTTGATTTGCATAGCGAGGATCTTTTTTCCATTCGCTCGTAGACAGCAGCCGCACAGGTTCTTTTCCTGCGGGACCGTACAACGAAAAAGCTCGGGCTGTGCGCTTGATATCGATGCGTTGGTTAAAGGCGTACGCCAAGATCGGCGAAAGATCGGTGCGATAGTAATCTGAGGCATAAGGCAACGAACGGATCACCTGCGGACGTGGCGTCGTAAAACGTTGGCGTACCTCCTGATCCAGCGAAACGCCGCTGTTGGCTTTCGTACCTTTGGGGATCACGACTTCATATTCTGTCGCAAATGGCATCCGATCTTTTGGAACAAAAGACACGGTACTTACACCAAGCCAGCGAAATTGCCCGGGAGGTTGGGGATCAAGCGTAAAAGGGATCGGAAACTTGCGCACATCCTGCAAGGCCGCCAACGGGATCATCGGCTGGTTGAAGGTGACGCTCACAGATCCGACCAGTTGGGCATCGCCTGTGGGCTGAATGCGCAACACGCGCAAGGGCTTGGGCTTGACTTGCGGGGCGGTTGCCCGTTGCTTGGGAGGTGCGGGCGGCGGAAAAGAGATCTGGGTTCGGGTGTCGATATTCCCGGGAGGATTGGGGCCCGGGCGAAAATTAAAAAAGACTTCTTGGCCTGTAGCACGCATCGGCGGCAGACCCGCAAACAGAGGATCTGCTTGTATGGGCTTTTCTTGTGCAGATGCTCTAAGCGTCCATGCCAGCGCGATCAGCACAAAGCTCACCGCGCTCCAAGACGCCAGACGTCGCATTCGTCTCTGCATCGAACCTCCTCATTTTCGTTGTTTTTGTCGTTGAATGTAGGCGAACCACCGCCCACACCACAACACACCCCAGCGTTCTACGCAACACCCCACCAAAACGATCTAGCCCACCACAGGTTTTTACCCGCACATCCGACACAAAGCGATCGCCCAATTGACAAGCCAAACGAACCCTCTCAGATCATGCCGCACCCAACGCGGTCGTATGTGTTGTCAAAGCACATCCCGCCATACCACAGGAGACTTTTGCGATGTCTCTGCGCACGCGCTTGATCCAGATGACCCCCCGCTTTCTTGTGCGGATCTTTGCAGGCCCCTATATCGCAGGCAATTCGCTTGCGATGGCCCTCGCCAAAGCCGACACCCTCTTCCAAAACCAAGGCTTGCACTCGACCCTCGATCTGCTCGGTGAAGGCATCCAACACGAAAAAGATATCGATCACGAGATCCAACAATATCTCGAAGCTATCGACGCGATCGGCGATCGCACATACATCACACTTTCGCTCAAACCCACACAGATGGGCCTTGCGATGGACCCTGCCTTGTGCCAGCGCAACCTAGAACGCCTCCTCGAAAAAGCGACGTCTCGCTGCATCCCGATCACCCTCGACATGGAAGAATCCCGATACACCGATGCAACGCTCGAATTATACCGAACGCTTCGTCCCAAACACCCGTACCTTGGGACCGTGTTGCAGTCCAGACTTTTTCGGACAAAAAACGATATCCCACGTTATCTGGATGGTTTGCAAGCCCATATCCGCCTTTGCCTTGGGATCTATCCCGAACCTCCCGAGATCGCTTTTCAACAAAAAACCGAGATGAAAGAAAACTTCTACCAACGACTCGGCCAGTTATGGGACGCAGGTCACTTCGTTGCCATCGCCACCCACGACGAAGCCTTGATCGCTCGTTGCCTTCAACTCGCCAAAGACAAGCACATCCCCCCCGAACGCTACGAAGTGCAGATGCTTCTGGGCGTTCCACGCTCGGCCATCCAACAACAGATCACCCAACAAGGCATCCCCGTTCGCCTTTATGTCCCCTACGCGACCACGTGGGATCACGCCTACGCCTACGCCAAACGCCGCCTCGTCGAAAATCCACAAATGGCCCTGTACGTCGCAAGAAATATTCTTCGACAATTTTTCGGACTTTTCCGAACAAAAACCGCCCTCCCTCCCCGCTCTTCATAACACATAGGACTTACGCAGTTCGATACGAAAAAGGCCAATGTTCGGGCGCGGGCGGTTCGCGAACCGCCCCTACAACGTTCTGATATCTCAGGGTTTCCCTTTTCAACTGCGTCACTCCTAACACAAATTGATCGAACAGATGGTGGGGCTTTACAACGGAACACAAAAACCGCTGGCACACGACCCTTCAAAACAACACACGCCCTTGCAGATAGGTCCGTTGCATTTGCAGATCCCGAGCGTGCAGATCTGTTCAAAGGTACACTTCTTCCCACACGTCCCACAGTTCGAATCATCCGTTTGTACGTTCACACACGCTCCCGAACAATACGTCTTGGTGGTGTCGGTACATTTGCACGCGCCGCTCTCACAGTTCGACCCTGCCGCACAAGCGTTCCCACACACCCCACAATGCGCATTGTTGGTGCTTGTGTTGACACACGCCCCTCCACAAAAGGTCTGTCCTGTCGGGCAAGTACACACGCCACCCACACACGATTGACCTGTCCCACAAGCGTTTCCGCACGTCCCACAATTCGCGGTGGTGGTGAGATCCGTACACACCGCACCGCAAAGCTGTGTCCCTGTCGGGCAAACGCACGCCCCGCCGCTGCATATGCGCCCCCCCAAACAAGCATTTCCGCACGCTCCACAATGCGAGGCGCTGCTTTGGAGATCGACGCACGTCGAACCGCACAGCGTGCGTAAAGTATTGATGCACTTGCACGCACCTGCGCTACAAGGCGCGACAAGCGGGCAACGCAAGCCACAACCGCCACAATGGTTGTTATCGCTTGTCAAGTTGACACACACGCCGCTGCACGACGAATAGCCCGCGATGCACACACACTGACCCGATGAACAAGTCTGGCTGGCACCACAGGCCACGTTACATCCTCCGCAGTGTGCGTTGTTTTGAGAAGTACTGACGCACACTCCATTACAAGAAGTCTGACCCGAAGGACAACGGCACATACCGCTTTGACAGGTCATCCCACCGCTACAAGCCGTCCCACACGCTCCACAGTGCGCATCGTTCGTTTGCAGATTCGCACAAACCCCGCTACAACAAGTGTTGCTACAGCACGAAGCAGAGGCCCCCGTTCCGCAAAGCGGCGCACTCATCGGACAACCAAGCTGGCAAACACCATTCGAGCAAACTTGACCGCTTGCGCATTTTTTCCCGCAGCCACCGCAGTTATCGCGATTTGTTTGCAGATCGACACACACCCCGTTGCACAACGTACCACTCGAACAAGCGCATCTCCCGCTCACACAAACTTGTCCACTACCGCACGATCGGTTGCAAACCCCACAATGATTCGTATCTCTCGAAATATCCACACAAAACGGACATCCATTCTCTCTAGAACAAGCGCTTTGCCCCGCTGGGCATGCCAACGCGCACTGCCCTGCCGAACAGATCTGCCCTACGCAACAGGATTTTCCGCATCCTCCGCAGTGTTGTGGACTCGTTTGTAAGCTGACACAGACGTTCCCGCAAAGCACTTGGCTTCCGCTACAAGCAGGCTCTGGGGTAGTTTCAACGATCGGTTCGGCGTCTTGGGGCCATCCACCATCCTCGGGCAAAAGCTCCGTAGGAAGGCGTTCTATGGTGGCTTCTGTGGGGTTCGATTCGTCGGG
This sequence comes from Myxococcota bacterium, assembly GCA_023150835.1. Lineage (GTDB taxonomy): Bacteria > Myxococcota_C > UBA6777 > UBA6777 > UBA6777 > JAKLKB01. Next base: position 3,933 of record JAKLKB010000158.1, on the reverse strand, counting down.
AGAAGCATCTGTCGGGCCGATCTCCACAGACGCCGATTCTTCGGGGTTAACCGATTGTTCTGGATCAGTCGTTTCAGCGGGCGTCTCTGTCGGCGTGATGGATTCGGAGGGCGCATCGGTCGGTGTTATCGGCTCTTGCGATGTAGACTCGTTAGGATCTCCGTCAAGTCGAGCCTCGCCCTGCTGTTCCACATCTGATTTTTCTGTGTTCGACTGTGTTAAATCCCTGCAATATCCGCCCAAACACTTGCGTGGCGCTGTGCAGTCGGTGTCTGCTTTGCACTCTTGTTCATTGCCGCTGCCACCCACAACACACGCGCCAAATCCTGCCACGACGGCCCCCCAAAGAGCCGCCCACAAACACACTCGCCTTACACGTCGCATCCAGTACATCCTTTTTTCCTTTTCAACTGCGTAACTCCTATCTAAAACAACGGATCATGATGCAGTCTTTTGCGTTCGTTTCCAAGAGGCTCTATATCTTTTGGAGCGTACGCACTCCGCAAAGCCGCATCGTTTCAAGACGCAGGGAGTTTTATCGTCATGCGTAAGGTTGTATTTGTTTTTGCCCTATTGATCGGATATCTCGGTGTTGTTCCCACCATTTCGAGCGTTCCTTTGTCTGTGCGGTCCTCCCCCTCGACACTTTTTGCGATCCGTCCTGTCACCTCTGCATACGCACGCCCACCGCGCAAACGACGGGCCTCCACCCGCAAGCCGGCGTTGCCTCTGCCCGCCTACTATCGGCATCCTCGCTGGCTTGGGTGCAAGCACTTTGAGATCCCTGTGTCGAAGTGCCGGGCGGCATGGCGCACTTCGCGGATCGCCCCACGCCACGCGCTGATCATCGCCTTGCTTGCGTGGTGGAAGCGTGATCTCGAAAACACTCCCCAAAAAACGCTCGATTGGTTGGCAAAAAGGCGAGAAAAATACTTTCGCGTCGGGGAGTGGTGGTTTGATCGCCGAAAAAGCGACAAGATCTATCATTTGTTGGAGATGATCGACACGCTCTTGCAGCCTCACCTCGATCGTTATCCACAACCGCTCTATCGCGAGATCCTGCAAAAAACAGGGGCCTTGTTGGATCATCCCGCCATGTCGATGCCTCGTCAAACGGCCCTCACCTCCCGCCTCAGCCGTTGGCTCGCAAGGCGCACCGATGCCCCAAGCATCGAGTCCATCCGCACGTTGATGCAGCGCTCCATGCTTCGCCACCGCGAATGTCCGTGGTGGTTCCTCGTCTTCTTACAAACCTTTGCTCCCGATGCTCTCGCCCGATTCTCTAAGCAAAAAATCAGCCCTTCGTGGTGTACCGCACGCAGACTCCACCAAGAGATCCGCTTTCGCACCCCCGAAGCCTCTGATGCACTTCTTCGCACGCTTGCCAAGCGGTACCCTCGTCATACGCGGCTTGTTCCGTTTGGCAAAAGCTATGAGGGCCGTACCTTATGGGCTTTGCACATCCACGCCAAGCGCCGAAACCCCAACGCCAAAAGCGTCTTGATGGTCGGAGCCCAACACGCCGATGAACACATGGGAACCGAGATATTGCTCGACCTCGCCCAAACGCTGCTCAAAAAACACAAGACCCCACACGTCCGCGAACTGCTCGACCGCATCGAGCTTTGGCTGATCCCAGTCCTTAATCCCGACGGAAAACACTTCGATCTCGCAGGTGGCGTCGTCAAGATCTGGCGCTACAACCGAAGCATCCAACCTGACGGGCAGATCGGCGTCGATCTCAATCGCAACTACGACGATCACTGGCAACCCTTTCGTTACGTGGATCGGGGTCGTGTGAATCTCCCCGGCCTTCGGCCTTTTTCAGAGCCCGAAACCGACGCACTCCGCCAACTCGCCGAAAAACTCCCCCGCCTGACTGCTCTCCTCGATCTCCACCAATATGGCCGCGTTGTCCTCTTGCCCTACGCCTACGCCAAAAAGCCCCTCCCCAACGACTTCGAGGATCTGTTCTACAAGATCGGACAATATCTGATCGAAACCAACCGCTACCGCACTTTCCCTGCCCATCGACTCTATCCACACCAAGGAACCCTCGGTGATTGGGGCTTCTCTCGCTTCAAAGCCCTCTCCCTCGTCCTTGAGATCGGCTCCGCTTCTTATCTCAAACCCACCCTCCAAGCCCACACCACCCGCCAAGATCTCAAACTGATCCATCGCTTCTTATCCATCGCCGACGATCCTTTCCAAAAGATCCGCTCCATCCCACTCCCCCCTCCCGATCCCCGCCTCGTTCGTCGCACCACCTACACCACACCCACCGCACAATAACTCTATTTCTCCGATTGATTCTCCAGATCAACTAGAAATCTAGGCTTTTGTGGGGTTCCACCCCACACCCCGCAAGGGAGCTTTGCCCCCTTGACCCCGTGTAGACGAAGAGATCACAAGCCCTTCAAAGCAACGGTTGTGTCGCTTGGAGGAGCGCGAACACGGCTTGGAGGATATCCGAGTGATCTACACAGCAAAGGAGAGTACGCGGATGCCCGATTATTGGGCAGCCATAGGGGCTGCCTCTACACTTTTACGATGACGCAACAGGCGTATTTCGTATTATTTTTTAAGACTTCGCCACCCAAGCAAAATTCGCCCCCAGTAAAAAAACGCCAAACCATCTGATTTATCGAATATACCGAACGACACACTGTGCCAAAGAATTGATTTTGCCCAATTTCATAATATTTATAGGAGTTACGCAATTGCAAAAAAAAGCCGCGTTCGCGACACTCCAAGCGACAGAATCGTTTGGTTGAAAAACAGTGCTCTTTTCGCCAATACGGGGTCAAGGGAGCGACGCTCCCTTGTGGGGGCTTGGGGGCAAAGCCCCCATTTTCTAAACCAGCCACATCATACGATATCCGTAAGAAGCGTACACAAAGCATCATTCGGAGATGCCCGATTATCGGGCAGCCACAGGGGGCTGCCCCTACATTTTTACGATCACACTATGGGCGGATTTCGTATCACGCCTCTGTTTATTTTCCGTTTTGAAAATCGCGGAGTCCCTTGGCGGCTTGTTTGCGGATCTTGTTTTGGACGAGCGGAGACCAGCCAAGCAACCAGCCGAGTGGGCCAAGAGCCATGCGTGTCCAACGCCAAAACGAAAAGGTGTCGCGGTGTTCGATGATCTTTCCGTCTTGGATGCGAAAAGTTCCGATGATCTGGTTGTGGACTTTGCGCTTGGTGACTTGGAAGGTGTAATACGCATCCCACGCGACCTTGCCTTCGGTCTCGGTAGCCTCCAAGATCGAAAATTCCACCACCAGATCTTTGCCGCGTGCGCACAACATCGCCCACATCCGCCCTGCATCTTCACCGCGCAGATCAGGAAAAACGGGATCAGAAAAACGCACGTCTTTGTGATAGCACGCCTTCATCCCTTCGGCATCACGGGCCTGAAAGCTTTTGTAAAAAGTCTCTAGCAATTCTCTTGTTGTCACAATTTCCTCCGTGGGGTTCTCGGTGGCATGAGGCGATGCCAACGATGGTGCAAAGGTGCGGATTTGGGGGGATCGCCTTGGTTTGATGGCATGAGACCACGCCAACAGCCGACGAGTAGGCCGAAACAGAGACGATGGAAGGCTCGCCCTCTCACACCGCAACGCAAGCCTAGCCGCACCATCTTATCGAATGCAAGCAGTGGCTACGCGGAGAGCAAAAAAAGCCATGTTCGCACCCGTTCAAGCAAGAAATTCGTCTGGTTGAAAAACAGTGCTCTGTTCGCCCCTCTTGGGGTCAAGGGGTGACAGCCTATGGTGGAGCGTGGGGCAAAGCCCCATAGGCGTTAGGTGAAGCGGAGGAAAGCCCCCCACCCCGCCCTCCCCCGTGAACAGGGGAGGGAGCGAAAGTCGGAAGCATCGGGGATTTTGTTTTTTCATGACGCACGCTGTATGCACGAAATGCAGACGCTGC
>JAKLKB010000157.1 GCA_023150835.1 Myxococcota bacterium | reverse complement strand
TAAGAATCGCTGCGTAGAGAGGGGGAAAGAATAAGACAAATCATGCGGATTATCCGTCTTTTTATGCATTGTCTGCTTTTCTTTCTCTTCTATTCTTTCGTTCCACCCGTCTTCGATGCAAGGCAAAGTTTGCAATCCTTCACCATCCTTTCGGATGTTCCGCTTTTCTCCCCCCTCGCCTCCGCAGCGCAGCAAGCGGGGAGAGGGGGGCTGGGGGGGTGAGGGGTAAGAAGAGCGCCAATCCTTCGATGTTTATGTGTACCAGTCCAAAAGATCTCACTGTTTTAGACACCCTCTGATACGATATCCGAAAGATGTGTACACGAAGGGTCGGTGCGATCCGCTGTAACTGCCCTGTGGTTGGGCAGCCACACCTGTCTGCCCCTACGTTTTACGATCACGCAATAGGCGGATTTCGTATGATACGAGATATCCGTGTACACACCACTCGGATACCGTATTATTGGGGGAGGGAAGAAGATTTGAGATGTTGGAGGCGGGGGTATCGTTTGGCGGCGGTGGGAGGGTCGTTGCGATAGAGAAAGCGGCCAGCGTCGCAGGTTTCTTTGTAGGAGCGGTGGAAGAGGACAAAGGCTTGGTTGCGGATCACGAGCGAGTTGTGGGGGCCATCCGTCACGGTGCCGTGAAGGAGGGAGAGAGCGAGTTGTTCGGCAGATGCGAGGTCTTGATAGGAGATAGCGCATCGCCCGTCGGCATCGGCCCAGTGATCTTCGAAGACAGCGACAAGGCGTTGGATATCTTCGGCGAGGTTCTGTGCCCCGGAGCCTTTGCGGATATCTTTGAGGATGTTTTTGATATCGGGATCAGCGCGCCAAACGTAGTCGGCGGCTTCGAGGAGTTCTTTGCGTAGGGCGACGGCTTGTTTGTGGGTGGTTTTTTGAGGTTTGTTGGAGGTGTGTTTGCGTGCGTTTTGCCAGAGGGTTTGTGCGTGCCACAAACCAAGGACCAACGAGTGGAGGGATTCGATGAGGTCGTAGTGGATCTCGCCGATATCGTGGAGTTTTTTGAGGCGTTGATGGTCTTGTTCTGCGTGTTTGGCGACCCACAAGCCCAAAAAGATCGAATCAGAGATCGAATAGATGGGCAAGATAGCTTGATCGCGGGGGACGGATTGGAAGGCGGCGAGATGTTTTTCGTAGGCGGCTTGGGTGTTGTGTTGTGTCGCGGATAAGTCTTTCATGGACTCTTCGGCGCGGAGACCTCCTTGCTGGGGGAGGGAGCGCCGTCCTTTCTTTGGGGAGGGTGGTTCTGGAGTTTGCGTTTGCACGGTCAAAAAAAGCCGTGTTCGCGGCACTTGATACGAGATCCGCCTGTTGTGTTACCGTAACGGTGTAGGGGCAGTGGCTGCCCTATTATACGAGATCCGCCTGTTGTGTTACCGTAACGGTGTAGGGGCAGCCCCCTGTGGCTGCCCTATTATACGAGATCCGCCTGTTGTGTGATCGTAAAGATGTAGGGGTAGCCCCCTGTGGCTGCCCTATTATACGAGATCCGCCGATAGCGTTACCGTAACGGTGTAGGGGCAGCCCCCTGTGGCTGCCCTATTATACGAGATCCGCCGATAGCGTTACCGTAACGGTGTAGGGGCAGCCCTTGCGGGGTGTGGGGCAGCGCCCCACAAAAACAAAAAACAAAAAAACAAACCCATTGAACAAACGCTTAGGTGGAAAAGAGAGAGGCTTCGAGAAGAAAGCGAGCGCGTCGAAAGGTTTGATCTTTTTCTAAGGCGCGTTGGTAGAGCAAGGACAACAGACGGGCGCGGTGTTGTTGGTAGGTGGAGAGTAAGGAGATCAGGTGTTGTCGTTGCCAATCGGCTTCGAGGCGGCGGGAAGAAAAGGAGCGTTGAAAGTCATCAACGACTTCGACGACTTCGTCGCGGAGGCTTTGGAGGAGGAGGGAGGCGGTTTTGCGGGGTGTGAGGACGGCGAGGCCGACAGCGCGCAAGGCGGCTCCAAGGGGGGCTTCACCGAACAAGGGGCCGAGGATGTCGTGAGTGCGGAAGCGTTGTTCGGTGTGTTCGAGTTCTTGGTCAAAGGTCTGCTCAAAGCAAGCCCACGCGGCTTTTTGAGAGGCTTGGAGGGCAGCGTAAGCGGGATCAAGTGAAGCAGCACGAAGGACGGCCAAGACAGCATCAGAGGGATCGGAGAGCAGCGTTTGTGTGGCGTCGAGGTGTTCTTGGAGTTGTTGGTTGGGGAGGGAGCCTTCGATCCAAGCGCGTTTGGCGTGGAGGAGTTGGCGCAAGGGCAGGGGAGGGCATCCGCCGAGAGATGCGGGATGAAGAAAGACGCGCTCGGCACAATCGCAGGCGAAGTGGTGGAGCAAAGGTGCGGGGATCTCGCCAAGGCGCAATACAAAGCTGGTATCGAGCGGGCTGTTTCGTAGCAAGTCGAGGATATCTTGTAGGGCCATAGGGGCTACCTCCAAAGGGCCGTAGGCATCGGCCCTTTGAGCAGCGCCGACGGATGACGACAGATGGTGTACGCCAAAGGGCTGTGCGCATCAGTTTGTGGTGGATGCGAGGCGGCTTATTGGTGGAGGGAGAGCTTGCTCAAGTCAAGGCGCAGGGAGATGGAAGGATCTTTGATCTTGTAGGCTCCATCAGGCTGGAGGGTGATATCGCCGAGGTTGATATCAGCGATGCCGCCGTCGAGACTGGCGTCGAGCGTGCCGCGTGAAGTGTCGACAGCGCCGAGGCTTTGGCCGTGAGCGAGTTTGGCGTGGAGGTGGCCGTTGAGGGTAAGGGAGGGGCCGAGGTCATCGTGTTTGAGGTGCGAGGACATACGCAAAGAGGAACCTTTTTCGAAGCGAAGGGGAGGGCGATCGCCGACTTGCATGGAGCCGCGATCGAGTCCGGCGTCGACGGTCAGATCACCATCAAGGCGCAAACCTTGGGGTCCAAAGCCGAGTTTGCGTAGAGCGATCGAGGCTTGGCTGTTGGTGCTGAGATCCAAGTCGACGTGGTTTCCCATGCGGATACGGGCGTCTTGGACGTTTCCGTCGATCTGGAAGTTTCCGTCGAGGTTGAATCCTGTGCGTGGATCGAGCGACAAGCGGCCTGCGCCTTGTAGAGAACCATCCAAGTCGACGATCTTTTGGCCGACGGCGTCGAGATCGAGGCCACGCAAGGAGGCTTTGACTGCGGAAAGATCGAGAGCGGCGGTGAGGCCGTTGGTATCGGCGCGGAGGCTTCCAGAGGCTTGTGCTTCTTGGAGAGCCATCTTGGCGGGTGTTCCGTCTGAGTTGCGCAGGGTGATCTCGCTTGCGCCCATCTTTCCGACAAAGCGGCCCACCGAAAGATCGACTTTGGGCGAGGTTTTGGATCGAAGGGTGCCGTCGTTTTGGACGTTGAATCGGTGTTGTAGGTGGAGTTGGGCGTCTTGGATCTCGCCGGACTTGAGGTGGAAGTGATCGCCGTTGTCGCGGGCGTGATAAAGCTCGTTGACGGAGGCTTTGGGGATGGCGAGGCGGACGTCGATCTGTGAGGCGCCATCAAGTCGGCCTGTGGTCGAGAGTCCCGTTTGGATATCGGCCTCGAAACGGACACGGCCTTCTGCGATATCCAAGCGGCTTCCGCCCAGATCGACGAAGGTTTTGTTGGCGGGGAGTTCACCTTTGATCGAGACCTGTTGAGCGTTTCCTTGGAGGTCGACACGGTTGGAGCCGTCGAGTTCGATGTAATCGTTGTCGCCGATCTGCAAACGCCCGGGAGCAAGAGAGACACCTTGGGCTTTGAAGCTCAAGCCACCGAGCGATGCGAAGCGTCCTGCTTGATCGAGGGAGCGTTGGATATCGACGGAGCCGCCTGTGGAGGATTTTTGCCAAGAGGCGGCTTCATCGACAAAGTTGGAGACGCGGCTTGGGAGTTGTTCGCGTCCGAGTACCCAGTTTGTGATGTTGATATCTTTGCCCATGACACCGACCACGACTTTGCCGTCTTTGTTGATGCGGGGCAGGTTGAGGTCGAACATCCCGAGGGCTTCGATCGGCTTGTTTAAGCGGATGCTGCTTTTTTCGTAGTTGATACGGCCATCTTCGACATGGAGCTTGGCGATCAGTTTGGTGTCAGGAGCGACATCCAAGGTGCGCAGACCGAGGATCTTGGTGGTGTTTTCGATCCCGGCCTCTTGGATCGGAAGCTCGACATCGACGACACCGTTTTGGATGCGTTTGGCGATCGCCATCGGGTCGATGGCAAGGGGTTGATCGATAACGGGCTTGGAGGCATCAAGGCGTGCTACGTTGGAGAGAGCGGCCGAAGGCGCGGCGGAAGTGGCGTGTGCAGTCGAAGGAGTGGTGACAGCAGAGGGGTGTGCGGTCGAAGGGGTGGTGGAGGGGAGGCGCAAGGCTTGCGGATCGAGGTTGATCTTGCCGGATATCTCGCCGATCTTGGCGTCAAGTTGGACGCCAGCGCGTTCGATGTTGACGCGGCCTGTGCCGTCGACTAGGACATCTTTGAGATCGAGAGCGACGCGACCTTCGATATCCTTGACAGCGGTCTCACCGAGTCGCGTCTTGAGGGCTTGGCGAAGGCCGACGGCCATGTCGGTTTCAAGCTTCATATCCCCACGCAGCGAGGGGAGGGCTTGGTTGGGTTTTTTCTCGATGTGCTTGAGGTCGAGATCGAAGCGTGTGCCTTGGAGATCGACATCGGCGATATCGCCGAGGCGTAGGGTTCCACGATCCAATCCCCCTTGGATTCGGCCACGCGCTTCAAAGCGGCCTTCGTTCAGGCGCGGTCCCAATGTAGAGGACAAGACCTCGACATCTGCGCGGGAACCTCGGGCGATATCGATCTCTCCAAGGCCATTGAGGCGGATGCGACCGTCATCCACGCCGATGCTGGCGGTGCCTTTGGCCGAAAGGTCTTGGATGCCCTGTGATCCGAATTTTGCGCGATCGACGTGTAGATCGGCTTGGGTGCCATCGGCGAGATCGACGCGCCCCAAGGCACCGAGATCGATCTTTCCATCGCGCAACGATCCACGCACACGCCCCGAAGCATCGGCTTGTAGTCCCCCCCCACCCAAGGCTACATCACCGCGCCCCACCAACGAGCCTTCGCGGATATCGACGCTGTGGCCGCCATGCGAGACCGCCAGATCGCGCACCGAGGTATCGACGCGCTCGACCTGTACGTCTGCTGCAATCCCCCGAGCATCCGCACGCACAGAACCTGATACGGTGGCTTCTTGGAGGGTGACTTCGGCTTTGCGTCCGTCTGGATCGCGCTGCAATTGGCCGCTGAGGGTGCCTTGAAAGCGCGGAATCTCCGCGTAAGGTGTGGGGGCCGCTTGGCTGGTGCGCTCTTGCCCGAAGCTGGCGTCTTCGATGGTTCCGCGCATCTCGGCGCGATCACCCTTTGCGCTTTGCACGTACAAGCGATCCACCGTCGCATCCACTCCCGTCAATCGGATGCGGTCGGGGCCTTGGCTAAGTTGGCGTCCATCTTCGGTCAGGCTGACATTGGCGCGCAGATCGCGGGCCGCAAGAGAGACTTGGCCTTCTTTTTCCAATTGCACCGAGGATGCGGCCAGTTCGCCGTTGAGTTGGACGGAGCCGATCTGCGGCTTGCCGTCGGCGTCGATGTTGACTTGTGCGCGGATCTGCCCGTTGCGCAGTCCGGCCTGTTCGACTTGCAAGCGTTCGCTTCGGCTTTGGTGTTGGAGTGATCGCACCGCAACATCCGCCCGATCGATCTGTAGATCGGCGCGGATATGGCCTTGTGCATCGCGATCCATCTCTGCGCGAAAGGCGATCTGTCCCGAACCGAGATCGATCTTGGAGCCTTGGCCTTCGAGTTTCAATTGGTCGATGCCACCGCGTCCTGTGAGGGTGGCGTGGCGGAGATCGCCTTGGAGATCGACGCGGGTTCCTTCTTTGAGATCGAGCAGGTTTCCGCCGCCCAAAGAGATCGGGCGATCGGTGCGCAACGCGATGCCTTCGGCTTGGATCAGGATATCGTTGGGCAGAGGAAAGGAGCCTGCTGCACCGTTGCTGCGCTCGCTTTGGGCTTTGAGGACTTGAGACAGCCCTTCCATCGTGGGAGGGATGCGATCGGCTCCGAGCAATTTCTTGGTGACATCGGGGCGGAAGATCGTATCGGCGCGCAAACGACCATTGCGATCGATCTCCAGTCCTTTGACTTTGAAGAGTCCGAGTGCGCGGACGTCTTGGAGATCGACGCGAGTTTTTGAGAAGTCGATCTGTCCGTCTTTGACGGCGAAAGACACTTCTGCGCGTGCGTTGTCGCCAAGTTTCAACATGCCGTTGTTGATCATCTCTTTGGTCAAGGGGACAGACATACGGATATCCCCGTCTTTCATTTGGCCGACGAGAGACAAGGGGTCAGGGGCGATCCCTTGGGCAAGATTGTTTTTGATGGCTTGGAGATCCGCGAGTGGGGACAAAGCCGCATCGCGTAATCCTGTGAGGGTGGGTTGAGCGAGGCTTTCGAGTGCGAGAGCGCGGACATTGCGGCTCGGCTGGTGGGTGGCGTTGGGAAGGGTGGAGGAAGAGGCAGGGGAAGAGGTTCGACCGAGCAAGGTGTCCTGTTCGGGGCGCGGAGCCTCGAAGCGGTTTGCGGGAAGAGGCCGAAGGTGTGTTGGAAGAGGCCGAAGGTGTGTTGGAAGAGGCCGAAGGTGTGTTGGAAGAGGCCGAAGGTGTGTTGGAAGAGGCCGAAGGTGTGTTGGAAGAGGCCGAAGGTGTGTTGGAAGAGGCCGAAGGTGTGGGTGGTTTGAGAGCGGCTTGGCGATCACGCAGGAGGTCTTGGATATCGACGCCGAGATCGCGTGCGCTGCGGGTTGCGCCTTCCCATGTTCCGCCGCCTTGTGCGTAGAGGTGATTGATCAGGTCTTGGGAGGTTTTGAGGTGGGGTTGTGAAGCCACTAGCCGAGAAAGCTTGTCGTTGTTGTCGAGAGTCGAGGGCGTTCTTTGCGGCAAATGGTTTTGGGGCCGATCGATCCGTGGCATACCACGCTCCTGTTTTTTGGGCTTTGCCGCTTGTTTTGTCGTGCGGCAGCGAAGGCAAGAGGATACATCTCGCAATTATCGTCTGCAACGAGCGTAGGTTGCGAAAAGGTGCGGGGCTGGGTGTGTTTCGCGGTGAGGGTTGAAGGAACGCGGGGTGTAGGGCGTTTTTCAGGCCCACAGTACTGTCGATAGGACTTATACGAAATCCGTGTGTTCCGTTAACGTACGATGGGGTGTATTGCATACGCTCTGACCCTATACACGGGGATGTTCATCGTTCTGCTCGATCACACAATATGCGGATCCCGCGTGACGATAGAAACGGGAACATGGTTGTGTAAAACGTCCGTCGGTTGGGCATCCACGGGGGGCTGCCCCCGACGCACGCTGTATGCACGAGACGCAGACGCTACCCGTTCCAACTTCCCCCCGTTGGCCGGGGGGATTGAGGGGGGGAGAAAAAAAAGGCGATCAAGACCGACTCTACGAGGTTTCCACCTTAACAAGGCGCGTATGGGGGCTGTCCCTACAGGGACGGGGCTGACGTTACGCAAATCATACAAAATCCGCCGGATGGGTGATCGGATGATGTAGGGTCTGTTCGTGAACCGCCCGTCTATCGGGACCTGGATCATCGAGTAGACATGAGCATACAACAACAGGATGTCGTATCATCCGTAGGATTCGTTGTTTTTGTAGGGGCAGCCCCCCGTGGCTGCCCGACCGTTTCTCGGGGAAATGTCTTGTATAAAAAAGGTGATACGATATCCGTGTGTTCTGTTACCGTATGGTGGGGCGTATTGCATAGGCCCGCTTACCGATCCACGGGGATTTTTATCGATCTGTTCGATCACACATCTAGCGGATATCGTATTACGCAGTTGAAAAGGGAAACCCTGAGATATCAGAACGTTGTAGGGGCGGTTCGCGAACCGCCCACGTCCGAACATCTGCCTTTTTCGTATCGAACTGCGTAAGTCCTATGTCGATTGAAAGTCCACGAACGCGGGGATTTGGGGCGACTGGGTCATATCGAGGAGAGCGGGGCGTGGCGGGAAAGAAGCTCTGGATGGTTTGGGTGTGGTTCGTTGTGAGGGTTGGACACGACCTCAAAGAAGGTGGCGACGGCTTGGGGGTCAAAGTGCGTTCCATCGAGCGAACGGATGTATTCGAGGATGCGCTCAAGCTCCCAGCCTTTGCGGTAGGGGCGATCAGAGCGCAAAGCATCCCAGACATCGACGACGGCAAAAAGCCTTGCAGCGAGGGGGATCTGCTCGCCTTCGAGTCCGCGTGGGTAGCCTGTGCCGTCCCATTTTTCGTGGTGGCAAAAGGGGATATCGATCGCAGGTCGCAGGTAGGTGATCGGCCAAAGCATGTCGTAGGCGAATTGGGTATGTTGGCGCATGATCACCCATTCGTCGGGGGTGAGGGGGCCTGCCTTGTGAAGAATCGCATCAGGGACGCCTAACTTTCCGATGTCATGGAGCAATGCACCGCGCCGAACATGGACGAGTTCTTCTTCGGTCATTCCGATGGAACGGGCCAATCGGAGCGTCATGTCTGTGACGCGGCGTGTGTGTCCTTCGGTTTCTTTGTCGCGCAGATCGAGGGCATGAGACCAACCTTCGATGGTGGTGTCGTAAGCCAAGATCAGTTCGGTATTGGAGCGTTGTAAGTTGTCGAAGAGTTGGGCGTTGTCGATGGCGATGGCGGCTTGTCCTGCAAGAGCTTCTAAGAAAGACCATCCGTCGGGGGCAGGATAAAAGGGTTGTCGGTGGAAGATCTCCAAGACGCCTTTGATTTGGCCTTTTGCGAGGAGAGGCAGGACAGCGTACCCGACGATCTGCTTCTCGCTGAGGAGGCTTTTTCGGATAAAACCGGGCTCTACACGGAGATCGTGGCAGATATTGGGGTGGCGTTCGAGAGCGGCTTTTCCAGCGATGCCTTCACCGAGTCGGATGCGGGCTTGCCCGTAGAGATGGCTGTCTATCCCTCGGCTTGCTGCGTGGGCAAGCACAACAGACTTGGGTTGAAGGAGCAACACGCCAGCGGCATCGACGCCGAGGTGCGCGATAGCTTGTTCAAGCAAGATCTGAAGAGTCACGCGCAGATCCAAACTGGAAGCGATGGATTGGTCGATCCTCTGTAATGATTGCAATTGTTGGAGGCGTGTTTTGGTTTCTTGGTGGAGGGAAAGGCGCTGGATGGCGGTTCCTGTGATCTCGGCCAGAGACAGCAACAGCCGCTCCTCTTCGTGGGTGAACTCGCGAGTGGAAGGCGCGCAAACGGAAAGGATGCCGATCGTTGTGGTACTGGTGCGGATGGGGATAAAGAGTCCGCCCCATCCTTCGGGGGTGATCTCTTGAAAAGGTTTGTACAAAAGAGGATCGGAAACGATCTCGGTTGTTTTGTGGGGTTTGCCTGTACGAAACACAGCCCCAGTGATCCCTTCGGAGAGCTGGGCCTTTGAGATCTTGATGGAGGCAGGCCAGCCTTTGGCGGTCACGCAGAAGTCGGTGGGAGGGGGTTGGGTGAGCAAAACAAACCCTGTGTCGAGTTCCAAAGCAGAGAGGCTTTGTTCAAGTAGTACGGGCAAGATGCTTTCGATGGTTTGTGCTTGACGCAGATGGCAGGAGAGGACTGAGACAGCTTCCATCTCGATCAGGCGCTTGCGCAGGGATTCTTCGGAGAGGGCTTGTTCGGTGACGTCTTTGGCCACACCGATAAACCCCGTTGGTTTGCCATAGATATCGAGCATCAAGCTGGTTTTGATATCCACCCAAACGGTTTGTCCTGCTTTGGTTTTGCTCTTCCATCGGCCCACGTAGTCCTTGCCTTCTAAGACTTGGCGAAGATCGGCAGCGAGGGCATGGGGATCTTGATCGGGGTAGAGCAGCGCGGGGGTTTGGGCCAACATCTCGTCTTGGGTGTAGCCAAAGATCGCGGTGGCACCTTGGTTCCAGTAGGTGATCGCCCCGAAGAGGTCGGTGACGATCACGCTTTCTTGGATGCTTCGTAGGATGGAGGATTGATAGCGCAGCAGCTTGTCTTGGCGTGTTCGTTCGGAGATATCGCGTATGTTGACGATGCGAGCGTGGAGTTCGGGGGAGTTGGCCAAGCGTGCATCGGCCAAGTGTGCATGGAGTTCGGGGGAGTTGGCCAAGGGTGATCCGACAGCCTCGATATCGACAATACGCCCGTTGCTGCCGAGACCGCGCAATTCGAAAAAATACGGAGAGGCATCCTCGTACGGCCATCCTGTGCGCAAGTGTTTTTCGAGCAGAGGGCGATCTTCGGGGTGGATGTGGGCGGATAGGCGTGTACCCACCATCGCATCGGGTGTGCAGCCAAAGATGCGTTGGCAAGCTGGGCTGGCGTATCGAATGGTGTCTTGGCTGTCTAACACGACGATCAGGTCAGCGGTGTGTTGGACCATCCACTCGAAGCGATGCTCACTTTGTTCGAGGGCATGGAGGCTTTGTTCGAGGGCCAACATCTTCTCTTCTAACTTCCGCACAAGAGCCTCGTTGTAGAGGCGGAAAAACACGGTTTCTTCGGGGGGAGGGTTGTTCGTGGAGGGGAGCGGGCTGTGTTGTGTGTGGAGGGCTTGTTGAACAGAAGAAAGAAGGGTGGCTTGCTCGAAAGGCTTGGTGAGAAAGCAGTGTACGCCGAGTTTTGCGGCGAGATCGCGATCGCGATCATCGGTGTAGGTGGCGGTGAAGAAGATAAAAGGGATATGGCAAAAGGCAGGTTCGGCCTTACAACGGCGGCAAAAAACAAAGCCGTCCATTTGGGGCATCAAGATGTCGGAGATGATGAGTTGAGGGGGAGACTGACGCATCATCTCCAAGGCGTCGGCTCCGTTGGAGGCTTCGGATACTCCGTAGCCTTTGGCCTCCAAGATCGAACGCAGTAGATAACGATTGGAGGGAAGATCGTCTACGACAAGGATCTGGCTCATGGATTCAAGTCCTCACGGGTAGAGAAACAAGGGTGCGGCTGGTTCAAGCGCTGGAGGCAGTGGAGGATCGTCGGATGTATTCGTTGATCTCTTCAACGAATGTTTGGGGGTTGATGGGTTTTTCGATATAGCCATCACATCCAGCGGCAAGGATGCGCTCTCGATCTCCAAACATGGCGTAGGAGGTGACTGCGACGATGGGGGTGTGGGAAAGGCTGTTGTAGGTACGCAACAAAGCAGCCACAGCATAACCGTCCATGAGAGGCAATTGGATATCCAAGAGGATAAGAGCGAGCGGTTGAGTTTGGGCGAGTTGGACGCCTTGTAAACCATCGCGAGCGGAGATCACCGCATAGCCGTGTTTCTCCAGTATGAACGTCAAGAGATACAGGTTTTGCTCGTTGTCTTCAATGATCAGTATCGTTTGCATGGGTGGATCCTTGTGCTGTAGTCGGCAAGGTGAAAGTAAACGTACTGCCTTTTTCCCAAACACTTTCGACACATATCTTGCCGCCGAGAGCTTCGACAAGGCGTTTGCAGATGGAAAGTCCAAGTCCTGTGCCTTCGTGGCGCCGATCTAATCCGGAGTCGATTTGTCGGAACGGCAAGAAGAGTTTTTCGATATCTTCGGAGCGAATACCGATGCCTGTGTCTTGGACAGAGGTGACAACAAAGCCATCGGAGGGGCGGCAGAACAGACGGATCTCGCCGCGAGGTGTGAACTTGATGGCGTTGTTGAGGAGGTTGATCAATATCTGTTCAACGCGGCGTTGATCGCTGAGAGGAGTGCCGATCCGCGAGTCGATGGAGACAGAGAGCAGGACCCCTTTTTTTTTGGGCTGATTCGGAAACCAAGCGGATGCAGCGCTCGATGGCGGTGTGCATCTCAAAGGGGGCGAGTCGGACTTCAAGCTGGCCGGCTTCGATGCGTGAGATATCCAAGACATCGTTGATCAGGGCGAGCAGATGGCGCGAGCTATCTTGAACCCAGCCCAACTGTTTGGATTGTTCGGGGTTGAGGGGGCCTGCGAGTTCAGCGAGCAGTATACCTGTGAAGCCGATGATCGAATTGAGGGGGGTACGTAGTTCGTGGGACATGGAGGCGAGGAACGCAGATTTGAGGTGGTCGGCGGATGCGGCGCGCTGCATGGCGAGCTCAAGCTCGCGGGTGCGCTCTGCGACGCGCTGTTCGAGCTGTTCGGCAAGATCGCGCTTTTGCTCGTACAAGATAGCGAGTTCTCCGGCTCGTTGTTGGGCTTCGGCGTGGAGGGTTTGGAGTTCGAGCGCTTGTTGTTGCAGGGATTGGCGAGAGCGAACAGCGTCCGTGATATCGCGGTAAAGTAGCGCCAGTCCGTCTTCGTATGGATAAGCGCGGATATCGAGCCAAGTGTCGTACTCGCCCGCGACGTAGTAGTGGTGTTCAAAGTGTACAACAACGCGTTCATTCATGGCTTTTCGATATTGTTCTTCGACGACCGTTCCCACCGATGCGGGCCATTCCTCCCAGTGGGTCTTGCCCAAGAAAGCTGCGGGTGGTTTTTTGTTGATGCGAGCAGCTTCTGGGTTGATGAAGGTGATGCGCCAATCTCGATCCATGACGAGAAAGGCGTCCGTCACGCTATCGAGGACTTTTTTGAGGTACAGGCGCGTCGAGGAGATCCACTGCAACGTTTTGCTCACAAGCAGGTAGATCAAAATTGCGCTGAACAGCACAAACGCCCAGCCTTTGTAGCTTTGCCAACGAGTCAGCATTTTTGTGTCAAGTAGCCATCGGGCTAACAAACGATCCGATACAAGAATCCAGAGTCCTCCAAACAGGGCATAAAGCGATGCCACACGCATCGCCAGCCAGCGATCTGTTTTTTGCATGCAGCCCTCCACAACAAAGGCATCAACAAACGCACGCGAAAGAAGTGTTGCAAACGTTCTCATACGATATCCAAGTGATGTATGCACAAAGGAGAGTACGTAGATGCCCTATGATTGGGCAGCCACAGGGGGCTGCCCCTACACTTTTACGATCATACAACAGGCGGATTTCGCATAAGCAGCGTTACATTTTTTTGAGCGAATTGCAAAGACCTTGCAAGGAGGAGTCGGGATCGCTGAAGTCGGCATACGAATCAATCGCAGGATCGATCGGGGGTATGGGAAGGGATGAAAGTGTGGGAAGGGGTTTAAGGTGTGGGGAGTTGGACGCGAAGTACGCCGTAGGTGGCTTGGCGGATCGTACCGTCGTAGCGGGCGTTCGTGCAGTTGAATTGGCTCAGTTGGCGATCGACGGAAGATCGCAGGTGGTAGATGCCTTGGACGGTGGGTGCGGTAAAGGTGAGCGTGGTGGTTCGTGTGGTGGCGCTTGGGCAAGTCGCCAAGGTGCCGTTGTGGTAGCAGCCGATCTTGATGCTGCCCCCGCCGCCGATGAAGGGAGTGTAGCCGCCGACGAGTTGAGCGGGGCAGTTGGTACACCCCGTAAAGTGGCTCATGGTGTAGGTGCCGCTGACGGAGATGCTTGCGCCCGGGGTGACGGTGATCTCGTTGCCTTGGCCATTGAGTCGGATGCTGGTGAAATAGCCTGAGAGGGCTTGGCATGTTGGGGAGGGGATGACGCGGATCTTTGCGATCACGAGCGTGTTGCTGAGATCGGAGGCGCGGTTAAAGTTGTTGAGAGCGTCGGTGCAATTGAATTGGAGATCGCGGATAGCGCGGATCTCGTATTCGCCCGGTGTGAGGGGGGTATTGATGCTGACGGTCGCGGCTCCGTTGGTGGAGTTGGGGCAAGAAGAGGCCCCGCCGTTGTAGATGCAAGCGGTTGCAGCGTCAGGTCCGTATCCTTTGGTGTAGATGCCGACAACGATCTGGTTGGTACAAGTCGGACAGCCGGGGACTTGCGTGAGTTTATAAGCCAAGCTGACGTTGAAGGTTCCGCCGCGCACGACATCGATGGGGGTTTGCGTGTAGGCGGTTCTGTTGACGAAGACGTTGCTGACTTGGAGGGCAGGGCAGACGCATTGGCCGTTGGTGCAAGAGGCTTCGCCTGTGCAAGCGGTGGTGTTTCCGCAGCGACAAGATCCTGTGCTGCAATTGTCGGCCTTGTTGGTGGTGCAGGCTGCACAAGCAGCGCCTGCTGCACCGCAAAGAGTGGTGGTGCGGTTGGTGACGCAGACGGCTTTGTTGCAACAACCGTTGGGGCAAGAAGAGGCGTTGCAGACGCATTGGCCGTTGACACATTCTTGGCCGGTGGTACAGGCGGGGTTGGTTCCACACTTACAAGTACCGCCATCGCAGACGTTGGCTTTTTTGGTATCGCAGGCGATACAGGCGTTTCCGCCGACACCACAGGACGCAAGAACAGAGGTAGTGCAAGCGCCTTGGGCGTTGCAGCATCCTGTGGCGCAGGTGTTGGGGCCGCATCCGCAGACTTGGGATTGTGGATCGCAGGCTTTGCCGCCCGTACAAGCGACACAAGCGACGCCGTTTTTGCCGCAGCTTGTGTTGGAAGTTCCGCTCTGGCAGACACCGTTGACATCACAGCAGCCATTGGGGCAAGACGTGGCATTACAAACGCATCTTCCGGCATCACAGACGTTGCCTGTTGCGCAAGGGATGCAGGCCGCTCCCGCTGTTCCACATTGTGCGTTGGTGGTGGGAGTGACGCAGGTATCGTTGGCACAACAACCATTGGGACAAGAAGTGGCGTCACAAGAACATTTGCCTGTCACGCAACGTTGCCCTGCTCCACACAAAGGAGCGGCGGTCGTTTCTTCGTCGATGGTTCCATCGCAGTTGTTGTCTTTTCCGTCGCAGGCTTCTGTGGTGGGCAAGACATCGCCTTGGCAAGTTCCCCATTTCCCGTTGGCACCGCAAGTTTGAGTTCCTGCTTTACACTCGCCTTTTCCAGAAGTTCCGGTGGGTCCGGTATAACAAGAGCGTGTTTCGTTAGGCTTGCACTCACAGACCGTTGCATCGTCGGTATCGGTCTTGCCATCGCAGTTATCGTCCAATTGGTTTCCGCAGATCTCTTCTGCGCCCGGGAGGACTTCGTTTTGGCAGGCACCCCATGCGCTGCTGGCGTCGCAAGTTTGCGTCCCTTTTTTACAGATGCCGACGCCCGCTGTTCCTGTGGGGCCTGTGTAGCAGTCACGGGTCTGGCCGGGGTTGCAGCTGCAAGCGGTTTGATCTTGTGCGTCGGTTTTGCCGTCGCAGTTGTCGTCGATTTGATTGCCGCAAAGCTCGGTGGCAGCGGGCAAGACCTCTCCTTGGCAAGCTGACCATTGGGCTGCAGGCGTACAGGCTTGGAAGCCTGCACGACAGGCTCCGACGCCTTCTGTTCCAGCGGGGCCCGAATAACAATTCCGCGTCTCGCCCGGGACACAGGCACCTTCGGGAGTGGGTTCTGGGCTGATCTCGGGAGAAGGCTCGGTGGTGGCATCAGGAGCAGGCTCAGCGGTGGGTTCGGTGGTGGAGTCAGGAGCAGGCTCGGTGTCGGTTTCGGCGGTAGGTTCGGTGGTGGCGTCAGGAGCGGGTTCGGTGTCGGTTTCAGCGGTGGGTTCGGTGGTGGCGTCGGGAGCGGGTTCGGTGTCGGTTTCAGCGGTGGGTTCGGTGGTGGCGTCGGGAGCGGGTTCGGTGGTGGCGTCGGGAGCAGGTTCGCCGATGGGTTCCTCGATGGCTTCGGTCGAAGAGGGTTCTTCGGGTGTTGCTTCGGAGGCGTTTTCTTGCTTTTCGACGTTGGAGGATGCGTCGCTGTTGAGTTCTTCGCTTTGGGTGATGGGGGCAGGGGGGCATCCGTTGAGGATCAGCAGAAACGAAAACACAAAAATCCATTGCCAGATCCGGATGTTTTTTTCGCGTGGTCTCATGTTAACGTCCTTTGTGTGATGAAGCGCAAAGCCACCGAAGGAGGCGTGTTTGCGCGGTAGAATCCAAAACGATGGTTTGGAGAAAACAAGAGGAGTGACTTGTGGCCAAAAAAGCCGTGTTCGCAGGACTTCAAGCGGCACGGCTGTTTGTTTGAAACACAATGGATCACCCCGCCGATACAGGGTCAAGGGAGCGGTGCTCCCTTGTGGGGCGTGGGGTTCCAACCCCACAAAACCGAATCGACTGCGCAGGTCCTGAACGAGAAAACTGGGATCGGCAGTTTTGTTGGGTCGTTGAGGCCAAAACTGTTTGAGGTAGGATAGCACCGCTTGGTATTCTTTGGAGAAAAGATTTTATTACGAGAGAGGCGGGGGCGTTAAAGGGGGGCGTTGGAAAAAAACAGCGCACCAAAGGAAGGGAGTTTGCGTCGTGTGGCGTTGGGTGTATCGACGCGCACGATCAAGGAGATCGAGAAGCGGCTTTTGCGATGGGAGCAAAGATCGCGCTGTGCATACAAAAACGCCCATGTATTCGATGATACGGTTCAAGCTTCTGTCTGATCTGCTGTGGGCGCTAGATGGCGTTCCACAAGATCCCGTCCATCATCCCGAAGGGGATGTCCTTTTTCACTCCCTCCAAGTCTTCCAACACGCACAACACAAAAGCCCTGATCCAGAGATGTGGGCGGCTGCTTTGTTCCATGACATCGGCAAAGCGATCCAACAACGTGATCATGCTGCGATCGGTGCGGATCTGCTCGATGATCGGGTGTCTTCGCGGGTTGTTTGGTTGGTGCGTCATCACATGGATCTGTTGTTGTGTCCACACAAGATCCGCAAAAAGCTGCGAGGAACCCCGCAGATGCACGATCTAGAACAGCTTCGGCGATGGGATCAAGCAGGCCGTGACCCGTATGCACAGGTGGTCGATCCAGACCACGCCATCGAGCTGATCGCAGCGTCTCTTTTGTGAACTCCAACGCCCCGAAAGGGAAGACGATGACGCATGACAAAACCATCCAAATCCTCGGTTTTCCGAACCCCGCGTGATCAACAATTGCGCTCCTGTATCACCCAAGAGGCCGCCCGTTTGATGTACGAAGAAGGCGTCAAAGAGTATTACGTCGCCAAACGTATGGCTTCCAAACGATTGCTTGGTCATGTCGGCCAGCATAACTTGCGCTTTCGCCCCCAAGATCTGCCATCCAACGGGGAGATCCGCGATGCTCTCTTGATTCATGCAGATCTCGTCGAAGGAAAAGAGCGGACCGAACGGCTATTTGCGATGCGTGTGGTCGCGCTGCGGGTGATGCGGGCTTTGTTGCCGTTCCATCCCGCGATCATCGGCTCGGTGTCTACGGGACACGTTCGCCGAGGCAGCGATATCGACCTGCACGCTTTCACCGAAGATCCCGAACTTCTCGAAGTCCACCTCGAAGAACTCGGATGGGACTACGAAAGCCAAGAAGTGACTATCCGCAAACACGGTGGTTTTCGAGACTATCTTCATTACTACATCGAAGACACATTCCCCATCGAGATCACCGTCTATCCCCCGCACGAACGGCGCATCCAACAGCGTAGCAGCACCGATGGAAAGCCGATCCGTCGCCTTGACGCCGATGCGCTCGAACAATTGTTGCTCTCTGAACACACCGATGCTTGGCTGCGATATCTTCTAACGCAGGAGTTCCCGCGCTTTTTGTTTTGAGCGGCAGAGTGGACGGTTGGGTTTGTTTTTTTTGGGGGATTGAGTGGTGGGGGGATTGAGGGGGGCGAGCAAAAGAAAAGGCGATCAAGACCGACTCTACGAGGTTTCCACCTTAACAAGGCGCGTATGGGGCGCTGCCCCACGCCCCGCCTCCTTAGCGCGGCTCCCTTGACCCCGTATGGATGGGGCGAGCAGAGGTTTTTCAAACCAACAACTCTGCGGCTTGGAGGGGCGCGGACACGGGTTTTTTTGTTGACGGATCGTTTTTTGGGGGCGATGAATAGGTCGGAAAAGAGGGGTGCTGCGTCGGCTTTAGGGGAGCTTCTTTTTGCTTTTTTTCGGTTCTTTTTCGGTGGATGTTTTTTCGGTGGATGTTTTTTCGGTGGATGTTTTTTCGGTGGATGTTTTTTCGGTGGATGTTTTGGGTTCTTGGGGGAGGGGAGAGCAGCGGAAGATCAGACCGCCTGTTGTGGTGGTGTCTTCGGTGTCTTGGGGTTTGGCGGAGGGGTCGAGATCGATGACGGCGTGTCCGCCTTTTTCGAGTTGACCGAAAAGGATCTCTTCGGTGAGGGGTTTTTTGACTTCTTCTTGGATGACGCGGGCGAGGGGTCGTGCGCCCATCGCGGGATCGTATCCTTTTTTGCCGAGCCATTCGCGGGCGGCGGGGGTGATCGAGAGGGTGACTTGCTTTTCGACAAGCTGAGCGGAAAGCTGTTTGATGAACTTTTCGACGATCCGCTCCATGTGTTGGGGCTGAAGAGACAAAAAGGCGATGCGTCCATCAAGGCGGTTGCGGAACTCGGGTGCAAAGAGCCGTTCGTAGGCGGTTTTGTCTGCGTTGATGTTGGCAGAGTCGCCGAATCCGATGCGTCGTTGGGCCATCTCGCGTGCGCCGATGTTGGAGGTCATAATCAAGATCACATGGCGGAAGTCAGCAGGTTTGCCGTTGTTGTCGGTGAGTTTGCCGTGATCCATGATCTGAAGCAGGATGTTAAACAAGTCAGGATGGGCTTTTTCGACTTCATCGAGCAGCAAAACGGCGTGTGGGGTTTTGGTGATCGCGTCGGTCAACAGGCCGCCTTGATCGAAGCCTACATAGCCGGGCGGTGCGCCGATCAATCGACTGACCGCGTGGCGCTCCATGTATTCGGACATATCGAAGCGCAAGAAGTTGATGCCCAAGGTCTTGGCGAGTTGCTTGGCGACTTCGGTTTTGCCGACGCCTGTGGGGCCTGTAAATAAGAAGCTACCGATGGGCTTTTCGGGTTCACGCAGGCCCGCCCGCGACATCTTGATCGCCATGGCGACTTGTTCGATGGCTTTGTCTTGGCCGAAGACCACTTGTTTGAGATCGGATTCGAGGTTGCGCAATGAGGCTTTGTCGTCGACGCTGACTTGTTTGGGCGGGATCTGAGCCATGCGCGCAACAGTGTCTTCGATCATCTGCTCGGTGACACGGGGGAGATCGTCTTGATCTTCTTTGCCGTCTTCGGAGACATGGAGCTTGAGGCCAGCGGCGGCTTCGTCGATCAGATCGATGGCTTTGTCGGGCAGATGGCGATCGTGGATATAGCGGTCGGAGAGTTTGACGGCGGCTTCGATGGCTGCGTCCTCGTAGAACACCCCGTGATACTCTTCGTAGCGGGGTTTGAGTCCTTTGAGGATCGCCAAGCAGTCTTCGAGGCTCGGTTCGTGGATATCGATCTTTTGGAATCGGCGTGTGAGCGCACGATCTTTTTCAAAGTAAGAGCGGAACTCTTTGTAAGTGGTCGATCCGATGCAACGGAGCTTTCCGCTTTGGAGTGCGGGTTTGAGCAGGTTGGAGGCATCCATCGAGCCGCCCGAAGTTGCGCCTGCTCCGACGATAGTGTGGATCTCATCAATGAAAAGGATCGCATTGTCTTTCTTTTCGAGGACTTTGAGGACGGCTTTTAAGCGGTTTTCAAAGTCGCCGCGATAGCGCGTCCCGGCCAAAAGTGCGCCCATATCGAGCGAAAACAACTCTGCATCGCGCAGCAGTTTGGGGACTTTTCCTTCGATGATCCGCAAGGCCAACCCTTCGGCCATCGCGGTCTTTCCGACGCCCGACTCGCCCACATACAAGGGATTGTTTTTACGTCGGCGACAGAGGATGTGGATGGTGCGCAAAAGTTCTTTGTCGCGTCCGATCAAGGCGTCGAGACGGCCTTCGCGTGCTTCGTGAGTGAGGTCTGTGCAAAAGGCTTCGAGCGGATCGCCTTCGACGCTGTCTTCTTCTTCCCCTTCCATCGCGCTTGCGCGTTCTTTTCGACCGGGAGCGGTGGGATCGCTGCCTTTGATCTTGGAGACACCGTGGCTGATGTAGCTGACCACATCAAGGCGATTGACGCCCGCTTGTTTGAGAAAATACGCCGATTGGGAGTCTTCTTCGCGGAAGACGGCCACCAGTAGATTGTAACCTTTGACTTCTTCTTTCCCCGCGCTAAGCGTGTGCATCGCTGCGCGTTGGATCACCCGTTGAAATCCTAAGCTCGGCTGCGGATCAAAGTCGTAGCTCTTGGGTAGTTTTTCGAGAGCCCCCTCCAAAAAGCGGTTGAACTTCTCACGGAGTTGTTCGATATCTGCGCCACAGTGCTTGAGTACCTTGACTGTCTCGTCATCAAAACACAAGGCATAGACGAGATGTTCGACGGTTGCGTACTCATGGCGACGCTCGAAAGCATCGTTTAGGGCCGATTGAATTACGTTTTCTGCGCTTTTGCTCAGCATTCCGTTCCTTCTCCGCGCTTGCGCGCTTGTTCGTTGTTGTGCGCATGACATCCCTTGGCTCGACACGGTTTCCCACGATGGGGTGGCTTCGTGGGGCCTGTACGGGGGCGCGTTTGTTGCGAGGGGTGGACTTGCAACAAGCGGATGCTGTGGACAAAACGACGGTATATCCTTGTGCGTGGCTTGTGGTGGTTCGATTCGGTTTGCTTTCTTTCGCTTTTTTGATGGAGACGCCCGCGTCGCTCGCACCAAAACGCGGCACCGCCCAACATAACAAGCCGCCCAAAACAAGCAAGCATCTTTGCTTGGGCTGGTTGCCAAGCGCGATGTTGAGATGCGGCGCTTAACTTTCTGGTTCGGCAGTCAACAACAGCGGCGAATCGTTTTCGCGTGCGTAGTCCATGACTTGCTGAACTTTACTTTCCGCGATGTCTTTCGTATACACCGAAATGATTGCACGTCCTGAGATGTGTGCTTTCAGCATAATGTGGCGTGCTTCGGTACGGTCTTTTCGGAAAAATCGCTGCAATACGTAAATGACAAATTCTTGGGTGGTATAGTCATCGTTGTGCAAGATCACACGGTAAAGGCGGGGTGTCTCGGTGGTTTGGCGTTCCAAGACATCGACGCCTTCTTGGCGTTTGGTGTCGGGTTGTTTGGTCTTGTCTTTGTCGCCCGATGCAAGGATCGGTGGTTGTTGCACAAAGTCCCACATAACAATTCTCTCCTTCGGCGGGCTGCTTGTGGACGTCTGCCCGCACGTCGCCTCGCATCTTGGGACGACCCAACACGCAACGCAAGGCCCGAGATGGACGCGCCCAAACGAGTTCTTTTGCTTTTTTGCAAAAGGTGCTACATCTTTGGGCGCTTGCCCATCAACACCGAGTCGATCACGGAGGCAACCGATGTCGCGCAGCGCGCAAGAAATCGAAACGCAACGCCAAAAACGCATCACCGAAGAACGCATCCCTCTCCCCAAACGAGGCATCGTCCTCACGACCCTCGGAAGCCTTGCCTTGTTGGTCAGTTTTTTCCTGCCTTCTGCGGGTTATCAAAACGGCGAGATCCTCTATCCTTACCGAGCCATCTTCTTAGAAGGGTATTGGTTTCGTCCGATCCTTCCGTTCCTTTACGCTTTGGGGTTTTCTTCTTTGTTGTTCAAAACAACAGGCCGCTTTGGTCGCTTTGGCGCGCCGCTGACGATCTGGGCGATCCATCTGGTGCTTGTCTCGTTAATCGTCATCGCAGATGGCGTCGTGTTGATGACTGTCCTGCTGTCTCCAAAACAAGGCTTCGGGACCAGCATGGCGGCGCTTGCTTTGTTGTGCTGGTTGCCTGTGTTTGTGCAATTTGTCTTCACTTGGTTTCGCAAAAAACCCTTTGCTTGGAAGCTGATCCGCTTGACTTGGTTGGCTGCGACGGTGTGCGCTCTGGCGTTTTCTGTACAACTCCTCAATGTGCTGTACGACAACAAAACGATCTATCCAATGTTGGGGTTGTATCTCGCCCTTGGCGGATCGATCGCCTTGATCTGGGGATCTCTTCAAGCGGAACCTCAAATCGTCCACAAAGAGCGCTTCCTCGGTATGCTCTCTAATTAAAGGAGGGGGCAGCTAAAGGGGGGCGAACACTCGGACACTTCCTCTGTAAAGCCCAAAGGGTGGGGGTAGGTGACAGGGCAGATCTCGTGCCACCCTCAACCCCTCTCTCCCTGCCTTACATGAGTACAAAACGCGGGCATCACGCAGAGGATGCCGAAAAGAAGAGTCCACGGAAAGCACGGAAAGCACGGAAAGTACGGAAAGTACGGAAAGTACGGAAAGTACGGAAAGTACGGAAAGTACGGAAAGTACGGAAAGTACGGAAAGTACGGAAAGT
>JAKLKB010000156.1 GCA_023150835.1 Myxococcota bacterium | reverse complement strand
GGGGCGGGGAGAGAGGTTTGGAGAGGGAAGTGTTGGCGGCGAGGAAATCGGGAGTGACGGCGGGAAGGGATTCGAGGGTTTGTCGGTCGTATTCGATTTCGAGGGGTTGGATGGAAAGAGAAGAAGAGAGGGGAGGGTGCGGGGTTTGGTATAGGGGAGGGCGGGGTTGGAAGTCGGTTTCTTCGCGTTCGAGGGATCGGCCGGAGAGACGGGAGAAGTCGTTGGGATCGGTTTCGCGCAAAGAGACGGTGGGAGCGTTGGGATCGGGGACGGCCTCAAACGCGGCGGTGAGGTCGGTGTGATCGTCTTCGCCGCCGTCGTCGTAGGGAGAGGGAGGTTCTTTGGCGTTGGGGGCGGTGGTGATGAGGGCATCGGCGAGTCGTCGCCAAACGGTTTCCATATCGGGAGGGCGTTCTTCGGGTGTTTTGGCGAGGAGTTCGGCTTGGAGTTTGCGCAAAGGTTCGGGGAAGGAGGCAGGGAGGGGAGGGGCGGGGACAAGGAAGTGATCGATCAAGAGTTTTTGGGGGTGATCGCCTTGGAAGGGAGTGTGTCCCATGAGCATTTGGAAGAGCATGACGCCGAAAGAATAGATATCGGTGGATTTGGAGAGTTCGCCATCGCCCCGGCATTGTTCAGGAGACATATAGAGAGGGGTGCCAACGATGTTTCCTGCGCCGGTGAGGTTGTGGGTGTGTTGTGCGAGGCGAGCGATGCCAAAGTCGAGGATCTTGACGGTTTCACCGCCTTTGCGGTTGAGGAGGAAGATATTTTCTGGTTTGAGATCGCGGTGGATGATGCCGGTATCATGGGCGACAGCGAGGGCTTTACAGATCTGTTTGGCGATATTGCGAGCGCGTTCAATGGGGAGAGCGCCTTCGCGTTCGAGGACGGCTTGAAGGGTTTCGCCTTGGAGGTACTCCATGACCATGTAGGGGCCGATCTTGGTGTCGATGGCAAAGTCGGAGATAAAGACGACGTTTTCGTGTCGGAGGGAGCCAGCGGCTTGAGCTTCGCGCAGGAAGCGCTCACGCATCCCTTGTCGGGAAGCGATAATGGGGTGGAGGATCTTGATGGCGTAGGGGATGCCGAGGCGGACGTGTTCGGCGCGATAGACGACAGCCGAAGCGCCTTCGCCGAGGCGTTCGACAAGGCGATAACTGCCGAGTTCGATCCCGAGGAGAGGATCGTCTTCGTGCGGTCGGTTGCCTGCAAAGGTGTGTGGGTCGCGTTGCGAAGAACTCACGAAAACAACAAGCCTTCTGTGTTGGGATCGGTCGTTTGGGGGAGGGATGACCGATGGTTGGGGTTTGGAGTCGCTAGGCGGTGCGTAAGGAAAGAACGGTTGGTAGTGTACAAAACCCGCGTCGGGTCGTCAATGGTGGGTGTGGGGTGCAGTGGTTTGAGTGTGTAGGCAGAAGGAGCGACAAGGAGGAGGAGTTTGTTGGGAGGGTGCGCGGTCTATGTGGTGTGTAGGTCTTTTGAGAGAGAGGTGCGTTGTTGAGAGGACAGGCGAAGGGATTATGCAAACGCCGGTGGATACGTGCAGGTCTTTTGAGAGAGAGGTGCGTTGTTGAGAGGGCGCAGGCGCGGTTTTTTTTGTTGGTGAAGGGATTCGGATGGGAGAGACGATCTAGACAAGGTTGAAGGTTTTGGGCAAAGATCGCGGTCTTTGTATCTTCTTGCTGTAGAAAGCAAAAACGAAAAGGCAGAAATACATGACAACGCTGAAGCATGAAGAAAAAGCGAGTTCTCGGCTGCAAGCTCCAAAGCAAGGGGGATATCCGTCGGTGGGGGTGGTGGCCTTGGAGGGTGGGAAGGATTGGTCGGAAGAAGCGCTGGTGGTGGGGAATTATCAACTGACGCGGTTGGTGGGTCAGGGCGGTTTTGGTGCGGTGTATGAGGCCCAACACGTGACGTTGAAGAATTCGTTTGCGGTGAAGTTGTTGCAGCCGCAGTGGGCAAAAGAGGAGAAATTTTTTGAGAGGTTCCAGCGCGAGGCGTTGGTGATGGCGGAGTTGCGTCACGAGAACGTGGTGCAAGTGATCGACTTTGGGGTATCGGAGCAGCTAGGACCGTATCTGATCTGCGAGTGGTTGGAGGGGAAGAGTCTGTATCGGTTGTGGAGGTTGAATCGGGATTTGAAGTGGGGATGGGTGTTGGCGCTGATGTTACAGTTGTTGGATGCGTTGGCGTATGCGCACGAAAAGGGGATCGTGCATAGGGACTTGAAGCCAGAGAACATCATCTTGACGACGGGGAGTCGGGGGCGATTGTTGGTAAAGATCGTGGATTTTGGGATCGCGCACATCGTGGGGAAGCACTTTCAACAGCAAGGGGAGAAAACGGACGACTTGCAAAAGCGAGGTGCGGCGATCGGTACGCCGTATTATATGTCGCCCGAACAGGTGCGGGGTGAGTTGGATCGGATCGATCATCGGGCGGATCTGTATGCGTGCGGGATCATCTTAGCGGAGATGTTGACGGGGCAGCGGGTGTTTGAAGGCGGATCGAATCGCGACACGATGCGGCTGCAGTTGGAGGCGTTGCCACCGCGCATGGCAGAGCTGAATCCTGATCGCGAATATCCCGAGATCTTGGAGGCGATCGTTGCGAAGGCGCTGTCCAAAGATCCCGCGCATCGGTTTCAAAGTGCGCACGAAATGAATCAGACGCTGGAACAAGCGATGCGCTCGATCGGCATCGATCCGATCTGGGAAGATATCTATCACGATAGCGGCGAAGCGACGGGGTTGTTCCCGATGCCAAAACGCCGCGATATCCAATACAAGATGATCGCTCCCGTGATTCCGCCTGCGCGGCCATTGCGTTCGATGATGATCGGTGTTTCTGTGGCGGCGCTGTTGTTGTTGGGTGGTTTTGTGGGGATTCGGTCCTTGTATCCGCCACCACAGCCGATCAAGCCCAAGCCGCGTGTTGCGTCATGGATGGAAGAGTCGAAGAAAGCAGCACCCGCCCCTGAAGTTCGGGAGATTCCGTTGGGTTCGGCAACTTCGGCGCAGGAAGGCGCAAGCAACAGCGGTGAAGACGGGCAGAAAAAGGTCGCCGACCAAGAAGAGGAGGAACCCGAAGTCAAGCGCAAACCTCGACAAAACAGGCGGTGGGGGAGGCGAGTCAGGCGAAAAAAAGCGCGAGTTGCGCGGGGGCAGCGCACCCGAGACCCCGCTGCTGCGTCTTCACGCGACGTGCCGACACGCACCTCGGAGCCTGCCCCCCGCGAGGTGACGCCAACGCCGCGTCGTGAGGCGGCTGCGCTGGTACAATACCGCATTGCGACCACCCCCAACGGGGCGTCTGTGTTTGTGGATGGGAAAAAAATGGGGGCTACCCCCTTGACAATTCGTGGTGAAGTCGGCAAACGCGTACAGATCGAGATCAAAAAAGAAGGCTACGTCTCGCGGGCTTATCTTTGGACGTTTCGTCAAAACAGCCAAAATAGCTTTCGCTTGATCGAAGAACTTCTCTAACCCCCTTGTTTGAGGTCGATAATGGATAAGTTTCGGAAGGCTCTTGAATTTGATGTTCGTTTGCTTAAACGCGATATCCGCCGCCACATCCGTGCGGAAGAAGTAATCGAGACGAAGCTGCGTTCTCTTCCAGAAACCAGCCCCCACCAGTACCGTTGGTACAATCAAGACGGCCATATTTGTTCGAGCGAAGATGCGCGTGCTGTCGAAGTGTTGCATCGGGAGGGTTGGCAGCATCTTTTTGATTGGAACAAGCACTTTCGCCGCTAGTGTTTGTTGTCGGGGGAAGGAGCCACACAGCCTCTACGTCTTTACGCACACAAGGGGCGGATTTTAGTCGATGCGTTCCGTTGTATACGCCCTGTAGTTGAGCAGCTACGGGGGCAGCCTCTACGTCTTTACGCACACAAGGGGCGGATTTCGTGCCGTCAGTGTTGATGGGCGGTGGGGCTGGATTTTTGTGCGATCGCGATGAGTGAAAGACCATGCCACGGCAAGGATCGGTCAAGTCTTTTCCATAAGCCGACCATGCGATCATAGAGGCCGAGTTGGATGCTGGGCATTTGTGTGCGTTCAAGGAGCTTGCCGTTGAGATACCAGCCCAACACACCGACCTTATTGAAGTCAAACAAAAGGATCGAATCAAAGCCCGCGTTTCGGAGGGCGCTTTCAAGGTCTTGTCGAGAATAGCGTTTAACGTGTTCGACGGCTTGATCGATGCTGCCGTAGAGCCATTGGCCTTGGGGGACAAGGATGATCGCGTTTCCGTGGGGGGAGAGGCAGTGGTAAAAGTTAGCGAGTGTTGTGGAGGCGTTGGGGATATGTTCGAGGACGTTAAGACAGAGGATGGTGTCGATCTGGCCGATGTAAGGGGCGAAGCAGGTAGGGTCTTGTGCGTCCATCCATGCGACTTCGAGATCGGGTCGATTTTGGGCAAAGCGTTTGAGTTGTTGTAGATGGAATGGATCAAACTCGGTGGCGACATAGTGTTTTTGTGGGAGGAGGTGCTGAGTGAGGGAACCCATTCCAGCGCCGACTTCCATGACACGCTCTTTGACAAAAGGGCGAATGACGTCGGCCATCCATCGGTGAAATCGCTTGGCTTGGGTCATGGTTTGGAGGACATCCGTCCCGCCGTGGTCTTTATGGAGATCGTTTTTGAGGGTGTATTTGAGGAGGACGCCAAGGGTATGGAGCCCGTCTTTCCATGTGATTTTTTTGCCTTCTTCGTAGGTGCGGCCGTGATAATTGATGGGGACTTCGTAGATGCGGAGTTTTCGTTTGGCGACTTTGAGGGTGATCTCGGGTTCAAGGCCGAAACGTTCGGAGCGGATGGGGATGCTTTTGAGGATCTCGGTGCGAAAGGCTTTGTAGCCCGTTTCCATGTCTGTGAGGTTGAGATCGGTGATGGCGTTGGAGAGCAAGGTCAGGAACTTGTTTCCGAGAGAATGCCAAAAGAACAGAACTTTTCGTTGTTCACGGGAGAGAAAACGCGAGCCATAAACGACGTCCGCTTTTCCCGAACACAAGGGAGCAAGGAGATATTTGTAGTCGTGTGG
Organism: Myxococcota bacterium; assembly: GCA_023150835.1. GTDB lineage: Bacteria > Myxococcota_C > UBA6777 > UBA6777 > UBA6777 > JAKLKB01. The sequence goes on along the minus strand of JAKLKB010000156.1, from coordinate 9,870 downwards.
TGAGTATTCGAGATCGGCGTCTTGGAAGATACAAAACTCACCACGAGCGAGTTCTAAGGCAGTGCGGATTGCGCCGGTTTTTCCGATATTTTTGGCGTGTTCGCGGTAGGTGATCTCGGGATGTTTTTTGGTGAGTTCGCGCAGAAGTTCGCGGGTTCCGTCGGTGGAACCGTCGTCGACGATGATGAGTTCGCGCAGAAGCGGAGGTGGGAGGTCGGCGCGTAGGACATCTTGTACGAGGGCGCCAACGAGGGGACGTTCGTTGTAAACAGGGATCAAGATACTCAACAGATTTGGGATGAGGTCTGTTTGGGATGGTTTTGTTTTCATTGCGGTGCCTGTGCGCGCTGGGTTGTGGTGTGGTCGGTAGAGAAGAAGAGGGAAAGCTTATTGAGTGTTTCGGAGGCGATGGGCTGTTTTAGGTCGTGCGTGCTATCGGCCCCCATAGAGGAGGAAGTCGGAAAGAAAAGCCGCGCAGGACTATAGCAAATTTTGCATGAGCAAGCGAAAGGTTTGGTGCGCAGGGCAAAGATATCGAGGAGCAAGGGATGTTGGAGATGGTGTGGCGTTGGTGGTTAGCGGTGGTTTGGGTGTTGGGGGTGGGTTACGTTTCTTATAGTGTGGCGTTGCGGATGTTGCGGCGTGCGGATACATGGGTGTTGTGGAGCGCGACGTGTGTGGTGGGGTTGGGGTTGTCGGTGGGTGGGTTTTGGTTGTTGTTTTCTGTGCGGCAGTATTCGTTGTGGGGGGTGAGTGGTTTGGTGGGGTTGGGTGTGGTGGGTGCGTTACGCTTTGTGTCGCCTTGGCGCGAGACGCTTCGGAGTTTACAGATCGATGTTTGGTTTTTGGGTGAGGTCTGTCGTGTTTTTTTTCGGGGGTGGCGGGGGTGGGTGGTTGTTGTTTTTTTGGTGTGGGCGATCGCGAAGGATCTACGGGTGTTGTTGTTGCCTCCGTTGTCTTGGGATACGTTGACGTATCATGCGCCTCGGGCTGCGATGTGGATCCAGTCTGGGGGGCCGATCGCGATGGAAGCACCGGGGGGATGGAGTTATCAGAAGTACTTTTTGCCGGGTTCGGATATCTTGTTGAGCCTCGCGATGTTGCCGTTTCGCAGCGATGTATGGCTGCCGTTGGTGGACATCGTGCAGTGGTGGGCTTTGGGTTGGGTGTTGTTTGCGTTGGGGCGGGAGTTGGGGTTGCGTGCAGGATGGGCGGTGGTGGGGGTGCTGTTTTATTTGACGATCCCATTGGTGTTGCAGCTTGTGGGGAGTGGTTATAGCGAGATAGGTTTTTCGTTGTGTTTTGCGTTGGCTTTGCTGTTTGCGGTGCGGTTCGAGAAATATGGGGAGCGTCATGACTTGTATTTTTCGGGTTTGGCGCTTGGTGTTTTTGCGTGCATCAAATTTCACGGGGTGGTGTTGTCGGTGGGGGGAGGGATGGGTTTGTTGGGGTTGTTGTTTTGGCGTCGAGGGTGGTCGGGATGGAAGGAAGTATGCGTCGTGAGTATGTTGTGGGGGGCGATGGTGTTGCCGTGGTTTGGGCATACATGGTCACGCAAAGGAACGCCGTTGTATCCGATGGAAGTCAAGGTTGCGGGGATTCGGTTGGGTGAGGCCAGTCCGGCCCTAAAGTTTTACGGAGAGCGCCCTGAGTTAAAGCCCTATACAAGGGAAGAATTGTACTTGTTCAATCTCTTTTATGGGACGAAAGGGCAGCCGTTTTCTTTGTTGTTGTTGGGGATGCTTTTGTTGTTTTTTCCTGCGTGGTTGGCGGGATGGCGGGTGTTTCCTTGGCGGATGGTGTTTTGGGGCGGTTTGGTAGCGTTGAATCTGGCGCTGTATTTTCATCCGAATTTTTCGGTGGTTCGAATGATCTTGCCGCTCACGAGCGCACGCTTTTTGTTGCCGTGTGTGATGCTGTGCGTGTGGGTGTTTTGGTGGCTACAAAAGCAGGGCGTGTTGTGGCAGCGCGTAGGGATGGGCGTTGTGGGTGTGTGGGTGTTGTTGTCGTTGTCGGTGCCTTGGCAGATCGAGAGGAGTCCTTCGGAATGGCCGATGTTGGGGGTTGGTTTGGGGGTGGTGCTGTTGTGTATGTGTGGGGTGGTGTTGCTGTGTTGGATGCGTTGGGTCTGGGGGGCTGGGGTGGTGCTGCTGTGTGCGGCGTGGGGGGCAAGCTTTTGGCTTCAAGAGTACAAAGATGCAACGCGGATGAGGGCGATTTGGGAGAGCGCGATCTATCACCGCACGTCGAAGGATTGGAAGTATCTTGCGGAGGCGTTTGATAAAGAATTGGTCGACTCAAAGCGTTCTGCGGTTCGGGTTGCGGTGACTTCGGCGGTGGAGAAGAACGGCGACAATTGGCCGTTGTATTTGTTCATGGGAAATCGTTTGCAGCACCAAGTCTGTTATGTGCCGATCACGCGGGGCGACGAGGTGCTTCCTTACGGAGAAGGTCGAACGAAGGCGGCGGATCGGGCGTCGTGGCTAAAGCGTCTGCATAAACAGAACGTGGACTACATCGTCTTTTTTTCTCCGACGCCCGCGACGGAGCAGTTTTGGGTGGTTAAGCATCCAGAATTGTTTCGACCCGTACTGTTTTCGATGCGCAAGGGTGGGCTTGTTCGGGTGCGAAAACGCCCATTGGCCGAGGCGATTCAGGTGTTGATGAAGCCGAGGACACGGTCATCTACCACGCCGACTATGCGAGAGAGGCCGCGTTAGCGGGGATTTTTTCTTGCCTTCTTGTTAGCGGGGATTTTTTTCTTGCCTTCTCGTTAGCGGGGATTTTTTTCTTGCGCTTCTTTCGTGCTGTCTGGGTCGATTCGCGTCGACACTTCGATGCAACGTTCGTGGGGATTTTTTTCTTGCGCTTCTTGGGATCGTGTCTATCGTTCTTCGATCGTTTCCGTTCACAAACACGTTGCGGATCGGTGTTGTTCTACGCAAAGAAGCAGAGGTTCAAGAGGCTTTCGGTAAGTTTCCGCAAGGCATACCCAAGATCGGTCTCCATGATGTCGTGGTCATCGACGGATCACACCCACTCATCCCCCTGATGAGGAGCGCGATTCGGACGGAGGAGGATATCACAGGGATTCGTTTCTCAAAAAACGCTATCAACGGCCAAGTAATTGAAGACGCCTACGCCTATAGGGTGAAATAGTTCGTGTATAACAAGACGCTTCATCGGGCGCACAAAAACCCTGTGTGTCGGTTCGCTTGATTTTGCTTCGCGACGTGCGCAGCGAGATCGCAAGTTGCGCCAAGAGGAAGCCTTGTTGAAGATGGAGGGAGAGATTGATGACCACACAGCAAGATGCCGAAAAAGAAACCCAAGCCGAACGTGCCCAAGCAGCGGCATCAAAGGAAGCCTCGGCAGCCCAAGCGGCATTTGATCGGGCATCCAAGGCAGAAGAAGACAAGGCACGTTTGCGCGGGTTGCGCTTGCCCAAGCTGGACTTTCCGACGTTTGTGTTGTCATTGCACCACAGCGCGATCATGCACCTTGGGGAAGGAGCGGAAGTCAACCTGCCGATGGCCAAACACATGATCGACACCTTGGAGATGTTGCGCGAAAAGACCCGTGGCAACTTGGAGCGCGAAGAAGAAAAACTCTTGCAGATGTTGTTATTTGAGTTACAGATGAAATACGTCGACAAACAGAAAAAAAGCTAAGACGCGAGGCCCATCATCTGCCACTCAATCAGAGATTTGGGGCAGTCTCCGCACGGATCACCCGACGAATCAGGTCGAAAAAGTCAAGACGCGAGACCCCTTGCGCGGTGTGGCGGCACCGTCCAACCCAAGCGCGCAGAGCAAGCCAAGAAGCGAGCCAACCGATGGATTTTGATCGTTATTCTCGTCAAGCTGCCGAGGCTGTGTTGGGAGCAGAAAAACTCGCCGCAAGTTCGGGCCGTACAGAGATATCGCCTGAACATTTGCTGTATGCGATGCTTTGCCAAAACAGCGGTATGTTGTTGCGTTTGCTCTCGATGCTTGGGGTCGATCGCGACGATCTGAAGCGTCGACTGCTTCGAGAGATCACAGGCAGCGGTAAAGCTCGTGAAGAAGTCTTTCTTTCGGCCCGTCTGTTGGGAACATTGCAGCGCGCAGAACGAGAATGTCGAGAGCGCGGCGAAGAATGGGTCTCTACGCTGCATTTGTTTTTGGCGCTTCTTGATGAGCGAGGAGGCCGCGCTGCCGAACAATTAAGCTTTTTTGGAGTCAACCGCCTGCGCGTCAGTCGCGCCCTGCATAGCCTACGCAAACAACCACAGGATGAGACGCCCATTCAATCGTCAGGAACATCGGATGCCTCGAAAGGTTCGGATGCCTCGAAAGATTCGGTGGCCTCGAAAGATTCGGTGGTCCCGAAAGATTCGGATGCCTCGAAAGATTCGGTGGCCTCGAAAGATTCGGTGGCCTCGAAAGATTCGGTGGTCTCGAAAGATTCGGTGGTCTCGAAAGATTCGGTGGCCTCGAAAGATTCGGATGTTGAGATGTCTCCACCGCTGGGGGAGGCATTGCGGGAGTATGGTCGGGATTTGACGTACCTTGCAGAGAGCGGTGGATTGGACCCAGTAATCGGGCGAGACAACGAGATCCGTTGGATGATGCAGATCCTCAGCCGTCGGCACAAAAACAATCCATTGTTGGTGGGAGAGCCGGGTGTGGGGAAGACATCGATCTTGCATGGTTTGGCGTTGCGGATCGTGCGAGGGGATGTGCCGGCCCAGATGCGTCGTCGGCGTCTGGTGGTGTTGGAGATGGGTTCAGTCATCGCGGGGGCCAAGTATCGGGGAGATTTTGAGGAAAGATTGAAGGCGATCTTGCAGGAGGTTCGCGATGCAGCGGGGCAGATCTTGTTGGTGTTGCCCGATCTGCATACGTTGATCAAGGCGGGAGAAGGGAGCAGCGTAGCCGATGCGTCAGGGTTGCTCAAACCCGCGCTGCTGCGGGGGGAAGTGCAAGTCATCGGCACGACCACGTCAGAAGCTTATCGACAGCGTTTTGACAGAGAACCTGCATTCAAGCGTCTATTTCAAAGTATCGCCGTCCAGTCGCCCACCCAAGACGAAGCGATCGCGATCTTGCGCGGCGTGAAGGCGCGTTACGAGATCCATCACAGCGTCCAGATCTCGGATGATGCCTTGCGTGCAGCGGTTCAGCTTTCCGAGCGCTATCTTGCCGATCGCGCCTTGCCGGACAAAGCCCTTGATCTGATCGATGAAGCCGCCAGTCGTCTGCGCCTTTCGATCGATGCGATGCCTCCAATGCTCGACGATCTGAATCGGCGCTTGATCCATCTAAAGACGGGAGAACAAGCGCTGTTGCACGAAACAACCGCCAGCGCACAACAGCAGATCCACACATTGCGCGAAGAGGCCGCACAGATCGCACAGCGGCTTGAGCAAGCAAAAGCCCAGTGGGGCCGTGAAAAACGCGCTCTCTCCGAGATCCGCGTGATCAAAGAAAAGCTCGAAGCCTACGAGCTTGAAGAAAAGGACGCCGAAAGCGAGGGCGACTTTCAACGCGCCGCAGAGATCCGCTACAACCAAGTGCTACAGCTACGTGAGCGGCTGGCCGAAGCCGAAGCGCTGTTGGGGGCGGCGGGAGAGCAGCGTCTGTTAAAAGAAAAAGTCGATGCGCAAGATATCGCGCAGATCATCGCGGATTGGACGGGCATCCCCGCAGCACGGATGATGCAGAGCGAGCGCGAAAAGCTGCTCAAGATGCAAGGGCACCTCGAACATCGTGTGATCGGACAGCCCGAAGCCATCGCCGCTTTAAGCGCCGCTGTTCGGCGCTCGCGCTCCGGGCTTGCGGATCCGCAACGCCCCATCGGATCGTTTTTGTTCCTTGGCCCCACAGGCGTCGGAAAGACCGAACTCGCCAAAGCGCTTGCAGCCTTTTTGTTTGATGACGAACGCGCCATCCTACGCTTTGATATGTCCGAGTTTATGGAAAAGCACGCCGTTTCGCGTCTGTTGGGATCGCCCCCCGGCTACGCAGGACACGAAGAAGGCGGGCAACTCACCGAAGCTGTACGCTCTCGCCCGTACGCCGTGATCCTTTTCGATGAAGTGGAAAAGGCTCACCAAGATATCTTTTTGCTGTTGTTACAAGTGCTCGATGATGGGCGCTTGACGGATAGCCAAGGGCGTACGGTCGATTTTCGCAATACGGTTGTGATCCTCACATCAAATGTCGGTGCATCCGCGATCTTGGAAGCCGAAGGCACGCAAGACGACGACTTGCGCAACACCATCCAATCCGAACTGCGCGCTTTCTTTCGACCTGAATTCCTCAATCGCATCGACGAGATCTTGATCTTCAATCGCTTGACCAAAGCCGCGATGCACACCATCTGCACCCTCCAACTCGAACGGCTCCACCGCCAACTTCGCGAACAATCCCTCTCCTTGTGTGTCTCACCCGAAGCTCAAGCTTTTCTTGTCGAAGCAGGCTACGATCCCGCCTTTGGTGCCAGACCCCTCAAACGCGCTATCCTTCACCTGATCCAAGATCCCCTCTCCACCGCTCTGCTCGAAGATCGCTTCCCCGCTGGAAGCCAGATCCACGCCTCCCTACGCGATGGCCGCTTGTACTTCTCCACAGAAGCATCGCCATCCCCGCAAGAACACCCTTCCTCAAACTGATCGCAAAAGCCCGAAAAACACGGCGGCAAAGAACAAGTGATACGAGATCCGCCCATTGTGTGATCGTAAAACGTAGGGGCAGACAGGTGTGGATGCCCAACCGTAGGGCATCTACGCACGATCCTTCGATCACACATCTTGCGGATATCGTATTATTGGACGAAGACGGTTTGTAGGCGAGCGTCTGCGGCGGTGTTGGTTTTGAAATCGCGGGTGTAGACGTAAACGCCCGATGTTTGGCGAACGGGGGTGGCGTAGATCGTGGGGTAGCTGTCGAGCCAGACGCCTTGAAACTGAACGGAGCTACCGCGAACTTGAGTGAGGGCGGAGCTTGGGTTGGCCCACGCGGGGAAGCGGATGTCGTAATTCCCTGTCGCAGGTTTGTTGGCGGTCCATTGGGCGTTTTGGTCGCCAAAGTTGTGGGAGGCGTCGATACCGGCACTTGCGTTGGTGATGGCCCAAGGCAGGAGGGGTTTCGGGGTGATCCATACGCCGATGCTCACATCGCGGAGATTGCCGGCGAAGTCGTACACACGGACGTAGCATTTGCCGCTGCTTCGCCAATTGGAGCCTGTGACGGTGTAGCCCGGGAGGCTGGAATAGATCTGTGCAAAGACAGGTTGGCTGCTGTCTGCACACAGCGGAGAGATGATCTCGTAGGCACCCGTTCCGAGGTGGTTGATTGCGGTGATGTTGTAGTTTCCGACGAGGGTGCATGCGCCCGTGGTTGGGCAAGAACTGGTGCGTGCGGTGCCAGCGCCTGTGGTTTTGAGGGGGATGACCACGTTAAAGCCCGCGTCAGCAAGTGTTCCAGAATTGTTGGAACCGAGGTACACCCGAAAGTTGTCGCCCGAACAAACGAAGCTGGTAGGGCGAAGCAGCGAGGTATTGGGGCTGACGAAGATGGGGCGATAGGCGCAGCCAAAACCCGAGCTGTCGGCGGTGATGTCGTAGATGCCCGTACCAGCGCGGGAGATGGAGGCGATGCCGTACTGGTTGCGGATGGTCACTGTCGTAGAACTCGCGTCGGTAGCTGCGAAGTGATGGCGTGTACCGCAGATCTCGTCGATGGTTCCGTCGCAATCGTTGTCAACGTTGTCGCGGCATGCTTCGGTGATCGGGGTGCCTGCGGTGACAGAACAGGTGGTTCCTGAGCCTTTGGAGTTGCACACGTAAGTGCCGCTGCGTACGCATGCGCCGATGCCGACGGTGCAAGGCGCTCCTTTGTTGGTGTAGGTTTCGTCGACTTTGCCGTCGCAGTTGTCGTCTAGGTTGTTGCAGGTTTCGGTGGTGGGGGTGATCGTTCGGCTACAGAGGCTCCATTGTCCGGCAGAGCAGATCTCGATGCCAGCCCGACAAGCGCCAACGCAGTTCCATGTGCTCTTGATGCGGTCAAACACACAACCAGCGGTGTTGGCGGGGTAGCAGGGGCGAGTGAGGTTGTCGTCGATCTGGCCGTCGCAATCGTTGTCTTTGTTGTCGCAGACTTCGGGGCTTGCGATGGGGGCGGTGCATCCTTGCCATTGGCCGTTTTGACAGGTTTCTGTGCCTTTGCCGCATTGGTTGGAGCAGGGTTGGGTGAGGTTTTCGTCGACTTTGCCGTCGCAGTTGTCGTCTTTGTTGTTGCAGACTTCGGTGGCGACTTGGGGGGCGTTGCATTGGACCCATTGTCCGGCAGAACAGAACTCTGTGCCTGAGCCGCAAGCGGTAGAACAAGAGCGCGAAAGGTTATCGTCGATCTTGCCGTTGCAGTCGTTATCTTGGTTATCACAAGCCTCTGCTGCGGGGATGACTTCGCCGACGCAAGCGCCCCATTTTCCGCCATCACAGGTTTGTTTGCCTTTTTTGCACAAGCCAACGCCGCTGCTATTTGCGGGTCCGCTATAACAATCGCGTGTTTGGGTGCCTGAGCAGACACACGGGGGGTTTTCGTCGATCTGTCCATCGCAGTTGTCGTCTTTGCCGTTGTCGCAGATCTCGGAAGGTGCGGGCTTGACGCTTGATGTACAGACAAGCTTTGCGTTTGTACAAGCGGTGTAGCTGCCTTTTTGACATTCGCCTTTTTGGGTGCTGTCGGTGCAGTTTTGGCCTTTTTCGGGGAATGCCTCGTCGATCTGGCCGTTGCAGTCGTTGTCTTTGCCGTCGCAGATCTCGGCTTGGGGGGTGGTTTGGCCGATACATGCCTCCCATTTTCCGGACTTACACTCTTGTTTTCCCGGGCGGCAGATGCCTTTGTTTGCGGTATTTGCGGGACCATCGTAACATTCGCGGGTTTCGCCTGTGGTGCAAGCACAAGGAGGGCCATCGGGGATGCCGTCGCAATCGTCGTCGATCTTGTTGCTGCAATCTTCGGGTTTGGGTTGATAGCTGCTTTCGCAGGCAAGCTGGCCGTTTTGGCACTTGGAGACGCCGCTTTTGCAGGGGCCTTTGGCGTTGGGGACGTCGCAGACTTGGCCGTCTTCAGGGAAAGATTCGTCGACTTTGCCGTCGCAGTTGTTGTCTTTGCCGTCGCAGACTTCGACTTGTGGGGTGACTTCGTTTTCACACGCAGCATCCCAAAAGCCGCCCACGCAGGTCTTGATGCCTGTTTTGCATTCGCCGATGCTGATGGTGTTGACAGGCCCGTTGTAGCAAGTGGCGGTTTCGCCTGTGGTGCAGAAGCCTGTGACGTTTTCAAAGAAGGTCGACTCGCTCGGTGTTTCCTTGATGGTTTGTTCGGGTTGTGGATCTTGCTCGACAGGATCGCCATCGCTTGGGCTTCCGTCGGTGGTGGGTTCGGTCGCTTCGGGCGTTCCTTCTGTGCTGGTGGCCTCTTCGGGGACAGCCGATTCTTCGGGGGTTGCGGTTTCTTCGGGAGAAGTGGTTTCTGCTGCGGATTCTTGGGAGTCTGTTTCTTTGCCGGTTTCAGCGGCAGAGTCCGTACAGACCGAATTGATGCAGGTTTGTGTCCCCGGGCAGTCGGCGTTGACGAGGCATTTGGTGGGGCCGGGAGTACCGCCACAATTGGCCCCTTGTAAGAAAAACAGCGCCAAGCCGCATAGCAATGCCCAGCGGGCTCGTAACCACAATGATGGATTCATCGTTTTTAAGGCGCGGAGACCCCCTTCTTTAGAGGGGGGAGGAAGCGCCGCCCTTTCTTTGTGTTGTGAGGGTGGTGGTTCGTGCGGCCAGCCGAGTGGTGGCCTTCTTGACATTGACGGAAGTGGTGAGGGTTT
>JAKLKB010000006.1 GCA_023150835.1 Myxococcota bacterium | reverse complement strand
CCCATCCCCCCCGCATCACTCAACCAAATCTCATGCTATCCACGGAGACTCCACGGATTGAAAAGCAGAACGCCCGTCCCTACAAAATCCCTCTCGTTTCGCGTCACAAGCGTACACCCATAACGCAGAGCCGAAGCTGCAAGCAAAGAATCCAACGCTGCAAGTACACGACCCTCTTTGCTACAACGCCCCACCATCTCACCCCAAATCAAACAAACCTCTGCATCAATCACCAAGAGCCGTCCTTCAAATTCTTCCAAAAGCTCCTGATGCAACCACCCTTGCAACCGCCTTTTGCGCTCACCCTCCTCCAAACGAACCACACCCTTTTGCAATTCTCCCAGCGTTACCACGCTTAAACGTATCGCCTCTGGGGGTTGGCTCTCCAACCACGCCAACACATCTGGATTCGGCTGCTTTGCCAAGACCTCTGAAATCACGTTGGTATCCAAAAGGTAGATCATAGCTCGATGTCTTCGCGTTCTGGCGTCACTTCGCGTTGAAGATCCAACTCCACCTCCATCAAAGGAGAGGAACGAAAGAAATCAACAAGCCCCTGTCTTGGCTTCTTTAGCTTCCGATACTCCGCATAAGACATCACCACCGCTGCCTCTACCCCTCGCTTTGTAATGATCTGCGGCCCTTCTGTTTGTGCCTCTTCCACCAACTGCCCTAGCTTGTGCTTCGCTTCTTGTAACGCCCACATCTTTCCCATCTCTCCAACCTCCTTTGCTGCTCTTCTCTCTCCCAAAGATACCGCTCTATCCGCAGTGTTTCAACCGCCCGCTTTCCCCCGCTCCAACGGTTTGCAGACGCACCTTTTCACCGCTTAAACGTTCTACAGATACCCCTCCCGTCCTATTCCGTCACCCTCAGATCAGCCTTCTTCCTTCATCGCTGTAGGTTCTCCCACCGCTTGCGCTTGCAGCTTCGCTACCGCTTCCGCCGCCAGCCCCGTCACTTTCGTGATCTGCTCCATCCCCAGTCCCATCTCCAGCAGCCGTAACGCCATTTCCCGCTTTTCTTCTTCTCGCCCTTCTTCTCGCCCTTCTTCTCGCCCTTCTTCTCGACCTTCTTGGTAGCTTTCCTTCACCATCGAGATGTAATCGCGAAGCGCCTTCTCGCGGTCGTTGTAGCCTTCTCGCCACGCTCGATCATTCGAGAGCTTCTTCAACTCTTCCATCGCTTCGATAATCTCTGGCGTCTTCCATCGTTCCACCACATCCGTTGCCATTGTCTGACCCTCCTTCAAAAAACACAACCAACGTTCTCGATCATCCGACACCTTCAAAAGATCCGCCTGTGAGAACTTTGGCATCTCCACCAAAACGAGATCCAGATGCTCGCTAAAGGCTACCCCATGCGTCTCATCCCACGCTACCACCCGCCGCATATATCCCTCCCGTTTGTCCAACGAGAATCCATCAAAAGAACTTCTGTCCCATGACGCACCCAATCCAACACTTCGGAAAGATGCAATGGAATATCTCGCACATCGATCTGCTTTGTTTCCACGACGTCGCCCTTTCAGCCTCCCAAAGAACACCCATCTCCGAATACAGCCAACAACATTGCTTTTATCACGAAAGAAAGCTTCATCCGAGTCTTTTTTGTCCTCACTCCAACGCTTCGTGCCACCCCTCTTCACAATCGCTCAACCAAATCCCACGCTACCAACAGACTTCTTCACCACCCAAAAGGACGCAGACACTCCAGAGGCGGAGAGGTCTCGACACTTGAGAAAAAGTGGCTACCGTTTGAGATGTTCTACAACCTCTCCATCCTTACCAACGGGGTTTTCGATGAAACCTTTGTCGCCAGACACGGATCCCAAGATGCACGCCTTCCTCGTCGAAGGCTACCGCGCCATGACTCCCCAACAAAAATGGAAGCGCCTTTGTGATCTCAACCGGACTGTTCGACAGATGGCCTTAGTGCGCATCCGACAACAACACCCCCAAGCCTCCGAAAACGAGCAACAACTTCGCCTTGCTGCCTTGTGGCTCCCTGCTGATCTCATGCGCCAAGTCTTTCAATGGGATCTCCAACAGCAAGGCTACTGATCATGCAAACAGAAACCATCGAGATATCTCTTCTTCTTGCCGAAGCCTTCGATCGTTTGGGCGTGGAATACCTTGTCGGCGGCTCCTTGGCAAGTTCAATGCACGGAATCCCTCGCTCCACCCAAGACGTCGATTTCGTCGCTGCCCTCGAACTTCGACACATCCCCGCACTCGTCAAACTCCTCCAGTCCGCATTTTACATCGACGCCGATCTGATCAAAGAAGCCATCCAGCGGACTTCTTCTTTCAACGTCATCCACCTCGCCACCATGTTCAAAGCCGACATCTTTATTATGCCTCAAACCCCCGAAGCCATCGAAGAGATGAAACGCCGTCAGCGTGTCCTCCTCGATGAAACCACCTCCACCGCCCTCTACCTCGCAAGTCCCGAAGATACCATCCTGCACAAGCTCCGTTGGTTCCGGATGGGTGGTGGTGTCTCTGAGCGGCAGTGGCACGACATCCTCGGCGTCCTCCAAGTCCAAGCCTCCCACCTCGATCTCGCCTACCTTCGTCAAGCCGCGACCCAAAGAAACCTCCTCCCCTTGCTCGAAAAATCCCTCACAGATGCTGGACTCCCGCAAAAATGCGAATAGGTGGGGCATTGCCTTTTTGCAGCCTCTTTTTGTGGGGCATTGCCCCACGCCCCACAAGGGACTATCGCCCCTTGACCCCGTATGGGCGGAGAGATCAAACGTTTTTCAATCCGACGACTGCTCCGCTTGAACTACCGCGAACACGGAGTTTTTTTCTCCGCATGGGACTCACACAGTTAGCTTGTTTTCATGGAGCGCTGCCACATCATACGAAATCCGAGTGGTGTGTACACGAAGGGTCGTGCGTAGCCGCCCTGTGGTTGGGCAGCCACGGGGGGCTGCCCCTACGTTTTGCGATCACACAACGAGCGGATTTCGTATCATACGCGCCAACGGAAGCAAAGCAGGTTGCTCAGATAGGAGTTACGCAGTTGAAGAGGGAAACCGTGAAGAATCAACCCGTTGTAGGGGCGGTTCGCGAACCGCCCGCGCCCGAACATCTGCCTTTTTCGTATCGAAGTGCGTAAGTCCTATCTGAATGCGAAAACAGGCGATGCGACAAAGCGATCTGCGTTTCGGTGGCTTCGTTGACCTCACCCCGGCACTTCGTGCCACCCCTCTCTAGGCTGCGAACGCAGTGAGCGCAAGCGTGGAGAGAGGAAAAGCCAAAGCCCGATGATTCGGAATGTTTCGATTTTTCTCCCCCCTCGCCCCACAACGCAGCGAAGCGAAGAGTCCGTGGGGAGAGGGGTTGGGGGTGAGGGGTCTCGTCTCGCATTAGAAGCCCGACCTGACAACGCGGAAACCGAGGTTCCTGTGGCGGTCCGTCGGCGTGTTTTCGCTACGCTGCGCCGCCCGCACGTAGTTGGCGCTGCCGAACCAACCGCCACCTCGTCGCACGCGGTTCTTGCCTGTAGCAGATCCAGTCGGATCCGTCGCGGCTTGGGCCGAATAGTCGCTATACCCGTCATACACCCACTCCCAGACATTCCCCAGCGTGTCGTGTAGCCCCCACGCATTGGCTCGCTTCTGTCCCGCCCGATGCGTGGTGTACTCGCTGTTCTCACCGTACCATGCGATCTTGCCCAACGCTCCGTAACGCGGCGAAGTCGTCCCCGCCCGACAAGCGTATTCCCACTCTGCTTCCGTCGGTAATCGCCACCCCTTACACCCGACGTAATCGCTGCCTTTGTTTCCCACCCCCTCTGTCTGTTCGCCTGTTCCCACAAAACAAGCGGGCAATCCTTCCAGCGCAGACAGCTTGTTCGCAAACGCCGCCGCATCGTACCAAGTCACACACTCTACAGGCGCATCTAATCCCACCGTTTTGAACTCCGACGGGTTCTCGCCCATCGCTGCGAGGTATTGGCCTTGCGTGACGGGCACCTCCCCCATCCAAAACCCCCGCGTCAGCGTGACAGCGTGTTGCGGCTTTTCATCGTGAGCAGCATCCTCGTCATCGGCTCCCGCGCCCATCCAAAAAGTTCCCGCTGGAATCCAACGCATCCGCATACCCGCGACAGACGCGACTTCTCGCACTTCTCCTGCCACACGCCCCTGTTCCCATGCGTATCTCGACCAGTCCCCCACAAGCCCCTCAAATCCCGTGACATCGCCCCTTCGGTGCTTCTCCCACCATCCATACAACGGACGACGCAGCGATTCTCCCCATCCCTTCGTATGTTGCACCACATACCCCACCAACATCTCTCGCTCCGATGCCTCCAATCCCTCCAAGATCCGACATATCCCCAACCAACCCGCTTCGCTCTCTCCCTTCACCAACCACCCTCGAATCTCTGCCAAACCACCGCTCATCCACGCCTCCTTCTCTTCGTCTTTTTCACCACACGCACCGCAACCTCTCGCACCACAACCTCTCTCATTCCAAGACGTCTTCTCGCAGGCACCATCCGCGCCGACCAGAGACGCCTTCTTCACCACCCAAGAGGACGCAGACACCCCAGAGGCGGCAACGACTGTGTCGCTTGAATCGACGCGAACACGGCTTTGTTGGGGAACTGCGTGGGTGTTAGAAAGGAAAGAGTGGGAGTAGGACAGGGTAGGAAGAAGGGAGGAAGAGATCAGGGGGGAGTTATTTCTTCTTTTCGTACACGGTGACGTTGGCGAAGCCCGAGAGGAATTCGGTCAAACGATCCATGTTTTTGTCGTTAAACTCAAGGATATCGTCCATTGTGGTGGAGCCTTGGAGTTTGACGGGGCGGAGGCTGGCGCTGCAATCTGCGTTGACGGGATCATCAAAGCCAGAGGGGACCGCAGGAAGAACAACGCTCGCCGTAGCCGAAGGATACACGATGATCCAGCGGCCTTTGTCGTTGGAAAGGTCGATCTGGTTGAACGAGGATCCTTCGGTGGCGGCGCTGGAGAGCGTACGGGTCGCGGGATCGAACTTCGCGGTGGTGGGAAGTTTGGTGAACGCGCTAACGGTCAGACTGGTGGGCGCTTTGTCGAAGAATTGGAGATCGCCTGAGATCAACAAGGGGGGTTTGGGTTCACCAAGCGGCAAGGTCAAGGCAAGTGTCAAGGTGACGAAGCGGCCTGTGCGCAAAACGCCCGAGGGTTCGGCATGACGGAGTTTGAGTGCCTTTCCGTCTTCGGCTTTCCCGATGGCGATACCGAGCGGAGCAAGGCCATAACCCGGGAGCAACACGCCAAGCAAGCTGATGGCATAGAATTGAGCGGGTTTGCCGTTGAAATCAAACTTGGGATAAGCGCCTGCGGTGACGGAGAAGTTTTTGTCGAGTTTTTTGTCTACGGTCAGATCGTTTGCGGTGAACTTGCTGAAGTCGGGGATCAGGTCGTCGGTTTTGCCGTTTTTGTTTTTGTCGTTGGTGTCGGGGACTTTGGCGAAGACTTCAACGCTGATGCCTGTTTTGAAACCGAGCGCCATTTTTTCAAAGAGGGGTTCGATCGCCACGAGGATCTTGCCGATGTCAACGCCTTCGCCACCGGTCACTTGGGAGATCAAGGGGGTGACATCGCTGACTTTGAGTTTGGCGGCGAGGGCGAATGCAAGGCGATCTTTGCCGGGATCGCTTTGGGTTTGGAATTCGGGCTTTCCACCACCAAGGGCTTCGAGAACGACACCGCTTGGGACAGAGAATTTTTGGCCAAAGACATCGACTTCAAAGCTTTCGCCAAGCAGCGTGTCGAGGTTCAAGCCAAGGATATCGGAGGAGATCGAGAAGCTGGTGAAGCCGACGGCGACGTTGTAAGAAGCCCAATCATCTTCGGGAATGCCCATGATTCCGCGATAGACATCGAAGTTGACTTTGCCTTTGATGCCACCTGCTTTGGAGTTGTCGGGTTTTTTGACGAGTTGGACAAGCAGATCGTTTTTATTCACGCCAAAGGCCGAGAAGAACGCATAGTTTTTGTGGAAGACGTGGACGGTGGCAGGAAGGGTTGCGGAATCAACGGTGGCTGCGCCTTGTGCATCGGAGGTGGCTTCTGCGGTGCCGACCATGACTTTTGCGCCATCGACAAACTTGCTGTCGGAGTCGATCAAGATCACGCGGAGTTTTCCGGCGGCAACGGCGGCAAAGTTGCGGAGTTTAACAGGAGCGGAGGTTTTGCTTTGGACTTCGGCGGTGATGTCGGTTTCGCCGTCTTTGGAACCACCCGTTGCAACGCCTTTTGCGTCGACAGCGGCGACGTCGGTTGCGGAAGATTTCCAAGTGAAGGTGAAGTCACCTGCGAGGCGAGCGCCCGACTTGTTCAAAGCAACGGCTTCAAACTTGCGGGTTTGGCCGGAGCGGACGACCCCGGGGGGCGTGACGATCAAGACGCTGGCGACGGACACGTCGATCACCGAGCAGTATTTCTTGCCGTCGGCTTTGGCTTCGCAGTCTTGGCCGGGGGGACATTCGGTGTTGTCTTTGCAGTTGTCCCCTGCGGCTTCGCAGCGATAGTCGATGCACTTTTTCTTGTCACCGGTGGTGCATTGTGCATCGGTGGTGCATTCGGGTTTGGTACACTTTCCACCTTTGCACAAGAGACCTTGGACACACTCTTTGGTTTCTGCGCAAGCACCGCCTTCTGCGACAGGGTCTTTTTCTGTTCCGCCGTCTGTAGTGGTTTGCTCGGTGGCTTTTTCATTGTTGGTGGCAGGGGGGGGGCAGCCTGTGGTCACAAGAGACAGGCCAGACACAAAAAACAGAGCCAGAAACAGGGGGATGAAGCGGCCAAACCGCGACATACTTTGTTGACGATCCATCAAGATCTCCTCCTTCACAAAAAAAGTGTGCTGACTGCAAGGTGTACGCTGTGTTGGATTCGAGCGTCAAGAGGCGTTCTTTGCGCTTTTTTACCAGACACGACGTTCCTTTTTGTCGCAGCACATCCCGCATGCTTTCAACGAGACGCTGCCAACAGCTTTCGTGCATCGTGCTAGACTCACCCACGCAAGCGTCGGTCTCCGCCGAAGAAAACGGATGAAAAGGATCCACAAACGAAAGCCTTCTCTTGGCAGGATGCACCTAGCGCCGCACAGGCTACAAAAATTTCACACACAAAGCAAGTTAAACGAACAGGCGTAAGATTTCAGGAGAGCGTACACGGCGGATAGACGGCGTGCTGCGCAGAGATCAAGGGGCTATCGAGGGCTGTGTTGGCCTTAACAAGGCGCGCATGGGGCAGCGCCCTATCACACAGAGCAATCGAGTGAGTCCTACAAGAGAAAGGAGGAGGATGTAGGAGGCTCGTCAGGCAGGGTCGCGTGACGCAAGAGGACCATGCGATAGATCACAGGGATCACGACAAGGGTCAGTAAGGTGGAGACCATCAGACCGGCCATGATGGTAATCGCCATCGGACGGCGCAGTTCGGCTCCTTCGCCAAGTCCCAAGGCCAGCGGCAACAGCCCAAGGACGGTGGTAAGTGTGGTCATCAAGATCGGGCGCAGACGCAAAGCACAGGCGCGTTGGATCGCTTCGATGCCCGAAACACCGCGTTCTTTGAGCTTTTCGATAGCATCGACCAACACAATGGCGTTGTTGACGACGATCCCTGCCAAGATGATCAAGCCGATCAAAACCATCACAGAGATCGGCATCTTGAGCCAGACCAAACAAAAGACCACCCCGATAAAAGCCAGCGGGATCGAAAACAAGATGATCAGCGGCGAGATAAACGATTCAAACTGGCTCGCCATCACGAGGTACACCAAAAAGATCGAGAGCAACAGCGCGTACATCAGGGCATTGAGCGACCGCTGCATCTCTTCGGACTGTCCGCTCAAACCTGCGGTAAAGCCGACGGGCATCTTGATCTGAGCGAGGCTCTGCTCGATCGCATTGGAAGCTTGCCCAAGCGTAGCAGCCGCCAGATCCGCCCAGATCAACACAGCACGTTGGTTTCCAACCCGCAAGATCTCGGAAGGGCCTTCGGAGACCTTGATGGTAGCGACTTGACGCAAAGGGATCGGTTTGTTGTCTGCGCTGTGGATGGTGAGGTTGAGCAGTGCGTTGACGTTGTCGAGTTGTTTTCGACGGACCCGCACAAGTACGTCCAGCCGTTTTTCGCGCTGCCGAAACCGCGTCGCCACCGAGCCATACACTTTGTCACGGACAGCCTGTGCAACTTGTTGGACGCTCAAGCCATAGCGAAACAACCGCTCTCGATCATAAAGCACTTGGATCTCGGGTAGTCCAGAGATCGAACTGGAACGAACATCTCGTAGGGACGGGATATGTTGTAGTGATTGCAGGGCTTGTTGCGAGACGTTGCGTAGATCCAACAGGCGCTCGCCTTTGATCTCGACTTCGATCGGGGTGCGCAAGCTGAACAGGGACGGATACACCACCTTCATCTTGAGACCGGGCTCTTGGGCCAAACGCACGCGGATCGCTTCGAGCACTTGTTTTTCTTGTGCTTCGATCTCTTCGGCTTTTTTCAATTTGACATTGACTATCGCGCTGTGTTCGCCCTGTTCGGCGTTTTGCACCTCGGTCTTTTCTACACCGATCGCCGAAGACAGGCTCAAGATCCCCGGGATCTCCGCGATGGTCGCTTCCATCTCCTTGATCCGATCCGCCGTCTGCAACAGCGGTGTCCCCACAGGAAGCGCCATCTCCAACGCAAACTCGCCTTGATGCACTTTGGGCATAAACTCCCGTTCCAACAGCGGCAACATCAGATAAGACGCCACACCCAACAGCGTCGAGAGCAACAACACCATCGTCCCTTGCCGCAGCGATATCCCCAGTATACGCGGATAAGACCACTGCAAAAAATCCAAAAACCGATCCATCAACCACGCGATCGGCCACCAGATCACCCATGCCACCACCGACAAAGCTTGAACGCCGACACGGACGGCCAAGATCAACACCACAGAAAGCCCTCGCCACACCCACCCAAGTAGCTCCAACGCCGTCTGCGCCACAAACCGAAACAACAGATAAGCCACAAACGGCAACGCCAACAACACCACAAACAACCGCCCCAAAAGCCCTACTTGCTTCCATCGCAACACGCCCCAACCAAGGGCCTCTCGCAACTGGCTCCAAGCGAACCATCTGCTTTGACTAGATTGTTCTGTCCCCTCTTCTGGTGCTTGTTCTTGTTGCGTCGGCCACGATAAGGCCGAAAGCATCGGGATAAAAAACAAGGAGACGATCAACGAAGCCATCAAACTGATCACGACGGCCAACGCCATATCCCGCAACAACTCGCCCGCCATCCCCTGCACAAACACTATCGGAAAAAACACCGCCACTGTGGTCAACGTACTGGCCGTCACAGCCCCGCCCACTTCTGCCACCCCCAAAACAGCGGAGTCCTCGATCGATGCGCCTTCTTCCCGAAAGCGCATAATGCTCTCCAACACAACGATCGAGTTATCCACCAACATCCCGATCCCTAGGGCCAAACCACCCAGAGACATGATGTTCAGCGACACACCGCTCAGATACAGCCCTCCAAACGTCGCCACCACCGAGAGCGGGATCGAAAGGCCCACGATCACCGTCCCCCACAAGTGCCGCAAAAACAACATCAACACAAAGACCGCGATCACGCCCCCCATCAACGCCGACATCAGCACCTCGTTCACAGCGTCACGAATAAAGATCGCTTGATCTTGCAAGACCCGCAGATTCATCTCGCTCGGCAAAGTGTACATCAGAAAGTTGGTGAGTTCTTTGTGACGGCGGCGCTCTGCGCGTTCCGCACGCATCTTGGCCCATCGACCGCCCTTTTTGCCGCCCTTCTTCCAGCCCTTTTTGCCGCCCTTCTTCCGGCCTTTTTTGCCCTCTTCATCGCGCTGCTTTTTGCCCCCTCCATCGCGCCCCTTTTTGCCGCTCGCGGAGAAAGCTTTGGCGCTTGTTTCGCCGACACTTCCGATCTGATCGATGCGTTCTGCATAAGCACGTTGCTCATCGGTTCCAAATATCCGCTGCTGCACACGCTTTGAGACTTCAACGATGTTGGCTCCTGCTTCGCGAAATATCGACAGCTCGACGCCGATCTGCCCGTCCATCCGCGTGATCACTTCTTGTTCTTTGGAGTGAAAGCGCAGACGTGCGATATCGTGTAGGCGCACAGGTCGGCCATCGCGTTCTTCGATCAGCAAACGCCCCATCTCTTCGAGATCTTGGAACTCGTTCAACGTGCGCACCCAGTAGTTGGTTGCGCCTTCTTGGAGACGACCGCCCGCGATATTGATATTCTCTTCTCGCAAACGCTGGATTATCCGCTGGATCGTCAACCCCAACGCACTAATCTTTTTCTCGTTGAGTGCCACCTCGATCTCGCGCTCCAATCCACCACGGATCTTGACCGCAGCCACCCCCGGCAAAGTCTCTAAGGCCGGTCGCAGGTCGTCTTCGGCATACAAGCGCAAACGGAACAGATCGGTCTGCCCCGCCAATCCAAGACGCATCATCGGATCAAGGTTGGGATCGTAGCGCAACAAGATCGGTCGCTTCGATTCTTGCGGAAGCCTCAACAGGTCGAGCTTTTCGCGGACTTCTTGCATCGCAAGATCCATCGAGGCTTTCCAATCGAACTCGATCACCACCTCGGACATCCCCGCCCTTGAGCGACTCGTCAAACGGATCAGATGGCTCACCGTCCCCAAGATCTCCTCGATCGGACGGCTCAGTTCGAGTTCGACTTCTTCGGGGCTACTGCCGGGATACTCGGTACGGATCGTCAACCGAGGATAACTCATCTGCGGCATCAGATTGAGCGGAAGTTCGCGATACGCAATGATACCAAAGACCACCACGCCCAAAACGATCATCGTGATCGCAACAGGGCGATCCACTGTCAACCGATACATCCCAACCTCCGCTCTATCCGAGCTGAACGACGACTGGAAAGCCGTTCCCAAAAAGACACGACCATCCGTCCCAACCTCCGCTCTATCCGAGCTGAACGACGACTGGAAAGTCGTTCCCAAAAAGACACGACCATCCGTCCCAACCTCCGCTCTATCCGAGCTGAACGACGACTGGAAAGCCGTTCCCAAAAAGACACGACCATCCGTCCCAACCTCCGCTCTAGTCGAGCTTGACGACGCGTACAAGATTGCCTTTTTGGAGATCTTCTTGTCCGAGCGTCACGACCCGATCCCCCTCGCGAAGCCCACCCACCACCTCGACAGCACGCTCGTTTTCTAAGCCCTTGTCAAAGGTCACTTTTTCTACACGACAACCCACCCCTGCTTCGCCGCGCTGCCCTCTTCTTTTCCCCCAACGCTCACCGCCTCGATCAGCCTTCCATCGGCGCGTACCGTCCGATGTTTCGCCTGCTTCGCCACTCTGCCCTTTTCTCTTTCCCCGGCGCTTGCGCATTTTCGCCCGTTCTTCAGGTGTCATCGACGCAAAGCGTTCGCGCATCTTCGCTCGTTCTTCGGGTGTCATCGACGCAAAGCGGCCTTTTTTCTGGCCACGTTTGCCCTTTCCACCGCTTTTTACAGAAGAGGGCTTGTCTGTAAGACTGACGTCACAGGCTCCCGATTCACCGATCAAACGATACACGACGGGACGGTTGTTTTCGTACAACACAGCTTGTTTGGGGACCAACGGCACATCTTTTCGGCGTTCAAGGACAAGGCGAACCGTGACGTACATCCCGCTGCGAAGCTTTTCAAGAGGCGAAAGCTGGCCGATGATCACTTGGATCGTGCCTGTTTTGGCGTCCACAGTCGGCGAGATCCGCACGACTCGCCCTGTGATCTTGGTGTTGAGGCCCACCGCTTCCGAACCGAGCGCTGCCTCAAGGCCCGTCTTGAGGTAAGACAGATACTTTTCGGGAACCGCGATGTTTGCGACCAAGGACCGAGGATCTTCCATCATAAAGGCTTCTGCGTTGGGAAGCACCCATGTTCCACGACGCAAGATCTGCTTGGTCACGATGCCTGAGATGGTTGCGGTGATCTTGAGATTGCGCAGATCTTCTTGGGTTTGTTTGCGCTGGATCTGTTTTTGGAGAAGTTGAAACGCCAAAAGCTCCTCCGTCTCTCGGCTGACATAGCCGCGCTTAGAGAGCGGGAGGTTTCGTTTGAGATCGACTTTGGCCTTTTCGATATCTGCCCCGACTTGCTCGTCAGCGATATGGAGATAAGGATTCGATAACTGCGCAAGCACCGAACCTTTGCGGAAAAAGCGGCCTTCGACCCCAAATACCCGCACCGCCAAACCTTTGACTTGGGCAAGGATCGTCACGCGATCTTCGGCCTCAAGCGTCGCCGTCCCCGACAAGATCGCCTCGATCTCGCCTTTGCGGATCTCTGCGGCATGGACGGGCTTGGCCGGCTTCTTTCGACGCGACCGCCAATCCTTCTTTTCTCCTGCGGATTGCATTTTTGCGGCAGCGGCTGGCTCGCCGCGATCACACCCGCCCAACAGTCCAATCATCGTCATCCATACCAGTCCCAAGACCCCGCCCCGCCAGATCAAACGCTCTGCTCTCAAGGTACGCTCTCCGTTATCCAAGCGCGGTCATCACGTCGGCATACAACTCTTCGCCCAACGCATCCGCGCCCAACGCTTTTAATTCGTGTAAGATCTCTCGCGCTTCATCCGAGGCGTTGCTGTCCAACAGCTCTTGCGCCAAAACAAAACGCAGCTCGTGGGCTTGGTTGGGATCTGGGTTCTCGCGCACCAAAGCCCGCGCATAAGAGATGCGTTGCGTATCAAAACGAGCCGCATCTCGCTCCCGTTTGTCCTCGCGCAAGATCTTTGACAACAAGCCCAACGCTCCAAGACCCGCCACCGAACGCGGACGATACGCCACCACTGCTTGAAGATCACTTGAAGCGCCTTCGATATTCCCCAAACGCGCCTTGCAGGCTCCCAGTTGCGTCCGATTCAACGAGCGCCAAGGCTCGGACCCTTCGCCCACCTTCTCACCCGCTTTCGCCCCAAGATCAAACTCCGACATCGCACGCGCAAGCCGTTCGCTTCCAAACCCTTCCCCTTCCGTCAAGTTGATCACCCCCCGCTGATAGCGGATCTGCGAAGCCAGCGCTGTCTCGGGATGTTGACGCAACACCTCGCGCACCAGCGCCTCGATCTTTGCACTGTCCTCCCGCTCTACGGCTTCCTGCCAGCGGGCTTCTAACTCGGCCATCGGTGTACTCATCTTCGATTTCTCCGTGTGTTGTAGGGGCCGCTCCCACAAGATCACTCCATCTCACAACGCCCAAATCTACAGGCCATTCAAACGAGATAGAGTTTTGGGACAGCAGACGCATCAAAGAAAAGATCGCTTACGTTCCTACGAGGACTTATGCAACGGACTGGTGTGGTGGGGCATTGCCCCATACGCACCAAGTGAAGCGAAAACCCTCGCAGGTGTACTTGCCGTATCACCCGCCCCCCTGTCCTTCGGACATCCCCTCTCCCTGCGACGCTCGCAAAGCCTCGCTGCTGCCGCGAGGGGAAAGCAGAGGGGGATCGGAATGGAGCCGCGAAGTGGACGCATGGAGCAGCGAAGCAGCTTTTGTTTCTGTATGCGTCGAGGATGACGCGAAACCTGATACATCTGCACCTTACGATCACACAACGGGCGGATTTCGTCTTACTCTGCTTTGGTGTGCGAAGGAGCAGCTTTTGTCGCACCTGCCTCAAGGGCGGCTTGGCTTGGAGGAGTCCCGAGCAACTCACCTGACGGGGCTTTGGCGCTGTCAAGCTGCCAAGGATTCTCCAGAACGCGCCGAACGATCTTGGCCAAGACACCGCCTTGAAAGCCATCCAAAAAGCGGTGATCGATCGTCGCGGTGATCGTCATCTGTGGGCGCACAACCAACTGCCCATCCACGACAGCGGGCCTTTCAGCAACCGACCCAAGCAAGACATACACAGGCACTCGCGCAAAGGGTGTTGGTGGCGCATAGCCTTCATCAAGCCCGAACATTCCGACGCTTGTGATAATGCACGAGCCAAAAGGAAAGCGTTCAAGGCCCATCGCTTTGAGTTGGATGCCCATCGCTCCCGTCAAATAGCCCGTCGCCCAGATCAAAGGGCGCAACAACCATGTCGGCAACAAGCGCAACAAGCCCTTATTTTTCTCAAAATTTTCATCTTTTCCTTTGTGAAGTCGCCCCGCCAACTCCCGCAATTCTTTTGCGATATCTACGACGCTCTTTTGATCGGCCTGATGAACTTTGGCCTTTGCGAGATCCGCCCCTTCTTCGAGCGCGACAAGGTAGGTGATATCGACCGTATCATGGGGGATATAACGCCCCAAAAAGATCCGACCGTTCAATCCGGGTGCCTGAGCAAGCGCCTCCGCCACAGCGCGCCCAACCAGATGTGTCACCGTCACTTTTTCGCCCGATACACGGCGCAAATGCTCGATATAACGCAGCGACTCCGTCATATCCACCGTCAGTTTGCCATAGATATTGCCCTCGCGTGGTGAGGACCACGTTGCGATCGCAAGTTTGCGACGAGTCGTCATCTTCTTCATCAAAAAAATCCCCTACACTTCTGTAGGAGCTTCGCAGTTGAGTTGTTTTGTGGGGCGCTGCCCCACACCCCGCAAGGGAGTATCGCTCCCTTGACCCCGTGTTGACGGGGTGATCACGGTCTTTCAAACAAGCAACTTTGCCGCTTGAAGTGCCGCGAACACGGCTTTTTTTGGCAACGGCGTCACTCCTGTTATGGTTGATTTGTTTCGTTTTATTTTACACCCTCATCCGAACAGGATGGACTACCCCAAAGCTACGACCAAAGCAAGACCCACCCCCAAAGCCAACCAAAAGATTCACGGTCTTTTCACAAACGCCGCTTATCTTCGACGATCTGTTGTTTTCGGCCAAAAGGAGATTTGCCTTTCGGGTCGTTTGCCTCCATACCTACAAGCCCACGAAAAGCAAGCGCAAGGCATCCGCAAACAAGCAAAGGAACGGCGCAGATGGCAAAAATCCCCGTGTTCGCAGGCTTTCAAGCGTTTGCGCTGTTGGTTTGAAAAACGCCTGTTCGCTCCGCCGATACGGGGTCAAGGGGCGACAGTCTATGACGGGGCGTGGGGTTCCAACCCCACAAACCATCGAACTGCGTAAGTCCTATAAAGGGTAAGAGATGAGCACAAAAACCTCAAGCAAACGAAAAAGATGGATCGGGTTATTGTTGGTGCTATTCGCTGTGGGCGGTGGCGCGGGAGCTTTGTTTGTGCTGCTGCAATTTCCAGAAGATATCGCGTTGTTGTTTGGAGCGATCTTGGGAGTCGAAGCTGCGTTCTTGTTGTGGCTGTCTTTGCGGCTTTATGATCGCATCCAGCATAGCATCGCAGAGTCGCGTTACCAGCACGATCGCTTACAACGTCGGGCGCTTGTATCGAGCGGGCTGGTCTTGCTTGGCAGTATCGGTTTCTTGCTGTATCCGCCCAAAGTGATGTGGTCGAAGACGCTTGTGTTGGTTTCGATCGGACTGCTCGGTGTATACGCTTTGATGCTTACTTTGATCACGTGGCTTTTGCGTGCAGAACTGGGCGGGCGCATCCGTTATGGCTTTGCCGAGCGATGGATCGCACGCATCGCAGTGCTGAGCCTCTTGGGGACGGGCTTTGTACTCTCAATGTTGTTTAACTTTCTTGGAGGGATCTATTGGTGGCATCGGCATTATGTCACCCCCACCAAGCGCGCCGAAGTGATGGAACGCAACAAACTTTTGCGTTCGATCCAGATCACGACTCTACATGATCGAGACAACCGTCCCTTGGGGCTTTTCAACCGAACCCAAAGCGACTGGAACCAACACTACAACGATCCCAAGCTGCTCGACTGGAAGATCAGTCAAGCCGTAGGCGTGGCCGAAGGACGAGTTGATCAGCCCGCGTGGTGGTGGCGTTATCTTCCTGATGGCGAAAGCCTCAAGTGCGAGCCTTTTTCGATCGAAGCCTTTTTGCGTGTCCCCTACTACCTCGTCAAGCAACGCCGAAAAGTCGGCGGCAGTACCCCCGCCCTTCAAGCCGCCAAGAACTTTCTCGACTTTGGTCAAAAGCGCCAAGGCATCGGCCTATTTCGCACCGTCAGCGGCAAGCTGTTCGACGAGATGCCGCGCTCTTACATCATGTGCCAAGCCTTCAGCCCACGCGAGATGATGGCGATCTACCTCGCGACGCTTTGGGCCGGTCAAGGCGACAACTACGGACTCCACCGACTCGGCCTCTATTATTTCGATGTCCAAGATCCCCGTGAGTTCGATTGGAACCAAGCGGTTGTGGCCGCAGCCTCGTTGCCCAACCCGGGACGTTTTAACCCTTGGTATCTCGAAGCCTGTCGCAATGGAAAGTGTGAAAGCACCCGTCGTAGCAAGGTGTATGAAGTCTGGAGCAAACGCATCGAGCAGATCAAAGCACGACTGCGAAGCATGGGCATCCAAGTCCCCAAAGAATTGCCCACCTTCAAAAACGGTCTCGGACGCCTCAAGGCCGTTTCCCACGAATGGCAGATGCACGATCTCCATATCCGCCAATGGCTCGAAAAATCCATGCCTGCCGATATCCAAGACTGGCGAAACGGCGCACGCATCCAACTTTACTACGACCGAGAACTCACCGTCGGAAAAGACGGTCAACGCGGCCTGATCTCTGTCGCCGAACAAGGATACGCCCCTTTCCGCGAGCAGATCGATGACCTCCAACTGGCTTATACATTGGTGGACGCCAACACAGGCGAGATCGCCTCTCAATACGGTGGCAGCGGGCATGTCGATATGGCCCTCGCACAAAAGCCCGTCTTTGGCTCTGTCTTCAAAGTCCTGACTTCGCTGATCGCCCACCATTGGCCTGACGAACTCCCCTTGATCAACCGTGGACGCAAAACGCTCAATCAACGGAGGTTTGTGTACCATCCGTGGAAAAGCAACCAAGGCCATTGGGTGCGCAACAGCCACAAGATGCCACCCTTTGTCAAAAAAGACCAAGCTCTCGCCATCTCCGCCAACATCGGCTACGTCTTCCTTTCGCTTCGCTGGACTTGGATGCTCCAATCCACCGAGTGGTCGGCGATCTTTGAACGCGGCTTGCGCCACCTCCTCGAAGACAAAAAGAAGATGTCCCCCGAAGAAGCCCGCCTTGCCGTCGAAAAGCTCAACAAAGATCCCGTCGAGATGCGCAAAATGTTCGTCCGTGACTTCGGATACATGAACTATTTCAAAGACCTACGCGAAAATGCGATCTTTGAAGCCGCCAAAGCAGCCACCGTCCACGCCCTTCTTGCCGAAGCCTCCCTCCATCAAAACACCCTTGACGCCGAAGAGATCAAGAAAAAACAAGCCGAAGAACAACGCAAAAAAAAGCGCTCCGTAGACGAGATCCTCTCCGAACTCTCACCCGAAGCACGCCCCCAACCGATCGCTCCCGCTCCTATCTCCCAAACGCCAAACGCACAAAAACCCCATCCCACCGCACCTTCTGAACCTCCTGTCACCACCGCGCAACTCACCGAATTCCTCGACACCGAACCCGACGGGATCTTCCCCGCCAGCCCAAAGATCCAACGCACCTTCCAAGAAAAGAAAAAGCTCTTCGAGCAAAAATTCCAAGGCCCCCTCTCTCTCGAAGAGATCGGCTGGGTGCGTGAGCTTCGGATGGAGATCGGCCTGCGCTATATCGCTTGGCTTGCCGAAGAGATCGCAGGTTTCGATCGCAAGCGCAGTGGACTCGTCCCCGTCATGACCATGACCCTTGGTGTCAGCGACACCGACACCCGACAACTCGCCGCCATCGCTTCGTTTATCGCCTCAGGAAAAGTCATCCGCCCTGCTTTGATCTACCGCGTCGAGCGCGAAAAAGATATCCATATCCCCGGAAAACCCGCACTCTTCCCCTCCCCTCTCCCTGAACAAGTCGTCGCCTCCGTTCGAAAACGCATGAGTGGTGTGTTGCAAAGCGACCGCAAAGGCACCGCAAGCGGCGCTGGACAGGCCCTGATCAAACGCTACGGCGCAAAGATCCTCGAACAAGCAGGCGCAAAAACAGGCACCGTTCAAAGCACTCGCGGCGTTAGCTGCATCGGCTTTCTCGGCCATCTCACAGGAGCCGTCACCCTCTCCACCCCCAAAAATGATCCCCTCAAGACCTTTCGCATCCGCCCCACCTTCACCCAAAAAAAACGCCTCGCCGAACGCCTCAACCAGCTCTGGCTCAAACGTTACCAACGCGCCACCGAAGGCTCCCGCACCGCACGCCTCGCTCTCCAACGCGCCACCCGATACGAAGAACAAGCCCGCGTCCTCGAACAACAAATCCAACAACACAAACAGATCGGCAAACGCTTCTTCCAAGCCCGAAAACAACACAACGAATCCGAAAAACAGATCGAGGTCCTCCAAAAACAACGCAAAAGCCTCGCCGCCAAACGCAGAAACGCCGGCCATCGCGTCACCCTCACCCAACGCAAGATCCGCATCCTCACCCAAAGAAAGCGCACCCTCGAACAACAACAACGATCCCTCCCCTCCCTTGAACAAGCCTCCCCCCACCAACGCAAGCAGATCGAAACCTTGCGCAACGCGATCGCCCAAACCAACGCCCGCTACCAACAACGTCTCCAAGAATACCAAACCGCCATCCTCGAACAAGAACAATGGAGCCGCCAAACCACCGAGATATCCGCCCGTATCCAATCCCTCCAAACCCAAGCCCAACAAAGCAACGCCGAAGTCCTCCGCCTCAAACCCGCCTTCCTACGCGGACACCAGCCTTGGACGCTCTCTTCCTCTCAAGCCTGCCGCATCCTCTTCGACCTCCTCAGCGAATGGAAAGACTACAGCGAACGCAAAGCCAAAGAAGAAGCCTCCAAACCAACCCCTGCCCTCGGTCCTTCCGCCTCCACATCCTCCCCCACAGACGGCGGCACCGCACCTCTCGCTTCTCCCTCTGATGCCGGAACCTCCACACCCTCCACAACACCCGATGCTTCGCCCTCCACAACGCCCGATGCTTCGCCCTCCACAACACCCGATGCTTCGCCCCGTGAAACCTCATCGCGTCCAGACGAAGACGATATCCTCTTGCCTGAGATCCCACCCCTGCCCAACGATCCCACCGAACCATCCGCTCCCAAGCGCCCCTCTCCACCCCCAACGATCCGCACAGAAACCACCCATCCCTCCACACCTCGCGCACGCCCGTATCCACCCGTCCAACGGCCCAAACCGACCACCACAACCCCGCCCCAAAAACCACCACGCTTCCGCCTTCCCGAGATCTTTGCGCCCTGATCTCTCGCCGGTCCTCTCCAAAAAAGTCACAATTCAATGATTTTGTGGGGCGCTGCCCCATACCCCGCCATAGAGCGCGGCCCCCTTGACCCCGTGAGGGGCGAAACGATCATCGTTTTCCAAACGGCGCTCTCGCTAGAACCTCCACCAGCACGGCTTTTTTAGCAGCCGCGTCACTCCGAAATACTCCGATCAAAAATAACGGGGATGGAAAAATTCAAAGATTTCTGTTGACACACCAAACAAGCCTGCTACACTCCGCACCAATGCTTTCGCTTTCGCAGCGGACGAGGGGCGCAATCGCGCAATCCAAGGATGGAGACCCCCCACGTACTGTGGGTCTCCGCTGATGAATGCCCTCGAACCTTCTCCTGCTCCGTTCTCTCCCTTCCGACAGAATCAGTGGCCCGAGAGGTTCCTTTTTGCACAAACACCTGTTTGTGGGGTTTCTTTGGCCTCTGTTCAAAGTCCTGCTGAATCTCTTCAGCCAAGTCTTCAACACGGCAAATACCATCCCCCCACATGCTATCCTTTTCCTTGGTGTATCCGACAAGATCGATATGGATCTTTTGTCTGTTCACCTTCGCAAACACGCGTATGACAACGGGCGTTTGCGAATGTTCTCAACTCAATGAGAGTCAAAGACTCTCGCTGCTATCTTTTTTTGGAGAATCTGCGAATGTCAAACAAAATCTTTGTAGGCGGGCTGGCTTGGGCAACTGATGAACGTGGTCTTGAAGAAGCCTTTTCCTCGTATGGCGAGATCACAGAAGCAAAGGTCGTTCGGGACCGTGCAACAGGCCGTTCGCGTGGCTTTGGGTTTGTCACTTTCGCAAACTCGAACGATGCCCGTGATGCCATGGAACAAATGAACGACACCATGCTTGATGGCCGCTCCATCCGCGTCGACCTCGCCCAAGAGCGCGAACGCGAAGGCGGTCCTCGTGGTGGCGATCGCGGTAATGATCGCGGTAATGATCGCGGTAATGATCGCGGTGGCCGCGACTTCCGTGGTGGTCGTGATCGCTACTAAGATCCGCTTCTCTTCTTCCTCTCGATCGTTCAAATGATCTGTGTGTCTCTCGAAGTCTCTTTCTTTTAGAAAAGACCTTGGCGAGAAAAAGGCTCAAAGCCTTGCCAAAAGACACACAACCGTATACACGCCAAAGGGAGCAGGTTTCATCGACCTGCTCCCTTTTTCTTTTTTGGCGTACCTCCCACTGGATTCGGCCTCCACCACACACAGAGACAAAGAACCATGCAGCCAAACACCCCACAGATGCAAGAGATCCAACGACAAGTCGAGCAATACGGCCACCTTCTCCAACAACTGCTCCAAGAGGTCGGCAAGGTGATCGTGGGCCAAAAGCCCCTTCTTGAGCGTATGTTGATCGGTATGTTGACAGGAGGGCATCTGCTCCTTGAAGGTGTTCCCGGCCTCGCCAAAACCCTCACCGTTCAAACGCTTTCTTCCTGCGTCTCCCTCCAATTCCAACGCATCCAGTTCACCCCTGATCTTCTCCCTGCCGATCTCCTTGGAACCTTGATCTACCAGCCCCAACACGGAACCTTTCAAGCCAAGCTCGGGCCGATCTTTGCGAACATCATCCTCGCCGACGAGATCAACCGCGCCCCCGCCAAAGTCCAATCCGCCCTCCTCGAAGCCATGCAAGAAAAACAAGTGACGATCGGCGAACAAACCTATCCTCTCCCTCGGCCCTTTCTCGTCATGGCGACCCAAAACCCCGTCGAACAAGAAGGCACCTATTCCCTCCCCGAAGCCCAACTCGACCGCTTTATGCTCAAACTCACCCTCACCTATCCCAACCGCCAAGCCGAACGCATGATCATGGATCGCATGATCGAACACCAACCCCCCCCCCTACAACCCATCATGCGGCCCGAACACCTCCTCGCTGCCCAAGCCCTGATCCGACAAATCCACCTCGCCGACCAACTCAAAGAGTATCTCCTCGATATCATCTTTTGCACCCGCGAACCCGAACGCATCGCCCTCGGACCCCAAAGCGGCTCAAGACCCGCACGTCCCCTCAAAAATTACCTCGCCTATGGCGCTTCACCACGCGCCACTCTCGCTCTCAACATCGCTGCACGCGCCTACGCCCTGCTCCAAGGCCGCTGCTACGCCACCCCCGACGATGTCAAAGCCGTCGCTCGCGATGTCTTACGTCACCGTATTGCACTCACCTATGAAGCCGAAGCCGACGGCTTTTCCACCGACGATATCCTCCTCCACATCCTCCACCACATCGACGTCCCCTAACCTTTGTCGCGAAGGTTCTTGACGAGGCCACACGAAGCGGATACGGTGGGCGTCTTGATTCTGGAGAAGATGCGTGCGATACAAGGGCAAAAAACATCCGATTATCCGCGTTTTATGCGCCACAAACCGTTCGGCCTCCCCCGACCGACAAACCTTGACTGTCCGCAAATGCGCGTTGTGCCAAATCCGCCGAGTACTCGCCGTTTCACCGTGGCTCTCTTCGCTTCGTGCGCCCCCCTCTGTACCCGACATGAGCCACATTCACCCCGTTCTTTCTTTCGATCTAGAGGCCAAGGATGCGTAAAGTACAAACTCCCCCCGTTGATATCTTCGAGATGTCCGATGTCGGCAGACGTCGTTACGAAAACCAAGACTCTGTCGCCCGACTCCAACTGACCAAGATCCCTTACCAAGGAGGACACCTGTTGGTGGTCGCTGATGGCATGGGGGGCGCAAGCGGCGGACAAGTCGCCTCGCGGATCGCTGTCCAAGAGATCGTTTCCTACTTCCAAGACGAACCCAACATGGAACCTGATGTCGCTTTGCGCGAAGCCATCGAACAAGCCGCAAACGCCATCCTCCAAAAAGCCGGCGAAGACCATTCCCTCACAGGCATGGGAACCACATGCGTGATGTGTATGGTTCAAAACGGCTACCTGTTCGCCGCTCACGTCGGCGATAGCCGTATGTATATGTGGCGAAAAGGCAAGCTCCACCGCATGACCCGCGATCACAGCGCCGTCCAACGACTTGTCGAAGCCGGCATCCTCACCGAAGAAGAAGCCAAAAATCACCCCCGTCAAAACGTCCTCTCTCGTGTCCTCGGAAGCGAATTCCCCCTCTACGTCGAAGTCATGGCCCCCCCTTGGAAACTCCTTGAAGGCGATCGCATCCTCCTATGCTCCGACGGCCTCCACGGAGAAGTCGAAGACGAAGATATCAAAAATGTTCTTGCCTCGGCCAAAACCGCGCAAGAAGCGGTCGAAACACTCGTCAAAATGGCCAACGACAACGGCGGCAATGACAACGTCACCACCCAGATCCTTTTCTATGGCCCCCTTGCCACCGAGACCACCGAACCCGCAACATCCGAATCCCCCTCCGCACAACCCCCCCCTCCACCCTCCCAAGAAAGCTGGCAATCTCTCGCCGATCGCCCCGAAGCCTACTTCTTCTATGCGCTCCTCATCCTCTTGCCTTTCTTCCTCGGATACATGGCTGGCCGCTACGACAACAAAAAGATCTACACCACCTCACTCTCCCACCACGAACAACCCAACGATCACCGCCCCCGTCCTCTCGCTCGCCCCATCCTCATCGACCCCGAACTTATCCCCCCAAGCCACCGCGAAGATACACCCAACGATCACCGCGAAGATCCACCCTCCACCCAGCCCGCTCCCATCCAACACACAACCCCCATCGAGCGCAAAGCCACCATCCAGCGCACCGAACCTGTCCAACGCACAACCCCCATCGAGCGCAAAGCCACCATCCAGCGCAAAGCCACCATCCAACGCACCGCACCCGTCGAGCGCAAAGCCACCATCCAACGCACCGCACCCGTCGAGCGCAAAGCCACCATCCAACGCACCGCACCCGTCGAGCGCACCGCACTCCCCGCAACACAGCCCGCCCTTGTGCGCGTCGCCCCGATCGAACGGACAGCGCTCCCCGCAACACAACCTGCCCCTGTACGCACGCAAGAACCGACCTCTCAACCCACGCGACCCGCTGTCCGCAACGCACCGACCTCTCAACCCGCCTCGCGCCCCACACCTCGCTAAAGGCAGGGATGCCCGACCGTCGCTGTAAGCAGGCCGTCTATCAGCCTGCTTTGCACCGTGCGACCGACTGAAAATCTCGCATCTTCGCCCCATATATCCGCCTCTTCCACACGAAACCAATGCCCCGATATCATGAACCCCCAACCGGTTCTTTTTGCCACAAGATCGGACGATTGAGATGGACACACTCGCCAAACATATCGCAGAAGGTATCCCGCCCGCCCTTCCCGAAACACCCGCATGGGACGATCAGATCAGCCACGCCCCTCCCCGTCACCCCGCATTATCCGAAGCCGATCGCAAACTTGCCCTTCAAAATGCCCTGCGCTACTTCCCGCCTTCGATGCACCCCGCTCTTGCGCCCGAACTCGCCCAAGAACTGCTCAAAGAGGGCCGCATCTACGCCCGCCGCTTTCGCCCAACACAATACCCCATGAAAGCCCATCCACTCCCCTCCTACCCCGCACGCTGCCCACAAGCCGCCGCGATCATGATGATGATCCAAAACAATCTCGACCCTGCTGTTGCTCAACATCCCCATGAACTCGTCACTTACGGCGGCAACGGGTCAGCCTTCCAAAACTGGGCACAGTACCGCCTGACCATGCACTACCTCTCCGAGATGACCGAAGAACAAACGCTCGTCCTCTATTCGGGCCATCCCTTGGGCCTTTTCCCCTCTCATCGCGATGCACCGCGCCTTGTGATCGCCAACGGTATGGTGCTTCCGCACTTTAGCAGCCTCGAAGAGTACGAACGCCTCGCAGCCTTGGGCGTGACGATGTACGGACAGATGACCGCTGGTAGCTTTATGTACATCGGCCCCCAAGGCATCGTCCACGGAACCACCATCACTTTGCTGAACGCTGGAAGGCTCTATCTCGGCCTCCGCCACGAACAGGATCTGCGTGGAAAAGTTTTTGTTTCTTCGGGGCTTGGTGGAATGAGTGGCGCACAAGCCAAGGCTGCCGTGATCGCAGGAGCCATCGCAGTCATCGCAGAGATCAACCCCTTTGCCGTACAAAAACGCCACAAACAAGGTTGGGTCCAAGAAACCTCCGACGATCTCGATCACATCCTTCGGCGCATCGAACAAGCCCGATCTTCGCGCATCCCGCTGTCTCTCGCTTACCAAGGAAATATCGTCGATCTCCTCGAAAAGCTCGATCAAGAAGGCGTCCAGATCGATCTCGGCTCCGATCAAACTTCCTTGCACAACCCCTATGCTGGCGGATATTACCCCGTCGGCTACACCCTCGAAGCCTCCAACCGCATGATCCAAGAAGATCCCGCCGCTTTCCGCGAAGCTGTTCATGCCTCGCTGCGTCGGCACTTTGCGGTGATCCGCCGCATGACACAGCGCGGTATGCACTTTTGGGATTATGGCAACGCCTTCTTGGTACAAGCCCAAGTAGCCGGTGCAGAGGGCGTATTGCGTCCAGATGGTCGCTTTGTTTACCCGTCCTACGTCGAAGATATCATGGGTCCGTCTTATTTTGATTACGGCTTTGGCCCCTTCCGCTGGATCGCCACAAGCTGCGATCCCCAAGACCTCCGCACCACCGACCAGATCGCCGAACAAGTCTTGACTCGACAACTTCAACAGGCCCCTCCCGAGATCCAGCCCCAGATCCTCGATAACCTCCGATGGATCCGCGAAGCACACACCCATCAACTTGTCGTCGGAAGCCAAGCACGCATCCTCTACAGCGATGCGTGGGGTCGGATCGAGATCGCTCGTGCTTTCAACCAAGCCATCGCCGAGGGCCGCATCCAACAACCCATCGTCCTCGGACGCGATCACCACGACGTCAGCGGCGTAGACTCGCCCTACCGCGAAACCGCCAATATCTACGATGGTAGCGCACATTGCGCAGATATGGCGCTGCAAAACGTCATCGGAGATGCTTGTCGTGGAGCCACTTGGGTTAGCATCCACAACGGCGGGGGCGTCGGTTGGGGAAAAGTGATCAACGGCGGTTTTGGCCTTGTCCTCGACGGTTCAGCAGACGCCGAGCGCCGCCTCGCCATGATGCTGCATTGGGACGTCAACAACGGCATCGCACGCCGCGCATGGGCCCGCAATCCTTCCGCATTGTTCGCCATCCAGCGCGCCATGCAGCACGAACCCAAACTCCGCGTCACCCTCCCCCACACCGTCGCTCCCGAACTCTTGCAACAAGCCCTCCACCCCAAACACCTCTAGTCTCCCTTCGGAAGGACAACGCTGCTGGATCGGGTTTTGTGGGGCTTTGCCCCACGCCCCACAAGGGACCACAGGCCCCTTGACCCCATACAGGCGAAGAGAGCAGCGTATTTCAACCAAACAACTCTGTCGCTTGAAATGCCCAGAACACGGGGGTTTTTGTCAACTGTCTCACACGATATCCGCCCGTTGAGTTACCGTAAAAACGTAGGGGCAGCTACAGGGAGCGGCCCTATAATCGGGCGTCTACGTACTCTCCTTTGCTGTGTACATCACCCGGATATCGTATCACTCTTCTGACAGAAATAGGCAAGCTCTCTTTTTGAGACACATACCGAGACGGCCAGCGACGCAAAGCCACCACACACCACGACACAAAAAATCCACCCGAAACAAAACCATCCCCAGCCGATCGCATCCCAACACGCGCACCGATCGCACGAAAAACGCCCCATTCGCCCAACAGAAACTTGCGTTGCGCAAGGTTCTCTGCAATTCTTTGGTGATTCTTGGACTCCCTCGTCACAACGATATTTTTGCATCACAACAATTGAGGCATCCTTTTTGATCTTTTCGGAAGAGACCCAACCCCCTGAGTCCAAGTCGCATCATGGGGTCACAACGCACCGCACAGCGCCCGACCCCTCCGAAAAGAAAACGCCCCCCAACATGAAGGAGTGATTGATCATGCTGTTTCGTTCTTTGTCCCCCCAACGCGGAAAAACGCGAACCCGCGCTGGATGGCTCTTGTCTGCTCTGTTCTTATGCAGCGCGTGGCTAACCTCTCCCGTCCAAGCGCAAACCACCAGTCGGACCTACGACACCTCGTTCCAGCTACAACAATTCCGTCCTTGGGGCGATATCAACGGGATGTTCCACACCCAATCCGGAATCACCCTCGGTCGCATGAACTACATGGCCGGCATCTACCTCAACTACGCCCTCAACCCGCTGGTCTTGCGCGGAACTCCCCGCGCCGACGGAAGCCGCGATAGCACGGGCATCCTCAACCATCAAGTCGGGGCCGATATCATGGGGGGCTTTGGGATCTTGGACTGGTTGGATGTGTACCTCACCATCCCCCTTTCGATCTACCAAGACGGCAGCGTCCCCAACAACGCCGCACTGTTTGCTGGTACTGCTGGCCGCGATCTCAGCGGCTTTGCCTTTGGCGATATCAAACTCGGCCTCAAAGCCCAAGCCCTCCGCCAAGACAAACATTACGTCAACCTCGCTTTTCGCCTCGCCCTCGGTATCCCCTCAAGTCTCGCAACACCCGACAAACTCGGCGGCGAAAACAGCGTGAGCTTCGATGCTGACGTCATGCTCAGCGTCCAAGTCGGCATCGCTCATATCGGCCTCAACATCGGCTACCGCTATATGCCCCGCTCTTACTTCCTCAACCTCGAACTCGAACACGAACTCCGCTATGGCTTGGGCGTTCGCTTGAGCGCACTCAAAGATCGCCTCGATATCATCGGCGAGATCGCGGGAGCCATCGCCTTTCAAGAACGCGACTTTTCGGGCGAAAAAGTCCCTCTGGATGCCTATCTCGGCGCACGCATCTATCCCCTCAGCCAGCCTGATCTCGCCCTTGAGATCGGCATCGGTGTCCCCTTTCCCACTTCGGGATACGGCTCGCCTCTTTTCCGCGTGTTCTTCGGCGTAGTCTGGTCTCCCAAAGTCCGTGATACCGATGGCGACGGCATCCTCGACAAAGACGACCGTTGCCCCACACAACCCGGACCTCGCGAAAATGACGGATGCCCCGACACCGACAAAGATGGCGATGGCATCGTCGATCGCCTTGACAAATGCCCCGACAAACCCGGCCCCAAAGAAAACAAGGGCTGCCCTTGGCCTGACACCGATGGCGACGGGCTGACCGACAACGTCGACAAATGCCCCACGCAGTTCGGCCCCAAAGAAAACGAAGGCTGCCCTTGGGGTGACAAAGACAACGACGGTGTCAAAGACAACGAAGACAAATGTCCCGATCAAGCCGGACCCAAAGAAAACCAAGGTTGTCCTTGGGGCGACAAAGACGGCGATGGCCTCAAAGACAACGAAGACAAATGCCCCGATCAGCCCGGCCCCAAAGAAAACCAAGGCTGTCCCGACAAAGACTCCGATGGTGACGGCATCGTCGACCGCCTCGACAAATGCCCCGAAGTCCCGGGCGTCAAAGAGCGCCAAGGTTGCCCCAAAGTCGTCCTCGTCAAAGTCACCAAAGACAAGATCGAGATCCTCCAAAAGATCTTCTTTGCCTTCAACCGCGACACCATCCAACGCAAGTCCTTTGGCGTCCTCGATCAAGTCGTCTCCGTCCTCAAAAGCCGTCCCGAACTCCGCGTCCGTATCGAAGGACACACCGATGACCGTGGTCGTCGTGCCTACAACGTTGGCCTCTCTGATCGCCGCGCCAAATCCGTTCGCAAGTACTTGATCAAAAAAGGTATCGATGAAGGCCGCCTCGAAGCCAAAGGTTTCGGACCCGATAAACCCATCGTCGCCAACGACACCAAACAAAATCGCGCCACCAACCGCCGCGTCGAATTCAACATCATCAACAAAGACCAAGCCACCGGCATCGAAAACCGCAGCAACACCCCCTAATCCTCCCGCTTTCCCCCACCACTTCCTCTCGCTTCCCCCCCCACCTCCTCCCACAACAACACAACCCCATCACGAAACAGATTTGCATTTTGTGTGGGGTTGCGATAAATGTTCGCGTTTGCAGAGACATGGAGGGCTTGACAGCCTCCGATCACGAAGCTAAGCTGCCGAACTTTGCGAAACGTAGCGCCTGTTTTTGTGTTATCGGCACCACATAGAGAGCGTTGATCTTGCCGAACAGATGGTCAGGATCAACTTTTGGGAGTGAAGTAGTATGCGTTTGAGACAACACCGCGTATCGGGGCAATGGCCAGCTTTTGTGCTGTTCGGCTTGCTCGCGAGCGGCTGCATTCCAAGTTTTAAGGGCTTTCAACCCGTCACACAAAAAGATCTTCAACCCCTCGGCTCCAAGCAAACGATGCCAGATGCCGAGATCTTGTGGATGGAAGCCGAATACTACCATCGATGGGGACAAGTCGGACAATCCCAACGCACCACTCTTTGGCGCATGAACAAGCGCATCCGCATCAACAAACATGGCGGCCTCAAGTACGCTTCCTTTAAGTATCTTCCGGGTGGATTCGGGGTGTGGAGTCCATTCAATCGTCTGCAAAAGTTCAACGTACGCGCCACCTGCCCGAACAACAAAGTGTTGAAATACGACGATCGCGTCCTCAAAGATCTCCGCGTCAAGTTCTATAGTCGCGGAACAGACGCGGTCGAGACGGTGCAAGAAAACCAAGTCTTTCATGCGCATCTGCCCGGCATCGAAGTGGGTTGTGTGCTGGATGTGATGTGGGAATACGACCTGAGTATGCAATTCGACCGCTTTTTCTTCGGATTGACGGGCGTGCGAATCGAGCTTTTACAAGAGATCCCTGTGCGCCGCGCACACATGCGCTATCACTACGCTGAAAACCTTGAGATGCGGATCGATCTTGATCCCTTGTTTGTCTTGCAAACGCTTCAGATCCGCGAAGCCACCCAACGCATCGCAAGCGTGATGGCCGAGATCGACCTGCTGCTCGAACAGTTCCCTGCCGACAAAAAAGCGGCTGCACAGGCTTGGCTCAAAGGTCTTAACGTCAAGCAAAAGACCTTGATGGTGAACGTTTTCGACCGACTGCCCGAGGACAAACGCATCGCTGCGCTGAATGTGTTTCCGATGATGAGCGCCGCCGAGCGCCAAGCCGTGATCCAGCGCCTGCAAGTCTCGGCTCCCGAGAGCGCCGAGAAAGTCAAAGGCACGATCGATCCAAACAAACCGCTCGAAACACCGAAAGCGCCCGTCAGCGACAAGCTCCAACTCGACCTCGCTGTCGAACAAGCCATTCGGGCAGCACTCGTCGCCGACGAAGCCGATCGCTCCTTTGGGGGAGACGCTGTGCGTGTGAGCCACGACCGCGATTCCCGCATGATCGACGTCTACATGCGCAACGTCCCGGGCGTGACTCGCCAAGGTCGGATGGGCCTCAACGCCATGTGCAAAACCTCGGCGCTACCGCCCCGTTATTGCAAACCCCCGCAAGCCACCATCAAGATCGTGCGGATGTTGGATACCCGCCTCGCCGAATACCAAGATATCCGCGCCGAATGGAAAAACGTGATCGCTTGGTATACTCGTGCGATGTGGCCCTTCCAAGACGATCGCGGCGGATTTAACCGCAACTTCCAGATGGACGAAGACCAAGAACTCAACCAAAATGGCCTCCCCAAGATCGCCCGCGATCTCACCCGCAACGCCACCAGCCGCGAAGAAAAGATCAAAGTCATCTACGAACATCTCCGCCAAAACCTCTATGTCCAAGGTGCGATCGGCCTTGCACCGATCAACTTTGGCCTATCTTCGGGCGAAGACCTCTTGCGCAGCTATCAGATGCGCACAGGAAACCCCTACGTTAGCAATATGCTTTTCATCGTCATGTTGCGTTCGCTTGGCATCCGCGCCTACGCAGCCCTCGTCCCCAACGGATACTACGACTACCGCAAAGGTCTCCCTGACCGCGATGTCTTCGGTGGGTTGGCTGTTTTCGTCCCTGAAGAATCCGAAGGCCCTTGGCGTGGCTTACACGCCGAACGTGCCGCTGATGCCGCGAAGTTTGCTCCTGCCGGAAAAGAGCGCACCGTCAACCAAGGCCGCCTCTTGAGCCCCGCAGGGATCGTCGATCCCTACAACACCGTCAATCCACGCGCCGAAGGCGTCGAAGCCTTCATCATCGACTACGGCGGTGGCCGCTTCTTTAAGACGCCTTCCCAACCCTACACCTACACCCAAGACTTCCGCACCTTTGATATGCAAGTGGACGCAGAGGGCACACTGACGGGCAGTTACGAGATCAAGCTGACGGGGCATCTTGCCGCCAACGTCCGCCGACAGCTTCTGTTTGCCCAACCCCGTGACTGGGAAACTTGGCGCAAACAACGCGGCGGATGGCTTCGCCAAGTTTGCGGCCAACAGTTCGAGATCACCGATCTTGTGCTACCCGAACTCAACATCCAAGACCTCTCGCAGCCCGTCACCTACCGCTACAAATTCAAAGCCCATCACTGCTTTCCCCACAGCCAAAAAGTCATGCTCTACAAAACCCCGGGCACACTCCCCTCTTACACCTTTACAGCCCCCAACCGCGATGTGAAGCTGTTTTTTGAATACCCCTACCTCAAAGAAACCAAGATCACGCTGCGTTTTCCGCCGTCGTTCAAGCTCAGTCTCAACCTTCGCAAGTCCGCCAAAGCCAAAGAACACAGCTATGACAAATCGTTTGATGGTGTCGTCTACCTCAAATCTTCGCATAAGATCGAAAGCAACGTGCTCTCCAAACACACGCACATCGAGTTTCGCCAACGCGAACTCCCCGCCGAACGGTATCAAGCCTTCCGCACCTTCTGGCAAAAAACGGCCAAATCGATCACCTTCCAGATCGCTCACAAGTAACCCATCCCGCGAAAAGGAACACGCGTCATGTTCAATCGTTCTCTCCGCCTGTTGCCGCTTGTCGCGGTGATCGCTCTCAACCTCTCGGGATGTGTACCCTTCTTTGGCATCATCCCCACCCCCAAAGAATTCGGACCGCTCAAGCCCACGCTCCCGCCCCAAGCCGCCACCCTCAGCAAGGACGGCGAGCATTATCCGATGATCAAGCAAACCCTCGTCCTCCAAGATGCCGAGCGGATGCGCTTTACAGAAACCGAACACGTCCAGATCCAATCCCTGACATGGAAAACCACACAATCCGGCAACATCACCCAAGGGGCCGTGATCTACACTCCCCGCCGCCCGCTCAAAGAGATCTATGCGCGGATCGTTCGACCCAACGGCTGGATCACGCCGTCGCGTGGCTTCTACGATTGGCCCGTCGACTGGTCCCCCACAAGCGAAAGCAACGCCATGTACAGCTTGTGGTTCATGGACAACATCACCCCGGGTGCCATCCACGAATATCTCGCCAAGTTCGAAACAAACACCTTTTTGCACTACACCTTTTATGTCCAAAAAGACCGACCCGTCCAAGAAACCGAGTTTCGCTTTTCAGCCCCTCGCGACTTCGCCTTCAATGCCCGTGTCTACGGCGGTCAAGACTTCCCCGCATCGCTGATCAGCTACCGAACCGAAAATGATCCCGACCGTCCCAGCCACACCATCCACGTCTGGTCCGCTCGAAAAGTCCCTGCCCTCGAAACCGAAGCCGGTCAACCCAACGCCCACACCTTAACCGCACGCATCGAGTTAGCCCCCAAGTCCTTCGGCTACCAAGGGCGCAATTATCCGTCGTCTTCGTGGGCGGAAGTGGCAAGCTTTGAAAAAGAGATGTTCCAAAACAGCGCCGTGTCCACACCCGCCATCAAAGACAAGACCGACAAGATCACCCAAGGCGCAAGCGACAACCGCGAAAAAGCCCAGCGCATCTACGACTATTTGCACGACAAAGTCCGCACCATCACCCGCGATCCCCAGATGATGGAATGGAGCGTCGCACCCGCCGAACAAACCCTCAAACAACAACAAGGCGACGATCGCGCAAAAGCCGCACTGTACAAAGCCATGCTCGAAGCCGCAGGCATCCCCAGCCAGATCGTGCGCGTACGTACCCGCGACAAAGGCGATGTCGATCCGCAACTGCCCACCCCTGCGGTCTTTCAACACACCCTCAACCACATCCCAAGCATCGACGGCGGAATCTTCCTTGATACCGCAAAAACCGATAGCCACTTCGGCGACCTAAGCTGGGAAGATCAAAACGCCTCCGCCCTTCCCATCGACGATGGCCGACTGATCCAAACCCCTCTCCAAGCCCCCACCGAAAATAGGACACAGCGCGAGATCACGTTGAACGCGACCCCTGACGGCAAGATCAAAGGCAAGATGGTGATGCTCCTGCGCGGACATCACCGCGCCGATCTCGATCAACGCATCAAAGATCACAGCCTTGATACCGCGAGCGGAAAAAATCAGTGGGCGCAAACTCTGCTCGGTTATCTCGCCACCAAAAAACTTCTCCAATCGATCAAAGTCCAAGAAGCCCGCATCACCGAGGTAAAATCCAAAACACCTCGCATCGAAGCCGACTTCACCGCTGAATTCTACAAAAACCGCGTCACCGACTGCGAGATCTACGTCCACTTCGACTTCCACTCCGACCACCAACGCCATCTCGCCACCAAGCGCCAACACCACCCCTTCATGTGGAAAACCAGCGGACATTACATCGACGAGATCCACATCCAAGGTCTCAAAGCCCTCGAACTACCGAAGCCTTTTCAAATCGACGATGCCCTCCTGCGCTACCAACTCACCACCGGCGCCAGCGGCCTCAACATCGTCTTCAAAGCAGAATACCACTTCCGCAAAGACATCCTCAGCAACGACGAATACAAAAAGATGCAAGGCTTCTTTATCCAGATCGACGGCGCAGAAAACACCTTGCTCGTGACGTCGACCATGAAACCCGGATGTCCCGGGGGCGACGAAGATGGCGATGGTATCCCCGACGAAAAAGACAAGTGTCCCAAAGTCAAAGGCATCCCCGAAAACCAAGGCTGCCCCGACAAAGACTCCGATGGTGACGGCATCGTCGACCGCCTCGACAAATGTCCCTTCGTCCCGGGCGTCAAAGAGCGCGACGGTTGCCCCAAGATCATCCTCGTCCAAGTCACCGACAAAAAGATCGAGATCCTCCAAAAGATCTTCTTTGCCCTCAACCGCGACACCATCCAACGCAAGTCCTTTGGCGTCCTCGATCAAGTCGTCGCCGTCCTCAAAAGCCGCCCCACCATCCGCGTCCGTATCGAAGGACACACCGATAGCAGCGGAAATCCCGCTTACAACACCAACCTCTCTGACCGCCGCGCCAAATCCGTCCGACGATACCTCGTCAAAAAAGGCGTCGAAGAAGGCCGCCTTGATGCCGAAGGCTTCGGCCCCAAACGCCCCCTCGTCCCCAACACCAACAAACAAAATCGCGCCAAAAACCGCCGCGTCGAATTCAATATCGTCTCCCAATAGCCCTTCGATTCGCGTTTTTTGGGGCTTTGCCCCACACCCCACAAGGGAGCGCGGCTCCCTTGACCCCGTATCGACGCGGCGAACAGACGTCTTTCAAACCAACAACCGCAACGCTTGAACCTCCGCGAACACGGGGGCGTTTTCTGCACACCTTCCCTTGCATACCGACAAATCCCCATCCCTCCGTATCCTCGCTACCCCCCCGACAATGCTCCTCCCTTCTACAAAATCGATCTGCCCGCCGAGATGGCCAATAGCCGCCCCCCACAAACGGATCTCTTGCCAGTCTGCTCGGAAGCCTTTAGTATAAGCGAC
Source organism: Myxococcota bacterium (assembly GCA_023150835.1). Taxonomy (GTDB): domain Bacteria; phylum Myxococcota_C; class UBA6777; order UBA6777; family UBA6777; genus JAKLKB01. The sequence goes on along the minus strand of JAKLKB010000006.1, from coordinate 57,785 downwards.
GCTTGAAACGTCTGACGAAAAGGGCTGAGATCATGGGAAAATGGCAACGTATCGTATGTGTTTTGTGTTGGTTTGTGATGTTGTTCTCGGTTTCGCGGGTATGGGCTTACGAGCTTTTCCCAATCGATGAGAACAACCGCGAACGCTATTGGAAACGCGGGAAATTCCCCCTCACCATCAACCTCGATAAAACGGGCAGTGTGCAGATCCCGTTTGCCGATATCCAAAGCGCACTATCAAGCTCTGTGGCCGCTTGGAACGGTATCTCTGGTGCGATCCCACAACTGCTCAAACTCGCTCCCGTCGAAAACACCGAACTACCCGCCAGCTACGACGGAAAGCTGGTGATCAAATTCATCAACCAAAAAGCCAACTGGAAGTTCGGTGAGATCGAACTTGCCCGCACCGAAACCTACTACAACACCCGCGACGGCGAGATGCTTGACGCCGATATCTCGATGAACGACTGGAACACCCAAGGCGTCCCGATCGGTATCGGTGCCAACGACAAATACGACCTCCAAGCTATCCTCACCCACGAACTCGGCCATGTCTTGGGCCTGTGGCACTCCCAAGTCGTCACCGCCACGATGTTCGCCTCCGCCAACCCGGGCGAAACCAGCAAACGCCAGCTCACCGATGATGACCGCCAAGGTATCCGCGATCTGTACCCCACCCAAGCCGCATGCAAAGATGCCGAAACCAGCGGCCCTGACCTTGTTTGCTATAATGGCCGATACACCAAGCGTTGCGCTCCATATCAACAAGTCTGCAAAAGCTGCAACACCAACGACGATTGCCTCGGCTCCAAAAATTTCTGTATCGGCCTCACCGACGGAAACCGCTGTGGCTTCGACTGTTCCAACGGCGGCGTCTGCCCCGCCGGCTACAACTGCACCCCCATCGCCGATCCCAACAATGCCCAAGTCATCCTCGGGCGAAACTGCACACCCTCCCTCAACACCTGCGCGGGCGCAACTCCCTATCCTTGCTGCCGCAGCAACAACGATTGCCTCGATCCGTTCAAATGTATCAGCGGAAATTGCGTCAACGATCAAGCCTGCACCAACGAAGGACTCGCTTGTACCGCCCAACAACGATGCTGCGGAAACCTCCAATGTATCAACGCAGGCGATGGCGACCGCTGCCGCACTCCTTGCGACCCACTCGCTGCCCGCTGCGAAGGCAACCTCCGCTGCATCGCCGCCGAAGGCACCAACTACACCAAAGGCTTTTGCATCCCCCCCAACAATGGCGGAAAAGAAGGCATGGATTGTAGCGATCAAGCCCCCTGTGAATACGAACTCGGCTGCAACACCCAAGAGAAAAAATGCCGCTTCCTCTGTCGCCCCGGAGCCAACGGTGCTTGCCCTTCAGGGTATCGTTGTATCGCCGTCGCCAACACCAACAACACCGTCGGCCTTTGTACCCAAGAAACCGGCACCGAACCCTGCAAAAGCGCCGCAGAATGCCCCACCGGACGCGTCTGCAAAAACGAGCGCTGCTCGCCTTGTACCGCCAACACCGACTGCGAACCCAAACACCGCTGCGAACTCGGATTCTGTCGCAAAGAATGCGGCGGCTCCGATGCCGAATGCCCCCCACGCCACCGCTGCGCCAACAGCCTCTGCCAACCCGGAACCCCCTGCGCAAGCAACCAACAATGCGCCGGCGGCGAGATCTGCCTCGGCGGTATCTGCACGACAGGCAGCGCCCAAACCTGCTCCCAAGACAGCGATTGCATCTCCCCCCAAAAATGCATCGAACAACGCTGCAAACAAATCGACGCTTGCAACAATACTTGCGGTCCAACCGAGACTTGCAGCATCTTTAGCGGAAAAGGCCGCTGCGTCCCCAAAACTTGCACCGCCGACAACCAATGCGGCTCCGGCTTGCGCTGCCTCAACAACGCCTGCGCTGCCACCGAAGTCAACTGCGGTGGGCGTGGCCCCTGTCCCTCCGGCCAAGAGTGCATCAACAACGTCTGCCGCAGCACCCTCGGCTTTGTCTGCGCAGGCGACGAAGGTTGCGTCCCCGGACTCACTTGCATCGTTCTCGACGGAAAAGGCACCTGTAGCCGCACTTGCCTTCCCTCCACTCCCGCAAGCTGCGGAGACGGCTTCTTCTGCATCGAAGGACTCCCCAACATCAACCTCGGCTGCTGGCCCGCCTCCCAAAGCGATTGCAGCGTTAACCCCTGCCGACCCAAACGCGCCGGCTGCGGTTGCGAACATAGCGAGTCATCCTCATCCTTTGTGGCGTGGCTGGTGCTCTTACTGGCCCTCTTTGTCCTCGCCCGTACCTCTAGGAGATCCCGTTATGCCTAAGTCGCTCTCCGCGATCTTGAAGCCGCTCTCTACGATCTTGTTGGGCTTGGCCGCCTTCTTCTTGGCCTCCCCCTTCACACAAGCCACCATCATCGTCAAACTCGACGATCAACAGATGGCTCAACGCGCACACACCATCATCCAAGGCCGCGTCCTCAGCGTCAACGCCCGATGGCACGCCAAAGATCGCCGCATCTACACCTACATCAAGATCGCCGTCATCCAACGCTTCAAAGGCGATCCCCAACAACAAGAGATCGATATCCGCCAAGTCGGCGGAGCCATCCACAGCATCGGAAGCCATGTCCCCGGCTCCGCTCGCTTCAAAGCCGGCGAAGAAACCCTCGTCTTCCTCGAACGCCAACACAACCCCCGCTACTTTCACGTCATGGGCATGGCCTACGGAAAACTCGCCATCCTCGAAGATCCCAAAACACAAAAACGCTTCCTCCTACGCGATACTCGCAACATCGCCGCTGGCTCGTGGAACACCAAAGGCCGCTTTCAACTTCAACACCTCCACCACCACAAGCCCATCGAACTCGATGCCTTTGTCCAAAAACTCCAATCCTTCCTCCAGCCTTCCCCTCCAAAACAACAAACCACCCCTCCCACCCTCCAGCCTTCCCCTCCAAAACAACAAACGGCCCCTCCAAAACAACCGTAGATCAACGCAAATCAACATCAACCGTCCAGCCCATCGTTCGAGGCGAACAGACATCAAAACCAAATCAACCGTCCAGCCCATCGTTCGAGCCGAACAGACACCAAAACCAAATCAACCACCCTGACCGTCGTTCGAGCCGAACAGACATCAAAACCAAATCAAACTCAACCGTCGCATCCGTCCTTCGGGGCGGACAAGCATTGAAAACCAACCCAACGGAAGCTCATGCCCACAACATCGCCCCTCCCCCACCCCATCATCACCATCGACGGCCCCGCTGGGGCCGGCAAAAGCACACTCAGCCGCACCCTCGCCGAAACCATCGGATTCACCTACATCGACACAGGCGCCATGTTCCGCGCCCTCGCCCTCGCCGCTCAACAAGCCCACATCCCTTGGGACGATGAGTCCCAACTCGCCGCACTCCTCCCCTCCGTACACCTCCAATTTCACCACACACACGGACAACGCCGCATCTTCCTCAATCATCAAGATGTCGAAGACGCCATCCGCACCCCCGAGATCGGCATCGGTGCCTCCGCTGTCTCCGTCCATCCTTCCGTTCGTACTTTCCTCCTCGTTCAACAACGACACCTCGCCCTCCAAGGACCCTCTGTCCTCGAAGGCCGCGATACCGGAACCGTCGTCTTCCCCAACGCCCCCCTCAAATTCTACCTCGACGCCAGCGCCCACGAACGCGCCCTACGACGACTCCGCCAACTCGGCCCCAACTCCTCCACCTCCCTCAAAGAGATCCAACAACAGATCGAAGCCCGTGATCGCGCCGATACACAACGCACCCATGCGCCACTCCGATGCCCCCAAGATGCCCTCCGCATCGACACCTCTTCCCTCTCCCCCCAACAAGTCCTCCAACAAATGCTCGATGCCACCTACGCCCGCTTCCCCTCTCTACCCAAAGTCCCTCCACCCCCACTCCACGAACTTCATTGATCAAACCTTAAAAATACCTTGACGAGTCAAAAAAAGCTTTCTATAGTGACAACCCTGTCTCGTTTAGGGTACACCTTCTTTGATGCAAAACTTGACCAACTTCAACAAGTTACGCACAAAAAAGATACGTTTTTGTAGGGGTCTGTTGATCTCCAACTCTCCCCCTCGGCTCCACCATAAGGAATAGGAACAGCATGATCGATCACGTTGAACACAACTCGCCTCTTCACGACGAAGAGGACTTTGCCGCCCTCTTGGAACAACAAGAAAAAAGCGAATCCATGATCCAAGAAGGCGCTATCGTACGCGGCACCATCGTCAAAATCGAAAAAGACAAAGTTCTTATCGATATCGGCTTCAAATCCGAAGGCGAGATCTCTCTTCGCGAATTCGGCTACAACAGCGAATCTCTCTCTATCAAACCCGGCGATCAAGTCGATGTCCTCGTCGAAATCCTCGAAGACAACGACGGCCATTGCCGTATCTCCAAAGAAAAAGCTGACAAGCTCAAGATCTGGGAAGAGATCTCCAAAGCCTGCGAAGAAGACCAAGTCGTCGAAGGTGTCATCGTTCAACGTGTCAAAGGCGGCCTCTCCGTCGATATCGGCGTCAAAGCCTTCCTCCCCGGCTCCCAAGTCGACCTCCGCCCTGTTCGTAACCTCGACAAACTGATCGGACAACGCTACAAATTCAAAGTCATCAAGTTCAACAAAAAACGCTCCAATATCGTCCTTTCTCGTCGCGCCCTCCTCGAAGAAGAACGCGAAGCCCTCAAAAAGGACACCCTCGACAAACTCCAAGAAGGCCAGATCCTCGACGGACAAATCAAAAATATCACCGACTACGGCGCTTTCGTCGACCTCGGCGGTATCGACGGCCTTCTCCATATCACCGATATGTCTTGGGGCCGCATCAACCACCCCTCCGAACGCTTCAACGTCGGCGATCAAATCAAGGTCAAAGTCCTCAAGTTTGATTCAAACACCGAACGCGTCTCCCTCGGACTCAAACAAATCACCGAAGACCCATGGAACAACGCCGAACGACGCTATCCACCCGCAACCCGCGTCTCCGGCAAAGTCGTTAGCCTCACCGATTACGGCGCTTTCGTCGAGATCGAAGAAGGCATCGAAGGTCTCGTCCACATCTCCGAGATGTCTTGGACCAAACGCATCAAACACCCCTCCAAAGTCGTCAACGTCGGCCAAACCGTCGATGCTGTTGTCCTCGATATCGACGTCAACAACCGTCGTATCAGCCTCGGCATGAAACAAGTCGAACCCAACCCTTGGAGCCAACTCAAAGAGAAATATCCCCTCGGTAGCAAGATCGTCGGCAAGATCCGCAATATCACCGACTTCGGCATCTTTGTCGGTATCGAAGAAGGCATCGACGGCCTCGTCCACATCTCCGATATCTCTTGGGTTCAACGCGTCAAACATCCCTCTGAAATGTTTGAAGAAGGCCAAGAAGTCGAAGCCATCGTCACCAACATCGACGAACAAAACCAACGCTTCTCCCTCTCCATCAAAGATATCGGCCCCGATCCTTGGAGCAGCCATATCCCCGTCCGCTACCGCGAAGGCTCCGTCTGGCAAGGCAACGTCAAAAAACTCACCGACTTTGGCGCTTTCGTTGAACTCGAATCCGGGATCGAAGGTCTCGTCCATATCTCCGAGATCTCCGATGATCGCGTCGAAAACCCCACCGACGAACTCAAAGAAGGACAAGAAGTCCGCGTCCGCGTCATCAACCTTGACACCGAAAAACGCCAAATCGGACTCTCCATCCGTCAAGCCCACGATGACAACAACTACGCCGACCAAGGCGAAGCCTCCACCAGCCTCGGTGCCCTCTTGCGCGGACACCTCCACGAAGAGAAATAACCCGCATCGCATCCACCCCACTCCACCCCCTCTTGCTTTCCCAAAAAGAATTTCTTGTTCAAAACCAAAAGAATTTCTTGATTTTTTTAAAAGTTTCGCTATCTTAGCCTCACAAGAGACAGACACGAAAAAGAAGAGAGATCTCTTTCTTTCTTTTCTGAGGTCCATCCACCGCGATCCCCTTCGTGGGTTGCGCCTCAGAACTCATCGCTTTTTCTCTTGTGTCACGGTTTGACACAGATCTGCCGCTCTCTTTCGTCGCAACATAACGCTGCAGCCACCTTCATCTGTTGAAGGTTCATGCTTGACACAGATCTGCCGCTTTCTTTCGTTGCAACTCTCAGCACCGAAGAAGTGGCGCACGAAAAAGCCCGCAAGGACGCACGGATGCTTCCAAGCAGACACCGCACATCCGACATCTGCCTCTCCTATCTCGGGCGGATCCGTCCTCGTCTTTGTCCTTTGCACACCAACAACAATCCATGCTCCGATGAGCCGACGTGGAATGACGGATATCCGTTCTCTCCACAACCTACGTTGCCCATCCCGTCACATCCGTTCCCCGATCGGATGAGCACCAAAGCAAACATCCTCCGTTTGGAGAAACTCAACCTTTTGTTCGGATCCACCAACGCTCTCTGGATCCTGCGAGAAAAAAAAGGAGTCCACCGTGACCAAAAGCGAACTCGTCCTCGCCATCAGCGAAAAACGTACAGACCTCTCCAAAAAAGATATCGAATCCGTCGTCAACACCATCTTCGATAGCATGCGCAACTCTTTGATCCGTGGTGAGCGTATCGAGATCCGTGGCTTTGGCAGCTTCACCGTCAAACACCGCGATGCTCGCACGGGTCGAAATCCCAAAACCGGTAGCCCCGTTGAGATCCCACCCAAACGCATCCCCTTCTTCACCGTCGGCAAAGAACTGCGCGAGCGCGTCAACGGCGACGAAGAATAAGACGAAATCCGCTCGTTGTGGGAGCGTAAAGATGTAGGGGCAGACAGGTGTGGCTGCCCAACCACAGGGCATCTACACACTATCCTTTGCGCACACATCACTCGGATATCGTCTAACCCGCCCCATCCTCCCACCCCTCCTCTTCCCCACCCCTAATTTTTGTTGAGGCCGACCTTTCGACCTTCCCATGTTTGCAGCCAATTTTGATATTCTCGGCGCAGCGGGGATTGTGGGGCATCCAACTGGATCGCTCGAAGCAACCGACGCTTGGCTTGGTCGAATTGTCCGAGAAGATGCAACAAACTGGCTTCGATGGCGATCAATCGGGGCTGATCTTGTTGGAGTTCGAGCGCCTTGCGGATATGCAGCAGTCCCACACGCGCAAGCGTCGGATCCACCTTGGCTTTCGACAAAGCACGCGCAAGATGGTAATGCTCCAAATAAAGTCGACGCATCCCACGATCACGCTCGAATATCGGCGTAAACAACGCGATGGCTTCTTCTGCGCGCCCCGCTTTCAACAAGCTCCGCGCAAGCCATTCCCGCACTTGCGACGCATCGTCCCCATAAGGATGCTCTCGCATGAAACGCTCGAACAACGGCCTCGCCAAGCTATCCTTGCCTTGCTTCCAAAAGATGTAGCCTTGGATATACGGCAGGTGCGAGACCGCCGCAGGATCGAGCATCTTGAGTTTTTCGATTTCCTGTAGCGCTTCGTCATAACGCTCCAGATGCGCAAGCGAACGCACCATCCCCCATGATGCCTTCGATTGATGAAGCACCGAAAGCAGCGCTGTCGGCATCGTGTGTACCTTGCGAAACTGCGTCAAAGCCTTGCGGTACTCTTTCAATCCCAAGAGGTTGTTGGCGTAGATCAACTGAAAAGAAGGCAGCCGCAGATTCTTTTGGTTGGTCCCTTGGACGCTATCAAAGATCGCGCTGCGCCCCGACGCATCGCCAAATTCAAAGAACAAAGACCGCGCTGCACGATTGCGCAACGTCGCGTTGTTGCTTTGCCGCACCAAAAGGCGCAAACCCTCGATCCCTACGCGCTCTCCCAATCGCGCCATCGCGATCGCAGCCTGCATCCGCCATGTCTGCGCTTCGCTCGTTGTTTGAACCGCAACACCGCGATCGTTCAAGATCCGGCGCAACGTCGCACGCAACAGCGGCGTATCAAAACGCTGATCTTCGGGGCGTTCTTTGCTCAGATGATCCGCAATAAACAACGCCGACAGGTTCCGTACCAACGGATGATACGACCTCAACAACACCTCCGCATCCGCAAGATCACGACGCCCCAACAACCCTTCCCAACGCAGCGCATACGACCAATGCACCAAGATCCGCATCACCCAGTCTTGTTGAAGCGTACTCAACACCACCGCCCGATACTCGCCTCGTTTCGCAAGCCCCTGCAACAACACGCGATGCCCCGCACTGCTCCCCCACGCCGCCAACGTCGCCGCTGCCCACCAACGCACCACCGGCGTCCCCTCCGTTAACAACAACGCCATCACCCGCCGCGCAAACGGCGAATCCAACTGCAACACCCGATACGACGAACGAACCAACTGCCACCACGTCTCCATCGAATCACCCGAACGTTTGCGATGCAGCCAGTAATACAACAAAAATTGCGTCGCGTAGTCCTTCACCGCTTGTTTGTCGTAAGCCGCAAAATAAGCGGGCGGCTTCAACACCCCCAACGTACGAAGCATCGGCTCCATCTCCAGCAAAGCTCCCCGCAGATCGGATGCGTACCGCAGTTTCGCCGTGATCCAACGCAAGCGCTGGATCTTGCTCAGATGCCCCGACGCCGAAAGCGCCGAGAAATACACTTGGTCCTCCCCGCGCTCTGCATCCGCCGCGTACGACAAGATCCTGTCTGCCCAAACCGAACGCCCCTCCGCACGCAACTGTCGAACAAAAGACAACACCTTTTCCTTCGATGAATCCGAGCTTGTCGCTGCGACAAACGATCGCGTACGCAACACAAAGCGATGATCTTCTTGGTACGCTCCAAACAGCAAACCACGCCCCATCGCGATCGCTTGGCTATGATGAAACTTGTTCAACCACCCACGCTGCGGCATTTGCGAAAATCGGCCTTTCCACAACAGCGCTCCATCCGACAACCGCAAGCGACTCGCTGTCCCCATCTGCCCCAACAACAGCACCTCTTCACCATCCCCCAACGGACGGGGCGCATGCCACACGATCTCGCCCACCTCTCGCTCCCAACGCGGCTTTCCTGTCTGCTGATCAAACAACGCCAACCAACCATCCGACGTCGACGCCAACACGCCCGCCTTCGTCAGCAAAGCGTGTTCCCCCTCACGAAAAGGCAACTCAAACCCCGCCCACCAGACATGCACATAACGCCGATGCCCGCTACGCAACCAAGCCTTCCACCGTAATTTCCCTGTCTTTGCCTCCATCGACCACAACGAGCCGTCCACCAAAACCACCACAAGATGCGAAGCATCCGCATCCAACGCACGAACCCCTTGATGCAAGCGTTGCGACCACAACACCCCACCATCCGACAACCGCAACGCACGAACAAAGCCGTCGCTCTCTCCAAAAACGTATCCTCCCGACACCACCAACGGCAACGACGATCCCATATCCAACAACCAAGTCCCGCGAGTTCCAAGCGCTCCGCTCTCCCACAACACCGTCGCATCTCGACGAGACAACGCATACAGGCGACGCCCCCGAAACAACAACCGCTCCCCCTCCAGATGCACTCGGCCCCGCACATAATTACCCGCAAACACCTTGGATGCTTGGATCGCGCCATCTTTTTGTCGCACCCGCAGCAGATGCAGTCGATGCTGAATGCCCGAAACCCAGCCATTACCCCATTCAAACCAAGCCTCGTTGATCGCCACCCATACATCCTCTCCATCCACCCGAATGTCCGCAACATTCAGATGCCGATCCAGCCACATCACCTCCGATCGATGCATGGCTTGGGCTCGTTCTACAACCTCCCGTGTCTTCACTTGCACCAACTGCTTGACCCACGCAACCTTCCCCCCATCCGCCTCCACCGCCACCAATCGACCACGGCAATCATTCGTCAACACCCATCTTCCCGCCCTCACCACTCGACGCTGGCAACGCAAGCTACCCGAAGATTCCATCGTCGACCATTTCCCCGTACAGTCCGAAGTATCCAACCGCCCCTTTTGCACACTCATCGTCTTGCAATACGCAGGAACCTGTAACTCCCACCCTGCCGAACTCTCCCTTGCTTTCTCCGCCACAGCACCCAACGGCGGCTGCCCCACAAACCAACGCGCCCGAATACGCTGCAAAAACGCACTCTCTTCTTTTCGCCCCAACGCCAAAGACAGCTTCAAAAATTGATCCAACGCCTCCAACTGCCGAGGCATCCGCAACCACGCTCGCCGACGCAGCAGCATCGCAATAAACAATAGCCCCGCTTTTTCCGCCCGCAACGCCAACAGCCCCTCGTCCAAAACACCCTCCCGACCTTGATCCAAACCACACAACGCTCCCACCCCTTGGCGTTGCCAGATATCACAAAGCTGCATCCGAAATTGCACCAACATCGATGCCGTCGCCGACTGTTGCGCACGCCACAGCACATACTCCGCTGCAACCCACATCCCCGCATCTTTCAAGATATCCGCCTGCCTCCTCGTCTGGTACGGCGAAACCATCTTGGCACTCATGATCTCAAACAGACTCTCTACACGTTCCTTCTCTTGGCCTAGACCCTTTTGCGCTTGCGCCAAATGCCCCATCCATTCGAGTTGAACGTTGTCCAGCGTCATCAAACCCGACCCGCCCGACGACCTCGATCTCATCCCCAACAATTCCCCCAACGCCACGACTGCACGGTATCCTTTTTCCGCCAAAAACACTCGCGCAAAATTCAAAACCCCCGACCGACGCGTGTAATGGCTCGACTCCTTCTTCAACAGATCCTTCGCCGCCTGCAAGGCTTCGTCCGTCAATCCCGCCTTCAACATCGACTGGCAGACCCGTTGGACACATGCAGACCGCGCATAAAACGTATTCCTGCGATACGGCGAAGCAGCCGCAGAAAACAAAGCCGCCGTACTCGAACACTCTTTCGCTGCCAACTTCCACGACACCAACGCCTCGGCTGGCCGCTTTTTGCGAAAAGCGATATCCCCAAAAAATAGATCGTATCCCCCCGGCTTGGGCTTGGGTGGCGCATACAAAACGCGCAGTCGTTCCAATATCTTTTGCTGCTCTCCCTCCAAAGCATCGTGCTCAAACGACACCTTCCAACGCCGAAACAGCGCTTGCTCATACGGTTGCACATACAGCCATGCTGTCAACACCTCAAAACGCTTCTGTTTTTTCCCCAAGTATCCGTACGCCTGCGACAACAACATCATCTGGTATGGATCATCCACTTGCGTCTCTTTGCGCGTCTTTTCCCACGCCTCCACTTGCTGCTCAAGCCGCCCCGCTTGTTGAAGTGTGCGCAAAGTCTGCTGCATCCGCATCGAAAACAAGTAGCTCTCGCGGTTTCGTTCCAAACGCATCGCATCGATCGCCCGCAACAAATGAAACACCACGCGATCGCCCGTATCCACACCCAACAAAAATTGCGCGAGCTGGATCTCTTGTTCCGCCTTCTTCAAGTGGCCCGATAAGCTCCGATACTGCGGCAACGTCAAATGCCCCTTCATATACCCCCGAAAATACCGCACCGCCTCCCCGATCTGCTTCGCCTCCAACGCCTTTTGTGCAAGCACACGATACGAATTCGGCTCGTTGTGCTTGCGCGCAAGCTGCACATGCGCAGCTTTCTCTTGGTCTTCCTCCGAGGCTTGGTTCGCATGTTCCGCGATCTGCAACAACACCTGCCGCTCTTGGGCTGGCGACGCGCCCGTCAACAACTCACGATACACCGCAAGCGCCTGCTTCGGCTGTTGCATCTCACCCAACAACCTCCCATGCCACAATCCCAAATGAAATCGTTCTTGCGGACTGTGCGGCATCTTGCGCAGCCCATCCATCCTCGCCAACAACTCCTTCAATGAACTCGGTGTCGAACGCGTCTCCCAATCCCACAGATACGCACCCATCACATACAACGACAACATCCGCTTCGTTTCGCCATCCACCACCCGCTCTCGGCGTGCCTTGAGCAAATCCACCAGCTTTTGGATCTCACCTGACGGGCTGTACAACGCAGCCAACGGCGCGATCCGCACCTTGTAACTCTCCAACAACGACATCCGTTGAATCCCTTGGATCTGATAACGCAACATCTGACTTGGGCGCTGTAACTGATAACGTGCCGTGTACATCGTCGGAGAATTCCGTAGATACAACCAAATATGCGAAAATAGCGCCTTGTCCCGCTCCGCACCTAGCCCCAAATACAGCTCCCACCCCTTCAGATCCCGCAACAAGATCTCGCCGATCGCTTGGCGCGTCTTCTCCCGATAACGCGCCGCCGTTTCGTTCATCCCCTGTTCTTGGTATGCCTCGTACAGCAGATTCAACAACGCGGGTTCTTGTGCCTGCTCGCTGTCCAACCAACGACAAGCCTCCAACCACCAGATCCCCCGCTTCGGATCGCCCCCCTTCAAATACACCTCTCCCAATCGCAACGCCAACGCCAACCATGCCCTCTTCTCTAACATCGAGTTGATCGCCACAGCCCCACGCCTGATCACGCTTGGCCTCCGACTTCTCGGGTGCAAACGCCGCAATGCCTTCTCCAGATATCGCCCCAAACTCGCCTCTGGCGTCCCCCCCCTCGAAGACAAATGCGTCAACACGCTGTACAGATACCCCATCTCTGTATGCGGCGTCGTCTGTTCCGCCATCTCTTGCTTGATCAACTTCAGCGCGTGGATATCCTGCCGTTCCCGCAACAGATCGGACAACACGCCCCGCAAAAATGGGCCGTCTTGGTACTTGGTCCCCACACTCCACATCGCCGGAAGATAGGCTTGCGCCGCATCCTGACCCCGCCCCACCCACACCGCTGCTCGCGCCGTCACCAAAGCCTGCCGAATCTTCTCTGGATCTCCACCCAACAAAGCATCCGTCACCCCTTGTTCCGCATCCTGCAACAGCTTTTCTTGCTCTTTCGACGACAACAACGGCCACAACAAACGCGCTGTCCCCAACCGATCCGTCTCCATCTGCTTGAGCGGCGCACGTGACAACCCCCCCTTCCATCGCGCCATCAACATCTTTTGCGCAAGATCTTGTTTTCCCGATTGCAAATAGACGCTTACCAACATCTGCTGGTACGCCTCCCGATAATACGCAACCCCCGTCTGCAACAAGCCCCGCAAAAACATCTCATACAACCGTGTGTTCGGTAGTTTTCGCAACTCCTGCAACACTTGCAGCATATAGTGGTGGTTTCGCGTATAACTCCCGTACAACAAGCTTCGCAACTGAAACGTCAATTGCTCTTCTTCTCGCAACTGCACCAACAATCGCACCCGCGCCAACATCATCTGGATATCTTGAACCCCTCCCCGATGGATCCCAAACATCAGCGCTTTTGCCTTTTCATGCAACCCCTGATCAATATACAGCTTTGCCAACTCTTGCGACCATCGCGCATTTTGCGGATCCGCTTCGTGCATCACCTCATACATCTTGCGCAAACGCTCGTCCCAACCGCGCTCTCGATACGCCGCAGCCAAAAACTCCAACAACATCGTCTGCTCATAACGCAGAAACGTTCCGGTGTCCTGCCATCCATACCGCAAATGCAGCTCCACCCGACGATCCCACTCCTCCAACTTACCCGCCTTCGCGTACAACTCCAACAACAAGCCCAACGCCTGTATCCGTTGCGGCCTCGACTGATACAGCCGCATATAACGCATCCGACGCGCATAATAAGACGAGGACAGATGTATCGGACGATGACGTATCGACCGACCATACGCCCTCGATGGTGTCGGAGAATTGGCTTTTTTGGGTTTGCTCGTCTTCTTCGCCACGCTGCGTAACGCTTTTTCTTCTTCTTGCCAAAACACCGACTCCAACAAGCCCATCGCGGGCTCGTTCATCTGCTTCTGCAAATAAAGCTCCGCCAGCCGCACTCGTACCGCCGACTCCATCGGCTGCAGCTCCAAAAACAACTCGTAGCTATAGATCGCGTCCTCCGCCAACTGATGGCGATCGAACAGCTCTCCAACTTGGCGCAAGATCCGCGCAGAGTTCGGATTCTCCGTCAAGATCGAGAACAGCAGCTTGCGCGCCCCAACTTGATCACCCACCTGAAAAGACAACCGCGCCAAGTGCATCTGTTGATCGGGCTGCGGGTTCGGCGTCTCTTCAAGCATCTTGCGGTAATAGATGATCGCCTTCTTCAAATCGCCCTGTTCCGTCGCTGCTTCCGCCAACTTCTTGTACACCTGCGACTTGTCATCCACCGACGACGCCGCCTTCAAATACGCCACGCGGTATTCTTTCATCCGCCCCTGCCGCTGGTACAACTCCGCTAACGCCCGAAAGTACGCAAGCTCCCTTGGATTCTGCTCAGACAGCGTCTGCAACGTCACTTCCAACACATCGTTCTTTGGGGCCAACGTGCGCAATCCCATGATCTGCATGGCCGCATCGTAGATCAGGTTCCCTTCTTTCGCGTGCTTCAACACAAAGTTGTAACGCTCGATCGCTTGGTCCGTTTGCCCCATATCGCGATACAAATGCCCGAGCGTTTGATGGTATCCATGATTGTGTGGCTGCAAGCGCAACGCCTCTTGGTACGCTCCCACCGCCTCTTGCGCCCGTCCCACCTTTCGATACACCCGCGCCAACTCCGCATGGGCCGTCGCATCGTCTGGATACAACTCGACCACCCGACGCGCATACTGGATCGCGTCTTGGTACTGACGCAGCTTCAAGCTGTACTCATACAAACGCCGATAATACGTCCTCCTCCCCTTCTTATCCACTTCCACCGCTCGCAACAAATAACGCTTCGCCAGATACCATCGGCTCTGACGCGCCTCCAGATCTTCCAACGTCAAGATCGCATCGATATCATCTTTTTGAAAATCCAAGATCCGCTCAAAATAACGCCGCGCCTGCGCATGATCCCGCCGCTCCTTGCGTGCCAACCACAAATAATATTCCCCCAAAAGCCGCAACGCTTCTATATCGCTTGGGCGTTTGCGCAGCCGTTGTCGATACTCCACAGGCAGCCGATACGACGTCCCTTGCGCATGATACAACGCAAACAATTGCCGCAACGCCTCTTTTTTCGCGGGACGCAGCTTCGCCAACAAATGAATCTTTTTCCACACCTCGATCGCTTCTTGCAGTTCCTTCGCCTTGAGATCCCCCTCCTCCTCCAACAAACGACGAAACATCTCTCCCAAATTGCGCAACACATTCGGATCTTTCGCAGCCGCACGCGCTGCCTTCCGAAACGCCTCCAACGCATCCCGATCCAGATTGTGGCTCCGATAGATCTGCCCCAATGCCGTATACGCCGCCGCTGTACCCAAACCACTGCGCAAGATCCCCCTCCAGATCGTCTGCGCTTGTCCTTTTTGTCCCAACTCAAAATGATACGTCCCCAACGCATTGCGATGCGCCGGATCCCTCGGATCCACCGCAATCAAACGCCGCAACAACGCGTTCGCCTCTTTGTGCATCCGACGCCGCCGATACAGCGCCGCCAACCGCGACAAGATCTCCGTATTGCGCGAAAATCTCCGCGCCACCTCCGCCATCTCCGCCAACGATTCCTTCTGCTTACCCGCCCTTGATAACATCTCCGCAAACGCCATCCGATAACGCGGCTCCGACGACTCATTGCGGATCAACAACCGATACTGCTTCACCCCCTCCGCCACATCTCCTCCCACCTCCAACAACGTGATGTACCGCAAACGCAACCGCGAATCCCGTGAGTTCGCCAACAATGCCTTCGCATACATCTCCCGCGCTTCCTTGTCCCTCCCCATCTCGTCATACAACTGCGCCAACGCCGACAAGTCCGATGCCGACTTGCGCTTCTGCTGCTGCAAGTACCCCGCAAGCTCCGCCAACTTCCCATTCTCCCGATGCAACTGCAACACCCGCGCACTCAACTCTCTCCTCAACCAATGACTCTCTTGCGTCAACACCATCGCTTGACGATACACCCCCACCGCCTCTGGCCACTTCCCCATCTCTTCGTACAATCCCCCCATCTGCCGCAACACCCCCGCTCGCGCCACTCCTCCCCCTCGGCGCTTTAACACCTCCTTCCACTGCAACAACGCCTCTTCGTACAACTTGTTCCGCCCCATCTCCCGCGCCAACTCTTCCCGCGCCAACAAGTTGTTCGGACTCATCTGCAAAAATTGCTTCCAATACCCCAACGCTTTCTTCGGCTGCTTCCTCAACAACCACAACGTCCCCAATGCCTTGTACGCTCGCCGCTTCCTCTCCGCGTCCTTAAACACACCCAACGCTGTCTCATACGCCTTGATCGCTTCCTCATAACGTTGCAACTTCTGTAAGATCGCCGCTTTGTACTGCAACGCCATCGCATTTTGCGGATCCAGCCGCAACGCCTGCTCGTACGCACGCAACGCACCTTCCCGCTGCCCCGTGTGATCCAACAAATGCCCCAAGATCAACGAATACGCCAACCGACGCGGCGATGCCTTCACTTTCTTCCGATACTCCGCCACCAAACGATCCAGCCCCGGCCAACGACGACCCACCTCCACCATCCGCTGAAACGCAAAACCCCGATCAGGCTTCTTCTCCACGATCTCTTGAAAACGCCTCAAGATCTGTTTCTGCCGCCGATCCCGATCCCGCAACTTCCAATCCTCTTCTTGCCCCCACGCCACGCCGCACAACAACCATCCCACCAACCCCCATATCCCTACACTCCACCCTCGAAGCATCTTCCTATCCCCCTTCCCTTGCTGTTCTCGTCTTCTTGTGCGGACCATTCCATCTCTCCCGTATCGATCGTTCCTATCATCCAACAACACGCTAGTTTGGATCGGCACCCCTTCAAACACAAGGCCAGCCCCACCCTCCTTGCCCCTTGACCGAACATTTGCGCAGCCGCATCATGCCTGCTCTTTTTGAGTTGCTTTTTTGGCTCGGAGGTTCCCTACCATGGTTTCGGTCGCTCACCTTAACCCCGAACAACGCGACGCTGTCTTGCACACGCACGGCCCTTTGCTGATCCTCGCAGGCGCTGGCAGCGGAAAAACCCGTGTCATCGTCCATCGCATCGCCCATCTTCTCGCCCAAGGCCATCCCGCCGAGGCCATCCTCGCCGTCAGCTTTACCAACCGCGCCGTCCGCGAAATGGAAGAACGCGTCTCCTCCATGATCAAAGATCCCACCCTCGTCAAAAAACTCACCCTCAGCACCTTCCACTCCCTCGGCGTCAAGATCCTCCGCAAAGAACTCTCTCGTCTCCATTATCCCCAACGCTTCACCATCTACGATCCCAGCGATCAACTCGCCATCTTGCGCCGTGTCATGAGCGAAAACCGCATCGACGAAGCCTTCCACCCCCCCAAAGATCTTCTCGCCGCCATCTCCCAAGCCAAAAACCTTTTCCTCGATCCCAACGACCTCGTCCACACTACCCACCACGCCCTCTACCCAAACATCATGGTCCTCAAAAAAGCCTACTCCCTCTACGAAGACGCCCTGCGCGTTTGTGGGGCCGTCGACTTTGATGACCTGATCCGACTCCCCGTCAAGATCTTTCGCTCCTTCCCCGACGCCCTACACACATGGTCCAACCGCTTCCAACAGATCATGATCGACGAATACCAAGACACCAACCGCGCACAACTCCTCATGGTCGACTGCCTCGCCTCTGTCCACAAAAACCTCTGCGTCGTCGGCGATGATGACCAATCTATCTACGGATGGCGTGGCTCCGATGTCAGCAATATCCTCCACTTTGACAAACAATTCCCGGGCGCTCGCACCATCATGCTCACCCAAAACTACCGCTGCTCCGCCCACATCCTCGACGCCGCCAACAAAGTCATCGCCAAAAACCAAAACCGCTACGACAAATCCCTCTGGACCGATGCCCTCCCCGGCCCTCGCATCGGACTCGCCACCCTACCCGACGAAGAAAAAGAAGCCCGCTACACCGTCGAACAACTCTTCGAGATCAAACACGCTGAAAAACGACCTTGGCGCGACTTTGCCATCCTCTACCGCACCAACGCACAGTCCCAAGCCTTTGAAGAAGCCCTCCGTCAAGAACGCATCCCCTACAAACTCGTCGGCGGACAAACCTTCTTCGAGCGCAAAGAGATCAAAGACACCCTCGCTTACCTCAAAGTCCTCCACCTCCCCTCTGACGAGATCTCTCTCCGACGCATTATCAACTACCCACCCCGTTCCATCGGCAACACCACCATCGACCACCTCTCCGAAACACTCCGCGATGGCCGCTTCAACTCCTTCTACCAAGCCTGCGAACACGCCGAACAGATCGAAACCCTCACACCCTCCGCACGCAAGGCCATCCTCGATCTTCTCCAACTCTTCGACCTCTTCCGCCTCCGCGCACAACGCACCAAACTCTCCACCCTTACCCTCGAACTTCTCCAAGAACTCCGCCTCTTCCAACACCTTCACCGCGAATACAAAAATCCCAACGAAGCCAAATCCCGTATCGACAACCTTTCCTCCCTCATCAACGCCATCGAACAATACGAACGCCGCGTCGATCACCCCTCCCTCGATGACTACCTCGAACGCATCTCCCTCGACTCCCACAGCGAAGACGATGATCGCGAAACCGAAAAAGATCACGTCACCTTGATCACCCTACACGGAGCCAAAGGCCTCGAATACCCCGTCGTCTTCCTCGTCGGCATGGAAGACGGCTTCTTGCCCTTTTACCGACAAGGCGAAGAACCCGACGTCGAAGAAGAACGACGACTCTGTTATGTCGGCATCACCCGCGCCAAACAACGACTCTACATCTTCCGCGCTCTCGAACGACGACGCTTCGGACGAAATCTCGAACGCGATCCCTCCCGCTTCCTCGCCGATATCCCCAAAGAACTCACCTTCTTCCTCCAAGCCGAACAACAACGACAAGCCCAATCCGAAGAAGAGCGCGACAAAAAATTCAAATCCTTCTTCTCCGAGATCCATTCCCTCCTCAACAAATCCTAGCCACTTCCCCCTCAAGGCCGCCTTCGCTGCTCAAAAAGCAGCGAGCTATCGGGCCGCGCCTCGATATTTTTGCCCAACATCCCGCGAAAACGCACGACATCTTCCCCTTGCATAATCGACTTTGCCACTTCTCCGATCGCCAGTGCTTGACACCACGAAATGTTCAAAGACTCCAGCGATTCGAGCGCTGCCAACGGCGTCAAACTCTCCAACGAAGAACACGCCGAAAGATTCAACTTGCGCAAACCCTTTAGCAACGCCAGCGCACGAATATCCGTCAGGCTTTCACAACCCAACAGATCCAACGACTGCAACGAACGCAGCCCACCCAAGCCCTTGAGATCCCGCAAACCATGACACCACGACAAGTTCAAATGCTTGAGCCGCAACAGCCCCGCCAACTCTTGAACCCCCGTCAGGCCCGAACACAACGACATATCCAACGCTTGTAACTGCCTTAATCCACCCACACCCGCCAAAGACACCACACTCGTACAACCCGACATATCCAGCGTTTGCAGCCTCTTTAACCCCCCAATCGGTCGCAGATCCGACAAGGCCACGCACCACGCCAAATCCAACGAAACCAACGATGTCAACCCCGTAATCTCCGAGAGATCCGACATCGCCGCACAGCCCGACAAATTCAACGTCTGCAAACTCGGCAACCCACACAGCCCTCCCAACGACGTCAGACCCACACAATTCGACACATCCAACGTCTCAAGCCTGCTCAATCCACCCAAACCCACCAGATCCGTCAGGGCCATACAATCGTGCAAGTAGACCTCTTCCAACCCCACACACGAACGTAACACGCTGATATCTTGCAGCCGCACACAACCCGACAGATCCAACATCCGCAGCGCGCTCATCCCCTCAAGCCCATCCACCCGCTCCAACGACTCGCACTTCGACAAATCCACCTCTTCAAGCAACAGCGCTTCGCACAAACCATCCACGTCCCGCAACGACAGCCCTTCCGATACATCGATCTTCCGCAAGGCCGTCAATCCGCGCAATCCGTCCAGATTCTCCAGCGAGGCACACTTCGAAACATCGATCTCTTCAAGCGCCACACATCCCCGCAGATCCACTTCCCTCAACACATCGCAGCCATACAGATCCACTTCCCGCAATCTGACTTTCCCCGCCAACCCCCGCGTATCTTCCAAAAACGCACACCATGACAAATCCACATACTCCAACCCCTCCAATCCCTCCAAGAACCCCACATCCACCAACGCATCGCACTCCGACAGCCCCAACCTCCGCAGGCCCTTCATCTCTCCAATCACACCAAAGTCCTCGACATTCGGACAAGATGACACATCCAAATGCGTCAACAGCTTCAACCGCCCCAACCCGCCAATATCCCGCAAACTCACCGTCCCCGACACATCCAAATACGTCAACGACGACAACTGCCCCAACACCTCGGCATCTTCAAGCCTTTCGCAACCCGACATCTCCAACCCTCGAATGTGCGGATGCTCCATCAAGACCGCCAAATCCACCAGATCTTCATCCGACAAACGCAATGTCCGCACCAACGGCCAACATGGATGCTTTAGATCGATCCCCTCCAATCGACAGTATTCATCCGACCACGATGCCAACACCAACGCCGCTTTTTGAATCCCCCACTCCCGTTCTTCTTCCGTACAGATCTCCACCAACAACGTACACAGCCCTTCCCACGTCTCCGCACTCTCCTCCTCCATCAATAGGGCGTTCAACGCTTCTTGTACCGCTTCTCTCATCGCTCTCCCTTCAACACCGCTCATACGAGATCCGCCTATTGTGTGAGCGTAAACATAGCTGCCCAAGAATCGGGCGGTTCGCGAACCGCCCCTACGTCATGCACACACCCTGCGGATTTCGTATCATTTCTGCTCAACAAAGGGTGATTCGCTCTCCGTTGATACTCCGTCCCCAAGGGGGATAGATACGCAACACCTTCCTTGCCAAGCCGCAGCCCAACATCACCCGTGCCTTCCTACCCAAACACACAACCCCCAAAGATCGCAAGACCAACAGGTTTTTTGGAAGGGTCACACAGTCGCCCAAAGTACTCCCACAGGTTTTTTGGAAGGGTCACACGGTCGCCCAAAGTACTCCCACAGGTTTTTTGGAAGGGTCGCACGGTCGCCCAAAGTACTCCCACAGGTTTTTTGGAAGGGTCACACGATCGCCAAAGTACTCCCACAGGTTTTTTGGAAGGGTCACACGGTCGCCAAAGTACTCCCACAGGTTTTTTGGAAGGGTCGCACGGTCGCCAACATACGCCCACAGGTTTTTTGGGTGGGTCGCACGGTCCGCCAACATACGCCCGCACACTTCGGTGGAAGCCCCACCTCGCCATCTCAAGGCCGCCGAGAGCGAGGAGGAGACGCCGAAAAGGGGCACAACGAAACAGAAGGGCGGGAGATATCGGTGATCGCTTCTGTGATCGCGGCCTGAAAAAGGCGATCCGTCGCTTGTTTTTTGGCCTGATGAAGCGCAGGCAGCGCGGATCGAGCCCCCGCTCCCATCTTCCCAAGCAGCCGCACCGATCGAAGACGAGCAAGCCGTTGCTTCTCCCGCAAAGCCTTGAGCAACACGGATACCGCACGCTTTGAGGCGTTCAGGCAAACCAAAGCCAAGGCCGCACGAACACGCACCTCATCTTCTTCATCGCGCAAAGCCCGAACCAGCACCCTAATCACTGGTTTGGTGGCACTCCCGATCGACCCCAACAGCTCGGCAGAGATGCTGCGAACGCTCGGATCCAGATCGCCCAAAGCCTTCAACAGCGCGGGAATCGCTGGCTTCGCTGCGCTGCCCATCCGTTTAAGCGCCTCGACCGCCGAAGCACGCACTTCTGGATCCTGAATCGCTCCCACCAGCGCAGGAGCCGCCTGTCTTGCAGCGCTGCCCATCCGCCCCAAGGCTCGGGCCGCAGACACACACACTTTTTTTTCTTGATCACGCAACGCCTCAACCAGCGCAGGGACCGTCGATTGGGCGGCCACACCGATCTGACCGAGTGCCTCCGCTGCAAGCCGTCGAACTTCCAAATCAGGTTCGCGCAAAGCTTGCCCAAGGATCGCAAACACGGCTCGAACCCCGATACGGCCCAACGCACGAACAGCCTGTTGTCGAACATCCGAGTGTTTGTCGCGTAAAGCCGACGCAAGTGCAGGGATCGCCGCGCTTGCCGCATCCCCCATCTGCCCCAACGCCTGAGCAGATCGAGCGCGCACTCTTCCGATCTGCTCTGTGCGCAATGACTCGATCAGTGCAGGGACCGCTGCCCTCGCAGCCCCACCCACCTTCCCCAAAGCCTTGGCGGCCACAACACGCACTTCCCTCACTTCATCACGCAACGCCACGATCAACGCTGGAACCGCCTCTTTCGCTTCTGTACCGATCTTTGCAAGTGTTTTGGCGGCATCACCGCGCACCAACCATTCCTTGTCGCGCAACACCACGATCAACGCTGGAACTGCCGATGCTCCGATCTTTGCGAGCGCCAATGACGTAGACTCGCGCACCTCCAACTCACGATCGCGCAATGCCACGATCAACGCTGGGATCGCTGTCTTGGCGGCAGGTCCGATATCTCCCAAGGCTTGGGCTGCTTTCGCCCGAACACGCGCATCGGGATCACCCAAAACCGCCGTGATGGCGGGGAGCGCGGTGTCGGTCATCTTTCCCAAGGCTTGGACAACACAAGCGCGAACATCACGACTCGGATCGCGCAAAGCCCGAATCAGCGCAGGGATCACAGGCCGAGCAGCCTTCCCCATCCTGCCCAAAGCCCTCGCAGCATCGCAGCGCACGGCCCAAGACGCCCCCCCCAAGGCTCTCACCAGCTTATCGCTCGTAAGCTGCCCCATCTTGCCCAGCACTTCAATCGCCCCCATACGGATCTCTTCCTTTGGATGCCACAAAGCCCTCGTCAGCAAAGGAACCGCCAAATCCCCCCTCTCACGCAACAACTTTGCGGCTTCTTGGCGTACCCACGCCTCTTTATCCCCCAACAACTCGATGAATACAGGGAGCGCATACTTCGTTTTTACCCCCATCTTGCCTAACGCCAACGCGGCCTCTCGACGAACCTCGAAACGCTGATCTTTGAGGCTCTGAACGATCGCCTTGATCGCCGATCGATCCATTCCCCCGATCTCACCGAGCGTTTTGATGGCGAGATAGCGGGCGTTCCAACAAAAGGGATGGTGTACCGCGTAGATCAGTGCAGGGATCGCTACCGTTCCCACCGCTCTCAACGCCTCGGCTGCTTGGGGGCGCACATCTGCATCGGGATCGCACAAAGCCTCGATTAACGCAGGGATCGCTGCCTTGGCCACCACGCCGATCTGACCCAAAGCCTTGACCACCTCCCGACGAACCACGCCCTCGTTTTCTTCGCTCAATGTTCGCACCAGCACCGCCACAGCAGGCGCTGCTTTGGCTCCGCTCTGCCCCAAGGCTTTTGCTCCACGCACACGAACCCTCGGATCCGCAGCATCACGCAAATCCCGAATAGACCGCTCGATCTCTGGAGGAATCGGTTGCGCTTGCACAAACGCTCCATCAAAAACCATCCCAAAAAACCACCGCACCATCACCAAAACCACAACACCGTAAAAAACGGCACCGCCTCGACCGAAACGCTGGGTGTGACTCATCCAACACAACTCCTATCCTCTAGGATGTACAGGCCAAACAGAACAAGCACAGCGTAATCAACAGAAAAACACGAACAGATCCGAAACAATGGTACGAGTGCAATACTCGGTGGATGGGGCGGACTCGATTCGTCGCAGTTTTCTCCTTGGCGTAAATCGCCCGATCAAACACGAAACCTACCAAGCCAGAAAGAATAGTCCACGGAAAACACGGAAAACACGGAAAAAAGGCAAGAAGACTCCACGGACAACACGGACAACACGGACAACACGGACAACACGGACAACACAGACAACACAGACAACACAGACAACACAGAAAGAAGGCAAGAAGACTCCAAGGCAGGCCGCCAAAGAGGGCCTAGCGCTTCGTAAGACACGACTCGCTCTATCAAAGCACAACCTCCCCACGCCCACCGCAAAAAAATGAAAACACCGACCAACAAAACAAGAATCCAACACCGCCGACAATAAAGCAAGCAGCGAGTGCCCTCGTCCAGCGCACGCAACTCATCCCGAAACATTCGAAGCGTAGAGCACACCCGATCACAGGACAACAAGCAATCTTGCCGACAGCAAGCAATCTCACAAGAAACAACGCTAGAAACAAAGAAAGGTAGAAAACGATGAACCCCAGCGATCCAACATTCCTTCCTCCCACCTATCCAAAAACAACAACCATACTCCACGAACGAGAAACCTACGCGATCCGAGGCGCGATCTTTGAGGTGTACCGAGAGATGGGTTGCGGATTTCTCGAAGCTGTGTATCAAGAGTGCTTGGAAAAAGAATTCGCCAAAGCAAACATCCCTTTCGCGGCACAAAGCGAATTGCGACTGTCCTACAAAGGCGAACCATTGAAGCACTACTATCGGCCTGATTTCATTTGCTACAATTCGGTTATCTTGGAGATTAAAGCCCTCAGCCAAACCACCGGCGAACATAAAGCACAACTGCTCAACTACCTGAAATCTACAGGGCTGAAAGTCGGCCTGTTAGCCAATTTTGGATGCCATCCCAAAGCAACCATCGAGCGCCTTCTTCTCTAACAGTGTTGTCCATGCTTTACGAAGCGTGAAACTCCCGTTGGTCGTTGTACGAAGCGTGAAACTCCCGTTGGTCGTTGTACGCGGACTCTTTTTCCGTGCCTTCCGTGCTTTCCGTGGACTCTTTTTGTATTTTGGAGCAACTGATGACTCATTCAAAAGCCAAGTATTGCAGCAACTGGGTGCGTTGGGCGATCCAACAGATCCATGCGGATTTTACGCGATCTTCGGATACACATCTGCTCAAGCCGATGTTTCCGATCTTACAAAAACACGATATCCATTTCTATCTCAAAGACGAGTCAACGCATCCGACAGGCAGTCTCAAACATCGACTTGCGCGGTCGTTGTTTTTGTATGCGATCTGCAACGGCTGGATCGGCGAAGGCACGCCCATCGTTGAATCTTCTTCGGGCAGTACGGCGATCTCGGAAGCCTACTTTGCGCGGCTGTTGGGATTGCCCTTTATCGCGGTGATTCCCGAAAAAACAGCCTCGCAAAAAGTCCGAGAGATCGAGTTTTGGGGGGGGCGTTGTGAGCGGGTCGCACCAGCGGAGATCTACGCCTCCGCCGAGGAGATCGCACGCACACGCAACGGCCACTATATGGATCAGTTCACTTACGCCGAACGAGCGACCGATTGGCGGGGCAACAACAACATCGCACAAAGCATCTTCGATCAAATGAAGCAAGAGCCTTATCCAACCCCTGCCTATGTCGTCATGAGCGCAGGGACGGGCGGAACCAGCGCCACGATCGGTCGTTATCTGCGTTATTCCTTGGAGTGCGGGGGCCAAACACAGCTTATTCTTGCAGACCCAGAACGGTCGGTGTTTTACGAGTATTTCAAGACACGCGATCCACATCTCAAGATGTGCGCCAGTTCGCGCATCGAAGGCATCGGGCGGCCGCGTGTTGAACCTTCTTTTTTGCCCGACGTGATCCACGATGCTGTACAGATCTCCGACGAACAAAGCATCGCAACCACGCGCTTTTTGGAACGCTATCTCGGAAAAAAGGTCGGCGCATCGACGGGAACGAACGTCTTTGCGGCATTTGGTTTGATCAGCAAGATGCTCCAAGAAGGCCAAACAGGCAGCGTTGTGACATTGATCTGCGATGCAGGCGATCGCTACAAAGATCGGTACTTTAGCGATGAATGGCTGCAACAAGAAAAGCTCGATCTGCGCGTCCCTTGGGAGCAGCTTGAACGCTTCGTTGCAACGGGCTTGTTGTGAACAAAGCGACCGAACATCGAGGCTTTCGTGAGCCACTTGGCGGATCAACTGCGGGCTGGCTGTGAACAAAGCGACCGAACATCGAGGCTTTCGTGAGCCACTTGGCGGATCAACTGCGGGCTGGCTGTGAGCCACTTGGCGGATCAACAGCGGGCTGGCTGTGAACCACGCGACGGCCCAACAAAGCAATAGATAGGAAACCCCCCGTGTTCGCGGCATTTCAAACAGCACGACGAAGAAACGAATCCACCCTCCACGAACAGGACATACCCCCTTGTTGTGGTCGAAGATTGTGGGTACAAGAGACGCTCCAAACAGGGTCACACGAGAAGCCCGTTGGATGGGGTGTCGCAACGAACGGCCACCCATCGCTCACAGACCACGAGCCAAGGAAGCGTTGATGCAGATCTTTCAATCGCTGATCAAAACAGAAAGCCAGACCTTCAAAGAGAATGAGGCCCACAATCGGGGTTTAGCGGAGGAGTTGCGCGAACGGATGGTGCTTGTGCGTAAGGGCGGCGGCGACAAAACCCGCCAACAGCACGAAAAACGCGGAAAGCTGTTTGTACGCGAGCGCATCGAGCGTTTGATCGACCCGGGCTCTCCGTTCTTAGAGCTATCGCCACTTGCAGCGTGGGATCTTTACGAAGGTGAGGCCCCGGGAGCGGGGATCGTGACGGGGATCGGCAGTGTTCACGGGCAGCCTTGTATGATCGTCGCCAATGATGCGACGGTCAAAGGCGGAACCTATTTTCCGATGACGGTTAAAAAGCACCTACGCGCCCAATACATCGCCCAAGAGAATCACCTGCCTTGCATCTATCTTGTGGATTCGGGCGGGGCGTTTTTGCCGATGCAAGATGAGGTCTTCCCTGATGTCGATGACTTCGGGCGGATCTTCTTTAACCAAGCACAGATGAGTTCGCTGGGTATCCCGCAGATCGCTTGCGTGATGGGATCTTGTACAGCGGGCGGGGCCTATATCCCCGCGATGAGCGACGAAGCCGTGATCGTCAAAGGCAACGGCACGATCTTTCTGGCTGGCCCACCGCTCGTTAAGGCCGCCACAGGCGAAGAAGTGACCGCCGAAGATCTCGGTGGAGCGGATGTCCACACACGGATCTCTGGCGTTGCGGATCACTTCGCAGTCGACGATCACGATGCGATCGAACAAGTCCGCGAGATCGTGGAATCCCTCAACCGCAACCTCCAGATCCACGCCCAAGTCCAGTCCCCCGAAGAACCCCTCTACGATCCGATCGAGCTTTACGGCATCGTCCCACCGCGCACAAGCATCGGCTACGATGTCCGCGAAGTCATGGCCCGCATCGTCGACGGCAGTCAATGGCGCGAATTCAAGGCCCGCTATGGCACGACGTTGGTGTGTGCTTTTGCGCATATTCACGGTTATCCCGTCGGGATCGTCGCCAACAACGGCATCTTATTCAGCGAATCGGCCCTCAAAGGAACCCACTTTATCGAGCTGTGTTCGGCACGCGGTATCCCGTTGATCTTCTTACAAAATATCACTGGCTTTATGGTCGGGCGCGACTACGAGGCCGGCGGCATCGCCAAGGACGGAGCCAAGATGGTGCATGCCGTCTCCAACGCCGCAGTACCCAAGCTCACCGTCGTAATCGGCGGCTCCTTTGGGGCTGGAAACTACGGCATGTGCGGTCGTGCCTATGCTCCGCGCTTCCTCTGGATGTGGCCGAATAGCCGCATCTCCGTCATGGGCGGTGAACAAGCCGCAAACGTCCTCTACACCGTCAAACAACAACAAGCCGAACGCCTCGGACAATCCGCCATGTCCGACGAAGAGGCTCGCGCCTTCAAAGCCCCTATCCTCGAAAAATACGAGCGCGAAGGCAATCCTTATTACTCGACTGCCCGCCTCTGGGACGACGGCGTGATCGATCCCACCCACACCCGCGATATCCTCGGCCTTGCGCTTGCCGTCACCTTGCAAGCCCCCCCCAACCCCACACGCTACGGCGTCTTTCGCATGTGACCGCCATGATCGAACCTCCGCCCGAACGAGCCATCCCCAACCAACGCCACGTCGTCTTTATCGACGGAACCTGCGTGTACTGCAATTGGTTTGTCCATTTCTTGTTGAAACACGATGCGAAAAAGCAGTTCTTTTTTGCTTATCTTCAAGGAGGTTATGCGCGTGCTGCTTTGCAACGCCACGGTGGCAAAATAGACGATATCGATGGTATCTATTTGCTGCTCCATGCGGGCACCCCTTCGGAGACGTTGTTGCTCGATGGTCGTGCAGCCCGAGAAATATACCCCCGCCTTTTTCCATCCTTGATCTTTATGAGATGGATACCGCTTTTTTTACTCAACGCTTTTTATCGCCTTTTTGCGCGCTACCGCTACCGCCTTTTTGGACGATACAACGCTTGCAGGATACCGACCGTAGAGGAGCGAAAGCGATGGATCGAAAGCGAGTGATACGAAATCCCTCCATGCTGTGACCGAAAAACGTAGGGGCAGCCCCCAGTGGCTGCCCAACAATAGGGCGTCTACAGCGGATCGCACCTACCCTTCGATCACACGTCTCTCGGAGATCGTATGATACAAAATCCTCCGTGCTGTGATCGGCAGATGCAGCCCCGTGGCTGCCCAAGAACAGGACCGCTACTGCAAATCGTGGCGACCCTATTTGCTCGCTCTTTTTTGTACCGGGTTTTGAACGGAAGAAAGGGTTGTTTGGATGGTGTGCTGGATGAGTTGCTCCACGTCTTCGCGCAAAAGTTCCCTCAGACCACCGACCACCAACCATTCGCGAAGCGCCTGATTGATCAGTGCTTGATAGCCTTTCCCTTGTGCGAGGGCTTTAAACTCTTGCAAAATGTCCTCGTCGATGCGGATGGATATTTTCGTTTTTATGGCCTCTTGCAATCGCTGTTTTCTACGCTCAAGCCCGCGAGAAATCGAATCGGGGTTCGGTTTCCTCGCGAGAATCTCTTCTCGTAGGATATCGATTTCGTCAGGTTTTTCGGTACTCATCGAGCCAACTCCCTTCTGCTTGGAAAGCAGTAATGATGCGGTAAAGAGGAAATTCGTCGCAGTTGTAAACGACGGCGATGACACGCCCCTCCCACGTGGAACCCACGCTCACCCAGCGTTCTTCGTCGTTACGAAATTCTTGTTCGTCTAAACTGTTGGGATCTTCCATCGCATAAACAACTTCAGCAAACGTCACACCGTGCTTTTCTTTTGTTTTCTCGTACTTTGATTCGTCCCAGACGTAACCGACATCCATACGCTTTCCTTTCTTGGGTGGTTTATCGTATATGGACAATTATCCATACAAAACAGAACGTCAAGCGCACGAGCAAAGAAAAAGCCGAACTTCTCTTCGCGTCTGGCCATCCGCACCGCCCCAAACTATCTTGAGAGCCACCTGCGCCCCCACCCAACGATGCAGGATCTCTTGCCTTTTGTACAAACAGGAGCGCCCTATGTCCGCCCAACTCACCCCTTCCGCAGCGCTTCGCCAAGACTTTGCGCCGCTTTTTGTTGGAAACCAACAGCGCATCTCACCCATACACGCGCTGCTCAATCTTTACGAAGATCCGCTCGCAACCACCGCGTTATTCCGCACCGTCCAAGAGGTTCTCCGCCCGATCCCCCACCTCACCTCCAAAGTTCACGCTCTGATCCAAGACTCCAACTGGCGCGAAAACCTCGTCGCGGTCGGCGCGATCTTCGTCTCCCCAAGCCTGCATGATCCGCACACACTCTCCCTCGCTTGGCAATGCTTTGATCGCGGCTCGTGGGTCACTCCACAATGGGCTGCCCTGCTGTCGATCCTCGATCCACGATTTCTCCAACAAGCCCGTCAACGCTTGCTTTTCAGTCGCATGATCCTCGGCATCGGCGCTCGCGAGATCGGACCCTTTGGCGAAGAGGACGGCGAAGCCCACCCCACCGCTGATCTCCGCCTCGGCTCCAAAAGCACCGCTGATCTCCGCCTCGGCTCCAAAAGCACTGCTGATCTCCGCCTCGGCTCCAAAAGCACTGCTGATCTCCGCCTCGGCTCCAAAAGCACTGCTGATCTCCGCCTCGGCTCCAAAAGCACTGCTGATCTCCGCCTCGGCTCCAAAAGCACCGCTGATCTCCGCCTCGGCTCCAAAAGCATCGCCGCTCTCTTTCGCCTCTATCAAGCCCATCCTCACGCCGACTTGGCCCTGCTCTCCCGCCTCGAACAAACCCCTCTGCCCGCTTTTCTTCTCGAAGAGTCCTTGATCGACAACGGCGGTATGCTCGCCCAAAACTGGGTCCGACGAGCCACCGCCGCCTCTCCTCTTCTTTCGTAAACTCCCTTTCCTGCCCCTTTCCTGCCCCTTTCCTGCCCCTTTCCTGCCCCTTTCCGTGTTTTCCGTGTTTTCCGTGGACTTATTTGTTTTCGACTTCGGCAAGAAGCGCCTCAAAGCCCATCTCATCGCGATGTTCAAACATGTACTGGATGTTGTCGTGGAAGGTGACGCCGTGATCGATCATTAGGACTTGTCCGGTCATGGCGTCCATCAGGCCGCTGCACATCGCCAGAGCTGCTTCGCCGACTTCCTCGACGGTGACAAACGCCTCTTCACCAAAATGCTTTTTTGCAAAAGCTTCGTAGCCTTCGCCGAAAGTGGCCCGAAGTGAATCGGTGGCGACAGGGCGCGAGCGCAAGATGTTGACTCGCACACCTTCGTTGAGAAGATGCTTGCCCATGTATCGACAAAAAGTCTCCATCACAGCTTTTGAAGCAGCGACAAAGTCGTACTGGATGTAGTAGGTATCGACGCCAAAGCTCGATGTTCCGAGGATATAGTGCGGATAACGACCGAAGGTCTGCTTGATCTTTTGCGAGTATCCGAGAAAAGGCCACGCGCTGTATTCCAAACTTTTAAGGAACGAGCGCTTTTTGTAGGAGCTTTCATCGGATACAAGCTGCGAAAAAGAGACGTTGCTGACAAACACTTCGATGTGTTCGTGATCTTCCTTGATGCGACGAAGCACCATGTCGGTGTCTTCTTCGTTCGAGGCGTCGGCTTCGATCAAGATCGGCTCAAAAAGCCCTTCGTTGCGGAACGTTTCGCGGATGCTGTCGAGAGACGCGCTTCCCCACTTGTAAGTGAGGTAAGCGTGCGCCCCTTCTCGTGCAAACGCAAGCGCGATCGCAAGGCCGATGCCTTTTGTGCCGCCCGTGATCAAGATCGCTTTTCCACGAAAGTCATTTTTGATCATCGGATGAGCGGTGGGGTGTGGTTTCAAGGATTTAAGCGTCCACTTTGTTGTTGACAGCGGCATACAACGCATCGACCAATTGGCCGATGTTGGTCAGCGTATTGAGTTCGGAGCGGGGGATCTTGACTTTCAATTCACGCATGCTCGTGGACACCACTTCGACGATATCCAAGCTGTTTGCGCCGAGTTCTTTCATCGATTTATCGGGAGTGACCGCACTCTCATCGGCATCTTCGAGGATATCAAGCAAGTTTTTTTTCACGATCGAGAAAATTTTTTCTTTAGTCATGGTTCCTATTCCTTTGTTTCTATTTTTCCATTTTATCACGCGCCCTACGCGGGCTTACAACGACAGGCCCAACGTGTGACGTTTTTCCATCAAACGCATCAGGGTATCCGCGAAAGACGAGCCTTTGTCAATCAAAACGATCTGGCCGTTGAGGCTATCCAACATACCGCTGCACAGCGCGATCACCGAATCAGCGACCTCTTCGGGCTGGACAAAGTATTCTTCGCCGGCATACTTTCCAAAAAACTTGATGTAATCCTCCCCAAAGATCTCCAGCACCGCTTCGGTCGGGACGCTACGGGTGCGGATCACATTGAAGCGCACATCCTCTTTGTATAGGCGAGAAGCCATATAACGGCAAAAAGTTTCCATCACCGTCTTCGAGGCGGCGACAAATTCGTAGTGGCTAAAGTAGTTGTCGGGGCCATCGCTCGATATCCCCACCACATAACGCGGATATGTCCCAAAAGTCTTCTTGATCTGCATGGTGTAGTTGACGTAGGGCCAAGCGCTGTACTCCAAACTCCGCAGCAGCGAGCGTTTTTTGTAGCTGTCTACGCCGTTGGCAGGCTGAACAACGCAAACGTTGCTGACGAACACTTCGATGCGTTCGTGATCTTGCTGGATCAGCGCCAACAACCGCTTGAGATCGTCATCGTTGACCACATCGGCCTCGACGATCTGCGGTGTCGGTGCGCCCGCTGCTGCGAACTGTTCGCGGATCTTGTTTTCGTCCGCCGAACCCCAACGATGCGTCAAATAGGTGTGTGCGCCCAACTTTCCAAACGCCAGACCGATCGCAAAACCAATCCCTTTGGTTCCACCCGTGATCAAGACCGCTTTTCCGCGAAGATCATTGCGCATCCCAAAGCTCCTTCTGATGCAAAGAACCGATATCTTTGTAATCGGATATCTTTTTGTTTCGGCTAGTGTTTCTTTGTGGAGACGTAGTTTTCTTGGATACGCTGAGCCGTCTCGGGCAAAGCAAAGCAGTACTGGTGCATCGGCACTTCGTTGGTGCGGGCTTCTTCAAAGAGGCGTCGTTTTTTCAACGACAGATCGCGCTTGAGCATCTCTAACGCAAATCGCGGTTTTTCTGCGATCGCTGCGGCCACTTGCATGGCTTTTCGCCACATCTGCTCACGCGGCAAGATGTAGTTGATCTGTGAACGCCCCTCGAAGTGCGCGCCCCGAAAAAACTGCCCCCCCAACATCATCTCCGCAGCGATGTACTCACCCACCGCCAAGGCCAACAAGCGCGTCGTACCCATCCCGGGCGTAAATCCCATGTTCATAAAGCTACAGCCATAGCGACTTTCCCGCGCCATCATCACGATATCGCAGCACAAACCAAGCGTCAGACCCCCACCCACAGCGTGGCCTTCCATCACTGCGATCGTTGGGATCGGTACTTCGAGCATCGTCCGCGACAACATGATATCCGACGCCACGATCTTGCCCTGTGCCAATGCCAACAACATCTCCTCATCGCCGCCTGCACAGAACACCTCTTCCAGTCCTCGCAACACGCACACTCGCACTTCGGCACGCTGTGCCACTTGATGCAAAGCCTCCGTCAGCTTTTCAACAAAGACCGTCCCAAGGGCATTTTTCTTGGCTTGATCTTGCATCTGCAAGATCACGATCCCTGATTCTTCGTAGTGAAGTGTGATCAAAGCTTCTGTCATGCTCGACATCCCGTGCTTTCGGCGTTGTCTACTCGGAGGATCGCGATGGATCCGATGGGTGGGAACGATCTTCTCTGCGAGGCAAGCGTTCTTGCCAAGGCAAAGGCTCTCCTTGCAAGAAACGACGGATGCCCTCTACACGATCAGGAAGCATCAAACAAGAGGCCGTATACTCCGCAGCTTCATCCAACGCATCTTGCAGCGATGCCTTCGGCGTTTCCGTAGTGCGGCGTTTGAGATCGGCGATCGCTTGCGGATGCGCCCGCAACAAAGCGCGCAAACTCTCACGACTTGCCTTCTCCACAGCCTCCGCATCTTCGTAAACCGCATCAAACAGCCCAAGCGCCAACGCTTCTGCCGACTCCATCCCCACGCTGCGCATCGCCAACCATCGGGCTTTTTGTGCAGGGACACGCTCACACAACACAGGAAACACCACCGCAGGCAACAAGCCCAACGAAGCCTCCGGCAAACCCACACGCGATCGCTTCGTCGCCAACACCTGATCCGCCGCCGCCATCAGGCCCACTCCACCCGCCATCACCTCACCATCCACCAACGCCACCACCGCAAATGCAGCGCGTCGCAATGCCCACAGCAACGCCGCATAACGCTTCACATCGTCGCGCAGTGCCGCAGCCGTCACATCATCCAACACAGTACGACCGTGCAGCGCACGCAAGATCCCGGGTGTTGGCGTATAATGCGCATCGATCTCGTGCGCTTCATCTCGCGATGACGGACCCATCGGAGGTTGCGGATACGCCATCAAACGCGCCCCCAGATCCATCCCCTGACAAAACATCCCCCCCACACCCTCGATCACCAACACCCGAATCTCCGCCTCTTCGGCTTCTTTGAGCTTCTGTTCCCAATCCCGCAACGCCGCACTATCCAACGATATCTCGGCTCGTGTAGCCTCCACAGGCATCATCTGCAAACGCCACACGCTTCTCTGTTGCTCTCTCCACCGAAGTTCCATGCTCATCAAAACATACCCTTCACGCACCAAGATTCAGGGACTCCTACGAGATCGGCCTGTTGCGCTATCGTAAAGAGGTCGGGGCAGACAGGTGTGGCTGCCCAAGAATCGGGCATCCGCGTACTCTCGTTTGTGCATACATCTCTCGGATATCGTATGACGAGGCCACCCAGCGCACAGCCCGTCAACTCCACGCATAATGACGGAAATATCCGTCCAAACCATCCAAGACAAGATAGCCCTTGCCTTCGTAAAACGCCTTGTAGTGGTTGTTGAATCCTTCTTTGGGCGGCTGGTAGGTCGGCAGATCGATGTAGCTTGTGCGCTCTTTCTCGACAGCTTCGTACTCTTCGACGCTCAGGCGATAACGCGCATCGATTCTGCCCTGTACATCGGCTTTTGCAACGCGCTCACGGGCTTGATCACCGATAAACCCCGAATAAAACTCCGAACAAGATCCCGAACCATACGCAAAGATGCTGATACGATCCCCTGCGTTCAAATCGCTGTATTGATCCAACAGCCCCGTCAATGCAAGAAATGTGGCTGCTGTATATGTCCCGCCACACTGGGAGTTGTACACCAAACTTCCGCGCACCCGTTGATCAAAGTGGGCATCCGCTTCTTTGCGAGACATCCCGTGTGCATCGCGCATGATCTGGCGATGGGCGCGTTGCACCATGCCCGAAAACGGTACGTGGTAGATATGCTTCTGAAAGCGCGCATTCATATCCACCATCCCGCCTTGCTTGCGCCGATAATGCGCAAAGGCCCCTTCGAGAGCTTCAAGGTAGCAAAAGACGCTTTGCTCGGTGTTTCCGGCTTCTTCGCGAGAGGTCGGGCGAAAAGTATCTCCCACTTCTTTTGTCCAATACGCGTTGTCGCGCAGATCGTACTCCAGCACGCTCGGCTTGTTGGAGATCAACATCGCCACGCTGATCGCCCCCAACACATACTCCCAAGGCGCACCCAAGTGCATCCGCGACTGATCGGTCGCGATCACCAAGGCTTTCGCATCTCCCGCAGCACCCGACGCCACCCAATGCGCCGCCATCATCGCCGCGCACGTCCCGCCATAACAAGCATGCTTCGTCTCAAAGTTTCGGCAGTTTTCCGATAGACCCAAAAATCGATGCACAAAGGTGCTGATCGGCTTGCCTTGATCGGGCGAGGACTCCGTTCCCACAATCAACAACTCGATCGAATCACGATCTTCTTGCGTCAACATCGGCTTGGCCGCATTGACCGCCATCGTCACGGGATCTTCCCAACACGGGTTCACCCCTCGCGCACGCATCATCAAGTTCTCCATCGGATAACTTGGCGACAATCCCCGTGCAGCGGCCAGTTCAGATAGATCCAAAAACATCGAACAGGGGTACACCCAAATCTTTTCAATCCCTACACGTTGCATCCTTACACTTCTCTCCTACAAAACGCCTTCGACACTCACACTTCTCCCCATCCCCAACACGACTCCTGTCGTGCGACAAGCCCAACGCGGCTCCTGTCGTGCGACGAGACGAAGACGCGATCAGGGCGACCAATCCAACCCACCCGTCACGTTGATGATCTGGCCGTTGACAAACGCCGCTTCTTTCGAGGCCAAAAAGTGGATCGTCGCGCTCAGTTCTTTGATATCTCCGATCCGACCTTTGGGGACGGGAGACCACTTTTGCCAAAACTGCCGCATATGCTCGGGCAAAGCATCGCGTGTCATATCGGTCTCAAAAAAACCCGGAGCCACGACATTTGCTGTAATGCCCTTGCGACCGTACTCTTTAGCGATAGTTTGCGTCAGACCATGTAAGCCCGCTTTGGCCGCTGCGTAGTTGCATTGTCCAGACGCCCCATACGCCGACAACGACGACACGTTGATGATCCGACCAAAGCGATTCCCCACCATCCCCATCAAGAAAAACCGACAGACATAAAACGTCCCTGTCAGGTTGACGGCGATCACATCGTCCCATTCTTCATCCGACATCCCGACGACCGTTTGATCGCGGCTGATCCCGGCGTTGTTGATCACCACATCCACCGTGTCAAAGTCCGCAAGCACCTGATCACCCACCTGCTCGACTTCTTTGGCTTTGCGCACATCCAAACGATACGCTTTACAACGCACCGACGGATTCAAACGCTGAGCCTCTTCTTCGATCTTGGCGGCTCCTTCTTCGCTTTGCACGTAGGTGAACGCCACATCATGCCCGCGCTGCACCGCATCCAACACCACACCCGCCCCGATACCTCTTGAGCCGCCCGTAATAAAATAGATCATTGAATTTCTTTTTCTCCCACAAAGCTTCAAACTTTCGACTTCTTATGCGATATCCGAGTGATCTATGATCGAAGGATAGCGCCCAGACGCCCTATCCTTGGGCAGCCACACCTGTCTGCCCCTACGTTTTACGATCACGCTCCCTGCGGATCTCGTATTATCGGACTGACACGATATCCGAGTGATCTGTTCCCGTAGGATAGTGCGTAGACACCCGATTGTCGGGCAACCACACCTGTCTGCCCCTACGTTTTGCGATCACACAACGAGCGGATTTCGTACGACACGGCTGGATGATCTTGTGGGGCGAGGTACCACACCCCGCAAAGGGTCTTCGCCCCCTTGACCCCGTTTTGGCGGGGTGAATCGTCGCTTTTCAAACCATCGGCGTTGCCGCTTGAAATGGCGCGAACACGGCTTTTTTTGCCCACAAGTCGCTCAAGCCCTTAATCTTCGTACAACTTCAATAGACTACAGCAGTTGATCCCACCAAAACCAAAAGAGTTTTTCAGCATCAAGCGGATCTGGTGTTTGACAGGTTCGTTGGGGCAAACTTGCAAGTCGACGTTGGGGTCGATGTTTTCGATATTGATCGAAGGATGCAACCAGCCACGCTGCATCTGCATCACCGCAGCAACGGTCTCCACCGCAGGAGCCGACCAACAAGTATGGCCAAGCATCGACTTTGGCGCGTTGATCTTGAGTTTTGGAGCGTGCGCACCAAACACCTTTTTGATCGAACCCAGTTCCGTCAAATCGCCAAGCGGTGTCGACGTCGCGTGCGCACAAACGTAGTCGATGCTATCGGGCGAAACACCCGTCACTTTCAACAAGCGATTCATCGTGCGGGCTTGCCCATCCAGCGAGGGATTCGGCAAGTGGTTGGCGTCCGACATCGCTTCGACGCCCAAGACCTCGGCGTAGATCTTGGCTCCCCGTGCCTTGGCGTGTTCCAATGTCTCCACCACCAAAACAGCCGCACCATGCGAAGGAATGAAGCCCTCTCGGGCCATATCATACGGTCTACTGGCCTTTTCGGGACAATCGTTGAAAGACTTAAACGAGATCGCGCCCATCAACGCCATCGCATGCAGCGACATCGGCGAAAATTCCAACGCAGCCCCCACCACAAGCGCCACATCGTGTTCATGGTGGCGCACTTCGTCGATGGCTGTACGCAAGGCGACGTTGGCCGATGCACACGCCCCGCCCATCGTGTAGATCGAGCCTTGGATATTCAACACTTCGGCCACCGAACCCGCATGATCCGTATCCAACGAACGCACCGACGCCATCGGGTCCATATAATCAGGCTCTTCGGCAAATTGCCGATCGATCACATAATCGTAGTATTTGTTGAGGTTGTGACCGCTCACAACTGCGGAAACTCGCGTCGGATCGATGCCCGCTTTGTGCAAACCCGCATCCAACCAAGCATCCGAAGCACACAGAATCGACAATCGCGTCGAAAAGGGCGCACCGCGCAACAGCTTGCGCAGCCGTTTCCATTCTTCCGTAGGCATGGTCTCTTTGAGCGCTGCGGCTTTTCCGTCCACGTCATAATCGCTCAAATCTCCGCCCACTTTCGAATAGATGCCGTCTGTGTTCACAAATTGCCAGTTCACAAGACCTGACTTGCCCGCGATCAGGCTTTCATAAAAGCCGTCGAGCGTATCGCCTAATTTTGTGTTGATGGCCATGCCCGTAATAACAACCCGTCGCTTTTGCTCGCTCAAAGCGCACTCCTTTCCGTCTCTTCCTCAACAAGATAGACTTCCATCACGGTGACGGTGCAAATCGCGTCACCCTTGCACACCTGCCCCGCGCAAGTCAACGTGTATTCGCCTCCATCGATCTTTTGCACCAAAAGCTCGATCTCTTCGTCAGGCCGAACTTCGGCCAGAAACAGCGCGTGATACAGCTTCATCAAACGCACAGGTCTTGGCCGATCTTCGGGGAAAACCGCCGTCCGTCCGAGGTTATTGAGGTGGTTCAAACACAACATCGCCTGCCCCAACATCTCCAACAACAAAGCCCCGGGATAAACGGGATCTCCGGGAAAATGCCCTCGCAAGATCGGATCGCTCGGATCGATCGTTCGACGTGCGATCATCGCGACCTGCGAAAGATCCACCGTATCGATCTGATCCAACAACAAAAACGGCTCACGATGCGGGATCATCTGCTTGATCGCATCGCGCCCCAGCCTCACTTGTTCGGCCCCCTCCCCGATCTCAAACAAGCGCTTGCGCCGCATCCGACGCACCAACTTCTCCACGTCCATCCGATCTCTGTCCTTCTTTTTTGCACGGTCTCTTCGGCCAATTGGCTTTTTACACGGTCTCTTCAGCCAATTGACTTTTTACACGGTCTCTTCAGCCAATTGACTTTTTACACGGTCTCTTCAGCCAATTGACTTTTTACACGGTCTCTTCAGCCAATTGGCTTTTTACACGGTCTCTTCAGCCAATTGACGAAGCGCTGCGATCGTTTCTTGTTGATGCGCTTCGGTGTCTTGGGCGCTATCCATCTTGAACTTGCGGATATCTCGATGCCACCGACGATCCAACAAATTATGCAGCACACCACGCGGCCCCACCTCGACAAACACCGCGTTCGGGTGGCGTTCCACCAAAAAATCGATCGAATGCCGCCACAGCACAGGGCTGTACACATGCGAAGACAGCAGTTCCACAAAGTCTTCTTGGGTGGGGGATTCTTGGATGCGTCCCAAACGATTTGGAAGATACGGTAGCGCGGGCTTTTGGAATCGCATCTTGGTTAGATGCGCTCGAAACTGCTCGCCTGCGGGGCGAAAGATCGATGCGTGCATCGGCACTTGGCGCTCGATGATCACGGGCTGCAAAAACAATTCTTCTTCGATCAAACGCACGGCTTCATCGAGAGCTGCGGTCTCTCCTGAGATCACTTGCTGGCGTGGCGAGTTCAGATTCACGGCCTCGACCACCCCAAAAGCTCGGGATCGCTCCAAGATCGGCTCCAAGTCTTCCACCGACGCCGGATACACCGAAGCCATCGAACCGCGTGGACCCGCATCATACGCCAAGCCCCGCTGCTCCACCGCCAACAACGCCTGATCAAACGAAACCGCACCGATATGCACCAGATGATTCCACTCGCCCAAGCTCAAACCAAGCGAGTAATCCGCCTTCAATCCTGCCGCTTCCAAGATCTGCAAAAACATCTGATTCGCAAGAAAAACACCGATCTGCACATCGCGATTGCTCGCAAACATCTCTTCTTCGCTGCGCGAAGACGCATAACACGCCCCCACGTCCCGATTCAAAAGCTCCGATGCTCGGCCCAACAACACCCGATTGGCATCATGCAACGACACCAGCTTTTCGATCATCCCTGCATAGCGCGAACTCTGTCCCGGAAACATCCATACCATCGCCATCTCACACACCTCGCCTCTTCACCCACAACAAACCACGACTCCAAAAAAGCCTCTTCTCTCCTTAGCAAACCCTACGCCATACGTCACATTCCACACTGTGACTCGATCCAAAAAGACCGAACCACCGCAAGATACAACACGCTCAACCCGCACCCCCACAGCCCATCCACCGCATTCGGTGTTGCACAAAAACAACACTCGTGGCGTAAACGTGCCGCGATACTGTATGCGCCGCAAAACGTACCCCCTTCCGCATGGATGAAGAGCTGTTTTGCATGGAGAAGAGCCGTTCGCGTTTGGAGCAGACCTACCGCGTTTATCGGTATCGTTCGCGTTTGGAGCAGACCTACCGCGTTTATCGGTATCGTTCGCGTTTGGAGCAGACCTACCGCGTTTATCGGTATCGTTCGCGTTTGGAGCAGATCGATCGCGTCTGTGGGGCCTTCGTGTTGGGTTTAGCCTTGTTCTTTGAGGCGTTTGACCACTGTGTCTTCGATGATCTGAAGTGCTTCGTCGAGATCTTCGCGGGTGTGGGCGGCTGTGATCGCCGAGCGAAAACGCAGCTGCCCTTCGGGAACAGAGGGATAATCCACAGGAGCCAAGAACAGGCCCTTTTCGTTCATCTCGTGGCAGAGTTGGTACAACAACAAACGATTCGAGCCGATCACGATCGGAACCACTTGCGAAGTCGACTCCCCGATATTGACCCCCATCTGCAAAAGCTGCGAACGGTAGTAATGCGTGTTGTCCCACAGGCGTTTTTGCAATGAATCGTCGCGTTGGAAGATCTCCAAGACCTTCAACAACGCCGCAACCACCGAGGGCGGCAAGGCACAGCTAAAACCGTAGGGGTTGCTGTAATAACGCAGGTAATCCACCAGTTCTTTTTTGGCCGCAACAAATCCGCCCACCCCTGCGAAAGATTTGCTGAACGTGCCAAACATCACCGCGATATCGGCTTCTGCCTCGAAATGCTCAGCCACACCGCGCCCATGCTTGCCGTACACCAACAGCGAGTGCGCTTCGTCGATGAACACACTGGCTTTATGACGACGGGTCACTTCCAACAACGCCGGAAGATCCGCCACATCGCCATCCATCGAATACACCCCCTCCAACACCACCAAACGCCGCTGCCCTTCGCTCTTCGACAGCGCTTCTTCCAAAGAAGCTGCGCTGTTGTGATCAAAAAACACCCGCTTGGCTTTGGACAGCGAAGCCCCATCCATCGCGCAAAGATGGCACTTTGCGTCCAAGATCGCCGTGTCGCCCTTGCGCAACATCCCCGCCAAAGCGCCCATCGCTGCGCCAAAACCGCTGTTGTAAAGCATCACTGCCTCGCGGCCCAAAAACGCCGCAAGCTTCACTTCCAACTCACGGTGAAGATCAGAAAGCCCCGACAAGAGCGGAGATCCACAAGCGCCGACACCGTACTTATCCAACGCTTGCTTGGCGGCTTCGATCACTTCAGGATGATGCGCCATCCCCATGTAGTTGTAAGACGACAGGTTGATCACCTTTTGATCGTGTCCCGCACGATAGATCGAAACACGCGGAATCGCGGGGCCGTGCAACGCAGGTTCCATCAACGACATCGCCCACGCTCCCGCCTCACGCCACGCCGTAAACTCGGGCGGCGGACACGTCGGATCATTGGTCTCACTGTAATAAAAATCGGCCAAGCTATAATCGGCTGGATTGATCAAGATCTTGATTCCTTCTCTTCTTCGTACAAGCGCATCGACCGCGTCTTGTGAAACCACGCACACGCTCTATCGCCAAAGCAAACGGAAAAAGACGAACTCCTGCGTGTGAAACATCGAAACCACACCTCCCTCGCCCCCAGACACACTCCCGTACACCCCACAAACACACGGACGCACCGCGTCAAAAAACAAGGCGATGTACAAGCAGGATCACCAAAAGCGGCGCATCTTTAACAGAAAAGACAGACCACTGTCAAGTACTTCCATCCCCCGCCAAGTCCATCCATCCTGCGATCACTTTGGTTTTTGCGGCCCTTGGCCCTCGCTTCGCTCGTCTCCCCCAAACCATCCTTTGAGCCACGAAGTACCTTGCGCCACCGCATCCTGCACTCCGTTCGGCAGCATATCCTGCACTTGTGTGAAAAAGTCCTTCTCTTCGGTCTTTTCTGCGACCCGCTCGCCCGCTCGATGACCGCAGTGCGGACATCGCTCCAAAGACGCCGTATAAGGGCGATGACACGCCTCACAATCTCGCGCTTCTTCGTCTCCACGCCGCAGATAATGGCCCGCCATCAACTGCACATACTGTCCACTACGCGCCCACCGCATCAACTCTGATGCGCGCCACGCCACCAACGGATGTGTACGAAACACCGACTGCATCAGCGAAAAGACGCGATTCAAGATCTGCTCTTGTTCCATCTGTTCGGCCTCGTCGACTTGTTCCAAAAAGCTGTCCAGATCAAGCTGCTCCATCAATCGCGGCGTCGCTCCCGCGATCTTCATCAACGTGCGGATCACCACTCGCGGATCACGTACCGCGATCAATTCCGCCCGATCTGCCGTCAACTCCGAACATCGCATCCACTTCAACAGCGCCAGTCGCAACGGCATCATCGCCAACGTCCCCAAACCCAACACCGAGATCGCCATCGCCCCCGCAAAATTGCCCAACAACTGCGCCGCCATGCTGTAGAGAACGTGATCGTTTTGCCAATGCCCCAACTCATGCGCTATCACTCCGCGCAGCTCTTGATCTTCCAATCCCTCCACCAGCTCCGCCGACAACGCCACCAAAGGCTTCCGAACCCCCGTTGTATAGGCATTCATCCCGCCCCCTCGATACAAAAACAACTCCGGCACTTCTTGGATATCCAGCCGCTCCGATACATCCCGATACATCCGATACAACGCCTTGCCCTGACGCTCATGACATCGAATGTACGAAGAAACGTGATACATCCGCGATGCACGCTCGAAACTCTCCGACACCAACCACCGCAACAGCGAGTCGATCCCCGGCACTTTCTGCAACGCCGCCAATGCCTCCCGATCCCACGGATGCTGATAGGCCCGACCGCTCAGCCCCACATACGCTTCCGTCGTCTCCAACAACAGCCCTCCCCGACACGCCCCACATCGCAACGAGGCAGGCTCCTCCAACGCACGCTCTACCAAGATCCGATTCTTCCGCCCACAATGCCGACACGAAACCACTTCGCTCCCATCCACCGCTTTTTCCAAGCTCATCGTCATCCTTACCTCCTCGACCCAAACGATCGCACTTTTCGATTGTTGCACATCCACCCTACACACCACCCTACACCAAGCCAAGCCGTACGTTGACCTTTTGTTCGCTTGGCCCTAGGATAGACGCCCTTGCGACAGCCACGAGCGAAGCATCTCACTCGCGCAACCTCGCGCCCACATCCACAAAGGAAGCCGCATGACCGCCAAAAACTTCGTCCTTGATACCAACGTCTTGCTTCACGATCCCCATGCCATCTTCGACTTCGCCGACAACCACGTCGTTATCCCGATCTACGTGATCGAAGAACTCGATCAATTCAAAAAAGATATCAACGAGATCGGGCGAAATGCTCGCCAAGTGGCGCGTTATCTCGATCACTACCGAAAACAAGAGGGCGACATCTCCAAAGACGGTGTCACCCTCCAAAGCGGCGGAACCCTACGCATCCTCTTCGCCGAAAAAAGCCAAAAACTTTCTAACCTCTTCCAAGATCCCAACCACCCCGACAGCAAGATCCTCGCCGTCGCCATGCGCCTTTGCACCGAAGAACCCGACCGCAAGACGATCTTGATCAGCAAAGACACCAACCTCCGTATCCGCGCCGATGCTGTCGGCCTTGACGCCGAAGACTTTGAACCCGAAAGCCGCCCCATCGACGAGCTTTATCCCGGCTACCAAGAACTCACCGTCCCTAGCGGCTTTATCGACCAACTCTTCCAAACCGAACAGATCCAGATCGAAGATCTCCAAGCCATCCTCCCCAAGCCCGAACCTCCGCCCACCACAAACACCACCAGCGCCGCTCCCCCTCCTCCGAGCCTCCCGAACCCCGCACAAGGCGGACGCTTCGACTTCTACGCCAACCAGTTTCTCTCCCTTGTCTCCAGCAACAATCCCCAACACAGCGGCCTTGCGCGGATCGAGCCTGACGGCAAAAACGTAGTCGCCTTTCGCCCCCAATACAAGGACGTTTGGGGCATCCAGCCCCGCAACAAAGAACAACGCTTTGCGCTCGAACTCCTGCTCGATCCGCGCATCAAACTCGTCACCCTTGTCGGAAAAGCCGGCACAGGAAAAACCCTTCTTGCCATCGCTGCCGGTCTGATGACCACCATGGATCAGCAGCTTTACCAACGCTTGCTCGTCAGCCGTCCGATCTTCCCGATGGGCCGCGATCTTG
Source organism: Myxococcota bacterium (assembly GCA_023150835.1). GTDB lineage: Bacteria > Myxococcota_C > UBA6777 > UBA6777 > UBA6777 > JAKLKB01. The sequence continues at coordinate 13,546 of JAKLKB010000006.1, read as the reverse complement.
GCTACCTCCCGGGCGGACTCAACGAAAAACTCGGGCCTTGGATGCAGCCGATCTTTGACAACGTTGAACTCTTGATGGGCCTCAACCAAAAAGACAAACGCAGCGGTCGCTCCTACCAAGAACTGATCGACCTTGGCGTCTTGCAGATCGAACCCCTCACCTACATCCGTGGCCGCTCGATCCCCCGCCAATACATGATCGTTGATGAAGCACAAAACCTCACTCCCCACGAGATCAAAACCATCGTCTCACGCGCAGGTGAAGACACCAAGATCGTCCTTACGGGCGACCCTTACCAGATCGATCACCCTTATCTCGATTCCTCTAGCAACGGCCTTGTCCACCTCGTTCGCCGCTTTCAAAATCAACCACTCTCAGGCCACATCACGCTCCAAAAAGGCGAACGCTCTAAGCTCGCAGAGATCGCTGCCAATCTCCTCTGATCGACGTCCTCCCTGCGTCCACAAAGACCGATAGCACCGAGGTCGTGGTCTCTCCCGGCCTCCTCTGTCCGACCAAACCTCTCCACAAACCACCCACACCACAAGAGATCGCGCATGTCCACCCACGCAGCCCAAAGACCGACCTTTCCGCTCTTCCTTGGGATATGGAGCTTTTTGATCTTTGCTCTGCTGCTTTTTCTGCATTGGTTTTCCAACGCCCCACCGCCCCAACCCACCACGCCCCCCACCTGTGCTCGCTGGATCGGTCTCGCGTTCCTCCAACAACAGATCGTTCTTTGCCTACCCACCGACCCCAAAGAAGCCCAGCCCTTCCTCGCTACCTACCTACGCCCCCTCAAAAAGCGCTGCACCCTTCCACCTCTCCCGATCCCCCAACACGGACAACTCTTGCATCTGTCCATCCCATCGCGATCTTCCACCTCTGTCCCCGCATCACATCGCGTTCACCCTACATCCACCGCACACACAGCGATACCATACTGCCACGCCCATCTCTCGATGCTTCCTGCCCCCCAACGCATCCTCCTTGGCATCCCTCTTCCACTCAATCACGCTACAGCATCCGAACTCACCGCCATCCCTCGGATCTCCCAACGCCTCGCCACAGCGATCGTCGCAAGGCGCACGCAAAAAGGCCCCTTTACCCGCCTCGAACAGCTTCGCGATATCCGTGGAATCGGCCCCAAGACACTTCAGCGCGTCCGTCCCCACCTCACCCTACAATCCCCACCGCCGCTGCCCACCACTCGGTCCGCTGCCCCTTAAAAACAGCCGTTCGTTCGATTGTACCCAAGCATCCGCCCCCCACTCCGCCACCAGATCCCCCAACCAGAGCAGAGCAGAGCAGAGCCCATCCTATCCGATTAAAAGCTCGAACCGTCCGACTTGGTTCCCGGGCTAAACGCCGTCGTGGCTCCCGGCAAGGTCTTGTGTCTTTCGCAGGAGTACGGCGTCAAATCAGGTGCGCGGTTCACCGATTCGTCTGCATCCCCTTTGCAAGCCCCGCTGCTCTTGTACTCCAAAGTATCCAGCGTCGCACCGGTCGCGTCTTGCAACGTAACGATCTTCCCGCTGTTTGTAAGTCCAAGCCCTGAACTCGCTGTCGCCTTGTATACCAACGAGCCGCTGAACTTGCTGTGCGGCGTGCCTGTTCCGACTTCGGTGTCGTTGGTCATGCCACCACCAAACACCACCACTGCTTTGCCCGCAGCAAGCGAGACGCTTCCAAAGGTAAAGACCACCGCCGTGCCCACGAGGATCTTATAACCTGACAAATTCACCGCGTTGGCCGAAATGTTCACGATCTCAACAAATTCGTCATGCGTTGAGTTCACTGTGCCGTCTTTGTTGGCATCTCCCCCTGTTGTCGGTGGATCGGCGAGGATCTCGTTGATCATCAGCGAACTCGTAAACGGTCGGAATCCCTTGAACTTGACTGAATTCGCGGTGGCATCCACCCCACTCCCAAGGGAATCTTTAACCGTCGCAGCCACGGTCACAGTGTACTCTTCGTCAGCAGTTTGTTGGCCTGTGGTCAACTCTACACGCTCTCCCAACGCTGTACTCGACGATGCTGTAAGGCCCTTATCAAAGGTGAATTGCGAGCCACCAAGGATGCTTGTTCCATCAAGGCGACGATTGAACGTCAAGATCACCGTCGTTGCGTTCGTTGCTTGCGCCGAAAGCAATTTGGGCGCAGGGCATGTCTTCAACGTCAGCGCAGTGAGCGAAAAGAACGAAACTTGCGCATCCGCTGTAAAGCGCCACATCGGCACGCCACGCAGCGAGAAGGTACAACCATCGACATCGCCGAGATCCGTCGAAACCGCAACAGGAACACGCACAAGAAACTTGGCATCCCCCGTCAAACCCGCGCTCTCCACCGTGATCTTCGAATAGCCAGCTCCTCCGCTCGCAAATGCCCCTTTGAACTTGGCCTCCAACGAGACGATTTCTGATTCGTAGCTATCCAAAGCGCTCACGACATCGGCTTTTGCGCTGATGTCTTGAGCAAGCTTCGTCACATCGTAACCTTTGCCATCCACAGTCAAGTTGCTGATCGCCGTCACTTCTTGACGCCCTTGCGAAGCGGTCACGGTGTCGGCTTTAAATGAGATGATATCTCCTACACTAAGCGGAGGTGTTGTTGTGCTCGGATCGACGGCCACAAACAACGCAGGGCCATCTTGGGTGGCTTGCACAAAAAAGCCCGCACCATCGGTTGCAGAAGCCCCCGGCATCAAGGGCTTCAAGTAAGTCACCGCCACCTTCTTGATATCCCCCGCTGTACCGCCGCGAACCGCAGTAATCTGCGTAGCTGCCGCTGGATCAGGTGCCGCATTCGATTCAGGCGTCACTTCGGCTACCGTTTCACCCGTTCCATCGGCTACCGTCTCGCCCGTTCCGTCGGCTACCGTCTCGCCCGTTCCGTCGGCTACCGTCTCGCCCGTTCCGTCGGCTACCGTCTCGCCCGTTCCGTCGGCCACTGTCTCGCCCGTTCCGTCGGCCACTGTCTCGCCCGTTCCATCGGCTACCGTCTCGCCCGTTCCATCGGCTACCGTCTCGCTGCCATCCGCCGCTTTTTCTTCGGGTATCACGGTCTGTTCTTCGGGTGTTGCTTCTGCCGTCGGCTCTTTCTGGGTTTCGGTTGTCTGTTCTGTTTTTGGGCCATCACAGGCAAATCCGCCTGTCATCGCCGCACCAAGCGCAAAGAAAAACATCACTACGGGAATCCATCGACGCATCCATCTAACCTTTCTTTCTACAGGGTCTTTGGTTTCGAGGGCCATGACGCCCTCTTCGCGGCTTTGTTTAAGCAGCCCCAACGAACCGCGCAAGCTATGCCGCCAAAGTGTCACAAAACACCCCGCACGATAGCGCCAAAAACACTTTCGAGACAAGGCCCTGCGTTAAGACTTCTTGGATTCCCGCGAAACTTTGGCACTTTGCATCTGCTTTTCCACAAACAGATAACCCAAACTCCCCGCTGCCATCGCGATCACAAAGATCAACACGGTCCACGTACCCGACGCCAGCGACGTCAACGCAGGCCCGGGGCAAAAACCACCGATCCCCCATCCCATCCCAAACAACACCGCCCCCAACACCAACGGCCTGTCCACTTCTTTCTTGGTCGGCAAAGAAAACTTCTCCTCCAAGATCGGCGCAGGACGGCGCAAAATGAAACGAAACAAGATCACATTTAACCCTGTCGCCGAACCGATCACCGCCAACAGCGTCGGATCAAAGCTCCCAAAAAAGTCCAAAAACCCCTTCACCTTCACGGGCTGCGTCATCCCCGAAAGCCCCAACCCCACCGAAAACAACACACCCGAAACAAACACCACCCACAAACGCATCGCCGATGTATTCATCGTCAAATCTCCTTTTTTCTTAACTGCTTAAATCAACGACTTCAAACCCAAGACATGCCGCGCCAAAAACACCGTCGCTGCACCCGCCAAGATGAACGTCACCGTCGCCACCAACGAACGCACCGAAAAACGCGCCAGTCCGCAGATGCCATGCCCACTTGTGCAACCGCTCCCCATCCGCGTTCCAACGCCCACCAACAACCCCGCCAACACCACCACCGGCCACGACATCGACTTCAACGCATCCACAGGAAATGCCGTCGGATACAACCACCACAGCGACACGCCGCCCACCAACAACCCCAGCACAAACACCGCACGCCACAAACGATCGCCGTCCGTCGGGATCAGCGCACCACCAAAGATCCCGCTAATCCCCGTAATCCGACCTAAAAACAACAGCATGATCGCAACCGACAAACCGATCATCGTCCCGCCGATCGCTCCCATCATCAACGATTGCAACATCTTTTCTCTCCTTTTTCTTCTATAGAATGGACACTGTTTGAGAACTTTTATGGGGTTTTACCCCAGACCCCACAAGGGAGCTTTGCCCCCTTGACCCCGTATCGACGGGGTACACAGCGTCTTTCAAACCAACCACTCTGTTGGCTCGACTTGCCTTCAAAAGCTTCTGAGGAGCCGACACCTCAACAAAAGATTCTAGGAAGTCACTTCTCCCACAGCTTTTGGGCTGTTTTGCTTCGTCGCATCAGCCTCCACAAACACCGTCCCTGCGCGCTGATGCACAACACCCGTCTCATACAACGCTTGCGCTTCACCTTTCTGCTCTTGCAACACCGCATCCACCGCATCTTGGATCCGCAACATCACACGCTCCTCACCAAGCATCGCGTACAGCCCCGACCGACGCAGAACATCCCGCACAGGCCCTTTGACTCCCGCCAAATAAAATGCGATATCCGCGTCCTTCAAATCGCGGGCCACCTCCTGCAAAGCATCCACCGCCGAAGAATCCACAAAGTCGATCCCACTTGTATCCGCGATCACCGCACGCAACGGCTCGCCTCCTTGCACCGCTCGCAAGATCAGATCGCGCAACAACTCCTTAAAAAACGCCACATTCGCAAAGTAAAAGGACGCATCCAACCGAAAGATCACCACCCCCGACCACGTCTCGGCCTCTGGAAAACGCTCGACATTCCGATAGATATCTGTCCCCTTGATCCGCCCCAACACCGCTGTATGCGGCCTTGTGCTGCGCGCAATAAACAACAGCAGCGATACCCCCACCCCCACCGCGATCCCCTGCTGGATCCCCACCGTCAACGTCACTCCAAACGTCAACAACAACAACACCGCATCCATCCGCTGGATCTTCCACAAACGAAACGGCTCTTGAAACTCGATCAAACCAAACACCGCCACCATCACGATCGCCGCCAACACCGCTTTCGGCAAAAAGTAGAACAGCGGTGTAAAAAACAGTAGCGTCAAACCCACCAACAACGCCGTGATCATCGAGGCCAGTCCTGTCCGCGCACCCGCCTGATCATTCACCGCACTCCGTGACAATCCGCCCGTCCCGGGATAACCGCCCGTCAAACCACCCCCAAGATTCGCCACGCCCATCGCGATCAACTCTTGATTCGCATCCACCGCATAGCGCCGCTTGGTCGCGATCGCCCGCGCCACCGAGATCCCTTCCAAAAAAGCCACCAACGCGATCGTCAACGCGATCGGTAACAACCGCTCGATCGTCCCCCAGTCGTAGCGCGGCATCGTCAAACCCGGTAGCCCCGCAGGTACCGCACCCACGATCTGCACGCCTGATCGCTCCCATCCAAAACCCCAGACCACCAACGTCCCCAACAACACCACAAACAACGCACCCGGCCACGCCGGACGCCGCTTCTTCACCCACACCAACAACACCACCGCCGCCAACCCGATCCCCAACGTCAACCCATGCAAACCCCCTATCTTTTTCAATACATCCAACACGATCACTTGGATCTGGCTGCTTCGCTCCAACTTCAACCCCACCAAATGTTTGAGCTGGCTCAACCCGATGATCAACGCCGCTGCTGACGTAAAACCGCTGATCACGGGCCGCGATAAAAAGTTCACCAAAAAACCCAACCGCGCCAAACCCATCCCGATCTGCATCAACCCCACCAACACCCCCAACGTGATCGCCAACGCCACATAATCCGCACTCCCCGCCAACGCCATCGCTCCCACACCCGTCGCCACCAACAACGAATCCATCGCCACAGGACCAAACGACAACTGGCGCGATGTCCCCAACAACGCATACAAAAATGGCGGCAACAACGAAGCATACAGCCCCATCTGCGGCGGTAAACCCGCCAACATCGCGTACGCCATCCCCTGCGGAATCAACATGATCGCGACCGTTAAACCCGCCATCGTATCCCCCCGCAGCTCCTCGCGCTTATACGCCCTCAACCAATCCAACGCCGGTATCCATCGACTCAAACCGCTCATCTTCTTTCCTCCACGCCTTCCTTACCCACAATTCACCACCCAAACGCTGCGCACACGTTCGCTCCGAGGTTGGACCCTCGGATTGAACGTGCATTCCGTACCCATCATCCACCACCCAAACGCTGCGCACAACGGCTCCTGTGTACACTTCGCCACTCGCATTTCTTCCGATCCCCCTCCGTCTCTGTCTCCACACCGCTGGCTCCGCAACAGCACGAGGCATACCACTCTACACCAAAAACAACATCTCGCCCTTGCAACACAAGGGCAAAACAAGATGGCCTTCCCCTACCTGCAACCAGTTGCAACCATTCCTTGAAACAAATGAAACCATCTGAAACAGACTGCAACTTCACCGCCGCGCTTGATCGCACCCATGCAACGCTCTTTTCCACAAGCGAGACTCGTGTGGACAAAAACCCCCGTGTTCGTGGCACTTCTAGCGGCGCAGACGTTGACATGAAAAACGCCTGTTCGTCCCGCCAATTCAGGGTCAAGGGAGCAAAGCTCCCTTGTGGGGCGTGGGGTGAAACCCCACATCACCTATCCGACCGCACCGACCGCACCAACTCCATCCATCAAAGAATACCGAAAGAACCGCCTCGATCTCGATGCGCGCCCACGCAGTGCTCGCGCATCCAAAAGTCGCCTTGGTGCATCCAAAGGCCGCACAAAACTTCTGGGAATGGCATCGACACCAAGAATGTTGCACAACAGTCCCTCGGTGCTTTTGTCAAAAAGCGCCCCGTTGTTCCTCTTCATCCTTACTCGCACAGGAGAACCTATGCACACACAGACACCCCCACGATCCCTCCTCCGCCGAATCGCCCTTGTATTCGGCTTCCTCGCTGTTTCCTGCTTCGCATCCCCCGCTGCCTATGCGCTCAAACTCCCTCTCCCAAGTCCTCGCGCCAAAGTCATGCAAACCGTCGGCATCACCAAGATCAGCATCGCCTACCACAGCCCCGCCGTCAAAGGCCGCAAGATCTGGGGTGGACTCGTCCCCTACGGCAAGATCTGGCGCACAGGCGCAAACGTCGGCTCGGAGATCAAGTTCCGACACGACATCACCTTCGGAAAAACCCTCGTCAAAGCCGGAACCTACTACATCTTCACCATCCCAACCGAAAAAACATGGACCTTCTTCCTCAGCACCGATGAACGCGCTTGGACACGCGGCCCCAAGTACGACACCAAACATACCGTCGCACAAGTCGAAGCCATCCCCACCGCCATCCCACACCGCGAACGCCTCGCCTTCCAATTCACCGATACCACCGACAACACCACCGTCCTCCATGTCGAATGGGAAAAAGTACGCCTCTCTGTCCAGATCTCCACCGACACCCCCAAGATCGTCGAAGCCGCCATCCACAAAGGCACCCAAAATGCTTGGCGTCCTTTCTTCTTGGCAGGCCGCTACTACTTGGGCGTGGGGGACGCCAACAAAGCCCTCGCCATGCTCAACACCTCCACCCAACTCAAAGAAACGTGGTGGAATACATGGTTCAAAGCGCTTGCTTTTGAAAAACTCGGACGCACCGCAGACGCGATCCAAAGCGGCCAACGCGCCGCCGCTCTAGGCAAAGGCGATCGTATCTTTGACAACTTCTTCCGCAAAGGCGCAGAAGCCAAGATCGCCGCTTGGCAAAAAGCCGCTGCTCCACCCAAAAAATAATCACAGACGGCAGAGACGCGGTTGACGAACCCCCCGTGTTCTCGCCCGCTCAAGCCATAGAGTCGTCTGTGCGAAAAACAGAGATCTTTTCGCCCAACACGGGGTCAAGAGGGCTTCGCTCTTGCGGGGCGTGGGGCCGCACCCCACAAAACACAAAAAAACCACTCCTCACATCGTGTAGGATATGCTGTGATGACGCGCCCCTTTTCTCCCGCCTTTCTTGCCGCACAGACCGATGCTTCGGCCTTTTTGCATCCCCACCATACCGATCCCAAAGCCCGTCTTGCCACCCTCCAACAACGCGCAAACCGCCGATGTTCACCCGCGCTGCTTGCGCTGCTTCATGCGCAACATCCCCCCGAAAAACGCACTCCTGCTCACCAAGCCCACCTCGACGCCCTCGCCCAAGAAGGAACCACCGTCGTCGTCACAGGCCAACAGGTCGGCTTTTTTCTTGGCCCGCTTTACACCCTTCACAAGGCCGCTTCCGCCATCCTTCTCGCTCGACAACTCCAAGCCGAAACAGGAAACACCGTCGTTCCGCTGTTTTGGCTCCAAGTCGAAGACCACGATCTCGCCGAGATCGCCTCTTGCTGCCTCCCCCAAAACAACGGAGAGATCCTGACCTTGCGCGCCCTCGAACACCCAGAAGCCCTCGCATGGCGCGCCTCGGTTGCTCACTACACACTCGATCCCACCGCCCTTTCCGCTGCCTTTGAACAGATCCGCTCTTCTCTACACGGCCTCCCCTTCGCCGACGAAGTGATCGCTCTTCTCGAACAGCACTACACCCCCCATCGCCCCATCGGTGATGCCTTCGCCGATCTCCTTCAATCTGTCTTTGCCGACGAAGGCTTGCTCCTGCTCAACCCACGCGATCCCGCCTTTGCCCCCCTTGCCGCTCCGCTCCACCAACGCGCCCTCCTTGACGCCCACGCCATCGAGACTCTGCTCAAAGAACGCGAACAGGCCCTCACCTCCGCAGGATTCGATGTACAGATCCCCCTGCGAAAAAACGCCACCCTCTGCTTCTTTCATCCCGAAGGCCCCGAAGGACCGCGTTATCGCATCCTCCAAGACGGTCCTGACTTTGCCCTCGCGGGCCACCCCGCCCGACTTTCACGCCAAGCGATCCTCGAACACCTTGAGCGATCTCCCCGCTGCTTCAGCACTTCCGCTCTGTTGCGCCCCATCCTCCAAGATCAATCCCTCCCGACCGCTGCTTATGTCGGTGGACCCGGCGAGATCGCTTACTTCGCACAGATGCCCCCACTCTACCAATTCATGGATCTCCCGATGCCGATGATCCTTCCTCGCGGACGCTTCGTATGGATCGAACCCAGCCAACAAAAGATCCTCGACCAGCTTGGCTTGACCTACAACGATCTCCAAGCCCCCGAAGCCACCCTCATCGCCCGCATCGCTCAACAACAACCCAACCACCCGCTCGATCAACACAACCTTCGCAAACAACTCTCCACCCCCCTCCAAGACGCCATCACACAGCTTCAACATCCCCTCCAATCCCTTGATCCCAACCTCTTCAAGCCACTTCAAAAACTCGTACAGCAGTTCGAGGACGGACTCGAAAAACTCATCACCAAGATCCAACGCGCCCAACTCAGCCAAGACGAACAAGCCACCCAACGCCTCCACGCTGCCAAACAACGCCTCTTTCCCAACGATGCTCCCCAAGAACGCCTCTACGGCTTCCCCTACTTGGCCGCTCGCTTCGGCCTCCAAACCCTCAAACAAACGCTGTTTGCAGCCTATCAACCTTACCAACACACCACGCTGAGCCTTCACCCCCGCAAAGAAAGCCATGATCGCCATGACTCAAACACACAACCTTGATCTGCTCGCCATCGGCCCACATCCCGATGACGTTGAACTCTTTTGTGGTGGCTTGGTGATCAAGATGGCCCAATGCGGCTACAACACGGGCATCCTCGACCTCACTCGCGGAGAACTCGCCTCCAACGGCGATCCCCAAACACGCGCCAAAGAAGCCGCCGATGCCGCCCGTGTCATGGGCCTCACCCTGCGCGAAAATCTCGAACTCCCCGATGGTGCGCTGCTCCCTTGGTCCCCTAACGAAGCCATCCCCGACGAACGCCTCCACACGCCCACCGCTCGCCTTGTCGACACCTTGCGCAGACTTCGCCCTGCCCTTGTCTTGATCCCTTGGCAAAAAGACCGACACCCCGATCATACCCAAGCCAGTGCGCTGCTTTCGCGTGCCCTCTTTCTCTCTGGCCTACGACGTTATACCACGTCTTCCGATCTTCCGCCCTTTGCACCCTCACAAGTCCTTTTCTACGCGATGCGGCACACCTTTTCCCCAAGCTTCCTCGTCGATATCTCCGCACACGCCGAACAAAAAACCCAAGCCATCCTCCGCCACGCCAGCCAAGTCACCCCCCAAGGCGGAGCCGCAACCCTCGTCGGCTCCCCCCAAGCCCTCGCCGCTATCGACGCCCGCGACCGCTACTACGGCTCCATGCTCGGTGTCGAACGCGCCGAACCTTTCTTTTGTGAAAACACGCTCGGGATCGCCGACCCTGTCGCCCACTTTCGCCTAAGCGCAGGACGCCTCCCTCATTTCTTCGAGAAAAGCTGATGGGATCTGTCAAATTGCGCATCGGAATCGTCTGTTATCCTCACTTTGGCGGAAGCGGTATCGTCGCCACCGAGATCGGCCTTGGCATGGCCCAACGCGGTCATCAAGTTCATCTCATCACCACCGAGATGCCCGTCCGCGCACGACAAACCACCCTACCCATCCAATTCCACCCTGTCGAAGTCCAAGACTATCCCCTCTTTGAATTCCCCCCCTACACGCTCGCTCTCGCCTCCCGCCTCGCAGAGATCGCACAACGCGAACACCTTGATATCCTACACCTCCACTACGCCATCCCTCACGCCGTTAGCGGCTATCTCGCTCGCCAGATCCTCCAAAGCGGCGGACCACGCTTGATCGTCACGCTTCACGGCACCGATGTCACTCGTGTCGGATGCCTCGATAGTTACCGCTCTGTCACGCGCATGGCCCTCCTCGCCTCCGACGCGATCACCGCGCCCTCTCGCTATCTGCGCGAAGTCGCCTACCCGCTCCTCGATCTCCCTACAAACCTTCCCATCGAAGTCATCCCCAACTTCGTCGATACACAACGCTTCTCTCCTGCCTCCCACCGCGACAAACAACGCATCAACAACCTTTTCCCCCGTATCCCCGCCCTCCACAACACACCCATCCTCGCTCACGTCTCCAACTTCCGCCCCGTCAAACGCATCCCCGACGTAATCGATACCTTCACCTCCGTCAATCAAACCCTCCCCTCCCGCCTGCTCCTGATCGGCGAAGGCCCCGAACGCCGCAACGCCGCCGAACAGATCGAACAACGCGGACTCCAAGATCGCGTCTGCTTCCTCGGCAAACGCGAAGATATCGTCCAATATCTCCAACAATGCGACCTGATGCTCATGCCTTCCGAAACCGAAAGCTTCGGCCTCGCTGCCCTCGAAGCCATGAGCTGCGGACTCCCCGTGATCGCCAGTGATGTCGGCGGCCTCAGCGAGCTGATCGAACACCAACACAGCGGCTTTCTCGCCCCTGTCTATGACACCCACACCATGGCCCAACACGCCATACAGATCCTTCGCGATCCCCAACGCCTCGCCCTGATGCGCCTCCACGCCAGAGAACGCGCCCTCCAATTCGGCGATCCCAACGCCGTCCTCCAACAATACGAAACCCTTTATCTACAAACCCTTGCGCGCCCTTCGCTTGCCTCTCCTTGTCACCTCTGCGAAACACACGCCCTGCACCCCGCACAGGAGCCACTCGATCATGCCCATCACTCCCAACACACTCACCTCCACTCTGCCTCGCCCCTTCTTGACGATCCTCCTCCTTCTCGCCCTTCCCATCCCACCGACCTACCCTAGCCCCACTTCCCGCCCACAGCCCACAAAAACCACCTCTCCCCGCCCGCAGCCCAAAAGGACCGCCATGTCCACACCCCAACTCCCCGATCCTGCCCTCACGCAGATCGAGATCGCTCAGCCCCACGCCGCCCACATCCTCCATCAACTCGAACGCCTCCAATCCGTCGGGCGTGTCCTTTACATCGCTGCACACCCCGACGACGAAAACACCCGACTCCTCGCTTATCTCGCTGGACAACGAAAACTTCGCGTCGGTTATCTCTCTCTTACGCGGGGAGGCGGTGGACAAAATCTGATCGGTAGCGAACAAGGCCCCTTGCTCGGCATGATCCGCACCCATGAACTTCTCCAAGCCCGCCGACTCGATGGTGCCGAACAATTCTTTACCCGCGCCAAAGACTTTGGCTACTCCAAATCCTCCGCCGAATCCTTGCAGATCTGGGGACACCAAGCCGTCCTCTCCGATGTGGTCTGGGTGATCCGCCGCTTTCGCCCCGATGTGATCATCACCCGCTTCCCCGAAACAGGCAACACACACGGCCACCACCTCGCCTCCGCCATCCTCGCCCGTGAAGCCTTTCACGCCGCCTCCGATCCGCTCCGATTCCCCGAGCAGATCCCACACGCTCCACCTTGGCAAGCCAAACGCCTCCTCCACAACATCTCCACTTGGATGCTCCGACGACTCAAACGCAAGATCAACCTCTCCCGCTACCACAAGATCGATATCGGCTCCTACAACCCTCTCCTTGGCTACTCTTACGGAGAGATCGCCGCCCACAGCCGCTCGATGCACAAAAGCCAAGGCTTCGGCTTCGCCACACAACGCGGCCCCGCCCGCGAATACTTCCAACATCTCGCCGGCGAAAAAGCCCAAACCGATATCCTCGATGGCATCGACTTTTCATGGAAGCGCATCCCGCTCTCCGACGCCATCGCTCGCTCTCTCCAACAAGCCAAAGACGCCTTCCTCCCACACGAACCCCATCGCTCCGTTCCAGCCCTGCTCTCCGCCTACCTAGCCCTCACACAACATCCCCACTTCTCCAACGATCTCCTGCTCCAAGAACGCGCTCTCGCCCTCCGCTCCGCCCTCGCCGCTTGCCTTGGACTTTACCTCGATGCCCGAACCAACGCGCCTTCCGCCGTCCCAAGCTCCTCCCTCCAGATCTCCCTCCACGCCCTCAATCGCAGCCCGATCCCCCTCAAACTCCTTCGCATCGACTTCTCCACAGGTGCGCACCTCGATCTCCAACGCGATCTCCCTGAACACAAGCCCTTTTTGCGGCGCTTGTCTCTGACCTTGCCCCAAGACGCCCCCATCTCCGCCCCCAACTGGCTTGCTACACATTCCTCCTCGGGACTCTACACACTCCAACATCCCCACACCTCCGAACAACCCGTCGACGTCGCACCTCTCTTTGCTCAATTCACTCTCCAGATCGCTCAGCACACTCTGACTTTTTCTCGTACCTTCCGCCATCTGCGCACAGATCCCGTCCAAGGCGAGATCGCCCAACGCACCGAGATCACCCCTCCCCTCACCCTCACCCCCCAAAGCCCTTTTCTGATGTTCCCCAACCACACACCCCAACCCCTCACCCTCAACA
>JAKLKB010000155.1 GCA_023150835.1 Myxococcota bacterium | reverse complement strand
GCAACCAGCCCATCTCCGATATCCCCACCCTCGCCAAGATCCTCAAAGCCGACCCCGATCTCCAAAAAAACCAAGAACTTTATCTACAAGCCGATCCCACCCTCTCTTATGGCCGTGTCATGGAGGTGATCGGCACCATGCGAAAGGCCGGCGTCAAAAAAATCGGCATGGTCGTCAGCCCCGAAGATATCCAAGAACGCTGACCTACCCATACAACACGCACGCCTACGCTTTGCCCTAAGAGACCGCTCCCAAGCCGATCTCCCAAAGCAAAGCCCACCACACGGAGGCTTTTTCATGGCGATGCAAACTGGTGGGGGCCACGGCTCCCTCTCCGATATCAACGTCACCCCCCTCGTCGACGTTATGCTTGTCCTTCTCGTGATCTTCATGGTCACCGCCCCCATGCTCTCTAGCAAAAAAACCGACGTCAAACTCCCTCCCTTTGAAACGGGCGAAACACTCGACCTCAAAGACGACGATATCATCTTTACCGTCGACCTCCAAAAGACCATCCGTCTCTACAATTGCCCCAAATGCACCCCCTTTTCCATGCAAGACCTCGTCGAAAAACTCAAACCCAACCCCAAGATCAAACAAGCCCCCCAAGTCTTCCTCTACGCCGACCAACGCCTCCTATTCCGTACCGTCCTCCAAGTCATGGCCAAACTCCGCGAAGCCGGCGTCCGTCAAGTCGGCCTTGTCACCGACCCCGCCGGACCCAAACTCGCCCCCTAAGAGGGTATCTATTGTGTATACATCACTCGGATATCGTATGAAGAGGGTGTCTAACATAGCGAGATCTTTTGGACTGGTAGATAGAAGTGCCCCAGTTACCCCAAAAAAGCCGTGTTCGCGCTGTTTCAAGCGAGAGCGTCGCTGATTTGAAAAAGCAGTAATCGTCTCGCCCCTCTCGGAGTCAAGGGGCGACAGTCTATGATTTGAAAAAGCAGTAATCGTCTCGCCCCTCTCGGAGTCAAGGGGCGGCAGTCTATGGCGAGGTCTGGGGTGACACCCCACGAAGACGAACCAACCGCGTAAGGCCTATCCCCTTTAGCGGTGTTGTTTGAGTGCGTTGGGCTGATGTTTGGGGCGGCGTGCCCGTGTAGAACGACGGCGCAACAGCACAGGGGGATGACCCGCCAACAACCGATAAGTCTGGGGAGAAGGACTCACCGAAGGCGCTTGCTGCGCCAACTCGCGGTACGCTTCGCGGGAGATCCGCCGTTGCTCGTGCGTCAATGCCTGCCAGATCTCACTCTCGCGCTCTTGGGCCTCCTCTAGCGCTTCGAGATCGTACTGGGCTTTACGCACCGTTGAACGCGCCCCGATCACCCCGCCTTCTACACCCGCCAACCCACGCAGCGCCCCCTTCCCAAAACGCAGATAATAAAACAGCGTATGCGCCGTCGACAGCGATCCCGCCCACGGATAACGCCGCAGCCACCAGCCTTTTGAAAGATCGTTTAACGCCTCATCCAACCGTTCCGCATCGTCCCCCCGCTTGCTTGGCCGCTGCTCCCGATAAAATAAACCCACCCCAAAACGATCTCCTTCCACTTGCCATGTCTCCCGCAAACCGAACTTCTCAGGCGTCTGCGCGATCAACGAGCCATGCGTCAGATCGAACTGACCCACAATAAACGCCGCCACTTCTTCCCGATGCGCCTCCAAAAATCGCAACGTATCCAACGCTTCTGAGATCGTTTCGCTCGGAAACTCAGTAAAACACATCGCTTCGACTGCGATATCTGCATCCGACAGCCGCTCGATCACTTCCCCTAACACCGACACGGGCGCTCCCTTGTCGATTAGGCCCAAGACACGGGGGCTTGCCGACTCGATCCCCAACGCACACGCCACCGCACCACCCTTGCGCAAGATATCCGCTCGCTCCGCCGTCAAGTACTTCTCCGCCTTCAAATCCGTTGCCCAACGTATCCCCAGATCCGCTTCCGCCATCGCTTCGGCAAAACGCACCAACGTCTTCGGAGCCACCGAGTCTTGCGAAAGATAAAATGTCTTCGTCCCATAACGCTCCGAAAGCGCCCGTAGATGCTCCACACACGTCTCCACCTTGCGCTCACGATACGACGCTGTACCCACCTCCGACAAACCATAATGACAGAACGTACACCTCCCCCAATAACACCCCCGCGTCGGATCATACGGCAACACCCGATGCGGCGAAAAATACAACGACAACGGCATCCCATCATAATCCGGCGAAGGCAAGGCGCGCATATCGATATTTGCACTGCCCTTCCGATAATGCCCCGCCCCATCGGGCAAACGATGCACGATGTTGGGCTGCAAACCAAAAGCCTTCGTCAACGCCGTCGGATCTTCCCGATGCTTCTCCACGATCTCCAACAACGCCAACAGCGTATGCTCCCCCTCAAACACCACCCCGCTATCAAACGGACCCAACGCCTCCGCAAGCACTTGTCCACTCTGGCGGATCAACATCTGCGTCATCGACGGTCCGCCCACCGTCAAATGCACCGAAGGGAACGCCTCTTTGATCGCCATCGCCATACTGTACGCAGGCTGTGTCTGCCCCGGAAAACACACCGAGATCCCCACCACGTCAGGAGCCTCCGATGCGATACGTGGAAACAACACCTCCGCCGTGTACGCATGATAAGGATTCCATTCTTCCGCTGCATCGTGCGTGATCTCGGCCAGCGACGTCAACGAAAACGGCGTCCGATACGCTGTAAAATCCACCGTCAACGGCGTATACGCCGCCGAGATCACCTGCATCGACGCATCCAATGTGTCCACCGCACGAGCGTAATGCTCTGGCTCGTAAAAACGCACAGGATCACGCAAGATCGCCACCGCTTCCTCGATCCCATCACACACCGCATACGCATCCCCCAAAGCTCCCCACGACGCCGCATACGCCAGTTGCTCTGTATGCCGCAACATCGGCTTGCGCTCCAGTCTCCCCAAGCGCCGCTCGATCCGCGATCTCATCTCGTACAAAGGCCCTCGCCGCAGCAAAAAATCATACGCCTCCACATTCGCATCCACAGGCACCACTTCCACCCCATGACCGCGCAAAAACCCCGTCAACATCGGCACAGACAAATACGGCGCTGTCAGATCACTCGTCGGCGGATACACCAACATGACTTTCATCCCAAAGATCCTCACCCACACAAACCATCGCTTTGTCCCTCCGTCACTCGACGAAAAGCACACGATGCACACCCTTCTCAATCCCTGCGATGCGAATCCTATGACGCGCACCCTGCTCATACGATATCCAAGAGACGTGTACACGAAGGGCAGTACATAGACGCCCTATCATAGGGCAGCCACGGGGGGCTGCCCCTACATTTTTACGATCACACAACTGGCGGATTTCGTATCAATCCCTGCGATGCGAATCCTATGACGCGCACCTCATCCGATCCCTGCGATGCTAACCATCCCCCTTCTCAACGCAAGACAACGGCCTCTCTCCTTAACACATTCCATGCGACCCTCACCCCGCCGTGATTCAACCCGCACCCCGTCGCTTCGCGTCACCCTCACCCCGCCGTGATTCAACCCGCACCCCGTCGCTTCGCGTCACCCTCACCCCGCCCCGTCCGCCCCTTCCGTACATTCGCTCCTTCTTTTTCTGCCTTCTTTCCGTGTTTTCCGTGGACTTCTCTTGACATGGCCGCCACAACCCGCTAGAGCCATTGTCAAAAAAGGCTCTCTGCGCCTTTTTCTCAACACAAAGGCCCACACCCATGCTCCAGATCACTCTCCAACGCAACCTCCGCAAGACCCTCCTCCAAGGCCATCCTTGGGTCTACCGCGAAGCCCTGCGCTCTGTCCCCCAAAACACCCCCGCTCAGATCTGCCGTGTCTTTGATCACAAGCAAACCCCTCTTGCGTGGGCGATCTTCGATCCTGTTCGTCCGCTTGCCCTGCGCATCCTCTCGACCCAAAAGCCCGAACCGACTTGGCAGACATGGGAAGAACGCTTTGCCCAAGCCCAACAACTCCGCGCCCCGCTCAAACGCCGCGACACCACAGGCTATCGCTTGTTTCACGGCGAAGGCGACCGCCTGCCCGGTCTTGTCTGCGATATCTATGATCGCGTTGCAGCGCTACAATTCGACGGCGAGGCTGCACACAGCTTTTGGTGCCGCGACGAACTGCTGCTGTGGTTACGCAAACACACGCAAGTCCACACCATCCTCGACAAATCGCGCTTTCACAACACCCCCAAACTGCTCTACTCCGAAGAAGCCGCCTCTCCCCAAGATATCGCCCCTGTCACCATCCGCGAACTCGGTGTCACCTTTCTTGTGGACGTCTTCAAAGGCCAAAAGACGGGATTTTTCTTCGATCAACGCGAAAATCGCCAATACATCCGAGAACTCAGCCAAGGCTTGAGCGTTCTCAATCTTTTCAGCTACACCGGCGGATTTTCCGTTTATGCTGGTTGCGGCGGAGCCACCCAAGTCCTCAGCGTCGATATCGCCCAAGCTGCCGTCGACGCAGCACACCACAATTGGCTGCTCAATCATCTCCCCCCTGATCTCCATCAACCCCTCTGTGCCGATGTTTTTGCGTTCCTTGCTTCTCCCCAACAACGCTGGGACGTCGTGATCGTCGATCCCCCCTCGATGGCCCACGCCGAAGAACAAAAAGAGCGCGCCATCCAAAAATACACCGAAGCCTTTGCCCTCGCCACCAAATGCGTCAAGCCTCATGGACACTTGATGCTCAGTAGCTGCTCTAGCCACATCTCCTTCGACGACTTTTCCAACATCCTCGAAGCCTCCATGTCTCGCGCCAGTCGCACCGCTCAGATCCTCCACATCTCCGGCCAAGGCATCGACCATCCCTTCCCCCACATCTGTCCCGAACTGCGCTACCTTCAATTCGTTCACTGCCGTCTCAATTGAAAAGCGATGCTCACAGGAGACAGAAACACGCGATGTCCTCACCCGACACAAGGCCCCCGCTCTCTCCCCGCTCTTTACTCGTCACCTGCGAGCCGCAGTGGGAAGAAGCTCTCCAACACGAGATGACACGAACCCTTGGGGCTTACGATACACGCATCCTCGGGGCGGGTTGGCTGCATACACACCTCCCGCCTGCTCTTGAATCTCCCTATCGACTGGCTTTTTCGCGCCAAGTCTTGCCTGAGCCTCTGTCTCTTGTGCATCCTTCGATCTCCACGATGGCTGCTGCTGTCGCTGAGCAGATCGCCTCGCAACTCGACACCCACCAAGGTCCGTGGCGTTGGCACGTCTTTCACAACCGCTGGACACAACCCGAGATCAAAACCTCCAACCGCGACCGCGCACACAACAAAGCCCGCCCCACCGCAACGATCACCAAACAACACCCTCAAAACAAAGCCCGTTATCCCGAAGCTGCCACAACACAACACTCCCACAACAAAACACGCCTCTCCGAACCTCCAGCAGGCCCCTCCCCTCACCACAAAGCCCACTCCACCGAAGAGGCCGAACCACACGCCCACACCCAAGCCGACCCCACCAGCACAAAACGCTGTGAACTACTCTCTCAAGCCGTCCTCGATCAGCTCCAACCTCGCTACCGACGCCTTGCCAAGCGCGCCCACACCCGCTCTGAAGCCCTCTGGCAGCCCGACGAAGCCTTTGTCCAACTCGCCCTCCCCTCCAACGCCCAAGGCTTTCTCTCCATCCTCACCCCCGAACAAAGGCAGCGATGGGAACCCACGATCTCAGGCTGGGCAAGCGGTGACGTCTTTGTCCCGCCCGACCGCGAAGCCCCTTCCCGCGCCTGTCAAAAACTTTACGAAGTCGCCTTGCGCTTTGACCGCCCCATCCAACAAGGTCAGACCTGCGTCGACTTGGGCAGCAGCCCGGGCGGATGGGCGTGGGTCGCCCTCCAACAAAGCGCTTCGGTGATCGCCATCGACCGCAGCCCCCTTCGCCCCGACCTGATGCAACACCCCAAACTGACCTTCATCCAAGGCGATGCCTTCGCATTTGTCCCCGCACGTCCCGTCGACTGGCTGCTCTCCGATCTGATCGCCTTCCCTCCACGCCTGCTCGAACTGCTTCGCACATGGCTTGAACATCGCTGGTGCCAACACTTTTGCGTCACCCTCAAGCTTCGTGGCCGCGAAGACGACCCCATCCTCAACGACTTTTACACCATGCTCTCCCCCTACACCGACGACTTCTTGATCCGACGCCTCAAAGTCAACAAAAACGAAGCCACCGTCCTCGGCTCCCTCCCCACACTCCACAACTCGTCCCCCTCTTGATGGTATAGGATTGATCTGGCTGCTCTGCTTTGTGGGGCCTGCTCTTCGTTGCTCTTTGGGGGGACTGCTTTGCTCTGCTTTATGGGGCGCTGCCCCAAACCCCGCAAGGGGTCTCTGCCCCCTTGACCCCGTGAGGGGCGAACAGGTCGCTGTTTTTCACACAGACGACTCTGTCGCTTGAAGTAGCACGAACACGGCTTTTTTTGGCGACCACGTGACGCCTGCGATACTTGCATACATCTTGGGGGCGGTGTATAAACAAACCTCTTCGACCCACTCTACCCGAAGGAGCGTTGCATGACGACCAAGCTCTCCAAACAAGTTCACGACTTATTCGCTCGCGCCAACCATGCCCTACAAGCCTTTTATACCTACGCGGCCACTCTTTCTGAGACCCTCGCTGAGCGACTCGAACAAACCCCCGCAAAGCTCGATACCACTTTCCTCAACCAAGCCAACCTTCCAAACGAGACCACCGCATCGCACCTCCAACCCGAACAACTCACCCACAGCCTCACCCTCAAGCATCCGCTCACCGCCCAACAATTTCACGATGTCTTGCGCGCTTTGGCCCGTGAACTGGTCGCTTGTGTAGCCAGACTGCAACAAGCCGATCAAGACCTATTTCGCGAGATCAAAGAAGATCAAGCCGCTTCCGAAGTCCGCGAAAAAGCCACACAAAGCGCACGCGAGGCTCTTTCGCGCCTCCGCCAAGGACTCACCGCAAGCTACGGCAGCCCGTGGACCCAAACGCTCGGACTCGAAGGAACCCTCCCCGAAGACACCATCGAGATCCTTCAATACACCGAACGCCTCAAAGCCCGCCTCCAAAGCAAAGGCTTCGCTTGGCCCGCCCCCCTCGATCCAGACGTTCCCGCGTGGACCCAAGGTATCTTCCAAACCCAGCTTGATCGCGTCACCTCGACCCTCCAAGGCCACGCCGAAACCCTTGTGCGCGAAAACAAAGAAACACAACAAGCTCGCATCCACCGCAACGAACGCATGGAAGAAACACAACGCATCCTTGTCGCCCTCAACAGCTTCATGGAAACCATCGCCCGCCTCAACAAACAAACCGAGATCGCCAACCGCATCCGCCCCGCCGGACGAAGACCCTCCGCCGCTGATCCTCAAGACAACGACACCCCCACAAACAACGACACCCCCACAAACAACGACACCCCCACAAACAACGACACCCACACAAACAACGACACCCCCATCAACAACGACACCCCCACCTGATCTTTTCTCGCAAACGCAAGTTTTTTCTACGACGCCCCCCCCTAATCAAAGAAAAACCAAAAAGATCCCATCCCACACGAAAACAAACGTTTCTTTCGCCAAAAAACCCCGCCGCCCACAAAAACAAACGTTTCTTTCGCCAAGAAAACCACCTCTCGGACAAAAAGCGGCAGCGTTTTTTCTGCGCGACCTGTTGCCTTGCTCTTGGCTCGGCTGTTTTTTTCAAACGACCTGCTCCCCATGCCGTCGAGACGTTTCAACAGACCATCGAAACACATCTCGCCTCCAAAGAAACGTTTCTTTGGCTCTCTCCCATCCCATCTCCAGAGATTCGGACGATTCTGACCCCTTTCGTTGATGCAAGCGTCCAAACCACATCGTTCAATCCCCGAACTCTCCCACACAAGCGTCCACAACACGCCGTCCAAGATCCAAACACACCGCGCACACAACCCAAACGCTCGGGCTGTTTCGGCTCTCGGCAAAAACAAGCAAGCGTCTGGAAAGACAGGATTTTTCGGTAGATCACCTCGACGGCACAAGCGATGCTCCAAGCCGCTCCACGAAACCCAATCGCTCCCACACCAAGGAGCGGCTCAACCAAGGCCAAACAAGGCCAAACCACCCAAACAAGGCCAAATCAACCAACCAAGGCCAAATCAGGAGCAAGCCATGACACGGATCGCCGAAAACACCACCACCCGCAACCAATTCAAACAAAGCCTTCCCAACGACCTTTCCGCAGACGCCGTCAAAGGCACGATCATCGAAACCCTCGCCAAAAACCCCGCGATGCTCAACGATGCCAAAGTCCAAACCCAACTGCGCGCCTTTTGCAAAAGCAACGGCCTCGAAACCCTCGCCAACAAAACACCCCTCACCGCTCAAGACCTCCAAGCCATCGTCCCTAAACTGCTCGACAGCAACGGCAAAGTCGACGCCACAAAACTTTTCGCTTTCCTCGATTCCTTCGACAACGACACCTACAAAGACTCCATCGCAAAAGACGGCTTTGCCAGTCAATTTCACAAAACCCTCGTCGGCACCCCCCGAAAAGAACTCGAACTCTACAGCACTCAAGAAGGACTCAATCCCGGCTACCGCGCCAGCGTCTATCGACAAAACAAGGCAGCCGCCCAAACGACGCAAACCAAAGCCCCCGCCACCACCGAAAACAAAGCTGCTACCACCGAGAACAAAGCTGCCGCCCAAGCCTCAAACCATCAAACCCTCGATAAGATCGACAAAGTGCGCGACATCCTTTCCGCAGCAACATCGCTACTCACCGAAGCACTCGGCAACAATTGGCAAAAGAAACTGGCTTCGCTTGACCCCAAAGCACTCGAATCTCTGAAAGAAAGCCTCAAGAGCAAGAGCAAAGGGGCCGGGATTGCGGGACAAGTCGCAAGCATCGTAAGTGGCGTGATCGAGATCGCCATCCACGCCAAAAAAGGCGATTACGGCGCGCTCGCAGGTGCGGTTTATGGGACGGTGATGTCCCTTTCTGGAGGAAAAGGCGCATCCATCGCATGGGCCAACAGCATCGATGCCGTGCAAAGCCTCGTCAAGCACGCTTTCCCCCCCGATTCAAAGATCGGCAAGTTCTTGGAACCCGCCTTCCAATTCATCCGTATGTGCGACCCGATCAAGCTCGGAAAAATCGGCGTTGAAAGCGTGGTCAAGATTGGGCAAGCCATCGGAAAAGCCTTCAAAGCAGGCAGCAAAGAAGTCTTCGATCAAGAAATGTTCAAGCTCGAACAAAAGATCCGCGAGGGTGGCTTCGATCTTGGCATCGAGATCGGCAACAAGCTCGGCGATCAGCTTTTCAAAGCCTACCAAACCTCTCAGCAAGCCGCTCAATTCTACAAAAAAGACTTGGAAAGCCCCAACCCTTCTCTTCCCCAACACAAGCTCGCCGACGTCCTTTGGAGCCTCTACCAAAAAGTCTTCACCCGCGCACAATAACCTCTCTCTCGTCAGCCCAAAAGAGAACGAGCGCCGCGATCCGTGAAAACAGCGATGCTGTTTGATTGAGATCGAGATGCCGCAGTTGACAAATCCCCGTGATCGGGATAGTTCAAACGACAGATCCGTTGGATTGAAAAACATAGAGCCACTTCGCCAACACGGGGTCAAGGGGACACAGTTCCCTTGTGGGGCGTGGGGCAAAGCCCCATAGGCGTTAGGTGAAGCGGAGGAAAGCCCCCCACCCCGCCCTCCCCCGTGAACAGGGGAGGGAGCGAAAGTCGGAAGCATCGGGGATCTTGTTTTTTCATGACGCACGCTGTTTGCACCAAATGCAGACGCTGCCCGTTCCAACTTCCCCCCGTTCACGGGGGGATTGAGGGGGGGAGAAAAAAAAAGGCGATCAAGACCGACTCTACGAGGTTTCCACCTGAACAAGGCGCGTATGGGGCAAAGCCCCACAAAACGCACCCAACAGCATCACTTCACACAGCCACCCTCTCTAAAAAAACAAATCATACGAAATCCGCCTGTAGTATGATCGTAAAAATGTAGGGGCAGCCCCCTGTGGCTGCCCAAGAATCGGGCGGTTCGCGAACACTTGATCCAACTCATGCCATTCGTTTGCGATCATCATTCCTACAATATCCGTCAAACAGGAGCCAAGCGACGATGCAAAAGAAACCTGTCATTCTACTCTATCTGATGATCGGCCTTTTTTTAGGCGGTTTGTCTGGCTTTGCGGCAAAACTGCCCTACGATAACAGCGAAAAGCCTTGGCTGCTTTGGGGGCTGGCTGGTGTCGTGTACCTTTGGAGCTTTGGGTGGGGCCTGCATATTCTGCGAAGATCTCCCAAGCAGCCGTTATCTTTCCTGCCTGCGCTGCTTTTTCTCCTCACATTCTTTGGTTTTGGATGGTTCGCCCTTTCCGACTGGAAGAAAACCCTTTATGGGCTTGCAGACGACCAGATCACACGGGCCTTGCGGCTGGCCCGTCTGGACGTAGCGATGCACCAATCGCTGTGTTTTGCGGTGCTGTTTGGCTTGTTTGGGCTTGCTGTGGCTGTGCTTTTGTTGGGGCGACAGACAGCACCGCAAGAAGGCACACTTGAGCCGCTCAAAAGCCCCCAAGAGCAGACCTCGTCTGGTTGGGCGTGGAGCCTCGATCTGGGGATAGGAGGGATGGTGATGCTTGCGGTGGGAGGGTGGTTTGTAGCGATCGGTCAACAGCAATGTTATACGGCGTTGTCCAAGGCGATGCCCGATCAAGTCTCTCTTCTTCGTGCCATGCTAAAAAGCGGTCTCAGTGCGTACCACATCGGCTCGCAAGCGATGTGGCTCGGTGGAGCGTTGGCTGTTCTTGGCTTCGCGCTCTCGCTTTCGAACACAACGAAACGCCGAGCGGCTTATGGGGGCTTGCTTTTCATCGCGGTACTCTTCATGGCTTCATGGTTCCAAAAACAACGGTGGCTCGATATCTGGCAGACCACCAACGCAGACGGTGCTTCCCTCAGACATCTCCCCACGCTCCAACTCCCCACGATCAGCCTCGATCCTGCCCCATCTCAAGGCGAGCCAAAGGGTAGCCCCGCGCCCTTCTACGCCCGTTCAAAGCTCTGGAATGCGGAGCCTCTGCCCACCCGCGAAACCGATTGGGAGATCCTCGATGCCACAGAGAAAACACACAGCCTCAAACCTCCACCCCCTCCCACCCCCATCGTCGAGACGCCTATTGCGAACCGATTCGCCCGCTATGTGGCCCCCCCACAACCTGCCCCCAAACCTGCCCCATCGCCACATACACCCGAAACATCGGCCCTGATGTTGCCTTGTGAGTTGTGGTCCTCCCGCGAGCGCCTCTGGCGTATGCAGCGATTTAACCCGTCTATCCGCTACAACGGATCTTGTTGCACAAAGCCCAAACAACAAGCGCGGTTGGCGTTGGACCGTCGCCTATCTTGGGCAACCGTCCTCCCTCGCCTCACAAAACACACGCAAAAAAGCCAATGCGCGTTCTCGATCGCAGGGATCTCCCCAACAAAAGACGCCAACGCTGCCCGCTTTCCGTGGTGGCTCTTTGGAAGACCATCCGCCCATGCCTTCGCCCTCTTCGCGTGGCCCGCAAAACAAGAGATCCCTTCTTGGAAAGGTGGTTCTTGGCTACACTTGCATCGCTCCCCCACAAGCCTCCTCGAAGGCCAAACCCCGCTCTCTGCTTCGCAAGCCTTCAATCGCGTTGGCGCTTGGCGAAAACAATGCGGAAAGCGCTGTGGCATCAAACTCTCCGCCGATCCCCAAACCTCTTGGCAAGAACTCTTACAAACCTACCTCTCTCTCCACCAAGCTTGGGCGAACGCCCCTTACGTCCCCGGCCCCTTGTTGCTCTCTCTCTAAACCAGCCCCTTATACGATATCCGAGTGATGTACACAGCAAACGAGAGTACGTATACGCCCTATTCTTGGGCAGCTGCCGAGTGATGTACACAGCAAACGAGAGTACGTATACGCCCTATTCTTGGGCAGCCACGGGGGGCTGCCCCTACATCTTTACGATCATACTACGGGCGGATTTCGTATCACTCTGCGCAGAGAAGCACGGGGTTTTTGCCCGTTGCGCCACTCCTATCATCCATCGACGGGTACAACATCGATCTTCGCTCTCCCACAAGCGTCCACAACACGCCGTCCAAGATCCAAACACGCCGCGCACACAAACCAAACACTCCCGCTGTTTCGGCTCTCTACAAAAACAAGCAAGCGTCTGGAAAGGCAGGGATTTTCGGTGGATCACATCGACGGCACAAGCGATGCTCCTAGCCGCTCCACGAAACCCGATCGCTGCCACACCAAGCAGCGGCTCAACCAAGGCCAAACAAGGCCAAACCACCCAAACAAGGCCAAATCAACCAACCAAGGCCAAATCAGGAGCAAGCCATGACACGGATCGCCGAAAACACCACCACCCGCCACCAATTCAAACAAAGCCTTCCCAACGACCTTTCCGCAGACGCCGTCAAAGGCACGATCATCGAAACCCTCGCCAAAAACCCCGCGATGCTCAACGACACCAAAGTCCAAGCCCAACTACGCGCTTTTTGCAAAAGCAACGGTCTCGAAACCCTTGCCAACAAGAACCCCCTCACCGCCGAAGACCTCCAATCCATCGTCCCCAAGCTCCTCGACAAAAACGGCAAAGTCGACGCCACAAAACTCTTTGCTTTCCTCGATTCCTTCGACAAAGACGGCTTCAAAGACTCCATCGCAAAAGATGGCTTCGCCAGCCAATTCCACAAAACCCTCGTCAGCATCCCCCGAAAAGAACTCGAACACCGCGCAAGCGCCTATCGGCAAAACAAAGCTGCCACACAAACCAAAACCCCCGCCACCACCACAAACAAAGCGACCACGACACCGACCACCAGCGCCTCCATCTCCCGCAGCCAGTTCACACAAAGCCTCCCCACCAACCTTTCCGCAGAGACCGTCAAAGCGGCCCTCACCAGAACTCTCGCTCAAAATCCCGCGATACTCAACGACGCCAAAGTCCAAGCCCAACTACGCGCTTTTTGCAAGGAAAATGGCCTCGAAACCCTCGCCAACAAGAACCCCCTTACCGCTCAAGACCTCCAAGCTATCGTCCCCAAACTCCTCGATAGCAACGGCAAAGTCGACGCCACAAAACTCTTTGCTTTCCTCGACGCTTTCGACAAAAACGGCTTCAAAAATTCCATCGCAAAAGATGGCTTTGCCAGCCAACTCCACAAAGCACTCACCGATACCCCCCGAAAAGCACCCGAACACCGCACAAACCAACAAAATAAACCGACCCCCCCGCCAAACAGCACGACGATCACCCGCAACCAGTTCAAACAAAGTCTTCCTGCCAACCTTTCCGTTGGGGCGGTCAAAGGAGCCATCATCGAAACTCTCGCTAAAAATCCCGTGATGCTCAACGACACCAAAGTCCAAGCCCAACTGCGCGCCTTTTGCAAGGAAAACGGTCTCGAAACCCTTGCCAACAAGACCCCCCTTACCGCTCAAGACCTCCAAGCTATCGTCCCCAAGCTCCTTGACAGCAACGGCAAAGTCGACGCCACAAAACTCTTTGCTTTCCTCGACGCCTTCGACAAAAACGGTTTCAAAAATTCCATCGCAAAAGATGGCTTTGCCGGCCAATTCTACAAAACACTCACGGGTATGTCCCAAAAAGAACTCGAACGCTACAACCTACAAGAACAACTCAACCCCGGATACCGCGCCAGCGCACAAGCCCCACAACACAAGCCCGCAGCCTCACAAAGCAAACCCACCCCATAAACCCGCCTCACAAAGCAAGCCCACCCCAGCATCCTCACAAAGCAAGCCCACCTCAGGGTCTTGTTCGTGGAGAGCTTCGCCATCGGAGGGAGCGCCATCTTCGGGAAAAAGGGCTTCTTCGGGGAGGTTCTCGGGGAGGGGTTCGGTCTTTTCGGAGCCACCGTCCGTTTGTTCGGAGGCGCACTGTTTGGGATCGGGGTTGTCTCTGGAGACACAGAGACCTTCTTTACAGACGAAAGCATTGTTTTCGCCACACGTGTTGTCTTCGAGGCAGGGAGCGCAACGGGTGGGAGCGGGTGGCAAACAAGCGATGTGATGGGGCAAAAGGAGGAGTGCAAGGAGAAAAGTGGCAAAAATAGCGAAGCATCGGTAGTTTGCACAAGATGGCGGGGAAAGAGAATGTGGGGAAAGAGGCGGTGGCATGGAGCCTCCGTGCATAAAGAAAAAACATTAAAAAGCAAAACAAGCCCGGAGCGTGGAGCGTGTGTTTTATTGGCACACAATACCACCATCTACCGTTGTTTCTCGCGGCCCAAGACCGCCGCAAATAAAAGATGTATTGAATTTCGCGGAGTTCGACTGCCCTCCGCTGACGGAGGCATGCGAGCCCGAAGCGGTGTTCGACTGCCCTCCGCTGACGGAGGCATGCGAGCCCTTGCTCGCGTCGTCGTGAACGCCTGTCAAGTTTCCGCTCCCCCCGAGAATAGAGGAACGCGTACCGTAAGTTTGA
The DNA here is from genome assembly GCA_023150835.1 of Myxococcota bacterium. Classification (GTDB taxonomy): domain Bacteria; phylum Myxococcota_C; class UBA6777; order UBA6777; family UBA6777; genus JAKLKB01. Next base: position 537 of record JAKLKB010000155.1, on the reverse strand, counting down.
TTCAAAGAACCACCTGAGATGGTGGAATAAAGACCGAAGAAAGGAACAGCGGTATTGTTGGCTTTTCCTGTGGTGTTTTGTGTACCGCCTAAAATGACAGAGCCTTCGCTGTAGGCTTGATTTTGGGAGCCGCCCAAGATGGAAGCGGATTTACCGACGAGATTGTTGTAACGGCCAGCGACGATGCCTGCGGTGGTGGGGTAGCTATGGGAATCACCGACCACAAGATTGTGAGAGCCTGCGCGTTGAAGTGTAAACGGCGGATTGGCAGGCAAAGTGGTATCGTTATAGCCCAGAATCAAGTTGCCAAGACCGTTGGCTTGGTCTGTTTTGGTGGTTCCGTTGAGGATGCGAACATTGGCTTTTTCGAAGGTGACGGTTTTGGCGGCATCATCGAGTTTTAGAGTCGTCGCGTTGGTTCCCTTGACTTCAAAGGTCGTGGTTTCGACGGAAAACGCGGAAGATTTGGCGGTGATGGTATCACCCGAAAAGTCAAGGGAGGCGTTGCCTGCTTTGATTGTGGCGGAAGCACCGAGG
>JAKLKB010000154.1 GCA_023150835.1 Myxococcota bacterium | reverse complement strand
GTCTCGTGCATACAGCGTGCGTCACGAAAAAACAACATCCCCGCTGCTTCCGACTTTCGCTCCCTCCCCTGTTCACGGGGGAGGGCTGGGGTGGGGGGCCAACAAGCGCTTAACCTAACGCCTATGGGGCGCTGCCCCACACCCCGCAAGGGAACTGCGTCCCCTTGACCCCGTATTGGCGGGACGGACAGTGGTCTTTCAAACCCACAACGGCACCGCTTGGGTGGCTGCGTACACGGCTTTTTTTAGGACTACGCTGCTTCTGCCACAACTCGAACCGTTTGCGCTGGAAAGGTACACACACTCGCTCGTTCAAGCAAGCGCCTGACACAGATCACTCGACTCAAGGCCATCATCCGATTTGAGGCCATCACAAGCACCTCAAACATGACGGCGAAAGAATGTTCTGTTACGGCTGGCCTGATGCCAGTCTGGCTGTATGGCATCGCCACACGGCTGGCCTGATGCCAGTCTGGCTGTACGGTATCGCCACACGGCTGGCCTGATGCCAGTCTGGCTGTATGGCACCGCCACATGGCTGGCCTGATGCCAGTCTGGCTGTATGGTATCGCCACATGGCTGGCCTGATGCCAGTCTGGCTGTATGGTATCGCCACATGGCTGGCCTGATGCCAGTCTGGCTATATGGTATCCCCATCGCGGTTCACCCCTCACCCCGTCGCTTCGCGACCTTGGACCAACTACCGCCCCTCCAACGGGTTCAGGCGCGGGCGGTTGGCGAACACTTGGACCAACTCAATCGATTCGTTTCGCTGACAACACGACTCTTTTTTTCCCTGCGTAACGAGGTTTCTGCTCCGGACTGTTCGCTTTGACGGCTCCTTTTTTCAAAGCAAACAGTTTCCACGAGTTCCGTCCGTGAAGTACGTGAAAAAGTAGGGGCAGCCCCCTGTGGCTGCCCAATCACAGGGCGTTTACAACAAACCGCATCGACGCTTATGGATACGCTTTTGACGGATATTGTAGGAATGACGATCGCAAACGAATGGCATGAGTTGGTCCAAGTGCCCCCTGTGGCTGCCCAATCACAGGGTGTTTACAACAAACCGCATCGACGCTTATGGATACGCTTTTGACGGATATTGTAGGGATGATGATCGCAAACGAATGGCGTGAGTTGGTCCAAGTGTTGGCGAACCGCCCGTGTATCGGGACATAGAGCAGCGGACGGACACGCTCACACAACCACAGAAGGTGAGGGTGAAACGACATCTAGGCCGTCGGGTAGGGCAGGGGGCAAGGAGCGTCTGTTTTGTTTCTTGCAAGCCGCAGCGGTTTGTGAGAGATTCTCAAATCGAACACCAAAGAACAGCAACACCATGATCCTTCGCAAGGTCCGACATACCGCAACGAAACAGCAAGATAGGCTTTGGTGCAATTCTTTTTTCACAAAGGAGCAAAGACCGATGCAGTGGACGGATTCTCAACGTGGCGTCTTTTTAGACGAGGTGATCCCTTTGTTCGACCATTCCTTCTACAAAGACGAGGTGGTCGTGAAGCGTGCGCTTGTCCAGCTTAAAAAGCTTCAACCGCTTTTTGGGAAGACTTTTGCGCTAAAGATGCCGAAGGCGGGCCATCCAAGCGAGTACGATCCGCAGTTGGATGCGTCGTTGCGTTGTCTTTTTTATGCTTTGCGCAGCCTCGAACAAAAGGCCGTCGCGATGCGCGATCCCGCAGCAGAAGAGGCCGTTTCGATCGTGTCGAAACATCTTTTTCCGAGCGGCTTGGCGATCACGCAATGGACCCTTCCGAAGGAAGTGGCGGGTTGCAAAGAACTGCTCAAGCGTGCAAAAGATCCGCGTGTCTCGTCTTTTCTCGATCAACACGCGATGACTTTTGCTCTCGCGCTGATCGAGAAGTTCACGGGCGAGATGGACGCGGCTCTCCAAGGCGAAGCGATCGCCGCTCCTGAAACTCCCACCAGCGCAGAGCTTGTCACCGCAAGAAAGAGCTTTGAGCAGGCCGTTCGTCGTCTTCGGCGCTATGTCACGGATCGATGCGAGGACGGCGATAAGGAAGAAGAGACTTTTCGCAAGACTTTTTTTGATCTACTCGATCGTGCGATGACGCCTCCCCTCAACAACCCGCCCAAAGAATCCCCGACTCCTTCACCCGCTCCCACTCCCTGAAACACCGAAAGCCAAGGCTTGCTCACAAAAGCAAGAACGCTTTGGCTGTATTGGCATCTTTGAACGAAAAGTGAGCGCAGTCCCGCTTCTTTAGGGGCGGTTTAGGTTTGGGAGGCGTATTGTGTGGCGATGTGGTGGACGAGTTGAACGTGCCAGAGGATGTGGCGTGCGAGGCATTGGCGGGAGGTGAATTCTTTTTCGCTTTCGGGGGCAAAGTAGCCTGTGCCGAGGTTGGCGACAGGGATGTTGTGAGCGAGGAAAGGATCGACGCCTGTTCCGCCACGAATGGGCTGTCGGACAGCGGTTTGTCCGATACTTTGGGCGGCTTCTTGCGCCCATGTCAGTAGCTGTGGAAAAGGCGCAAGAGCGGGTCCCATATTGATGTACTGCTGGGCGATCTCGACGGTGGCATGGGGCTGTTTGGAGACGACGGAACAGATATGTTCTTCGCGTGAGGCGAGTTGTTCGGGGGAAAAGTCGCGGATGCGGAAATCAAGGGTGGCGCGTGGGCTTTTGTGGTCGATGAAGTAAGGATTGGTGTAGCCTTGGAAGCCTTCGCTGTCTTCGGATAGAAGGGGGATTGGAGCGGGTTGACTGCGCAAGAAAGCATCGACGCATCGGAAGGCGCGGGCGATCTCATCGGAGTAAGGAGAGGCGGGGTCCACAGAAAGGCGTGTCGTGATCTCCCACGATGCGCCGCGTTTTTGAATTGGGGAGAGGGTCGCATCAAAGGCCGCGCAAAGGTGTTGTTCGGTGAGATCGAGGTCTTGTTCGGTCGCTCCGCACAAGATCAAAGATAGCGTGGCGTTGACTTCGGAAGTGACATCGCTTTGGAAGTGGACAGGAAACACCGAGTTTTGGGGGACTTTGCGCAAGATCTCGCAGACAAGGCGGATCGCGTTGCGGTATCCTTCGGACTTGGCGGTGGCTCCGTGAGATTTGACACCATGAATCAGGATATCAAGACGGCGGGCGACGTGTGCGGAAAGGGGGAGGGGTTGGCCTTGGAAACTTATTCTGGCTCGTGAAGCATTGAAGTTTTCGACGTTGATCTCGAAAGGGTCGAGTCCGTCGGCTGTGTAGCCGAATTTGACGCCACGTTCGGCGAGTTGTGCAGCCAAGCCTTCGATCACTTCCATACGTCCGATCTCTTCGTCGGGTCGAAAGACCAGCAACAAGTCACCATGCGCGACCGAAGGGTTTTCTGCCAACACACGCGCCAAAGTCATCAGTTGCGCCATCCCAAGCTTATCATCAAGTCCGACAGGAGCCGCGCCGTTACCGTGCAAGAGATCTTCGCCAAGAAAGCCCCGTGTTTGGGGGTATTCTTCGGCGCTGACTTGGAGGCGGGGATTTGCGGAAAAGGCGATCGGACGGCCATCCCACGCGGGGGTGTTGCAAAGAGCGGGGATGGCTTGTGTACCTTGCGCGGTGTCGAGATGGGCCATCAACGCGATCTGTGGGGCAGAAGAGGTCGGAAGGTTCGATGGGATAGGCACAAGCAAGTTGGCGTAGGCATCGATCTCTGGTGCGTAGCCGAGGCGCTGGAAAAAGTCTTGGAGGTGAGCGGAAAGATGGCGTTGCCCTTCGGAACTCGGTAATGCTGCGTTGCGTTCATCGCTTTGCGAATCGATGGCGATGACAGCATTGAGGGCTTCGACCCCCCAGACAGCAAGGGTTTGAAGGTCTTGATCGAGTTTGACATGCTTTGAGATCATCACACGTTCCTTGTGTTGTGGTGGTTGTCCGCGTTGCAAAGGCCGCATCTAGGGGGGGTTATCCTTGCGAAGGGAGCGCCAGATGTCAAGCAAAAAAACCACTCTGCTTGGTGGCTCTGAACCAGATCCAAAGGAAAGACGAGAAGCCATCCTTTAAGGAGGAAGCAGGGCGGTGCTGTGTTCCAAAAGCCCCCGCGTTCGTGACACATCAAGCGGCAGCGCTGTTGGGTAAAAAAACGCCTGTTTGTCCCGCCAAACATGGGGTCAAGGGGCGACAGTCTATGGTGGGGCGAGGGCGAAGCTCTGGGTGGGTGGAGGAGACACGACAGTCAAGGGGCGACAGTCTATGGTGGGGTGTGGCAAAGCCCCCCCAACGCTATCCAAAAGAAAAGTATCCGAGTGAAGCAAGTCTAGCGAGGGATATCGCTTTGGGGGAAAAAGTTGTGCTAGACTGCGCGGCGCTGTTTGGTTTTTTGGGAGAGAAGCGAAGGTGTGGAGCGGATCGTTGAGAAGAATGTTGTTGGGTGTGGCGCTGTGTTGTTGGTTTGCGGGGTGGTGTATCGGCCATGAGGGGCAGGTTTACGCACAAAGCTGTCAAGAAGGTGCCGAAGAAAGCTGCTACCAAGGAGCCACAGGGACCTTGGGGATCGGAGAATGCCAAGCAGGGCAGCGCCGTTGTTCGGGTGGTGTGTGGGGTCCGTGTATCGGGCAGATCCTGCCAGCGGCAGAAGAGTGGTGTGGTGATGGTGTAGACAACAACTGCAACGGCCAGACGGACGAAGGTTGTCCCAAACCCGAGGAAGGTTCGGTCGAAGCCGTGCCGGAGGGGGCGGGCAAAGATGGCGGATCTGCAAATCCCCTTCAATTTCGCCCGAAAGGCTTTGGTTGTGCCGTATCGATGGGTGATATCGAGGTGTATATGTTCTGTTGTTTGCTGTGGATTCTTCTGGGATGGCGTCGAGTGATCCGAAGGTACGGGATCTTGGTGTGTTTGATTGTGGGTGTGTGGCTGGGTGAGGGCGTGGTGAAGGAAGGCGCATGGGCGCAAAGCGATCCGAACCGCTACACCGCGTTTCAACTGCAACAGTTTCGGCCTGATGGTGATCCCAAGGGATTTTTCCAAACCCACGCCTCGTCGAGTCTGGGACAATGGAAACTTGCGGTGGGTTTTTGGATGCACTATTCGCTCGATCCGCTGTTTTTGGTGTCTTCGGTGACAGGGCAAGAACAAGCGTTGATGAGCCACCAGCTCGGGGGAGATCTCCAGATCGGGCTGGGGCTGTTGTCTTGGTTGGATATCGGGCTGACGTTGCCGATGAGCTTGACCCAAGTGGGACGGATGCCCGTGTTGGATGTGTTGGAGACGGCCTCAGGACGGGAGCTTTCGGGATTTGCGATGGGAGATCTGCGGATCCGCACACGGCTTCAATTACTCAAGCAACAGTCATTTGGGATCGATCTGGCGTTGTTGCCCTATCTGGGCGTTCCCACAGGAAATGCCGCCCGTTTGAACGGAGAAGGTGGTGTAAGTGGCGGTGCGACGGCGATCTTGGGGCGTTCGCATCTTTTGGGGCGTCATGCGCTGCGCTGGGCGCTCGAAGTGGGTTATCGCTACCATCCCGAAACTGATCTTTTGGGAATGAAGATCGGGCATGAAGTCCTATACAACGGGGCCTTGAGTGTCGAGATCGTCCCCGATCGTTTTGAAGCGATCTTTGATCTCAACGGTGTGGTCGGGCTTTCTGGTGGTGTTGCCTCGGATCGATCGCCGCTTGGTGCGATGCTTGGTGCGCGATTCTTTCCGAGCGAGGGGCATCGGTTGGGGATATCGTTGGGGGTGGGGATCGGGATTATTGGCGGATATGGAAGCCCGAGGTTTCGGGGATTTTTGGGCATCGTGTGGGCGCCTTGGTCTGTTGGAGATGAGTCCCCAGACAGCGATGGCGACGGCCTGAGTGACCGCGAAGATCGTTGTCCTCGTGAAAAAGGGCCACGTGAAAACCAAGGCTGCCCTTGGCCCGATAGCGACAACGACGGCATCATCGATCCGCAAGATCGTTGTCCCAACGAACCCGGGCCGATCGAAAACCAAGGCTGTCCCCCCAAAAAACGCCGCGATCCCCCGCTGTCTCGTGACGCGACTGTCGTTCGCCAAGAACCATCGACCCGTCGTGACACTACTGTTGCCCGAATGACTCCATCATCAAACTCCGCCGATGATTGGGGAAAACCCGATGATCGCGATGGCGATAACGTCCCTGATAGCCGCGATCGTTGCCCTGATCTGCGTGGGCCGCGATCCCGTCGAGGTTGTCCCAAGCGGGTATACGCTTGGATTCAGCGTGGGCAGTTGCGCATTCGCGGCTCGCTGAACTTTGGTCGAAAAGTACGGATGTCTCCGAAGTTCAAACGGATCTTGTGGCAAGTCGCGTCCATCTTACGCAGCCGCCCCCAGACGACCCTTACCATCACAGCCACCACAACGCACCGCACCAACAAAGCATGGGTACTCGGGCGCAGTCAAAAAGCCGCCACGTTGATCCGCGATCTGCTCGTCAAATACAAAGTCGATGCCGCACGGATCACGATCTCCCCTACCACCAAACGCCGCAGCCGCCTCAATACATGGGCTTCCTTGGCGATCAACGGCTTGTGAACACGAAGAGAGCAACGTCGTTCTACAAAAACCCCGTGTTCGCAGCCTGCCAAGCGATGCAGTCGTTTGTGTGAAAAACGCCTGTTCTCTTCGCCGACACGGGGTCAAGGGGCGATCGTCTATGGTGGGGCGTGGGGCAAAGCCCCACAAAATCGCATGAAACCGAATTATTCGATCTTATACGATATCCGAGTGATGTGTGATCGTAAGATAGTACGTAGACGCCCGATTCTTGGGCAGCCACAGGGGGCTGCCCCTACACCGTTACGGTAACACGATGGGCGGATCTCGTATGATACGATATCCGAGTGATGTGTGATCGTAAGATAGTACGTAGACGCCCGATTCTTGGGCAGCCACAGGGGGCTGCCCCTACGTTTTTACGATCACACAACGGGCGGATCTCGTATTATTTTTGGAGCAGAGAAGGCCATTGTGTATGGAAGATGCCGTCGCGGTCGGTGCGTTGGTAGGTATGCGCACCGAAGAAGTCGCGTTGGGCTTGGATCAGGTTGGCGGGGAGGCGTTCGCGGCGTAGGCTGTCGTAGTAAGCGAGCGAAACGGATGTGGCGGGCATGGGGATGCGGGATTGAGCGGCCCATTGGACGACGTTTCGCCATGCGGGGGCGCGTTCGTCGAGATCACGAGCGAAGCTAGGATCAAGGAAAAGATGCGGTAGATCGGGCTGTTTGGCATAGGCGGAGCGGATCTTGTCGAGGAACCCAGCGCGGATAATGCAGCCCGCTTTCCAGATGCGGGCGGTTTCGTCGAGTTGGATATCGTATTGCTGTTCGTGGGAGGCTTCTTGGATCAGGTGAAAGCCTTGGGCATAGGAACAGATCTTACTGGCGTAGAGAGCGGCTTGGATGGCGGCCACGCGCTCTTTTTTCTCGGAGGCTGAGAGGGCGGAAGTGAGGGCGGTTTGGTTGGGGATCGCTGCGCGGGTTTTGAGTTGGGCTGACAACAAGCGCGCATCGACAGCCGCTGTCATGGTGGGGATGGGGATGCCGATCTGGAGGGCCGCAACGGTCGTCCACTTGCCTGTTCCTTTTTGGCCAGCGCTATCAAGGATCTTGTCGAGCAAAAGACCCGAAGCATCGGACTGATCATCTTGGAAATTGACGATGTGCGAGGTGATCTCGATCAAGTAGGATTGCAGTTCAGTTTGGTTCCATGCAGTGAAGATCTCGGCGATCTCTTGGGAAGAAAGTTGCAGACCATAGCGCAACATATCGTAGGCCTCGGCGATCAGCTGCATATCGCCATACTCGATGCCGTTGTGTACCATTTTAACGAAGTGGCCCGCAGATCGGGCTCCAACGTAGGTGACACAGTCTTCACCGTCGGCTTTTGCTGCGATCTTTCGCAATACGGGTTCAAGCAAGGTGTAGGTTTGTTTGTCGCCGCCCGGCATCAAACTGGGTCCCCAAAGTGCGCCTTCTTCGCCGCCGCTGACGCCCATTCCAAAGAAGCGCAGCCCTTCCTTTTCGAGTTCAACGGCGCGGCGCTCGGTGTCGGGATAGTGGCTGTTTCCGCCGTCGATGATGATATCGCCCTTGTCAAGCAACGGCTTGAGGCTATCGATCACCGCATCAACTGGCTTTCCAGCTTGCACCATCAAGAGGATCCGTCGTGGGCTTTCGAGTGAGGCGACCAATTCTTCCAAGGTACGCGCAGGGGTCACTTGTTTGCCTTGGGCGCGAGTCTCCATGAACTTCTCAGTTTTGTCGTAGCTACGGTTGTAGACGGCGATGGGGAACCCGTTTCGCTCGATATTGAGCGCGATATTTTCACCCATGACAGCGAGACCAATCACCCCGATCTGTGCTTTCAAGACGCCTCCTCTGGCTGTCAAACAGCCCTGTGCGGTGAGAATTCCAAGGCCGCACGATGGGAACAGCCCCTCTGGGATGATGCGGCTTGACGGAAAAGGACAGGTCGGTATCTCTTTTTGATGGGGAAAAGTCAAGGCGTTGTGGCGATCGCAATGATTCGGCGTTTGTGGGGCTTTTTTGTTGTGGGGCTTTTTTGTTGTGGGGCTTTTTTGTTGTGGGCTTTTTTGTTGTGGGCTTTTTTGTTGTGGGGCTTTTTTGTTGTGGGGCTTTTTTGTTGTGGGGCTTTTTTGTTGTGGGGCTTTTTTGTTGTGGGGCTTTTTTGTTGTGGGGCTTTTTTGTTGTGGGGCTTTTTTGTTGTGGGGCGCTGCCCCACGCCCCGCAAGGGGTCGCGGCCCCCTTGACCCTGTGTAGGCGAAGAGAACAGGTGTTTTTCAACCAGACGACTCTGTCGCTTGGACGGGTGCGAACGCGGGGTTTTTTATCTACTGCGCCATCAAGATGTGATCAATCGGGCCGAAAGCGTGGGGGGTAGAGGGTGTCTAATACGAGAGCCGCTCGTTGTGTGATCACAAAGTGTAGGGGCAGCCCCCTGTGGCTGCCCTATTACAGGGCGTCTACGCACGACCCTTCGTGTACACATCACTCAGATATCGTATAATAGGAGATCCGCCCATGGTGTCGCCATAACGGTGTAGGGGCAGCCCCCTGTGGCTGCCCTATTACAGGGCGTCTACGCACGACCCTTCGTGTACACATCGCTCAGATATCGTATAAGAGGGTGTCTAAAGCAGCGATATCTGAACGCGATATCTCCGCGTCATGTATGATCGCATGATGTAGGGGCGGTTCGCGAATCGCCCGATTGTCGGGCAGCCACAGGGGGCTGCCCCTACCTCTTTACGATCACGCAACGGGCGGATTTCGTATAAGAGGGGACATCACAAGACGTCCATTCCTCCGATGTTTCTGTGTACCAGTCCAAAATATCTCGCTATTTCGCAAACACCCTCTAATAGGAGATCCGCCCATGGTGTCGCCATAACGGTGTAGGGGCAGCCCCCTGTGGCTGCCCTATTACAGGGCGTCTACGGGGCATGATTTTATGGCAACCAACGCGAAAAAGTCCTATGGCTGCCCTATTACAGGGCGTCTACGCACGACCCTTCGTGTACACATCACTCAGATATCGTATAAGAGGAGATCCGCCCATGGTGTCACCATAACGGTGTAGGGGCAGCCCCCTGTGGCTGCCCTATTACAGGGCGTCTACGCACGATCCTTCGTGTACACATCACTGTCCCTCTTAGACGAGGAGAGAAGCAGCGTCGCGATCGAGCCACCAGATCAGATTTCCCGAGGAGGGTTGGACACCCAAGATCGGCCAACGGGCGGCATCGGTTTGGGGGGTGTGAGAGCGGAGGCAGTCGGCGATGATGTGGCGTTTGCTGATGCCTGTGGCCAAGATCCAGACGCGCTGTGCGGCGTTGAGGACGGGATAGGTCAAGGTCATGCGGCGCGTGTTAAGCTGAGGGACGTCGTTGGCGACGACCCAATGTTCTTGTTCGTGGAGGGCGGTGGTTTGGGGAAAAAGTGAAGCGGTATGCCCATCGTTTCCGATGCCAAGCAACACCAGATCAAAGACGGGGGCGCGGTCTTGATCGCGGATCAGATGTTGTCGCATCAAGGCTTCGTAGGCAGCGGCGCTGGCGTCGAGATCGGGGGCTTCGGCTTCCATACGAAAGACTTGGGCTTCGGGGACGTGGGTAAAAAGGGCTTGGTGGGCCATGCGGTAGTTGGAGTCTTCGTGATCGGGGGAGACGCAACGCTCGTCGCCAAAATAAAAAGCGACTTGTTTCCAGAGGATCTGCTCTTTGAAAGGAGGACGTACAAGCTGTTCGTAAAAACGCTGAGGGGTCGAGCCCCCTGCAAGCGCGATGGAAAACGGGCGTTCTCCGCGATGTTCGCGCACAAGGCTGCGAAGCTCTTGGGCCATCGCTAAAAAAAGCGGATGGGTGTCGGGAAAGATCTTTCGTGTGACAGGCATAGCGGGCGTCATGCAGACAATCTCCAACAAAAAAGCAACTGTGCGCTCCTTGCGCGGATGGATGTGTAGCGACTTTGTGCGGAGAATGCAAGGATTACATCTGTTGGAGGGGACGCCAAGGGGCGATGCCATCGGTCAGGCGGCGGGCTTCGCGGGGTCCATCGGTGAACGCGGTGTAATGAACGGGAGGATGGGGATCTGCGGCCCAGCCTTGGTGGATCGCGTGGATAAAGCGCCAAGCAAACTCGACTTCGTCGGAGCGTGTGAACAAAGAAGCATCGCCACGCAAAGCATCCAAGAGAAGGCGCTCGTAGGCTTCGGGAGAGCGTTCGGAAAAGGCTTGGCGATAGAAAAAGTCCATATTGACTTGTTCGAGATCGAGCTTCATTCCGGGGCGTTTGCTTGCGAAGGTCAAGGAGATGCCTTCGTCGGGTTGGATGCGAAAGATCAGCTGGTTGGCTTTGGGGCGATCCGCGAGCAAGCAGAGGTTGGGGTTGCTGTCTTTGCGGAAGAACTGGAGGGGTGGTTTTTTGAAAAAGACAGCGATCTCGCTGACCCTTTTGTGGAGTCGCTTTCCGGTACGCAACAAGAAAGGAACACCGGCCCATCGCCAGTTATCGACTTGAACGCGCATGGCGACGTAGCTTTCTGTTCGGCTGTCTGGGGCAACGCCTTCTTCTTCGAGGAAGCCGGGGACAGTGACGTCGTTGTGTGCGCCGCTGGTGTATTGTGCGCGGATGGTGTGTTCGCGGACTTCTTCTTCGCGCAGGGGTAGGAGGGAACGCAGGACTTTGACTTTTTCGTCGCGGATGGCGTTGGCTTCGAGGGCGCTTGGGGGTTCCATCGCGATCAAGGTGAGCAGCTGCATCATGTGGTTTTGCACCATATCGCGCATCGCACCGGCTTGATCGTAATAATGGCCGCGTTTCCCCTCCATTCCGAGGGTTTCGGCGACGGTGATCTGGATCTGTTCGACGTATTTTTGGTTGAACAGCGGCTCAAAGATCGAGTTTCCAAAGCGGAAGGTTAGGATATTTTGAACAGTCTCTTTTCCGAGGTAGTGATCGATGCGGTAGATCTGGCTTTCGTCGAGATAGCGGGTGATGGTGCGGTTGAGTTCTTGGGCGCTGTGGAGATCGTGGCCGAAAGGTTTTTCGATGATGACACGCGACCATCGGGCATCTGAGCGATCGTAGATCATCCCTGCATCAGAGAGGTGTTGTGTGATAAAGGGAAAAAGAGCGGGTGCAACGGACAGATAATACAAGCGATGTCCCGGCATACCGCGTTCGGCTTCGATCTGGTTGAGCCGTTCGTGAAGGTTGCGGTAGGCGGCAGGATCGTTGCTGTCGCCAGCGACGTAATAAAGCGAGCGGATCAAGGGATGTTGGGGCAAAGAATCGGGGGATTCGACGTTATCGCAGAGGCTTTCGCACATCCGTTCTCGGAAAGCGTGATCGGATATCTCGGTGCGAGAAAAGCCGACGATGGCCATATTGTGCGGCAAAAAGCCCGATTGATGGAGATGATAGAGCGCAGGGATCAGTTTGCGGCGGCTGAGATCGCCGCTTGCGCCGAAGATGACGATGGTTGCGGGTTCACGCAGACGCCCATTTTCTTCGGCTTGGGCGGTGTTGGGTTGCTCGGAGATCGAGATGGAGGCTTGCGAAACAGGGGCCTGAAAGATCGGTTCTGTCATCGTTTTTTTCGATCCTTTGTTGTGGGGAAGGAAAGTCGCCCGATGGGGCCGTCTGATCGAAAGAGAAGAGAACTCTTCCCACATACACCTTGCGCGGTGGTTTGCCAAGCCGTTTGAAGGTCATCATCAAGAGGAAACGTGGAGAGTGCGGGAGAAGAGGGAGGAAGCGGGGGATGGGGGAAAGAGAGGGGGGTTAGTTGTGGACCCAATAGACGGGTTGGGCATTTCCGAAGCCGTCGCGGATATGCGCATCGTTGAGGTTGCGTCCGCCGGCTTGGGCGAGAGCGGGGCCGCGATCGGTCATGTCACCCGGGCGGATCACGCCGATATGACCGATGCCATGAGGGTTTTTCCAGACGGCAACAGAAGGCTGTCCTTCGTTGGCAGCGCGTTGGGCCTCTTCGGCGGAGGCTTGTCGCCAGCCGTGGCGAGCGCCGTGTTGGTTGAGCCAGTCGTGGGTTGCGTTGGCGGTGAGTTCGCGAGCGCCGCGTGTGCTGGGGGAGGCGGGATCACCGTTGCTGTTGACCCAGTGAGGGATCTCTGCGCCCATCGCTTTGGTGACATCCCATGCAAAGATATTGCAGTAGGTTTCGCCCAATCCTTGGCGGTTTTTGGCGTAGCGACCGTTGTTTTCGACGCCAAACTGATCGATCACACGGGAGTACTCCGAAGGATTACGCGCATCGGGAGAGTTCGTACGTGGCGCATTGACGGGCGTCCAAGGGTTCACGTTGTTGATCGAGCGATCGATCTGGCTGCGGGGGACGTTGACGGGGTCGGTGCCGTTGGGTTGGTTGATCGGGCCCGTGGGCTGGGTGGGTTGAGTGGGCTGAGTGGGTTGAGTGGAGCCTTGGCGCAACTCACCACCGCGATTGGCGAGCAGGGTATTCATGTTGAGGCCGAGGCCACGGACATAATTGGAAGCACCATTGAAGGTGTTGCCGCCTTGTTTGTAGGCGTGGTTGATCATGTCTTGGTTGGTGCGGAGGCCGGGATTTTGTGCGAGGGTCCGATCCAAGGGGCTTTGTGGGGCGGTGGGTTGAGTGGGTTGGGTGGGTTGAGTTCCGTTGGAGCGAGGGAGAGAGCCGTTGCGGTTGGAAGCGAGGTCGTTGATATTGAGGCCGAGATCGCGAACGTAATTGGAAGCACCATTCCAAGTGTTGTCGGAGTTTTTGTAGGCATGGTTGATCAGATCTTGGTTGGTGCGGAGGTTGGGGTTGCGGTTGAGCAGTTGGCCGAGGGAGTTGTTGTTCGTGGGATTGCCCGTATGATCGGGAGGAACGGAGCCTGTGTGATCGGGAGGAACGGAGCCTGTGTGATCGGGAGGAACGGAGCCTGTGCGAGGTTCGGTTGCGCCAGTAGTGGGTGTTTGGCCGAGGTGTTTTTGGGCGATCGGCAGCAAGGTGTCCCAACGCAACAGCCCTTCTTTTCGGGAAGGTGCAACGCGGATGGTTTCACCGTTGCGACCGATGCTTGTTCCGCCCGGATGTTGGGGGTGTGGGTTGGGATCGGAGGGGTTGAGCATCCAGCCGCTACCGTTTTCGTTGGCGCGTTTTCCAGAGTTGGGGCCGGCCATATACGAATGGACGGCACCTGCGATCTCGCCTTGGTTCATTTGCCGATCCACTTGGATGCCCGCGTATCCGGCATTTCGTTTGAGGTGTTCTGCGGCGATCACGGCGCTTTGGAGGGTGGATCGCTCGGTTCCTGTACCGCGTTCCCACGTACCGAGGCCGTGTTTGGCGAGTTGTTCGTTGCCCCATTGGGTGGTGACGGAGCGCGGGTCGAGACCAAAGCCCGATTCAGGTCCGCGTGTGGAAGGGCGGTAAGTTCCGAACTGGCCTTCGTTTCCGTGTATCGCTGCGATCATCTCGGCGGGCACGCCTGTTAATTCGGAGGCGCGACGGTAGGTTTCGGCATGTTTGGGGATCTCGGTGGCAGCGAGGCGGCCAAGCGAAGAGGCTTCGGCGCGGCGCAAGGCTTCGGGGTTGGTGTTGAAGTTGAGTTGGTTTGTGGGGGCGGTTTCACGGGGGATGCTGCGTGCGTTGGTGTTGGTGGTTGTGGAGGGAGTGGCTCCTGCGATATCGCGAGTAAGTGCGGTGCGAGGTGCGGTTTCTCCGGCACGAGCGAGGGTTGCGTTGGCTTCGGCGAGACGCTCTGTGGTGGGGAGTGCAGTCGGCGCGGTCGGTGCGGTTGGTGCAGTCGGTGTCGTGGCGTTTGATCGGGTGGGCGTATGGGTCGAAGGCGAGGCGGGGGGGGCGATATTGGGGCGGTTGTTGTCGATTCTTGAGGACATGTTCTTTTCCTTCCACGCATAATGAAAATCGAAAACCGAAGCTTGCGTTGTGCAATGCTTGAGAAGATTGTTCAGAGTATCGGTTCGGTGCGTATATTTGTTTCGATAAATCAATGATTTATGAGATTTGCGATGAATTATCAAGAAGATGGTGGAAAAATTGAAACGTGTTCTAACACGCCGAAGCGAACGAGGGCAGAGACGGCAAAGCATGAAAAGCGTGTACACGCTCGAAAGCGAATCTCTCATCGGAGCAACGCAGTTGGCCAAAAACCCCGTGTTCGTTAACTCCAAGGCGGAAAGCTTGGTGTATGGGGATGCACCATACACCTCACCCCCAGCCCCGCCTCTTACATGGGTACAAATCGCGGGCATCATGCAGAGGGCGCACAGCAAAGAAGAGTCCACGGAAAGCACGGAAAGCACGGAAAATACCGAAAGTATGGAAAGTGCGGAAGTGCGGAAGTGCGGAAAGTACGGAAAGTACGGAAAATACCGAAAGTATGGAAAGTACGGAAAGTGCGGAAGTGCGGAAGTGCGGAAGTGCGGAAAGTACGGAAAGCACGGAAAGCACGGAAAGCACGGAAAGCACGGAAAGCACGGAAAGCACGGAAAGGAAAGCACGGAAAGCACGGAAAGCACGGAAAGCACGGAAAGCACGGAAAGCACGGAAAGCACGGAAAGCACGGAAAGCACGGAAAGCACGGAAAGTACGGAAAGTACGGAAAGTACGGAAAGTACGGAAAGTGCGGAAGTGCGGAAGTGCGGAAGTGCGGAAAGTACGGAAAGTGCGGAAAGCACGGCGACGGGGTTTTTGCCTTTTCCCCTCTCTACGTTGCGAACGCAGTGAGCGTAAGCGTGGAGAGGGGATGCCCCGAAGGGGCAGGGGTGAGGTCAACGAAGCCAGCCGAGAAGGCGGAAAGGCGGAGGGCAGAAAAGCAGGGGGGTTCTGCGAAGGGTGGGATTGCTCCCACCCTTCGGTCCTCCCGCAACGAAGTTCGGCGCGGGTGTTGTGTGCGCAGGGAGAGTCTTTGGGACGTTCCCCTTTGATCGTGGCGGGCGAAGAGACCGAAACTTTGCCAAAACACCCGAAGGTGCGCGATGACAGAGTTTTGGTGGCCGTCACACCACAAGATCATTCTATCAACAACAAAGCGAAGAACTCGGTCGCCAAGCAAAGAAGCACCATCGGGGCGGTGATCATTGCCGACCTAGTCGGATGTTTGGTACGCAGCCGTGACACAGGACAGACCCTAAAGCCAAAAGGCACCCCAAGAAACTCGCCGGGCGGAGACGCATCTCCATTGGTCCTTTCGGACACCACAGGTCTTCGTTCGTGGATCTGGGGAGGGGCTGAAGAACAAGGATCATCCGCCGTGCGCCGCCCTTTTGCAAAGCAGATCCTGAAATTCAAGGACCGACTTTGTGGAGGCTATCGCTTCCAAGGTTTTGCGCGTGGATGACCGTGTTTGGGCCACATACCGACAACCTAAACGCGGACGACGATACTCTCGACGCGACCGCCAAAAAGACGATGTTGTCGATAGGTCTGAGCACACTTGCGTATGCAAAGGTCCCGTCGGTGACTTGGGACGCGAACGAACCAAGGCCGGGACGATGCAGGCGAACCGCCAAAACACTGCTGGTTTCGTTTTCACGAGGACTCAACTGTGGATTGAAGATCCGTACCGTTTCTGCATCCGACGGCAACAAAAGGTTTGACTAGGCTCTGTTGCCGCGTGCGCAGCGTGATACCGCGCGTTTTACGTCCATTGAGATGATTTTCAATTTGCCCCGGACAGCGTGTAAGGGCCATCCGTTGCGGGTTGGGATCACCTCGGGCCCAACAAATCGTCAAGAATCAAAAAATCTACTGGTAATAATAGGACTGATACGATATCCGAGTGATCTATGATCGAAGGGTAGCGCCCAGACGCCCTATCCTTGGGCAGCCACATCTGTCTGCCCCTACGTGCGTAAATCCTATGGTAACGAGACGAAGGGGTTTGCACAAAAGCAAGAGCTTTTTGTGCGTTGGTTTGGCCGAGAGTACGAGCGATCGCAGTTTTGGTTCGCATTTTTTTGTTTTTTGCGAGATGCCCGATTATGCGACGTGTTGGGTGAGTCGGATCAGGAGTTTTCCAAAGCGCTGCACTGCATCACCAAAGCGATATTGGCTGAGATCGACATAATGGGGGAAGGCGATCTCGGGGAGAGTTTCGACGGCAGCTTGGGCGCAAAGGATACCGTGTTCGCGCCCGAGGATCTCGACCAATTTTTTGAGCGACTCGACAGAACATTCGGTGGGCGAGCCATCGCTGATCATGATCAACAACTTTTGCCGCTTTTTGCTTTGGAGTGCGAGTTCTGCGGCGCGCAAAAGAGCGCCAGCATCGTTGTTTGCGCCGCCTGAGCTGAGGGAGGCGATGTTGTTCGACTCGAAGTCACCGAGCGGATACCATGTGTTGTCATCAAAAGCGTGGACGTGGCCTTGGATGCCGCGCAAGCCTTTGGCGCTTTCGCAAAGCAAGGTGCCGAAGGCTTTGGCACTTTCGAGTTTATCACCCGACATCGAACCCGAACGGTCGATCAATAGGCCGATATAGAGATCGGCGGTATGGATCTCTTCGCTGTGAACGAGGACATTGAGATGGGGCCGCACACAAGCGTTGCGGATCTGCCCCATATCAAGGCGTCGTCCACGCCGGGAAGCATACTCGTCCACATTTTTTCGACCAAGCCGCTCAAAATAGGCACGCATCAAGCGCACAAAAGGCCGAACTTTCTTGCACAAGACGGTTTGTTCCGTTGCGTTGCGATCGAATTTCTGGATTTGATCGAGTAAAGGGAAATCAAGCTGCGCGCCAAGGTGGAGGGTTTGGCCTCCCTCGCCTTTTTCGCCGCTGGGCTTGCGTTCATAGATGATCTCGCGTGTTTGTTTGCGGACGCCACAACCTCGGATCTTTTGACCTTGGGAAGGGAGCGTTCCGACTTCACGCATCCGGTGTTTGACACGCTGCATAATGCTGCGCAGATGGCCGAGGCCGCTCAGTTTTTGGCGACGACGCTGACGCTGTTCTTTGCAGCAAGGATCTTCGGGATGGCCCAAGATCGCGGTGATATCGCGTGCGAGTTGCAAGATCTCGGCATGTTCGAGATGACGGAACTCACCTTGCACAAGGGCGATGGCTTGGGCGATGCGTGGATCAGGCGAAAGCGTTGGGTCAAAGCCGCAGCGCAAGCACCACAAAAAGGCTGTTTCGGGCGCTAAAGCGTCGGGGATACGGAGAAGATCGCTGTCTCGCAAAAGCACGCTGTCGGCGTTGGCGATCCGCAGATCCTCGATGCGACGACTGCGAAAACCGCCAAAGAAGCGCGCCATCATGCGGCCTTCGGTGAGGACTTCACCTGCTTCTACCAAGATCCCGGGCAGTAGGCCGTTTGCGATATCTTCGCGCACTTCTTCGACCGAACGCTCTAGGAATGTTGCGAGTTCTTGGAGCGGTAGTCGGTGCCAACGCTGCGCAAAGGCGTACGATGCAAGGCGATCAAAATAGATCCCCCACATCGGGCGTCGTGAACGCAAGCGGCGTTCGAGGCGTTCGTCGATCAACACATCAAACAAGTGCCCGAGTCCTTCGGATCGGGCGATCCCTCGAACGGTGGGGAAACCGCGAACTCCAAAGTCATACAAGTGGTGTCCGATCTCGTGGAGGGCCAAGCCTTTCACGATCTCTTCGCCAAAGGGATGCCCTTGTGTGATCGGTGTATCCGACAATTCGATCTCGATCACCCCGTCTTTGCTGCGCCGCCATGTTCGGCCAAGTCCTTGACGGTATTGGTGAACCAAGACAGGCGCGCCGAGCAAAAGCTGGCCGATACGGCTTGCCCACATCCGCACTTCGTCGACTTGCTGGTGCAAGCGTTCCCACACAGGCATCCCTGCGGGGAGATCACTATCGTCCCAAAAGAAGCTACGACGGTGCGCATGGCGCAGCGCGGGGACAGCTTCTGCGTTCCGTTGCAACAGCTCTTTGGCGAAGGTTTTGATATCCTCATCCACATCGTTCACAGAGCTAACCAGTTCGCTCAAGACTTCGGGATCATCGTAGGCTGACAACGCATCGAGCGCTTCGCGCCGAACGCTGGCGTCTTCGTCTCGCGCCATCGGCAGCAACAGCGCCAACGTTGCATCGCTGGTGCGTGTGCGCAGGAGTTGGATCGCGGCAAGGCGGATCGCAGCGTTTTCGTCGTCGCGCATCGTCAGTGCCGCATCCATCGCCTCTTCGCGAGACTTTTCTTGGAGCGCTTCGAGCGCACAGCGGCGAACTTCAGCATCCGCATCTTTGAGCAGATGGCGCAACATCTGGTGTGCTTGTTCCGAAGCGTCTAGGCGCAAGACCGCTACAAGGGCTGCACGCACCACAGGGCGCATATTGGGCAAGGCTTCTTCGAGATCAGTCCACGGCTGCGGGCTTTGCTCAAAAAGAGCCTTGCAGATGGCCGAGATGCCGCTCGGATGGGCTTGGAGCAGACCCTTGCGCAACAAGGCCAACTGTTCGTCTTTTTCGCAAAGCGGAGCCATGCGTTCGAGCGTTGCTTGGACGGTTTGGCTTCGGGTGGTTAGCAAGGGTCCGACCAACCGACGAAACAGAGCTTCGGGCAATCGAGAGATGCTTGAAGCTGCGCGTTGTTGGAGTGTTGCGTCTTCTTCGCGACAGGCTTGTAAAAAGATCTTGTTGGGGCAGCGCGCAACGTCATGTAAAAGGACGCCGTATGCAGCGCATTTGACGGTCAATGCGCCATCTCGACACAGAGCGATCGCGGGTTCCCATGCTTTTTCGGGGCTGCATTGTTGGAGTCCGAGCAAGGCATGTTCACGAACGGTAGCCGTCGAGTCCGAGACGCCCGCGATGAAGAGGCTTTCCTCTGCGGGGGTCGCGAGGCGCGCAAGCTGCGGAAAGACCGTCTCGCGCACGCCATCGGTCGGATCGCTGGCATAACGGCGAAGGATCTCGACGAACTCTGTTTTGCGTGTGGCGTTGTTGTAGCGAGGAAACACTTCGCACAAGGCTTTGATCGATTCGATGCGTTCCATACCGCCCCACATGGCGGGGGCTTGCAACAGATCGTTCCAGACTTCGTGATCGTTGGCGGCTTTGGTGATCGAGATCGCGGTCAAAAAGCGCGAAGAGGCCGTGGTTTGGACGCATCGCTCAAACCATTTGTGCCGACGCGATGGATCGAGTTTGCAGATCACGCGAAATGCTGTCAAAAACACTTCTTCGTTGGTTTCGTCGATCAAAGGCTCGATGCAATCGGCGTGTTGTTCGCGGCCCTTGGTTTCCAACATCCCCAATACACCGAGCTTTTCTTGGGCATCCATCGACGGCAAACGAAAGGCTGCGACAAACAAAGGATCTTGATCTTTGGCTTCTTTGAGGGCTTTTGCGACGGCCTCGCGGATGGTTTCGTTGGCGTGGTCTTTTTGGCGCAAAAGCAGCAAAAGCATATCGTTTCGTTGTTGGCGTCGTTTCGGCTTCTTTTCTTTTTGCCATCCATCCTCAAGCAGATACACGGCGAGACCGAGCGCACGCTGAGCGCGGGCTTCGTCTTGTTGAGGAAGACGGCGCTTGCACCAATCGGCTACCATATCGGGGGCTTCTTCAAACAACAGCACCGAGATCATCGCAAACAGCGTGTCTTCTTTGTGATCGAGCAGCCGTGTAAGCTCTCGTTTGCCGCGATGCCCTTGTTCGGTGAGCCAAGAAGCGGCTTCTCGCGCAACGCCCCGTGGCATCGAGGGCAGCGCTTCGATGATCCAAGGTAAACAGATATCCCCTTGCAGGCGGTACAGGGTGCGCACACAAGCCATCCCTTCGCCCACACTCGTTGCAACAAGGCCAGCGCGCAAGAATAGCAGGACTTCGAGGTCGGCGTATCCGCCCTTTCCAAGCGCATCAATTGCTTCGAGGCGCAAAGAGCCTTGGCTGTTTTTGGCCTGCGTTAGAGAGGCTTGGCGTTCATCAAAGCGTTGTTGCAGATTCATGTTTTTTTCTCGTTGGTTTAGATCTCAAGAGCGCGGACGATCACTTGCCAGATCATCCCTGCATCGGTGGTTTCATCATCCCAGCGACCGAGATAACGGCCACAAAAGCTGGTTTTGAGGATATCGACCAAGGCATCGCCTGTTGCTTCCGCAAAGTTCGGATGTTCGAGGAGCGTACAGGCTTCTTCGGTGGCGCGCATACTGAGATCGACTTGAAGGGCTTCATCCTTGCGGATGGCGTTGGCGGCGCGCACGATGCGATCGATCTCTTTGCGCGAAGCACGCGGATACTTGGCCGCCAAGAGACGGATCTCTTCTTCGGGTGGCGGATAATCCATCTTGAGCGGTGCAAAGCGATCCATTTGTGCGGGATCGACGTGGGTTGTGCCTGTAAATTGCGCACCGTTGTTGATGGCTGCGATCCACATCACGTTCGGGGGGATGTGAAGCATGGAGCCAGAGATCGGATTGTAGAGTTTTCGGGTCGAATCGAGCGCGGGCATGATACCGTTTCGCGCCATCTCGCGGCAGCGGTTGAACTCGTCCAAAAAGATCAGATAGCGCTGTGCGGGGTTGGCGTGGGCGGCTTCGAGAGCGCGCAGGATATCGGTGGGGATCCAAACGGTTTCGGCTTGGCCGCTCGCACCTGCGCGGATCTGAAGCGAAGCCAGAAAGTCCGTCGCTTCGTAGATCGCGCTACAGTTAAAAAAGATGTAATTCATGCCAAGGGCTTCGGCGACTTTACGAGAAAGTACCGTTTTCCCCGAACCTTGGGGGCCATCGAGCAAGATATTCATCCCGCTTTCGAGCAGCGCTTGGAGTTTTCGCAACTGCAACGGATCGACGTAGATCTTGTCATCCAACTGAAAGCCCCGTTGGCGCAAGAAGTCCACTTCGATGTATCCGCGCTGACGGCTATCAGGCTTTCGGATGTTGCGGATGCGGACTTGGCAGGGTTTCCCGGGCTGAACACGCCCATCGTTGCACAAGATCACCTTGGGAGCGCGTCGTCCGTTGATATGGCGGGCCCGAAACCGAAAGGCGCTTTCGGATTTGCGGTTGGTTTGGAAGATCGTCTCGAACTCAAAGCCCGGACGTAGATCGTTGGGTTGGATCGCCGTCTGTAAATTCGCCATTGTGGGGTCTCCAAAAAGAAGGGCGCTTGTTTTTCTCGAAAATGAGGGGGAATACCCATGCGGTTTGATTTGTTCTGGCACCCCTAACGGAGCAGGGCGATCACAGGTTCAACTTTCTTTTTCGAGTCGAACGAATTTTCCTTGGAACTCGCAAACGTCGGTGCTACCATGCCTCCCCGTCGCCAACGACAGCATCCCAAAAAACAAGGATGCTTTCTCATCCATCCCACGCAACCCATTACGGTTAAAAAAGCGTTATTCCGCAAGGAGATATTCCGATGAAAAGGGCGTGCAAGCACCTGCGCTTGCGTGTTTTTTGTTCTGTTTGGAGTGTTTTGTTTGCAACCACAGTCTTGATGTACACGCGATCCGCCAGCGCAGAGGGAGCAAGCAAGGGCATCTCGCTGTGGTCGACGATCTTTATTGAGTCACGTCTGCCTGTTCTTGAAAGAAAGCTCTTTTTGTACCTTGATTCGCAAATGCGCCTTGCAGATGGGGGGCTTTCTTATACTCAGGGGCTTTTTCGCCCTGCGGTGGGCTACACGCTGCCTCACGGTTTTGGCGTGTATTTGGGTTACGCCACTTTTTTTAATGCCCAAGAGGCCGGCAATCCCTTTCAGATCGAACATCGCATCTGGCAACAAGGTGTTTGGAAGTGGAAATACAAGCCGTTTGCCATCGGGCTGTATTTGCGCTCTCGATTGGAACAACGCTTTGTCGCGGATCAAGCCGGATTGTCTGTGCGTTTTCGTCAAATGGTTCGCTTTGATTGGCACTTTCACCCGAATTCTCCCGTTGGCATCGGCATCGCGGATGAGTTTTTTCTCACGTTCAACGAGGTCTCGTGGAGCAAATCCACAGGCTTTACACAAAACCGCGCTGTTGCCGCATTATTTTATCTTTTTTCGGGAGGCAGTCGCCTTGAGTTCGCTTATATGAACCAATGGTTTCGTACCTCCACAGCAGATCAAATGGTTCATGTGATCATGGCGCGCTACTTTATTTTCATCTGACAGAACAGCGGCGCAGTCGTCCAAAAAAAAGAAAAATCAAAAAGAAGAGGGGGCATAGCGGGCAGGGACAGGCATACGATAGGGGGGGCGAGCATGGGGGGTTGCGCGAACGTAAGCATAGAGCAGATGGACAAGGAGCTTGCGGGCGGTGGTGGTGGAGGTTTCTTCGAGGTTAAAACTGCGTATGCGATGGATTTGTCGGAAGTAGTAGCATTGGTTGGGCTGGGCTTGGAAGGTGATCTGCACAGGATAAGCGCGGGTGCTGCGAGCGATCAGATGATGCACGCCGGGCTGGGCGAGATAGCAGAAATAAATCCCGTTGTGTTCGGTCATTCCGACGAAACGCTGGTTATCGAAATAGGCGACCGTTGCGGGGGGAGAGTGTTGGCCTGCACGCAAGATGCAGATGGTGGCGAGGTCTTTTTGCGCAAACCACGGGTCGATCTGCGGCGTGACGCGGTGATACGTCGTGTAAGGCGCAGGCGAACAGCCCGCTCCAAACAAACACACAAACATACACCAACCAAGACCAAAAAAACGGATGCGGGCGAGCATTGCACCCTCCATCGTTGCGGTGGGAAGGAGAAGGTTATCAACAGACGGAACCCCCTCAAAGGTATCGAGAATCTAGCGCAGGCGTCAAACGAAGGCAAGAAGCCTCCGCACAGCAAGAAAGACCGCTCACGCAAAGAAGGAGCTGAAACGAACCGCCAAAGACAACAGACCGTACAAGCGGCCATTCGTTGAGCCGAGAGACGATAGACTGCGGATAATTCGTCCCATCTGGCTTTTGTTCATGCGGCCATTCGTTGAGTCAAGAGAGGCGCGGAGTATGGAATCACGTTATAAATATCCACGAACTCCCCATCTGCCATGGTCTTGCGGGGTGGGGGAGGATGATCTGACGGTATGGGATCTTTCGGTCTGGGAAGGCCGTGAGGTGGTCGTTACCGAAAAGATGGACGGTGAAAATACAACGCTCTATCGAGACGGCATCCACGCCCGTTCGCTGTCTTCAGGACACCATCCGTCTCGTTCTTGGGTCAAACAGCTTCAGCAGCAGATCGGTTATCTTTTGCCCGAAGGATGGCGGCTTTGTGGAGAAAACTTGTTCGCTTGCCACTCGATCTTCTACGAAGAACTGCCATCGTATTTTTTGCTCTTTTCGATCTGGGATCATGACAATTGCAGTTTGTCTTGGGATGAAACGCTCGAATGGGCCGCGATGTTGGGACTCTCAACCCCCAAAGAACTCTACCGAGGGATCTGGAACGAAAAAGCGTTGCGCCGCCTCGCTCTTGCTGTCGACACACAGCGCAGCGAGGGGTACGTTGTCCGCCGAACCATCGGGTTTACTCATGAGTCCTTCGGAGATTTCGTCGCCAAGTGGGTGCGAAGCCATCACGTTCAAACCGATGTCCATTGGATGCACGCAGAGGTCGTCCCCAACGGACTCGCACAACCCAAGTAGCTCGAAGCGAGACACCGCTTCCAGAGAACAGAGGTGTCTGTTCGTGGATAAAAAACCCCGTGTTCGTGGTTTTTCAAGCGATCGTGCTGTTTCTGTCAAAAAACGATGCTCTCTTCGCCAACACGGGGTCAAGGGAGCCGCGCTCCCTTGTGGGGCATGGGGCAAAGCCCCATAAAAACGACCGAAGAAGTGATCCCTATCTGCGAAACGAGAAGAGGCGTGTGATGGAAGCGTATCTCCAAGCGATCCAAGAGGGCGGAATCATCGGGTGGGAAGATGGCCTTGAAGTATGCGCCGAAGCCCTGCCGCTACTGCGCGAATTGTCTGTGACGCCCCAAGATCCCGAATGGCACGGGGAGGGCGATGTTGCGATCCATACCGCGATGGTGTTGGAACGGCTGGCCGAACTGTTGCGCATAGAGGGGTGGCGGTTTTCTGCGGAACGTTGGTTTGTGCTGTGGATGGCGACATTTCTTCACGATATCGGCAAGCCGTTGACCACCCGCGAACAAGAGATCGACGGTCGGCTGCGGATCGTTGCACCACATCACGCGCAGCGTGGGGCGTCTTATCTGGTGTACCGCCTTTTGGAGATGGGGATCCCTGTGCGCCTTGTGCTGGATATCGTGGCGTTGGTGGGATCGCATCACGAGCCGAAACACTTTGTCAAACGCGACGTTTCGTTTGGAAGACAGTGGATGTTGGCGGAGGCGTGCGATCTTCAAGCGCTGTACTTGCTCGAAAAAGCCGATATGTTGGGGCGGATCTGTTCCGATCAACAAGAACAGATCGAGATCATGGAGTTGTTTCGGATGCTTTGCGAAGAATCGGGTGGCTGGCAAGGTGCAGGATTGTTCGGCCAACGGGGTCTCGAAGGATGGTACGCAAAGCAGGCGGGGTGGGGAGCAGATACTTTGCGCGAGATGTTGCGGATGACCTTTCACAGCGAGAGCGATACGCAACATGAGCGGCTGTGGCGAGAAAGCCTGTGGGATCTTGCAGAAGGTCTCTACACGCGCCCCGAAGAAGCGGTGTCACGGGCCTATCGCCTTGTACGCGAAGGGCGCGGGGCGCTGACGCTGTTGGTGGGGCCGTCAGGGGCGGGAAAAAGCACATGGATCACGAAGTATGCAGGTTCCTCAGAAGTGATATCGTTGGATCAGATCCGCGAAGATGTCACAGGCGATGCGGGCGATCAGCACGAGAACACCCGTGTTTTGCATCAAGCCCGAGATCGCCTGAAAGAAGCTTTGCGCAAAGGACGCGATGTGATCTGGGATGCCACCAGTCTCCGTCGGGATAGCCGTTCGATGTTGATCCAGATCGCCCGTGATTACGGCGTACACACGACCCAAGTTGTTTTTTGCGCACCGATGAACGAGATCTTTCGGCGCAATCGACAACGCGAGAAAAGTATCCCCACTTCGGCCTTAAAACGGCAGTTCGCAGCCCTCGAATGGCCCGACATCCACGAAGCGCATCGCACGATCTTTGTCGATGCAGAGGGCTGTACGGCCTATGACTCCCGCGATATCTTGGTGCGTTCTGTTCGGAGTGGGCGCGCATGAGCGGATTTTTCTCTATTCGGATATGAGCGGATTTTTCTCTTATCGAGGTGAGTGGATATGAGCGGATTTTTCTCTTACCCCAAGATCAGCGAAGACAGCCAAGCATGGCGGTTGGAAGCCTCGGACTGGCGGCGGCTACAAAAGCAAGAGTGGATCGCCACAGAAAAGATCCACGGTGCAAACTTTTGTGTGGTCTGTGATGGCCGATCTGTGCGCTTTGCGAAGCGCAAGGGCTTTTTGGAAGAGTACGAATCGTTTTTTGGACACGAGCGCATCCATGCGACGATCTCGGACGCTGTCGTGCCGATGACTTGGGAGATACAAGAAAAACAGGCCGATGCAACGGAAGTTTGGGTGTACGGAGAATTGTACGGCGGGGCGTATCCACACCCAGACGTTCCCCTCGAAGAAGGCGTTCAAGCTGTGCAGACTGGGGTGTATTATCGCCCTGATATCGGCTTTGCGGTGTTTGATATCGCTTGGCTCGATCGATCTCAAAACCTGCATTTCTTTCACTACGACGCGATGCGAAAAGCCGCAGATTCGGCCAAAATGGAAGCTGCTCCGTTGTTGTTTCGAGGCCGCATGGAAGACGGGCTTGCGCTTTCCCCGCAATTCTCGACCCATATCCCACAGACGCGGGGGCTTCCTGCTTTGCCTTGGCCGAACGAGGCCGAAGGTTTTGTCTTGCGCCCTGCCGACGCGATCTGGATCGCAAGCCCCAAAGGGCCGATCCGCCCGCTCTTAAAGCGAAAGCATCGGGCTTTTGAGGAAGATGCACGCTATCACCAAGCACAGCGTTGGTCTGCGCACCCTGCGCGTCTCTCGCGTTCTGAAGTGGTCGATATCGCTTTTTGGGAGAAGCGGATCACAGAGCTTGCGACACCACAACGCGCTCAAAATGCGATCTCGAAAGTCGGACGGCCTCGCACGATCGACGATCCTCGACGCTCCCAGATCGAAGCGCTGCTTTGGGAAGATATCTTGGCTGTGTTGCGAGAAGAGGAGGCTGCCCGATGGGACGGGCTTTCCGCACAAACGCAGCGCAGCCTCTTGATGTTTTTGCAAGCTCAAAGTCGTACAGTGCTTGGGAACGTGTGATCTTTTCGTATAGGGTAGGAGTGATGCAGTTGCCAAAAGATGGCGGGATGTTGTTTTGAACCGATTTTAGGCTGTGGGAGATGGCGGTGTGGGTTGTGGAGTCGGGGGGGATGTTTTCTTTGTGGGGGTTGACAATTGTTTTTCCAGAGGTCGGCGAGTCGGACGAGATCATCGGCGGCGTCTTGCCTTTGCGATATTCGTCTGTGAATGATGTGGGAAAAGGATGACGTTGAGGAGGGCGGAGGGCTGTCAAACAACAAGGCGGAGCGGTCAAGGGTTCTCGGCTTTGGACATCGCT
>JAKLKB010000153.1 GCA_023150835.1 Myxococcota bacterium | reverse complement strand
CCTTCCAAGGCATCTCCTGCCAACGTTGGATCTGCCAACGCGTCCAATGCCCACCCAGCGGCCCCACCTATTGCGGCTCAGGCCTTCTCCTTCAACGCACCCCCTACAATTTTGCCTCCTTGCGTTGCGAAAAAACCACCTGCATCCCCGCTCGCTGCCCTGCCGAACGACCCCAGCGCTGCCGCCCCGGAACACAACCCCGCATCGAAGCCTTTGCTCACCAAGGACTTCGCTGTAGACGAACCCGTTGCACACCGATCACCACATGCCCCCCCGTCACCCCGTCTTGTCGCCCAAATCAAATGCCCAAAGCCGAACCCTACCGATACTTCGGCCTTTCCTGCCAGCGCTTCCGATGTGTCCCTATCCAATGCCCCACCTATCCGCCCCCACAATGCACCGCAGGACAACGCCCCCGACCCACCCCCTTTACCTTCCTTGGAAAAGTCTGCACTCGCCTGCGTTGTGCCACTCCACCATGCCCTCCCCTCAGGCCCTTGCGTTGCTCTTTTGGCGCTCCCCTCAAACAAGCCTACATCCACCACCGACAAACCTGCTACCGATGGATCTGCCCTGCCCCTGTCGCAACCCTTCCACCCACTCCGACACACCGGCCACATCCCACTTTTCGCCCACCACACCGGCCACATCCCACTTTTCGCCCACCACACCGGCCACATCCCACGCTGCGTCCCACACTTCGGACACAACCCACCTTCCGACCACCACATCGGACACAGCCCACTTTCCGACCGCAGCACACCTTCCGTCCCACACCCAAACACGCTGCTGATCCGCGTTGTCCCCAACCTCGCCCTGTCGGTTGTCCAACAGGTCGCGTCTTGCGCCTAACCGCAGATATCCTTCGTGGCGTCGGTTGCCCGATGTACCGATGTGTTCAGCCCCAAGAAACGGTCCTCCAAGCCCACGCAGGATGCCCCCCGATGAACACACGAACCAACTGCCCCAGACAGGCCATCGCCGTCCCTGTTCAGCGTTTCTTGGGTCCTCGTGCTTGCTTGCGTTGGCAATGTGTCCCCCTCGTCTGCCCCGCCCACCAAGTCCGCGCACGTTGCAAAAAAGGCACAGCCTACTTCCGTCTTATCCGTCAAGCCCGTCAATCCTGTGCCGCCGTCATCTGCAAACGCTGATACAAAATCCGCCTGTTGTGTGATCGCAAAATGTAGGGGCAGCCCCCTGTGGCTGCCCAACCACAGGGCGTTTACAACAGATCGCATCGACCCTTTGTATGCACTTCTCTCGGATATCGGACAACATCCAATCGATAGCAACGACCCTCTACTCTTTGAGACCGATCTGTTTGCGATATCCCGTATCCTTCGGACCATTGAGCATCCAATAAGCCAGCCTCTTGCTTCCTTGTAAGGTGGCTTTTTCTCCATCCGAGGCCGACCATCCGAGAACTCGGTGTGGCCATGCCGCTTCGATATCGATCCGCTTCCAATAACCCGCATAACGCAGCGTAAAACGCCGAACAGCCGCCCCCTCGCGTGTCGCTTCTTCACGTTGGATCTCCCCTTGTATCGGGGCTGTTGCGATGTGCTTTTTGCGTACACGCCAAAGCGACGGGACGACGGGCCCGCGCCACGACTTGCCCTGCGCAAACGGCCCCTCCCACTCACGCAACTGGATCCACAAAGCATCCTCATACAACGTCTTGGCGTCGATCTTTTGGATCGCTGTCTTTTCACCCTCGCTTGAAAAATAAGAACGCACCTGCGTCATCATCTGATCAGGCCCTGCCCAGAGCCCCTCAAACACATGACCGCACCATTCTTGAGCGGTAAGCGTGATCTTCGCGGGTGCAAAAGCTTCTGACCGCCAACGCCCTGCGGGTGAAAAAGTACTGGTCATCACAGAATACGGGTAGATGCCTGTTTGGAACTTGATCATCTGATTCAACTTGAGGACTTGGACTTGTTGCGCACGAGGAGCGCCATCGTCTTTGATCCATGTTCGCCGATCCATCGGCTCCGTCACAAAGATCTTTACCACTTCTGCATCTCTCAAAACCCCGTATCGCTCGACTTGCGCCCGATAACTCGACAACTCCGCCCGTCCGTCCCCCCAGTGTTTCCAGAATCTTGACGAGCCGCCTGATCGTGCTTGCGCTGGCCAGCGCACCACTCCTTCTGCATCGACCGAACACTTCGCACAATCCGTCCGCTTTTCTCCCGAATGGGCTCGCTGACAACCCCACAGCACCAAACCCACGCACCACAACGCCAGTCCTCTCCACCACACCATCCTCTTTTCTCCTTTGCCTACCGTAAACTCCGACAAACTTGACACGCCTCAAGGCTTTCTATCCACCACACCATCGCCTTTTCTCGTTTTCTACACCGTCCTCAAACGAAGGCGTGATCTGTCCAGATGATCCGATGCCCAAAGAAAACGAGAGGATTTCTTGACGCCATCCCGTACGCCTTGTATCTTGTGGAAAATGTGTCACCGAGCCGTCAAGGCTGCCTTCCCACCGCGATGATCCATATCCGATGCAACGGAGTCCCCCCATGAACGTTGGCGTCCGCATCCTGTTTCTGTTCTCTTGCATGGCCATCACCGCAGCGTACGGATGGTGGGTCACTCATCCCACAGGCCCCCAGCGTTCGTACCAACAACTGCGCGCACAGATCAACCAACAACACCAGCAAAACCACTTCGCACGCCGAGAAAACGACGTCCTTCGACGCAAGATCACAGCGCTGCGTTACGACCAACGTGCGGCCGAACAAGCCGCACGCGATCACCTCTTTTTAACCAAACCCAACGAGATCGTCGTGATCTGCCCCAAGTGATCCTCGCTTGCCGATCAGGCTTTCTTGCTCCCTTTGAAGCCTTCTCATCTTTGACCTTCAGCCTTCACGTGCCGACCCCGTGAAGCGACAGACACGGAGAGAGGATGCGTTCTTACGCCACGACGCTTCGTCCTCAGCCTTATCAACGCACGCTCACCCTGCTCGCCGCAGCAGGGCTGCTTTTGCTTGTCTTATCGGGAACCCTTGATCAAACCACGCCGCGCATCGAACTCGTTCTCCCTGTCATGGGGATCTTTGTGTGCTGGCTCGCGTGGGAACTCTACTGTGGCGTCGTCCGCTTCTGGCTCGAACGCAGCGAAGAACCGTCCTTTGAAGCTTGGCAAGGACTCGGCTTTGCGGTGCTTGGCGGCGTGATGATCTTGTTGCGCTTGACGGGAGGACTCTATTCTCCTTTCTATCCGCTGTTTTACTTGAGTATTGCTTTCCTTGCCAGTTTTGGCACGTCTTCCCAAGGTGGTGTGTGGTTTGGTTACGCCATGCTCCTCGAGATCGCCGCGATGCTCGCGAGCAGACCTCCCCTTGCCTCCGACGTTGGACGCGGTGCTTTGCACCTCGTGTATCTCGGTCTCTTTGGCATATCGCATCACCTGTGCTTGCATGGATTGTTGTGGAGCGTGCAACGCCATCGCAGCAACCTCCGCCGCGTCCGCGAACAACGGCCCACCACCCCGCCCGTACACAATGAAGAACCTCTCCCCCTCACGATGTCGGAGATATCCATCGAAGCCTTCGGACAAGAACGCACACACATACTCTCCACCCTACGCGAAGGACTCGATGCACACGGATGCGCCCTCGTTTGGCTCGATAGCAGCGGACAAAACTATGTCCTCGCTGACATCGAAACCAACGCACCCCACATCGACGATGGTCCCTTCTCCATCCACCAAGGTATGCTCGCCAACGTCTTCAGACATCAAAACACTCTGCGCATCTTCCGCAAGAACGACAACAGCCTTCACCTCCCCTATTACACCCGTCACACCGTCGTTCACGCTATGCTCGCTGTTCCCATCCGACAAGGCGAACAGATCCGTGGCGCCATCTGCGCTGATCGCATCAACCCTGTCCCCTTTTCGCCCCGCGAAGAAAGTATGCTCCAAGCCGCCGCCATACTCTTTTCCCGCATCCTTCAAAGCGAACGCTCTCACCGCCGTTCCGACCGCGCCAACCAATACCTCCACACCCTTCACGAAGTCGGACAGCGCCTTAACCGCGCCACCACCGAACGCTCTCTCGCTACCCTCACCCTCGAAGCCGCTTCTTGCTTTGCCTCGTTCGATTGGGGCTTTGTCTCCCGCATCGAAGCCGATCAACGTC
Source organism: Myxococcota bacterium (assembly GCA_023150835.1). Taxonomy (GTDB): domain Bacteria; phylum Myxococcota_C; class UBA6777; order UBA6777; family UBA6777; genus JAKLKB01. The sequence goes on along the minus strand of JAKLKB010000153.1, from coordinate 10,964 downwards.
ACCACGCGATCCTCGCTACTTCTGGTCCTGTCACCCAACTCCTCGATCAAACCCTTCCTCTCGGCCCTTCCCTCCTCGCCCTCGCACTTAAACACAAATGCCCTCTCCCCGAACGTGGACACCTCCGATCTCATGGCCCTTTCCTCGCCCAAGAAGACCCCGATCATCTCCCAGAAATCGGCTCTCTTTATCTGCTCCCTCTTGTCCTTCATGACCAATCCATCGGCGTCATCGCACTCGGAGCCCGCGATCCCCAAGCCTTCGCCTCCGAAGAAACCGAAAAGCATCTCGGCGCTCTCGCCAACCACGTCGCCCCTCTGTTCTCTCATCTCCAAAACTTCGCACGCATGGAATACCTCGCCTCTCGTGACGGACTGACCGGACTCTTCAACCACCGTACCCTCATGGAACGCGCACACACACAGTTTGAAGCCGCTCGCCGCTTCAAACGCCCTCTCTCCTTCCTCATGCTCGATATCGACCACTTCAAACGCATCAACGACACCTACGGCCACCCCACCGGCGACCGCGTCCTCCACCATGTCGCCCAAGTCCTCCAATCCACCGTCCGCGAAATCGATATCCCTGCCCGATACGGCGGCGAAGAATTCGCTATCCTCCTCGAAGAAACCGACGCACACGGCGCTCTACGCCTCGCCGACCGATTGCGCGCACAGATCGCCGAACTCAACATTTGCTCCGATGGCCACGACCCCGAAGTCTTCCATATCACCGTATCCATCGGCGTTTCCACCTTTCCACAACATGCTCAAGATCTCGGTCAGCTCTTCCAAGCCGCCGACCAAGCCCTCTACAAAGCCAAACACAACGGGCGCGATCGCGTCCAACTCTACCTCCCCACCAAACCTCTCGAAACTCCTCCGCCCTCCCAAGACGAGCTACCCTCCATCACCCCCGTCCTCGCTGGATGGGGATGGGGCTCTCTCCCTCCCCAAGAAAGCCCTTCACCCGACGATCCCCGCTGGACTTGGTACGACTCCAAAGAACGGCAACACTTCGCACCACCCGCCCTCGATACCCCTTCCCCTGAAGCCAAACACCACGAACACGATGAACACGACCCCCACAACGAAAACGCTCTTGACGATCCCCACAACCTCCGCACCTAAACCCACGATCTCTCCCCGCACCACCGTCCCCACAGTCGACACACACCGCACACCTTCACAACAATGGCGACAACAATCGCGCTCCTGCCTCCATCAAACGTTGCGACAAAGGCCGTTGCAAAAACTCGATCAACTCGACTTCTTGGGCGTCTTGGAGATCTTCAAGAAAAGTCGCTTCCATCTGCTGCGCAAGATCGGTGCTGTACATCAACGCATTCAATTCAAAGTTCAACTGAAAACTGCGGATATCCATATTGGCCGATCCCACCGTCCCAAAAACACCATCGATGCACATCGACTTCGCGTGCAACACGCCCTTTTTGTACTCATAGATCCGCACCCCCGCACGCAAAAGATCCCGATAATACGAGCGCCCCGCAAACCATACCAGCTTTTCGTCGCTGTGTTCTGGCAACAGCAAACGCACATCCACACCCCGCAACGCCGAGGTTTTTAATGCCGTCAAGATCCCTTCGTTCGGCACAAAGTACGGTGTCGTGATCCACACTCGCTCCTGTGCATTCGCGATCGCCACAAAAAAGATCAGATGCAGACTATCCCACGGCTCATCCGGCCCCGATGGAATAATCTGCACACGCGCCTCTCCCACCGAAGCGATCTTCGCTGGAAAATACCGCTCCTCGGCCAGACCTTCTTGGGTCGTGTAATACCAATCCTCCCCAAACACCAACTGTAGATCCCGCACTGCCGGCCCCTGCAACATCAAGTGCGTATCCCGCCAATGTGTGTCTCCCCCCCAAGAGCCTTTGTATTCATCCCCAATATTCAAGCCGCCCGTAAAACCCACCACCCCATCCACCACCACGATCTTTCGGTGGTTGCGGAAGTTCATACTCGACCCGCCCATCCGCGCTTGAAACCGAATCGGCGAAAACGCCGAAACCTTCGCCCCGACCGCTCGTAGCGATGACCAAAAGTCTTCTCCCAACGCATACGAACCGATCGCATCGTAGAGCACACGCACCTCGACCCCTTCTTTGGCTTTTTTCACCAACAAGTCTCGCAACCATCTCCCCGTCTCATCGGGACGAATGATGTAATAACAGACGTGGATATGCACCCGCGCCCCCAACAGCGACTGCTCCATCGCCGAAAATGTCGCCTGACCATCCTGCAACAACGTGATCTTGTTGTCGTATGATATCTGCGCGTCCGAAACCCGCTGCGCCAACGCCATCAAACTCCCAAATCGCGGATCTTGCGGCAGCCCCCCCGCAACACCCAACATCCCCCGCAATCCTGACTCTTCCATCTGCAACAGCTCCGCTGTATCCGCCTCCCACCAAGGCAACTCCACCCCCCCCAAACCCACCATCGGATGCGCCAAGGTTTCCATCTGCGAACCCATCTCCCCCAAACGCCGCACCCGCTTGCGACGATGCCTAGAATAGCGCATCCGACCAAACAAGTAATACGCCAACACCCCAAAAAACGGCACAAAGATCAACGCCAAGATCCACGCCAGCGTCGACGTCGGATGCCGATGCTCCAACAACACGAAAAAGCTCAACACCACCCCATGCAGCACAAAGATCACCAACAAGATCAACCACAACATCTGCACTTCCTCTACCCACACGGACACATCATCGTTTCCCATCTCGCCCTTCGTCTCGGCGCGCATGGGAGGTGAAAGCTGTCTTGTGCCGATACCGTTTGTCAAGCACACCCCCAAGGATTATATCTTCTGCGCATTTCCCTAAGGGGGTTCGCCCCCAAACCAGCGAAAGGATCTCCATCATGCCACTCTACGAATATGGTTGTTCCGCCTGTGGTCACATTGTCGAATTGATGCAAAGCGCTTCCCTCGCCAAAGCCCCCGATGCTTGCGAAAAATGCGGCTCCTCCACCATGGAAAAAATGCTCTCCCGCACCTCTTTCATCCTCAAAGGTGACGGCTGGTACAAAGACGGCTACAGCAAAGGCTCCGCTCCAAACAAAGACACCACCGCCGCTTCTTCTTCCGAGTCCACTCCTTCTACGTCTTCTGATTCCTCCACCTCTTCAACACCACCTTCCTCCGCTCCATCTCCCGCCCCATCTTCCCCATCTCCCGCACCTTCCGCCTCTCCTTCTGCGGCCTAAAACGATCTCTCCCCCACAAAACAACCCCACGAGACACAAAATCCGCCCATGATACGATCACAACTTGTTTCCCGCGACCCGATCTTTCTCGTGCTGCATCACAAAATCCGCCCATGATACGATCACAACACGTAGGGGCAGCCCCCTGTGGCTGCCCAACAACAGGGCTGCCACAGCCGATCGTGTCGACGTTTCGCGTACACTTCTCTCAGATCTCGTCTTGCGCCCGCAGCAGCGCAAATACCGCCTCCATCTGTTCCCGCGTCAATTGCCCGGGAGCAGACGCTTGTTTTGGGGTAGGGGGGGCGAAACTCATCTCATTGCCCCATAGCGCCCCAAATATCCGCGTGATCACGCCATGCTCTCCCATCCCCAAGACGATCACACGCAAGCCTTCTCGTCGCAAAGCCACCTGCCATCGCAACAATCGCAAAGCATCTTCGGGCTGCTGACAATAGGTCGCGATCTTGATGACTGTCGGCTCACACGCTTTCATCTCCGCCAAAAGCGCAGCAAGCCTCTCTTCGGAAGGCGTGGTGGTATAGTCGTGATGGGACAAGATCAGCTTGGGGCGTTGGGGCAGTGCAAACCAATCGCGCAGATCTTCGGCCTGTGTAGGGGTATCCAGATCAAACCACACAGGCTCCGCAGCCAATGCAACCAACCAACCAACCCGCTGCGTCTGAGGCATCTGGATCGCCGCAAGCTGTGGACGCCGAAACAACAGCACGATCCGATCTGGCCAACGCCGACAAAGCGCCCTGACTTCCTCGATCTCCACCCCCTCAACAAGATCCAGCCACAACTCCACATACCGATACACCGAAAAGCACTGCTCCATCGCCCGCGATGCGTCCAACCATGTCCCCGATGCAATCGACAAACAGTAAGCGATCTCTCGTCCCTTCGGGCTTTCTTGCTCTCTCTCAAACATCCTGTTTTCCCAAAGCCTCCACAACCACAGCGCGCATCACTTCGATCGGAGCAGAAAGACCCGTATAAAGGGCGAACTGCGCTGCTCCTTGTTGCAAAAACATCTCGATGCCCGAGATCACAGACGCGCCCTTTTCTTGGGCATCGCGCAAAAGCCGCGTCTGCATCGGCGTATAGATCGCATCCATCACCAGCTGCGACGAGCGAAATACCGAAGCCGACAGCGGTGAACGCTCCACCTCGGGCGACATCCCCACCGAAGTCGTTTGGATCACGATATCACACGCCGCGATCACTTCGCTGTGTTCGAGCGCATAAGCCTCACCACCGAGCGCATCGGCCAACGCCCTAGCGCGTTCGACGGTGCGATTCAAAAACACCACCCGCGCCCCTTCTTCACGCAATCCAAATCCCGCTGCTCGCGCCGTCCCCCCCGCACCGATCACCGCAACTCGCGCCCCCACAAGCGATCGCTGCTGCTTGAGCGGCCCGATGATCCCCTGCCAATCGGTATTGTACCCCACCCACAAACCCTGCTCACAAACCACCGTATTCACCGCGCCGATCTGCTGTGCGATCGGATCCACTTCGTCCAACCATCGCAAGATCGCCGTCTTGTGCGGGATCGTACACGTGATCCCTCGAAACTTCATCGCACGCGCCCCTGCCACCGCCTGCCCCAGTTCTTCTGAACCCACATGCGCCGCAACATACACAAAACGCTCCGCGATCCCCAACGCTTGATAAGCCGCATTGTGCATCTTTGGCGACAAACTATGCGCAACAGGATCTCCCAAGATCATACAGATCTGCGTTTTCGCATCGATCATCTGTCCCCTGCTCCTTCCGCCTCTGCTCCTGCGGTCGCAAATCCTACGCCCTCTACTCCGCTCACATCCACCGCCGCTGTTCCACTCACTCCCGCCGCCGCCTCTGCCTCTTCACCCCACCGCCCAAGCGCCTCCAACAACGCCTCGACAACGCCCTCTACATCCCGCCTTTCCGTTGCGATCGTGAGGTCGGCGACTTGCACATAACGCGGTGCGCGCAGCCGATACAAGGCTTCGGCTTGCGTTCCATCCCGAAACAACGGACGATCCGCGATATTACGCAAGCGTTCCGCGATCACTTCAAACGGTGTCTCCAAATAACACAAGACTCCCCCACCTGCACGCAATGCCCGAACATTCGCATCCTCCATCACCGCACCGCCCCCTGTCGAGATCACCACCCGTTGCCGCTTCTCCACCGAAGCCAGAAAAGCCCGCTCCAACAACCGAAAATGAGGCTCCCCATCCACAGCAAAGATCTCTGCAATCGACGTTCGCCCCGAAGATGCCAAGATTTCTTGATCCGCTTCGATCCAATCGTACCCCAAACGCTCTGACAACACCCGCGCTACCACGCTTTTTCCACTCCCCATAAACCCCACCAAGATCACGCGCAACGGGATATCCACCAAAGAAGCGATCCCAAAAGAACGCAAACACGCCCAATAATCAGGAAAAGACTTGCTGACCACCTGAGCCTCAAGGATCTCCATGCCTGACAACCGCGTCGCCGCCATCGCAAACGCCATCGCCATCCGATGATCTTCATACGTCGCGATCTGCGCGCCTCTTCGGGTAGAAACAGGCGGCACGATCCGCAACGCCTCGTGGGTAGCTTCTGCAAAAACCCCCATCTTTCCGAGCTCACAGCACAACGCAGCCAGACGATCCGTCTCTTTGTGACGCAAGGTTTGAAGCCCCGTCATCTCTGTCGGCCCCTCTGCAAAGGCCGCGATCACCGCCAATGTTTGCGCAGTATCGGGCATCTGCTCCATATCCACCTTCACACCGCACAGCCTTTGCGTCCCTTCGACTTCGATCCAAGGCCCCGCCTCTCCTTCGCCTGAACGAACGATGCACCCCATCTGCTCCAATATCCGAGAGAACTGCGCGTCCCCTTGCAAAGAGTCCAACCCCAAGGGACTTACACGCACACAACCCTGACTCAACGCCGCAAGCCCCCACAGATAGGACGCCCCCGAAGCATCCCCTTCAATCCTCAGATCGCGGCCACGTATCGGCTGTGCGGGGACCACAAAGCGCTGCATCTCTTCCTGCTGCACTTCCACACCAAAATGCCGCAGACTCGCCAACGTCATCTCCACATACGAACGCGACACCAACGCCCCTTCCACGCGGATATCCAATCCCCCCTCCACCACAGGCGCGATCTGCAACATCGCCGTCAGAAATTGACTCGATATCTCTCCCGACACCCTCACTGGCCCCGAACCACGAACGTTTCCCCCGCGTATCCGCACAGGTGGACATCCCTCCCGCCCCACATACGCGATATCCGCCCCCAACGCACGCAACGCCCCCACCAGATCCCCCACAGGACGCTGGTGCATCCGCGCACTCCCACGCAAGATCACTTCGCTCTCTGGCAACAGCGAACACAGCGCGATCAAAAAACGCATCGTCGTTCCTGCCGCCCCTACATCGATCACTCCCGAATAACGGGGCAGATCACCACCGCGCCCCAACACACGCAACCCATCACCCACCCGCTCCCATCCGATCCCCATCTGCGTAAACGCCCCAAGCAACGCCCGACTGTCATCCCCCTCCGAAATATTCCACAAATGCGTCTCGCCTTGCGCCAACGCCGCCATCACCAACGCCCGATTCGTATAACTTTTCGAACCACGCAGTCGCCACTCCCCACACACCGGCCCCCTCGCACGCAACAACGACCACCGCCCATGCTCTCGATTCGCTTCCACCATGTTTTTTCCCTTCGTTATTTTGATCACAGAGGACTTATACGAAATCCGCCCATCATGTAATCGCAAAATGGTGGAGCAGCCCCCTGTGGCTGCCCAAAAACAGGGCAATTACAGCGGATCGCGTCGACATCGCGATCATGCACCACTTGGATATCCATCTCACAGCTACCACCCTTGCGTGCTTGCTTCTGCTGTGGCAACCTCATCTTCCCAAAAACGCCCAACCGACGGAGGTCTTTGCTCATGGCATCCAACATCATCGAAGTCATTCCCCTGCGCTACGATGTCGCCTTCAAAAAAGCCTTTGGTCAGGTCGATGTCTTCAACGCCTTTGTCCGTGATGTCCTGAACATCGAGTTTGAAGTCGATGAAGTCATCCAAGAGTACAGCTACCACGAGCAGATCGGTCGCGTAAAGCTCAAATACGACCTATTCGCCGAGGACAAACAGCGCCGTATCATCGTTGAAGTCCAGCACGCTTACGAATCCGACTTCTTCGACCGTTTTCTCTACTACCATCTCATCGGCATGATCGAGCAAGTCCACAACTTCCGTGACTATCGCTTTGGAAAAACCGTCTACACCATCGTCATGCTCACCAGCCTGCCCAAAGACACCGAACGCCTTTTCGGTACACTCAACGTCTCTTTCCAATCCATCGACGAATACCTACACGAGCACAACCTCTTTCCTCACCGTCTGATCTTCCTCAACCCCAACCTCCTCAACGAGCACATCGCCCCCAACCTCCGCCTCTGGCTTCAAGCTGTCCAAGACTCCCTCGATAACTCCGTTGATCTCGCACATTACCAACAGCACCCCACCCTCCAACACGCTTTTCTCTCCGTTCAAAAGCAAGCCTTCACATCCGAAGAATTCACCAAACTCAAAGACGAAGCCGCTTGGGAACACACCAAACAACTCAGCCGCGAAGAAGGCCGCGAAGAAGGCCGCGAAGAAGGCCGCGAAGAAGGCCGCAAAGTCGAGCGACAAGAGATCGCCAAAAATCTACTCGCCCAAGAACTCCCACACGCCCTGATCGCCGCCGCCACCGGCCTTTCCCTCGACGAGATCGCCGCACTCGCGCCTCCCCCTTCACCACCACCCGCTCCTCCCAAAACCACTTCCCCCCGCAAGAAAAAAGCATAGACACCACACTGCCCGTGTTTTGGCCCACGCCACCCCACTCTTTTTCTGCTCCACTTTCTGTCTTCTTTCCGTGATTTCCGTGGACTCTTTATCAGCTACGTCACCCGTATCACGATCGGATCCGTTGTAGCGCAGCTTCCACAACAGCGTCCTCCACGCGTTGATCAAACACACCCTCGCCCATCGACTGCAACAGCGTCCATCGCATCGCTCCCCGCACATTCTTTTTGTCGGCCCGCATCGCCGACCAAAGCGCCCCATCGTCCAACAAAAATCCCAGCCGCGTTGGGAGCCCCACCCGCTCCAACACCGCCACCAGCGTATCCACCACCCCCTCCTCCAAAAATCCCGCCATTCTCGCGATCTCCGCTTCGACGATCATCCCCAACCCAACGGCCTCGCCATGCAACAACGGCGTATCTGCCGTGTACGACAACGTCTCCAGCGCGTGTCCCACCGTATGCCCAAAGTTCAACAGCTTGCGCACACCGCTCTCTCGTTCGTCTGCCTCGACGATCGCCGCTTTGATCGCACACGAACGATCGATCCAATCCACCCATGTCTGCTCCGCCACATCGCCTAATTCCCCCAATGCCTCGCCTTCTTTCGCGCCGAGCGCTCCGAATTCGTACGCAGCGATCTCCTCAAAATAAGCGCGGTCGCGGATCAGTCCATGTTTCAACATCTCCGCAACACCCGCCAAAAAAGCCCGTCGTGGCAACGTCGCAAACGTGCGGATATCCATCCCCACCGCACACGGCTGTTGAAACGCACCCAACAGATTCTTCAACCCCCGAAAGTTGATCCCGACCTTCCCACCGACACTTGCGTCCACTTGCGCCAATAGCGTAGTCGGCAATTGTGCAAACGCCACCCCCCGCATATAGCAGCTTGCCGCAAAACCACCCACATCACCCACCAGTCCCCCTCCAAGATTCAACAACAGCGAATTGCGATCCATCCCGATATCCGCCATCCACGACCAGATCCCCTCCAACGACACCAAGGTCTTGTGTTCTTCGCCCGCACGCATCGACCACACAGGCAACGAACGCCCTGCACCCCGCTCCACCGCCTCCAACCACAACGGGCCAACGTTCGTATCCGTCAACACCGCCACTTGCGAAAATCTCCGCAAATCCAGCCACGACGGCAGCGACTCCAAGATCCCCGCACCGATCACCAGATCATAACCCACCGCAGACACCGACATCTGCAATCTTCGTTTGCGTATCTGCCCCATGATCCGACCTCCAGAAGGTTTGTCTCTCGCCTCCGCCTTCAAGCAAGGTCTTGGTCGACAGGAAATGCCCGATCCAAGCCGCGACAAAAAGAAAACAGCTCGCGGGCTTTGTGGATCAATCGCCGTGATTCTGCAAAGTTCAGCGTTTGTTGACCGTCTGACCACGCTTTCTCTGGGATCGCGTGGACTTCAAACAACAAACCATCACAACCTGCCGCCACTCCCGCAAGCGCAACGGGCTCCACAAAGCGCCGAATCCCGATCCCATGCGAAGGATCGAGGATCACAGGCAGATGCGTTTTGTCCTTCAACAGCGCCACCGCGTTGATATCCAACGTGTTCCGATAGGCTTGTTCATACGTGCGGATGCCCCGTTCACACAGCATCAAGCGCTCGTTTCCACCCGAAAAGACGTACTCTGCCGATTGCAAGAGATCTTCGAGCGTTCCTGACAATCCGCGTTTGATCAACACAGGCTTGTCCACTTTCCCCAACTCCCGAAGCAGATCGAAGTTTTGCGAGTTTCGTGCGCCGACTTGGTAGATATCCAAAAAGTCATACATCGGTTGGATATCTTGGACGGACATCACTTCGGAGATGATCTTGATGCCGAACTCACGGGCGTGTTGGTGCCACAGCTTGAGTCCGTCCAAACCGATCCCTTGAAACGCATACGGCGAAGTGCGCGGCTTAAAGACACCCCCGCGCATCACTTTCACCCCTTGCGACCGCAGGTGCGTCAACACCTCGACGATCTGCGCTTCTCCTTCGATCGAACACGGACCCGCCATCAGCGCGATCTCTTCGCCTCCAACGCTTACCCCATCGCCTACCTCGATCGTTGAATGCCCAACTTTCCATTTTTTCGATACCAGTTTGTAAGCATCTGAGACGCGATGCACATCCCAAACACCTTGCAGATGCCCGATGCTGCGGATATCGAATTCCTTCTTCCCGATGGCAACAAGATACAAGCGCTCTTGTGTCCGAACTTCTGTTGCTTTGTAATCGATGGCCGCAAGCGCAGCCTCCAAAACCTGACGATCCGCCCCTGTAATCCAAGGATCTAGCTGAATGATCATTCCACACTCTCCACAAAAATCTTTCTCATGAGATTGAAGCGTTTGGGTTGTTTTTGTGGGGTTGGAACCCCACGCTCCGCAAGGGAGTTCTGCCCCCTTGACCCCATGTTGGCGAAGAGAGCGTCGTTGTTTTGATAGCGAAGGTCGATTGAAAAGGTGATTCGTAGAAGCTTGAAGATCACGGATGTTACGGCCTTCTTTTCATCACCAGTTCAATCGTCTCGTGCGATAAAAAGCGACGCTGTCGCTTGAAGTGATGCAAACACGGGGGTTTTTGTCACAAGCGCCACCGCATACGAAATCCACTCATTATATGATCGTAAAAGCGTAGGGGCTGCAACAGGGGCACTTGGACCAACTCAATCGATTCGTTTCGCTGACAACACGACTCTTTTTTCCCTACGTAACGAGGTTTCTGCTCCGGACTGTTCGCTTCGACGGCTGCTTTTTTCAAAGCAAACAGTTTCTACGAGTTCCGTCCGTGAAGTACGTGAAAAAGTAGGGGCAGACAGGTGTGGCTGCCCAATCACAGGGCGTTTACA
>JAKLKB010000152.1 GCA_023150835.1 Myxococcota bacterium | reverse complement strand
GCACGCTGTATGCACGAAATGCAGACGCTGCCCGTTCCAACTTCCCCCCGTTCACGGGGGGATTGAGGGGGGGAGAACAAAAGAAAAGGCGATCAAGACCGACTCTACGAGGTTTTCACCTTAACCTAACGCCTATGGGGGCTGCCCCTACCTCTTTACGATAACTCAACGGGCGGATCTCGTCGATCGTTTTTCGATGGGGGGCGGCATACAAAACCCCCTCTTATTCGTTGCCCATGAGCAGATCTCCCTCGGGGCGGAAGAACAAGCGCGCAGAACGTTGTTGAGGAAAGAGCACCCAGACCTCGGCGTTATGAAAAGCGGGACGTTGCCCAAAGAAGCGTTGGACAAGCGCGCCTGTGGCGACGAGATGTGTCACAAACAGCGGGATTCTCGCAGGTTCAGCAAGGATCGGATCGACGGCTTGCCAAAGCCGTTGCTCGCTGTCGTAAAGGCTCTCGCCGCCCGGCGGAGCAAAGTGCGGATCGCTGCGAAAAGGATGTTGGTGATCCGCCCACGCGGCTTTGATCTCGCTGCTGGGTTTCAAGGCCCATGTCCCGAGGTTTCGAGCGCGCAATCCGTCGAGCGAGCGGACCGAAAGGCCCAGATGCTGCGCGACGATCTCGGCAGTCCGAAAGGCCCGCTGAAGCGGGGATGCGTAGATGTGTGTAATCCCCGCTGCTTCGAGGGCTTTGGCAGAGGCCAACGCTTCGCGCTCTCCGCGTACCGCCAGCGGGATATCTTCGATGCCTTGCACTTTCCCTGCAAGGTTGGCTTCGCTTGCGCCGTGGCGCATCGCATAAAAGCGCTCGGCGATCATCTGCGCCTCCTTTGTGTTGAATGGGGCGATGGTTCCGAAGGATCCGATGGACTCGCGTGGCTCGCTTCGCTGGGATCCGAAAAGTGAGCGGCTTGGCCCTTGCGGATGTCGTTGCTGTCTCGGGTGTTGTTGCTGTCTCGGGCGTTCGCGATCTCTTGGGCGTTCGCGATCTCTTGGGCGTTCGCGATCTCTTGGGCGTTCGCGATCTCTTGGGCGTTCGCGATCTCTTGGGCGTTTGCGATCTCTTGGGCGTTTGCGATGCGAAGACTGGCCTCTTGTGGGTCAAGGGTCATCCACGCTCCCAAGGGAACGCTGCGGTGATCGTCGATATGGCCGATCGGAAGGTCACAAAGCAACGCGCATGTTGGGGGCAACGCCAAGCGTTCGAGCCACATCTCTTGGGTGGTGTAGCGTTGGTACTGGTCTTGATAAGCGCCCATATCACCGAGGGCGATCCCGACGACACGCTCCAAAAAGCCGCTGTATCGGAGCTGTTGGAGCATCCGATCGATGCGGTAGGGTGGTTCGCTAACTTCTTCAAGCAACAAGATGATCGGCTGATCGGTGATCTCCCAAGGTGTGCCGATGGCTGAAGCGATCAAGGAAAGATTGCCTCCCAACAAACGCCCCGTCTGACGGCTTCCTTGTACCCACGTTCCCAAAAGCGGCGCATAGATATCCGAAAGGGTCTCGCCAAAAAGGGCCTGTTTGAGCGCGTCTTGGCTTGCAGGCGAACCCTCAAAAAACAAGGGACTTGCGATCATCGGGCTGTGAAAGCTGATCAGCCCCGCGTCCCGAACCAGCGCGTTTAACAGCAACGTGATGTCGCTAAAACCAAAGAAGCGCTTGGGGTGCTGGGCAAATCTCTGCGTCGGAAGGCGATCGAGCAGACGCATTGAGCCGTAGCCACCTCGCGCACAGAGGATGGCACGCACCGAAGGATCTTCCCATGCTTCGGTCAATAGACGCGCACGCAGATCGTCTTGTCCCGCAAGGTAGCCCCATCGTGCGAGGATCGCAGGATCAAACACAGGCTCAAGCGACCACGCACGCAACAAAGCACAGCCGCGCAACAGGTGTTCGTGCGAAAAGGGCCCCGCTGGGGCGACGATGGCTACGCGATCCCCTGCGCGGCACGCAGGGGCAAGGGTCGATGCTGACAAGGGAAGCTCCTTTGGGATGGGTGATCAACAGCGCAGGTCGTTTGGGCTTTGGCTGTTTGGCCGTTCGTTTGGGCCTGTGAAAGACAGCGCACAAAAAGCGAGACAACGCTTGTTTTTTGTGGGTTCCTTGTGCTTTGCACAGGAGAAGCATAGCTTTGCTGGACGTGACGGGCTAGTTTTTCTCCGAGAACAGAGTGCAAATAGCCGAGCATAGGGTGCTTTGGGAAGAGAAAAGGATAGGGTGATGACAAGTATGTTGCGGATGATGGGCGTGTGGGGCGGTTTGGTGTTGGTGTGGTGGAGTGTGGTGCATTGTGTGTTGCCTTCCCAAGAACCCGGTGTTTGCTCGCATGGTTATGAGTGTGGTGCGGGGATGAGTTGTGTATTCGACAAGCCCGAATGCTACGCCAATCTGGGGACCTGTGAAGGTCGATGCAAGGCGACCCAAGAAGCTCTCCCAGAAAAAACCTGCGCCTGCAAAGACGACGCAGATTGCAACTACCCTTACGAAGGCTGCGGGAATTGCGTCTGCTACAAACGAGATATCCGGACCTGTCAAAGCGATAGCGACTGTGGCCGAGGCTGGATCTGCACGGGTAGCGGGAGTGTGCGCGTGTGTGAGCTGCGCAAGGTATGCACGCAAGACAACGATTGTTTGGCGGGGTATCTCTGCCGCGAACAAGCCTGTTGCAACCCCAATGCAGGCAATTGTTCTGCAACAAGCTCTTGCCAGATCGGGATGCCGTGTACAAAAGCGAGTGATTGCAGCGCATGTAGCTTGCTTTGCGAGATGGGCCGCTGTCAGAAGATCGCAGGAGATGCTTGTCAAAGCAAAGTCTGTCAGTCCAATGCGGATTGTCTTTCTTGCAACGGGGCCTGCACTTCGGGCGTGTGCCGCGTCCAAAGCCAAGGCCCCACCTGTCAGACGTTGGCGTGTGTGCTTGAAAGTGATTGCCAAAATCGAGGCTACACAAGCTGTGTTGCGGGGTGTTGTCGTTGAGAAAATCTTTGCCTTGGAGTGGAAAGGTGATACTATCGAGCCGTTTTTGGCTTGTGGACGAATCGAGCCGTTTTTGGTTTGTGGGCCAGAAAAGGTCCTTGCTTCCGCAAGATCGACAGATCTCCAAGCCCAACGCTGGTTGGTTTATGGGCTTGGAGCGTCAAGGTGGGACGCCTGTTTTGGATGCCTTTGTTTTGAGGGAGCGCCTTGGTTAAGGAAGGAGGAATGCGATCGCGTCGGACTGCGTGATCGCGAGCATTCATTATGGCCATGATCTGTCCTACTTGCGGTCGCCGTTATCCCGAAGAAACATACTATTGTTCGGTGGATCACGCGCAACTTACGACCTCTGACGACGCTTATTTGGGCCACCAAGTGGGGCGCTATCGTCTGATCAAGCCCATCGGTAAGGGGGGGTTTGGAGTTGTTTATCTCGCCAGCCACACAGAACTCGAAGGCAACTTTGCAGCGGTCAAGATCCTGCGCAAAAAGTTTATTACAGACGAGCAGTTGGTGGGGCGATTTCGCCGAGAAGCCCAAGTCTGTAGTCAGATCAATCATGAGAATGTCGTTCAGATCTACGACTTTGGCTACGATGACGCCCTCGGCTTTTTTTACATCATGGAATTCCTTGATGGAGAATCGCTTTCCGATGCGATGCGCGCCTATCCCAACGGGATGCCGATATCTCGCTTGTTGCCGATACTCCGCCAGATCTGTTCTGCCTTGCAGCGCGCCCATTCGTTGATGATCGTTCACCGCGATCTCAAACCCTCGAATATCCTGCTGATCAAGCGTTTCGAGCAAGATGATATCGTCAAGATCCTTGATTTTGGGATCGCCAAAGTCCTGCAAGCCGAAGGCGGCGAGCAGATGACCGTGACAGGGCAGATCGTCGGATCGCCTCGCTTTATGAGTCCCGAACAAGCGCGAGGCCGTCATAGCGAAGTCGATGCGCGCTCTGATCTGTATTCGCTCGGTGTGATGGTGTTTTGGCTGTTGACGGGTCGGTTGCCTTTTGAGTCCAAACAGTTGGCGCGCTTGTTGTATATGCACGTCAAAAAAGAACCCCCCACGCTTTCGAGCATGGGTCGCCCTTTTTCGGCGCAGATGGAAGCGTTGATCCTCAGTTCGCTTGCGAAAGAAAAAGAAGGCCGTCCAGCCCATGCTGCCGACTTTTATCGTTTGTTTGAGACAGCAGCCCAGTACGAAAAAATGCCTTCGGGAGCATGGGACGCTGTGGGGCCGGGCTATGCGTCCCAGTCGACGCCTGCGCCGATGTACGGTGCCGCAAGTGCGTCTTACGGCTATTTTGCGGGGGCGGGGGCGGAAGCGGTCGATACTCCGAGCAGTATGTCTTACCCGCCCACCTCCCCACCCGTCGAACAGAGCCACAGTTTCCAGTCCCGCGCCAAGGCTCCCGCTCCGTCTTTTTCTGTCGCCCACGCAGACGACGCAGACGACGAAGTCTCGCATACTGTGGTTGAAACAGCCGATATCCCACAAGAAGCCGCAGGCGGTGATCCCAACCTCGATACCATGCTGATCGGTCGCAATGAATCCGAGCAAGTCCGCGCTGCATGGTCGCAAAAAGGCTCGGGTGGCCATGTGAGTTTGCTCGCGCAGTCAAAGATCACGCCCCTACCGCCTTTGCCTGCGCGCAGCCCGTCTCCCACCACCCAAGGCCATCCCACCGCCCAAGGCCATCCCACCGCCCAAGGCCATCCCACCGCTCCGACCGTCGCGTCTTCTTGGAAGACCTTGGTGTGGGCTTTGTTGCTCGGGATCTTGTTGGGGGGGATGGGGTTGTTGGGGTGGCAATGGTACCAACGCACGCAACAAAAGGGATCGGGGATGTTGCCGACACAGCCCGTTCAAGAGCAAGGTGCGCCGTCAATTAAAAAGCCCATCAGACCGGCTTGATCCAAGAGTTCACCGACGGTGAGGGGAGTTCGATGATCGTGAACGACGAGGCGAAGACGGGGAACATCGACAGCGAAGAAAGCACACGGCTCCTAGAGGGAGAGGAGATCGCGGGCTTTCGGGTGCTGTCTTTGCTGGCCGAAGGAGGAATGGGGCTGATCTATCGTGCCGAAAGGCTCCACGATGGCCGTTCTGCGGCGTTTAAGGTCATGCGCCACGAGCTGCGTGGACGACGACAAGATGTGGGGCGTTTCATCCGTGAAGCCGTGATCTCCAACCGCTTGCATCATCCCAATCTCGTCGAGTTTTTTGATTTTGGTTTTGATCCTCGTGTGCATTTTTACCTTGCGACGGAGCTTTTGCAAGGCGAAGAACTGGAATCGTATATGCGTGATCGCGGCGGAAGGCTACCGCTCAAGCAATCGCTGGATATCGCCTTACAAGTTTGTGCGGGCCTTGAATCCGCGCACTTGTGCGGGATCGTCCACCGCGATCTCAAACCCGCAAATATCTTTTTGGAGCAACAAGCCGATGGCAAGGAAGTGATCAAAGTCTTTGACTTTGGCATCGGAAAGCTCTTGGAAGAAGAAGTCGGGGGAAAGCTGACGCTGCACGGCATCTCGGTGGGGACGCCGTTGTATATGGCCCCTGAGCAGATACGTGGCCCTGCTTCTTCGGTGGGGCCAGCGACCGATATCTACGCTTTGGGGATCATTATCTTTCAGTTGGTCACGGGGACGTTGCCCTTTGCAGGCGATAACCCTTACATGATCATGGGAGCGCACCTGACAGCCGCTCCCCCGTTGTTGCGCAAGTTCCGCCGAGAACTCAGCGGAACGACCCTCGAAGACTTGTTGCAGCAGATGATGGCCAAAGATACCTTCGATCGGCCCGCTTCGTTGGGGGATGTGCGCGAGCGTCTGTGGGAAAGCAGGCAGATCTTAACCCCCGATGATTTTAATGCCACCATGACCGAATTGCCCGATATATCGAAGTGGTTGGCGCTGGCTGCAAGCTCTGTTGCCAGCCCCTACGCACCCGAAAGCCAAGTGGCGACAGATGCCGAAGTCATCGCGGCTCAAGAGCAGCCGTTGGGGGTTTTGTTGCTGCAAGAAGGCGAACAATCACGCGAAGTCGCGTGGCTGTTGCGCGGAGAACGCTTGCGGATCGGATCGCAAAAAGAAGCCTCGTTGGCGCTGCATCTCTCGGGTGTGCTGCCTTTGCATGCCGAAGTGTATTGCGCCCCAGACGGATGGATCACGATCACAGGCATCGAAGGAGCGGTTGTTCGCGTCAACGGCTCTGTGACCACCAGCAGTCTGCTCCAAGACGGGGACTGGATCACCTTGGGGCAAGCAGAGTTGCGCTTGTCGTGCTTTGAACATCCATGAGGCAATCGACGCAAACCAAGGCGAGACTTTGCGCTTGATCGAGGGCTGTGATACAGAACAAACGCCCGATAACGATGTCGAACGTTGATGTTTTTTCGCGCATGGAGGTAAACATGCAAGAATTCTTGTGGGAGATCTGGACGGGAAAGCGCAATATGCACCACCGCATCCAGATGGGAATGAATGAAACACCCGAGGCTGTCTTTCGTCGGCTGGTCCAGCAACTCCAAGGAACAGAAAAAGAGATCGCGACTCGCGCCGTCGATCCGAATACAGGAAAAGAAGTGGATCTCAAGTGGCGCTATTCTTGCCGAAACAAGGGCGAAGAAGCGCCGATCATGGGCCAACAAGCCTTTTCTGCACAAAAGGTCCAAGAAGGCGCATTGATCGTGGTGCGCCCGATCGAGCTACGCGCAAACACCCTTTA
This sequence comes from Myxococcota bacterium, assembly GCA_023150835.1. Taxonomy (GTDB): domain Bacteria; phylum Myxococcota_C; class UBA6777; order UBA6777; family UBA6777; genus JAKLKB01. Next base: position 8,420 of record JAKLKB010000152.1, on the reverse strand, counting down.
TATCGATGGATTCGAGGGGTTGGGACAAGAAGAGATCGCCGTGGCCTCGGCGTCCAAGCGTTCCAATCTCTGGATCGCGATCGCTGCGGTGTTGTTGCTTGGGGCGGCGGGGTACTACCTTTTTTCAGGTGGACCCGCTGACGACACGGTTTCTGTCGAGATCAAAACCGAACCCAACGGCGCAGAGTTTGAGATCATCGCGGATATGACAGGGCTTCCCGGTATCGGTGAAAACAAGATCAATCGTCTCTCAGGCAAAACTCCGCGCCGCTTTTCTTTGCGCCGCGCCGCCAAGATCATCCGCATCTCGATCTCGATGAATGGCTACCAAACGTGGTCCAAAGGCTTGAAGTCCCAAGAAGAATGGGGAAAGCTCACGCCCGACAAGCAAAAAGAAGCGGCGATCGAGCCCAAAGAACTCACCATCCCGGGCTGGTTTCCCAAAAAACTCGACATCAAACCCAAAGAGCCTCCCAAGCCCCGTGCTGTCGCGGTTTCGCGCCCCCAAGCCCTCAACATCCTTTACCCCAAACGCAAATGGAAACCAAAAGACAAGCGCTTTCGCATCGCTCTTGATCCCGATCACGGCGGCGAAGCCAAAGGTGTCCTCGGAGTCACCACACAAACCCCCGCAAGCCAACTCAACTTGACGATCGCCCAAGCGATCAAAGAGGCTCTTGAGAAGACCCTCGCCTTCAAAAAACGTGTGGGCATGACCCGAAGCAAGGACGATGCGGCTTCTGTCGAGGATCGTGTCGATCGGGCCAAAAAACGCTCGAAGCTGCTCTTGCAGATCGATCTTGCCGATGGCATCAAAGAATTCCCCGCAGGTGTCGTCAAAGAAAAAGTCGCCGACAAAGAGATCACTTACAACGATTCGATCGCGGGCTACAAAGTGATCTATTCCGAACAAAACAAACAAGCCGAAGCCTCCGAGAAGTTCGCGACCTGCCTTGGAACGGCTATGAAAAATGCAGGGTTTTTGCCCAACGCTTCGGCCAAAGAAACCCTCGCAGGTTCGACCGTCGGTGTACGCAAAGCGTCTGTGCCGTTGCTGGATGCCTCGCCGATCCCTGCTGTGCGCCTCGTCGTGGGCTACCCCACCCACCGTGCAGAAGAAAAAGTCCTCACCAACCCCGAAACACACGGTCACCTCGCCCTCGTCGTCGAGCACGCTTTGGTCTGTTATCTAAAATAGGGAGACCACACAGGAGCGGTGGAAGCCAATCGAGGGGGGCTTGTCAAACGGATCACGATGATCCATAAGGGCCGTTTTTTGGTGGGTGTGGATCGCTGATGATACGAAATTCGCCCAGAGTGTGATCGTAAAAATGCAGGGGCAGCCACAGTGAGCTGCCCAAAAATAGGGCGTCTACGCACTCTTCTTCGATCACACATGACTCGGATATCGTACGATGCCCCAACGCGAAAGGTGGCCCAAGCGTGACGAAAGCTTTTGTCATTCAAACCTGCGTCTTGTCGGCGCTTGCAGATACGATAACGCCTGTGAGCGCGTATCTACGGCTGCGTGATGTGTATCCCCGAACCTTTTTGCTTGAAAGCACCGAAGATGGCCCGCATGGAAAGAGCATGACGTACTTGTGTTGTGCGCCTGTTGCGGGCTTTCGTGTGCAAGACGAGACGATTACCACCCACGATCTCGACGGGACGCGGGAGACGCGAGCCATCACCCAACGCAGCGATGTGGTCGAAGGCTTACGCGCTTTTTTGGGGCAGTTTTCGTGGGAGCGCGATCTGAGCGGTGTTGCACATCGAGCGCAGATGCCGCCGCTCAATAACGGGATCTTCGGTTATGTTGGTTTTGATTGCGTGCGCTATTTCGACGATCTTTGCGTACAAGCCGATACAGACGAAAGCCGAGCGATCCCTGATCTGGTGTACCGCTTGTTTCGGTACGTCATCGCCATCGATCATTATCGCGATGTGATGTACATCCAAGGAAACGGCTGGTCCGAAGCACCGATCGAAGAAGGCGAACTAGAGCGGCTGTTGTACCTTGTGGCACACAAAGATTTCCCCATGTATCCGTTTGCGTTGGTGGGGGACGAATCATCGAACTTTACAGAAGCCGAATACATGGCGCTCGTCGAGCGTTGTCAGACGCACATCCAACGGGGCGATGTGTTCCAGATCGTGCCCTCTCGTCGGTTCTCTCGGTCTTATCAGGGGGATGACTTTCATGTGTATCGAGCGCTGCGCTCGATCAATCCCTCGCCTTATTTGTTTTACTTCGATCTGGGTGGATTTCGGTTGCTCGGTTCGTCTCCCGAAGCGCAGCTTGTGGTGCGCGATGGAAAAGCGTCTCTGTTTCCGATCGCTGGAACGTACCGTCGGACGGGAGATATCGAGGCCGATCAAGCAGCCGTTGCACGTCTGCGCGAAGACCCCAAAGAAAATGCCGAGCATGTGATGTTGGTCGATCTCGCACGCAACGATCTAAGCAAGCATTGCCGCCAAGTTCATGTCGAAGTGTACAAGCAGGTCCAATGGTATTCGCATGTGATCCACCTGACCTCCAAGGTGACTGGAACGCTCAAGCAAGGAGCCGAAGCGATCGGTTTGTTGGCAGATACCTTTCCGATGGGAACGCTGAGCGGAGCGCCTAAGTATCGGGCGTTGGAGTTGTTGGATCAGTACGAGCGCGGACGACGGCGGGCGTACGGTGGAGCGATCGGCTGCTTGGGCTTTGATGGCAGTTGCAATCACGCGATCGTGATCCGCTCTTTTTTGAGCAAGGACGGGGTGTTGCATTGCCAAGCAGGAGGGGGCGTCGTCGCAGACTCTCGGCCCGCCGAAGAGATGCAAGAAGTCAACAACAAGCTCGGTGCTTTGCGCGCTGCATTGCAGATGGCCGAGCGTCAAGGGGCGCAGAGGTGAGCGATGCGGTTGCTTGTTCTCGATAACTACGACTCTTTCACCTACAACCTTGTTCATGTTCTTGAAGAACTCGGTGTTCGCGAGCTTGATGTGATCCGCAACGACAAGATCCGTCTCGAAGAAGCCCTTGCTTACGAGAAGATCTTGCTCTCTCCCGGACCCGGGATCCCTTCCGAAGCGGGGATCATGCCTGCGCTGATCGCAGCTTGTGGTGTGCAGCACAGCCTCTTGGGAGTTTGTCTTGGCCACCAAGGGATCGCAGAAGTGTTTGGGGGCGAGATCTACAATATGCGGCAGATGTATCATGGCCGCGAAACGCCTGTGCATATCTTGCGCTCGGAGGAGCCGTTGTTTGCGGGGATCCCATCGCCTTTTCAAGCAGGGCGCTATCATTCGTGGGCCGTTCGTCGAGCGACCCTGCCTGACTGCTTTGAGGTGATCGCGGAAGATGCCGAAGGATGCGTGATGGGCATCGCGCACCGACAGCTCGATATCAAAGGCATCCAGTTTCATCCCGAATCCATGATGACCCCCTGCGGAACAAAGATCTTGGCCAACTGGTTGGGGGGAGCGCAATGAAAGCCACCGCCACACGGCTGTTTTGGTTGTACGAACTTTTCTTGCGAGCCACAGGGAGCGGGAAGCGATGAAAGCCACCCTGACACGACTGTTTGCGGGGCATCCGCTGTCACGAGAAGAAGCGGCGGCGCTGTTGCTTGCCATCGTGCAGCAGCGATATCCGTCTAGCCAAGTCGCTGGCTTTTTGACCGTTTTTTGTATGCGTCAGATGACCTTGGCGGAGTTGGCAGGCTTTCGAGACACCATGCTCTCGTTAAGTCAAGCCGTTTCACTCGAAGGATTCGATCTGATCGACGTGTGCGGAACAGGTGGCGATGGCAAAGAGACGTTTAATATCTCGACGCTCTCGGCCTTTGTGGTCGCGGCTTGTGGGGTGCGCGTTGCAAAACACGGAAACGTCGGTGTTTCTTCGGTGTGCGGTTCGTCGAATGTGTTGGAAGCGTTGGGCGTCGTGTTTCACTCGCAAGAGTCGGTCTTGCGGCGTTGTGTAGAAGAAGCGGGGATCTGTTATCTCCACGCGCCGTTGTTTCACCCTGCGATGAAAGCGATGGCCCCGATACGTCGAGAGTTTGGCGTTCGAACCTTTTTCAATATGTTGGGTCCGTTGGTCAATCCAGCGCGCCCTCGATGCCAAGTCATGGGCGTGTACGATCTGGAGATCGCTCGGCTCGTTCATTCTCTGCTTGAACAAGAAGGCATCGCTTATCGTGTCGTTCATTCACTCGATGGATACGATGAGATCTCTTTGACAGGCGCGTTTCAGGTGTACGGATCCCGACGCGAACAATTCCTTGAACCCGAAGATATCGGACTGCCTCGATATCCCGCCGCTGCGCTGTGGGGTGGAAAGGATATCGCGTCTTCTGCGCGGCTGTTTTTGGCGATCTTGCGCGCAGAAGGCACGCCCGCCCAAGAAGATGTGGTGGCCGCAAATGCCGCTCTTGCGCTACATTGCGCTGGAGCCGTTGCTTCTCTACAAGAAGGCATCGCCCACGCACAAGAAGCCTTGCGTTCGGGCAAGGCATATCAGACTTTTGAGCGATTTTTGCATCTCACACAGCAAGCTCCCCACCCACAGGAGGCCGTCGGCTGATGACGATCTTGGAGACCATTCTTGCCCACAAAAAACACGAAGTCGCGGAGCGCAAAGCCTTGTATCCGCAGCCTTTGTTGGAAAAAAGCATCTACATGACAACGACTGTCGTCTCGCTCAAACGCTATCTCCGCCGCACCGATAAGGTCGGTGTGATCGCAGAGATCAAACGGCGTTCTCCTTCTAAAGGCGAGCTCAATCCGCATATCTCGGTGGAGCGGTTGTCGATCGGTTATATGCAAGCGGGCGCTTCGGCGCTTTCGGTGCTGACGGATCAAAAATTCTTCGGTGGAAGCAACGAAGATCTCCAAGTCGCAAGGCGATTCAACTTTTGTCCGATCTTACGCAAAGACTTTATCGTGGACCCCTATCAGATCGTTGAATCGCGGTCCTTGGGGGCAGATGCGATCTTGTTGATCGCTGCGGCGTTGGAACCCTCGGTGTTGCGGGAGCTTGCGGCCTTTGCACATCGCCTTGGTCTTGAGGTGGCGTTGGAGATCCATAGCGCGGAAGAACTTGACGCTTGCTGGAGTCCCTCGATCGATGTGATCGGTGTGAATAACCGCGATCTTCGGGACTTTTCGGTCTCTTTGGAACGTTCTCTGTCGTTGGTGGAGCGGATCCCTTCGGAAAGCGTCAAGATCTCAGAAAGCGGACTGCATCGCGCTGAGGATCTTTGGCAACTCAAACAGGCCGGATTTGACGGCTTTTTGATCGGCGAGATGTTTATGAAGCGCAGCCAACCCGAAGAAGGTTGCGCTCAATTGATCCGAGAATACCAAGCGATCGCCAAACAACACGCCTCGGCTGTGCCTGCGTAATACGAAATCCCGCTGTAGACGCCCTATAGTTGGGCAGGGGGGGCTGCCCCTACACCGTTCGATCACCCCCCTGCGGATTTCGTATCGGTCCTCTAAAAAGCGGATAGTCGGGAGAAGGTATGCAGCGCCCCTTGGAAGTGAAGATCTGTGGTATGCGTGATCCGCGAAATATCGCGGAGGTTGCGGCGTGTGGGCCTGATTATTTGGGCTTTTTGTTTTATGCAGGCTCCAAGCGTTTTGTGGGGACATCCTTTGATCCGCGGTGCTTGGAGAGCCTTGGTGAAAAGACCCGAAGAGTCGGGGTTTTTGTCGATGCAGAAGCGAGTTGGATCGTGGAACAAGTCAGGCGATACAGATTGGATGTTGTGCAGTTGCACGGTGTGGAAGATGCGGCATTTTGTGGCCGATTGAGAGATCTGTGGGGAGAGGCTGCAAGGATCTGGAAAGCGGTGGGGAGTTCGGAGCATACGCAGTGGCAGGCATTGTCTGCGTATGTTGGTCGGATCGAGCGGTTTTTGTTTGATACGCAAACGCAGGGTTTGGGAGGCGCAGGGAGGCGGTTTGATTGGTCGTTGTTGACGGAGTATCGGTTGGAAGTGCCGTATCTGTTGGCGGGAGGACTGGATCGTCAAGCATTATCCGAGGTGTTTGCGTTGCGTGCGCGAGATCCGCGTCTGGTGGGGGTCGATTTCAATAGTCGCTTGGAAACAGCGGTCGCGCAGAAATCGGTTGCGTGGGTCGCGGAAGTGATCAGTGAGGTGCGTGGTGAACTATAACGTCGATACACGGGGATTTTTTGGTTCGTTTGGCGGCGCATATATCCCTGAGATGTTGGTGCCCAATATCACAGCGTTGCAAGCCTGTTATCGTGAGGTGATCGAGGAACCTGCGTTCCAAGCGGAGTTTCATCAGCTTTTACGTGATTATGTTGGGCGACCTACACCGCTTTATCCAGCGCGTCGCCTGTCAAAAAAGCTCGGCTATCCGCTGTTTTTGAAGCGAGAAGATCTCAACCACACAGGCGCACACAAGATCAATAACGCTGTTGGTCAGATCCTTTTGGCGCAACGTCTCGGAAAACGCCGTATCATCGCAGAGACAGGTGCAGGTCAGCATGGCGTGGCGACCGCCACAGTTTGCGCTTTGATGGGCATCGAATGTGTCGTGTATATGGGCGAGATCGATATGCACCGCCAAGCCCCGAATGTGCAGCGGATGCAGATGCTTGGTGCTACGGTTCGTGCGGTGAATTCGGGAAGTCGCGTGCTTAAAGACGCTGCCAACGAAGCGATGCGCGATTGGATCGCAAACCCCGAAGATACGCACTACATCATCGGCTCGGCGGTCGGCCCGCATCCTTATCCCGATATGGTGATGCGCTTTCAATCTGTGATCAGCGAAGAGATCCGTTGGCAACTCCCCGCACAAACGCCCTACACGCTGCCGCACAGCATCATCGCTTGCGTGGGAGGCGGAAGCAACGCCATCGGCGCATTTGCACGATTTCTCGATACTCCCGAAGTTGCGCTGATCGGTGTTGAAGCGGCAGGAAAAGGACTCGATAGCGGCGAAACTGCCGCCACGATCGCACGCGGTCGAGAAGGCGTCTTACATGGAAGTCGTACGCTCGTCATGCAAACCGCTGACGGTCAGATCACCGAGGCTCATTCGATCTCGGCAGGTCTCGATTATCCCGGAGTGGGGCCACAACACGCACATCTTGCGCGCACAGGCCGCGCTCGTTATGTCAGCGTCACCGACGAACAAGCCCTTGCTGCCGCCCACGAACTCGCTCGGCTCGAAGGGATCATCCCTGCCCTCGAAACCGCCCATGCGTTGGCTTATTTGGCCGAACACGATGCTGGGCCCGACGATCCCGTCGTCTTGTGCCTTTCGGGGCGGGGCGACAAAGATATGGCCGCTTACAGCGAGCATCACCGCAAGGAGATGAGCTTTTGAGATCCAACGCTTTGTGTAACCGCATCGGCGATCTTTTCGAGAAGGCCGAAGGAAAAGTCTTGTCAATGTTTACAACGGCGGGCTATCCGCAGTTTGACGATACCTTGCGCGTCTGTAAAGCCCTCCAAGACGCAGGCGTCGAGATGATCGAACTCGGTTTTCCTTTTTCTGATCCGCTTGCAGACGGCCCGATCATCCAGCGCAGCAACGAACGCGCCCTCCAAAATGGGATGTCTTTGTCTGTGCTTTTCGAGCAGCTCCAAGGACTTCGCCCTGCGATCCGTGTCCCTGTGCTGTTGATGGGCTACTTGAACCCTGTGCTGCAATACGGCCCAGAGCGTTTCTGTGCTTCGTGCGCAGAAGTCGGGATCGATGGATTGATCTTGCCCGATCTGCCGATCGATGAATACCGCGAGCGATATCAGTCGATGTTTGCAGACTACGGGCTACGCAGCGTTTTCTTGATCACGCCCCAGACGCCTCCTGAGCGGATCCGTCTGCTTGATGGCCTTGCGACGGGCTTTTTGTATGTGGTGTCTGTCGCTTCCGTGACGGGAAACAAACTCGCGGTCGATGATTCGCGCAAACAGTACTTTCAACGCATCCACGAGATGAAGCTGTCTTCTCCAACGATGGTGGGTTTTGGAATCCATGATCGCCGATCCTTCGAGGATAGCACCGCTCTTTTGCGCGGAGGTATCCTCGGAAGCGCGCTACTTCAAGTCTTGGAGAAAAGCAACGATATCGCATCCGATGTTCGGGCATTCGTACACGCGATCCGCTCCGATTCGTAATCGGCCAGTGCCATCGGCTCGCTGGTGTGGGGGATACCCTGCCCCACCAAACTGCACCAATCCTACCACACGATATCCGAGTGATATGTGATTGAAGGGCCGTGCGTAGACGCCTTGTTATAGGGCAGCCCCCTGTTGCACTTGGACCAACTCATGCCATTCGTTTGCGATCATCCTTCCTACAATATCCGTCAAAAGCGTATCCATAAGCGTCGATGCGGTTTGTTGTAAACGCCCTGTGATTGGGCAGCCACACCTGTCTGCCCCTACTTTTTC
>JAKLKB010000151.1 GCA_023150835.1 Myxococcota bacterium | reverse complement strand
GGCCCGTCCAAGCGCATCGTACACCATCAGCGACGTCACGCCCCAATGACGGAGTTCTTCTTCAGGTTCAAAGTCATGCGTGCTGCTAAAGAAAGGCTCGTACTTTTTCAGCGGGTTGCCTTTGTTGTCGTAGATCGTCGCCCCAGACCCCACCCAACGCGAGGAGGCCTGCTCCATGACCAACTCACCTTCGCCATCGAAGACCAAGTCCCCGTTGGCATCGCGCTTGGGAGCCATCCCTGCCTCCGCTTGGGCTTTTTTCATCAGTTCTCCCCCCGAACCATCGGCATACACAAAGCTATGGAACAAGCGTGAAGTTTCCCCTTGCCCCAACTCAGAGACGTGTGTTTCGCGTTCGATCTGGGCGGTCACATTGGGCAGACCACTCAGGTAATAGCGCGTGACATCGTACACAAAACGTGTCGTGGCCTGCCCCAGCAAGGTCGCACTATGGAGCTTGGGATCGCTCAGAAAAGCTGCAAGCGTCGTGGGGTCCAGATCAGGTTCTACACCCACCAAGGTATCACCCAGCGTCTCGCTGCTCTTGCCCATCACAGCGGATGCCACGGTCATGCCGAGTGCATCAAAGGCGACTTGGGTACGATTGCCGTTTGGATCAGTGACTTCCCACGGTTGAAGAACGCGATAATTGATCTGGGCGCTGGTGGTATTGCCCAAGGCATCGACGATCTGGGTCGGGAATAGGTGTTCGCTGTCATGGCTTAGGGTCGTGGTATGGCCCAAAGCATCGATCTCTTGGATGGGATGATAAAAGTGTTGGGCGTCCAAGACCGCACGACCCGAAGCAGCCCACCATACCCCATCAAACCACTGATAGCCCGCAGCTTGTAGGAGAGTCGCATCGACCTTGCTGTCAAACACCTCTTGCAACAAACCCGAAGTGAAGATCTGCTCGTAACTTTCGTAGGGAAGCGCTAGAGACTCGACTTGTCCCTCTGCCAAAGGCCCTGTCTGATCGTCTTTGGCGTACAATGCACGTGTGCGGCTCAACAATCGTTTTTGCACAAGTCCATGCGTGGGGGTCTGCTCATACGAAAGAGTCGATGCGGCTTGAAGCTGCTGCAAAAGGGTCGCTGGAGTCCACTGTTGTATACTCAGCCCCGTCACTTCGTAGCTTCGTGAGGCTTGCGGAATCCCCAAGCGATACCACCCGACCTGTTGGTCTGCGTGGATCAGCGTATGTTCTGTGGTGACGACAGAAAGCACCGCTTGTTCGGGCATTCCCACAGGTGGATTGCGTCGGGGATAGCTGATCCTCGCGGTGTGGATGGGTTGGCCGTAGGCATCGACTTCAAGCGTCATCTCGTGGTGGATGCGTGGGTCTTCTGGGTGGCGTTCGTAATGGAACTGCAAACTCTCCGAAGGCATGACCAAAAAGACCGCAGGAAAGCCATCTTGCGTAGGTTGAAGTAGACGCACATGAGCGCAACTTTCGGTCACTGTGAAAGGATGTGCCTGTTGAGGGGTGTCATCTTCAGCATACACCTCTTGACGAAGCACCCCTCCCTTCAAGGCACGGTAAGCATCACGTTGTTCTTGGGGGGAAAGTCCCACAGGGATCGCAGTGTCGGGAAGCAAGTAAGCTTGCGTATCACCCGCATAGTATTCTTTTTTGTAGATCTCTTCGAGTTGTTCTTGCTCAAAGGCAGCATGTGACTGTACGCACAGGGGGAAGATGAAAGCGTTCCTCATGAACAGTAGGGGTTTGTGTGAACAAACCTGCCCCTGCATAGGCGCTATAGGTCTGTGTATCCCACTGTTCCACACGACCAAACCCACGAAACGCGCGTTCTTCTCCGTCAAAGTAGCCATGATGGTACGCATAACGCGAACAGAGCTTGGTTTGTGCGAGATGATCGAAGGCCTCGACTTGTTCAAGGACATGCACAGGAAACGCCAGCCTCGTGGCCCACGGTTGACCGGCCTGCTTGTCCGCAAGATAAAACTTGGTGGAGGCGGCATATATCATCCGCGTCTCTCCGCCCATATTGTCTTTCACGGAGGTCATCAGGTAAGGCTTTTGGCCTCCCATCAAGTCGATGTATCGGATGGATGCGCCACCCTGCTGGGGTTGGGGGGAAGACCAGATCAAACAAGTGGTGCCTTGTCCCTTGAGATCGGCTGTGGAGACCGCAGAAAGCACATCGATGGGTAAAGAAGCTGCAAGCGTGGTCGCTTCAGACCAAGCATTTCCCGACTGATTCAACCACAGACGAATCCCATCGGGTTGCAGGTACAACAGATCCGCCGTTCCCGAACCATCGACATCCACAAGCCTCAGATACTGAGGATGAAAAAGATCGGGGCGTGCAAAGTGCGGTGCATCGGCCATCGTGACCTTGGCCCCAAAACGACCATAGCCAAGGTTCGGCCAATAACACACCTCGCCATTGCGGATCCGCACAAGGTCCGTCAGTCCATCACCCGACATATCCGCCAAAAACACGGACTGTACGGACTCATGAAAGACCAATCGCGGCCCCTCTGTTTCATTGAGGGCCATCGGCAGGGACAAACTGGACGCGTAGCCCTTCTCCCCAAGGGACGGGTACCACCGCCAGACCTGTTCTTCCGCCAACAACAGATCGGCACGTCCATCGCCATCAAGGTCGATCATACGCAGGTTCGGGTCATCAAAACGCAAGTTGGGTTGTTTGGAGAAAGGCTTATAGGACTTCCACCCTCCTCGCTCACGCTCGTAATATCCGCCCTCCGCAGCAGACAGCCGAACCAGCTCAAGCTGCCCATCTCCCGCGAGATCCATCAAACGACCTTGGCCGGGACGTAGATTGGGCAAGGTCTCTAGCTTTTTGAGCGGTGCAAACTGACAGAAGCCAAGGTTGTGTTTGTAGTAGAGCGCTCCGTCCTGCTCCACCAAAAGTCCGGGCAGGCCCTCCCCTTCGAGATCGACCCACTGCGCCGCATGAGCGGCCCCTTCGGAGAGATCGAAGAGGCTTTCTTTTGGTAAGACGTGGACTTGATCGTCGATGTTGGCTTGGCTGTAGGTGAACTCCATCGGGGGCAAAGAACGCGAAAGATACTGACTTTGCGCCTCTTTCCAGACATAGCCTGTTTGCGATACGCCCTGTAAAGTCGTTGCAATGGCGGACGCTTCATAAGAAAAGTTCGTACTTCTGACCAACGTGGGGACTTCACGCAAAGCATCGATGTGATGAAACATCAACGCTCGTTGACACAACCGCAGCGTACGGATCTCAAAGCCCGCACGATAGGTAGAAAACCGGTCAAGGCGGGCAGGCCAATTCTGGGAAGAAGCATAAGCGATCCCTCCCGTCTCTTCGGCATGATCACCATAATCAAAGATTACTTCAAACAGCCATCCTTGGCGTTGGTAAGGGACGCTGTTTCCGTAAAGGACACGCTTGAGATAACGTTGGGGCTGCGTCGGTTGGGCGAAGCGGTGGTGTTCGGCAAGCTCGGCTTTGGAGAGACCGCTCAGGTCTTCCGCGACGTACTGGTATTGGGTGACGTTGCCTTTGTCGTCAAACTCTTCTTCAAGCAGCCATCGAAAGATCTTTTTTGCATCCGAAGGATCGGCGATTCGAGCTTGTGCAGAACGACCAAAGATCGCCGTGATATTTTGAGGGCTCCGTGTGCGCCAGTGGATCTCCCCTGTGCTACGATGTGTCCAGCGCTCGATGCGTGTAAAGTCCCCTTCGATCCGAGGTCGAAAACGCTGGGCAGTGTAGGTCTCCCCAGCTTCGATGCGTTCGGAGATGTCAGGTTGCCAGCCCTGCCCGATTTGCAGCAAGGTCGGCACCAACTCTTCCGCCCCCGCAAGCAGATAACGATCTGCTTGTTCCCCTTGATCGCGGTAAGTCGGGAGTTTTTTGTCTGTACGGCGAGAGATCGAAGGAAGTCCCAGAGACCAGCCCAGACCAAAAGGACCGTTGCCAGCGCCCGAATCGTAAGACAGCGCAAGCGAAGGGGTCAGACTACGCCCGGGAGAGGCAAAGATCGGTACTTGCAGCCCCGCAGTTCCTTGAAGAGTGTTCACGGAAAACGGCTCATCGATGCCCCGAATCGCGCCACCGCCTTTGGGGAGTTGAAGCGATGGGGCTTGTCGATTCATCGAGATCAACGGAGCTTGGGTCTCTTTCTTTTGCATCCACACGAATCCTTTGTGAGAAAAGTCTCTGAAAGCTAGGCTTTCTTCTCGACAGAGCAAGTCTTTTTCTAGGATTTCGGCCTTTTAATTTGTGGTGTCGATCTGGTAGTGAAGCAAAAGGATGATATCTTCGACCACTTCGGGTTTGAGTTGCCCTTCTGCGGTGAGGAAGGAACTCGGCAACGAGGACAGAGCGTTGGTGTCAGCCCACAATCTCCATGTCTCTTGTGTTGCAAGAGCACCGGGAGTCCAGCCAGACCACTGGTTTGGGTCAGAGCGATCGACTGTCCATTTCCTTCCGCAGTACGGGCCAGACGCAACGTAAAGAGAGAACTCCCCAGCTGGCCAGCTTCCTTGTCACGAAAAGCAACCAAGAGGGAGACGCGTTTCAACAAGAGCTCCTTGTGTTGGAAGAGGTGGGGAAAGTGTTCACGCCCTATCGAAAAGGTCGTGTTATGGGCCATATTCCCACTCAAGGGTGTATGAAGAAAAGCGTGGAATGCGGTGCCAGCTTCTTGTTTGAGGCTCAAGCTACGTAACATGCCGCTTTCTTGGATCGCTTGCGCGATGGCGTTGACAGAAGCATCCAGAGATGCGAGGGCTTTTTGCTTGAGGAGTTCTCCCCCATCCCGTGCGGTGTAGAGCAAGGTCAAGACCACATCAGAGATGCTGTTGTAATCGAAAGCGCGATAGGGCGTGGGCATTTCCAAACGCCAGCGACTGATCACGCCCGCCCCCTCGAAAGGAAGATAGCGTTCATCGCGTAGATTGGTTTCAAACATCCCACCATCTTCCTGACCACGGCTGATCGCAATGGAAGTGACCTCGAAACGATCCGTAAAGCGCGCATCTTCCTCGGACTGGCGTGCGTAATCACCCGTGCTGTCTTTGCGGTGGCGGATGGTATGCTTGTGAAGGGTCAGCGTTGCGTTGACTTGCGTGTAAGGGCCCGTCACACAGGGGATCGTGACCTGAAGCGTCTTGATACGGCGCATAAAGTGGCCGGGGAAATCGAGATCAAACAACACTTCGGGAAGTTCGATCCAACAAGCCCCTTCTTGCTTGAGTTGCAACAAAGCAGCGGGAGAAAGGGACGCAAGAGAGATGCGTTTGGTCAACTCGAACGTGCGTTTGTGCTGTTCAAGATAGCGAGACTCCATACGATGCAGGTCATGGGCCAAGCGTTCACCGCTAAGAAGACCTTGTTTGAGGTGATCCCAATGGCCGAACTGCACCATCTTTTCTTGGGTCTCGACTTCAAAATGGTAGGCGCGTTCGGCCCGCTTGGACATCTCATAAGCCAACTGGTAAGTCTGGAAGTAGAGATTCGAGAGTTGTCCTGTCATCCAACGATACAACTCTTTGTTCGTGTATTTGTCCTGCAGAAAAGCCTCGATGGTCTCGGCGTTTTTGATTTGCCGCTCGTGCTGTTCCAACTCTTTCTCTACGATAGCAAGTCGCAGATCTGCAGCAGCGATTTGCTTTTCCACTTGTGCAAGCTCTTTCTCAGCAAGTTTCTCTTGTTGCTTCCACTCCTCCCAACGACGTTGGTGTCCACCTTCAATCGAAGCCATCGCGGCTTCATGGCTTGCATGGGAGGCCTGGGCCTGAAAAAAAGTAGCGACAGCTTGTGCAGAAGAGCCGATGTTGCTTCCTCCCCAAGTCGAAGCGAACGTGGGAGATAAGCCCACCTCAAAAGTGAAGTTGGGAAAGGCGTGCAGGATGGAGATCCCCATCTGGATATATTGTGCGATAGAGCTGTATTCTTGCGCCTGTTTTAACTTTTCCACGTTTGTGCGCTCGTTGGGACTGATCTTTTCCAAAGACTGGTAGTAGTCCAAACGCGCTTGGATGACGTCACGGGTTTTTTGGAGGCTTTCGAGGGCCGTTTTTGCTTCCTCAACTTGAAGCTGTCGCACTTGTCGATAGCGTTCGAGGGATTGCTTTTCTTGATTTGCCCGCAGCAACGAGAGTTCTTCGGCATCTTTTTTCTCCAGAGAAGACAAGATCTTTTCGCCGAGTTGCCGCACCTCAGCACACAACGATTGGGCTTTTCCAAGCAAGAAAACAAAACGGTAGGGAGCCAACGCTGCGTGGGTGTCGTGAAGAGCCTCGCCGATATCTACACCTGTTGCTGCTGCGCGAACAAGAATGCTGGGATCGATGGGAGGCGCAAACAAAGGTAGCTGGCGCACCCGACCTTCAAGATCCATACAGTGCCGCAGTTTAAAGAGTCGATCTTCCAAACGGTCCCAGTAACCGGCTAAATGCTCATTTATGGGGAGACAAAAAGAAAGAACTTTGGGCAACGAAGGCATCGGAGAACGTGTTTTTGATTGGACAAACGACGATGCGACACTTCCGTTTTGTGGGATCGTTTCTTGATAAGGAACAAGATGTTCGATCTCAACCATTGCGTTTGAGAAAGCATCCAGGGAGGGTTTGATGCTGTTGTACGTCTGCGTTTGTGGCTTATTTTGGGGAGGTAGGACTTGGGGGCGAGGCCCCAACAACTCCGACGCCAAGATGTAGAGTTGCGCGGCTTCGTTAAGGCTTTCGATGGTTTCTTGGCGGAACAATTGATCGCCCCAGTCCAAGAGATTGTCGATGTACTTCATCACCACCGTCTTCATATACGCAGAGGTACGTAATTCCGCGATGAGATGGGGCTGATAGGGATTCGCCCGCCACTGTTTGATTTGATTTTCTAGGGCTGGAAGGCTTTTTCCTTGTGCAAACTGTTGTAGCAGCGACTGAATCGAGAAGTTTGGTGTTCCAGAAGATTCCTCGAAGAAAGCTTTGGTTTGCCAGTAACGAGAAGGTGCAGAAAAGCCCGAAGAATCGGTGGGGCGAAAGATTGCATGGTACCATGCTTGGGCTTCTGCAAAACGTTGGTTCCGCCGCAACTGTTCTGCGATCAACAAAGGCGCGTGGAAGAAAAGCTCCCAGTTGTAAAAAGCGTAGACATCTTCGCGTCGAAAACTGACTTCTTCGTCAAAGCTCAACGGATCTCCAAAGGCATCCTTCGTCACGAGTCGCTTTGTTGGCGTGTAAGAAGCGACAACGTCGAGAACTTCCGTATGAGGGTATGATGTAGGAGTGGATTGCAACTCTCGATGAAAGAGGCCCTTCAATCCGCGTGCGCGAAGCTCCCGAAGAAAAAGCTTTGACCAAGGATGATAGAAAAAGTCGAGTTGATATCCTTCTTTTTCGATGTTTTCGAAAGTGATCGGTTGGTTGTTTTCATCTCTCGTCGATGTGTAAGAGAGCGATTGTTTTGGTGTAAGAAGAAAAGTGCAACGATCATCTTGGAAAAACACGGGCGCATCAAAAAGAAACCCTTGAACGCGTGGGCTTGCATCGTAAAGAAATTGATCCGCACCAAAGACCAATTGATAGGGAGGACGGCCCACTTGCGAGGTACGTTGGAACAGCACAAAAGGAGAGGAGTTTTGCCGCCGTTCTTCCGAGGTCTTCCGCATTTCAACAGGCTTGCCTTTCGCGGTCGAAGTGACCACTGAGGCGCTCCACCCTTCGGAAGATGGGTCGTAGAGATCTTCGATAAGTCGGTTGGCGTACTCTCTTGTGTTGGGGAAATTGCGGAAATTCAAAGGGCTTTGACTCAGATTGAACGTTTTTTTCTTCCTAAAGGAACTCCCATTTGGTGTAAGAAGTAAAGCATAAATATCGTATTTCAATGCATATTGTCGATGTGCATAAAGGATCGCCAAGTCTATCCCGTCGGGTTCTACGTAGAAAACATAGCTTTGTGGATCAAAGGAACCCGGTTGAGCAGTTCCGCTCTCTTGGAGAAGAACCAGTTTTTCGTTGGCCTTACGAGCAGGCCCCCAAGTCTTTCCGCTTCTTTCGCTCCATTGAAACTCAACTTCCCAATACTTCGAAGTCAGTCCATTGTTGGAAGCAGGCTCTTTTGGGGCGGTTGGCATAGCAGCAAAGGTCGGCCAAAACAAACAAAGGCGTTGGTTCCAGAAAACGGGAAGCAGATGTTCGCTTTGGATATCGAGATCAAGGCGTTCCCAAGGGAGCCAACGACCTTCTGTGGTACGTTGGCGGTAGTAGTGGGCGTGTGGGTGGGATGGCGTTCGCCCAAAAACATGCAAGATATCAGTACGAGGCCGCGCATCTCTTTGGTGGTAAAACGCAACGATCTCCAAACGTGCCACTTGATCGAGCTTTTCGAGATAACGGCGCAAAGCATCTTCGGCACTTTGCTGGGTGATCTCGCTTTGCAAAAGTTCGCTTTCCAGCTCTTCAAAAAAAGCCGATTTATCAGGTCGCAACTCCGGCTCGATCCAATTTTCCGGATACAAGAAGACTTTGCGATTGGCCTCCCACAAACGATAGTTTTTCATCCACGGCCACTGTTCCCACTGATCGTCTTGCTGGCTATCTGCCGTCACTTGCGACTCCAACCCCAACAAGCAGCGTTGCCCAAACAACTGCACCGAACTGATCGCGTGTTTGAGTCGAGAGGTTTGGAAACAAGGACTGATTTGCGGATCCATCAAGAGATAAGCGTAAAGACCCTCTATGTGATGCCAAAGAGGTTGTTGCTGTGCGTCCTTGTGAGGGGATGCTAACAAGTGTGAGACCAGAGCATCCCGCTGTTGCTCGCGGAGTTGATCTTGGAGAGGCGTGGCAATCTCTGCCCACCGCTCGTCGCCAAAACGCTCTCTGACAGCCTGTTTGATCGCATTGGCAGTCTCCATCTCGGACAAGGTCAGAGACCATGAAAGCGCTGTTTGCGCGGAGACACCGAGGGATGCAAGCAATCTGGCACATCTTTGTAGTCGCTCCAATACCTCAGGAGCTTGGTAGGACGAGAGAACCAAGCTGAACGCTGCATCCAACTCCATCAGATCGTTTGTTGTCAGGCCTATCACACGCACGAGCACAGCGTGGATGGCTGCCTTTGTCGTGTTCTCAGCAAAAGCGACCCCCCATATCTCCTCCAAACCTTTCGAGGAGATAGAGCTTTGGAGAGAGGTCAACGCGAGTCCGTTAGGCACAGACAACCACAAAGAAAGCGAAGATTGCGGAGAGAAAGAAAACCAACCTTTGCTTTCGCCATGCGTGAGGAACATCTGCGCCGAAGGATTCGTGAGTTTCAAATGGCGGATGAAAAGAGTAAAGCGTGCGATGTTTCGGACATCTTGAAACAACACGTCAAAGTTGCTTTCTGTCCACGCGAGAGTGTCATGGCTTTGCGGAAGCCGAGAGCCAGACAAGGTCTCCAAAACACTCTGCACTTCGGGAGAAACAGAAGGCAAGACTGAAAGAAGTGTCTTCGTGACATCAAGTTCCAATGAAAAGGCTTGGCTCGTTTGCTGTAGGACTGTCGCGCGGGCTTGTTTCTGACGCCCCCAAGCGAAGACCTTTTCGACAAAGGAGCGCAAGCGCACTTCTTTTTCTTCTTCGAGAAGCGCCTCTCCTTCGCTTGTTGTGTAAAATGCTGGGTTTGGGGCTTGGTGAGATGCGGTATAGAGCGATTGAACCGCAGCTTGATAGCCTACATCGGCATGCAGAGACAAAAGCTCATCTCTCTCGTTTTCCTCCATCCACCCGATGAAGTGAAGTCTTTGTGTTCCGATAGGGTAGAAAAATCGCTCTTGATACAAACGAGGGATCGTGAAGGATGGCAAAGAACTCAGGGCAACCGAGCAGTCGGGCGGTTCGAGATGAGCGAGCCAAGGAAGTACGAGATCACGCGCCGAGTTGTACAAGACTTGGAAAGCGTTCAGTAAAGGGTTGTTGGATGTACTGGCATCCAAGATGGCTTTCTGGCTCGCCGACATCACACCTTGAAAAGAAAGTGTCTGTGTGTCGGTGGAATAGTGAATCTGTTCTTGGAGCGTGGCAGGGAACACATAGCCTGCTGGGAGTTCAGCAAGCGAGACGTGGTAGGCTGCCTGATCGTCCAAATGTTGGAGGAGTCGATCCACAAACCTTGAAGACCACATCAGCGAAACAAGCTGTTCTCGCCCGCTCTGAACAACCGCTCGATGTTCCATTTCTCCCAAAGTATAAGCTTCGTTCACGGCGCGCAGGGCCAAACGAAGTGGTTGGAGAAAGTTTGCGACCTCTTCATCGCGGATTCCAAAAAACGCGAATCCTTCGCCCCTTGCAAGATAGCGAAACGCATCCACCGAGATCCCAAGTTCTCGAAGTGTTTCAGCCACGTACACAAAACGCATGGCTTGGTGGAGATCATTCGTGTCAAAAGGATCGAGTCCAAGGAGATCTTTGAGTTGTAACAAAGAAGTTGCTGAAAGCCCCAAAGAACGAGCCAAGATCCCAAGCCTTGCCAACGTGCTTAACGTTGTGTTGGTCGCTTGCGGAGATCCGTTGGGAAAGATCAACAAAAGCTCGTCTTCTTGGAGATGGAGAGAGCGCAACAGTGTGGCTTGCGAGAGTGCATCCAGCACAGAAAGCGTTGTCGTATGAAACGATGGTTGCAGTGAAGAGACCGTCACGACAGGCGAGAAAGAGATGGCAAGCGGATAGCTTTGGCTCGGTTCCAAAAACAACTTGTGGTAGAGCGTCTTCTCTCCTTCCAAGGAAAAATCGCCCCAAAAAAGACAAACTTCTTCTACTGAGAGTTTCAACCTTTTCGAGAGAAAGTCCACGCAAGCAAGCTCTTGAAACAGTGTGGCTTGTGCTTCTGGCAACTGAGGTGCAAAGATCTCCAACGCAAGGTCGAGTTCTCTTGCTGTCCAGGACAACTTTCTTTGGAGTCGAACAAACCGCACAAACTTTGCAGCAAAGGCTTGTGAATAACCCGCGAGGTACAACTTTGCGAGATCGCACGTCGCAGGATCATCCAGATCATTCGGGTCATTTGGATCTTGGCCAACGATGGAGATCGAGCGCGTGGGATTCAGCGTACGCGTTTGAAGTAAGTCTTGGAGCTTTTGATACGAAATCCCGGATCTTTCAAGCAAAATAGCCAGATTGTCCAAAGAATCCACATCCCCTGCACTTTCCAGCCCCCAAAGCTCAAAGAGCGCGGCCCCACTCGTTCCTTGAAGGATCAGAGCTTCGTACTCGTTGATCTTCAAGTAAGATCGCGCTGTTTGCTCCTGCGTAAAAAGAAAATGGCATGAGAGATCTTGGATTGGCTCTTGGAACGCTTGGCGAAGTTCATGGTGCTGTACAACAAGACGCTGTAAGAACACGCGAGAGGTCTCTTCCCACAAATCAAAACACCCGTCCCATGGATAGTTCGACGCCTTCATCTGTGCGTAAGCGTTCGTATTGAGATAGCTTGGGTGGATACGCAAAGCGCTTTCTTCGCCGTAGGTTTGCCGACTGCGTTTTGTCAGTTGCAAAGTTCCCGCGTCACTGTCATGTTCAAGCAAATAACTGAATGCCGAAGTATGGATGCGCCATGTTGTTTTGGGGACAACCACTTCCACAAGATCCCTCTCATCAAGCCCAAACGCAGAGACCAAAGAGGAAGGAAGCTTGCTTTGCCCGAGAGTGCCAAGGAGATCACTGTTTGAGGCGACAGAAGAAGGCGGAGAAAAGGCAGGTGGAGGCACAAGCAGATCTTCTAAGACCTCGTTGAGTAGGTCGATCGCGAGCATCTTTGTGTGCGTATTTTGGCAACTTAGCTCGATCTCTCCAAGGTCTGGACGCCGAGACAACAAGACTTCTTCCGCAGAAGGCGAAGACGGAGAATTCTTACGAAATGAAAAAAAGTGGAGAAGGTCAGTAAAGTAAGCCGCTGGGCTTGTCATGGACTGGCAAGAAGCACACGCACAAAGATCAAAATGCCCAAACAAGGATGACCAATTCGGGATCTCTACGGGGGGAGTCGGGATCCCTGAAGAGACCGAAGGCAAGCGTTGGTTCGTTAGTGTCTCATGAAACTGTCCAAGAAGAAGGTAAGATGTTTCAGTGATGGATTCCGCTCGTTGGTAAACCTCCAAGGCGAGCGCCTCGCTACCAAGATCTTCCGCGTAGCGTGAGACAAAGGTATTCTGCCCAAGTTGGCTCACGGTTTGTGCAGAATGGAGTCCATCATCAAGGAGTTGTTTGGCATGTCGATAACGCGGGATGAGCTTATACAGCCGCTGCGTAGCCTTCAGTTGTTGTTGAAGAGACGTAGCGTTTGCAAGACCATCGAAGAGTTGGGGATGTTCTGTGAAAACTTGTTCGAGGTAACTCGTTTTCAGCGAAAAAAGATCAGTTGCGTTGGGATCAAGAATACTGGCAAAGACTTGTGAAAAGTTTGCGTCTTCCAAAACCATCTGGTGTGCAACAAAAAGGGTGGGAACAGTATCTTCTACACGATCCATGACGACCAAAACATCTGAGATTGAAGAAGGAAGTTCCGCAAAGACAAGGCAGTCCCGCCATTGCTGCACGTTCATCTGAGCCATCTCGACGAGATTTTGGGCATGCTCTGTCCACACTTGTTCAAGAAGCTGGAGCTTGGATTCACAAACACCTTGAAGTATGGAGGCAAATTGAAGGACTTCGAGATCTCCTCGAAACTCCGGATTCTCTTGTAAATCAAGCCAAAGCGCATCTCCCAACGTTTGGTGTTGGAGATAGGTTTGGGCAAAGATCTCTCGATCTGCGATGCCCACTTCAATCCATTCCATAAAGCCGACGATCGCAGCCACTTCGGGCTTGTTTGGTTCGTTGAGCAACGAGTTGATTTGCACAGGCAAAAGTCCGCTCATCAACGCGGGGATCTGCTCCACGATCTCGGAGGGAATCTGCTGTTGTGCGACAGCTTGTCGTAAGGTGAATTCGAGTTCTTGTGGACTTTGTTGTAGTAAAACTGAAAGAGTTTGAGGAAGTCCTTGTTGGCTCCAAGCATAGAAGCACATCGGAGGGATCGAGACCCCTGAGAGATCTTGCTGATAACTCCAGCGCCAAGCCTCAAAAGTAGAGGCTGCCAATCCCAGACGCCCCGAAAGAAAGGACAGATCGTCATCCAGTAAGAACTGTGGTCCAGCAAGTGACGCTTCTGTAAGGAAAGGCTGTGCTTTTTGTTCGAGAAATGAAAACATCGAAAGCGTCGGAACCTGTGGGATCTGGAGATCGATACGTTCGTTGTAAGAAGCTCGAAAGTGGGTCTCCGAACTGATCAGAGGACTCGGCGATGTTTCCGTTTGAAAGACGCGCACAACAAGATCGGCGATTCCCTCTTCATGCGCGGAAAATCCCGCAAGTTCATAAGAGATCTCGTACAAACCAAGAGCTGTGGTAGAAGTTTCTCCAAGCAATCGTTCTTCTCGAAGCTTCCGATCATAAACTCGCACCCAAACTTGTGCAGGGTTCTGATCTGAGCGAGAGATATAACCATACACTCTTGGTTGTAGAAGAGATGTCATTCGAACTCCTTGCAAGAAGTAGAAATTTATCTTTGCGAAAGTATCGTTGGATATTTAGCATAAAAAGTGTCCATTGTGTAAAAGAAAAGAGACATCAGTGTAAAATGAAAGAAATCCATCACGCAGAACGCTCGTAATACGAAATCCGCATATTGCGTGATCGAATAGAACGAGAAAAACCCCCGAGGATGGGGCAAGGGCGTATGCAATACGCCCCTACACGCTCAACGAGGATGCGACGTCTGACACGCCCACACCGTAATCGTCCGTCCGCTCCTTCAGGATAACGCCTGGATGTATTGGTTGGCGGGGGTATGTGTACTTTGCCATGCAAGGAATCCTTTTTGTCTTTGGTCTCATCTGCGGCTTGTCTCCGAAAAGACGATACTAACGCTGAGAAATTTGTACAGCGATGGTCGCTGAGAGTTCGTTCTGTGTAGAACGCTTAATGCTACCAAAGCCGTTCTTCAGGTGCCTCACGAAAAGCGCCGCTTCTTTGTTCACTCGATCCGCTCCACAAACCTCGAACGCTCCCCCCTATCATACGCGGCCTCCACTCAGGAGGAGAGTATGGAAGTAGAGCGCGTCGAGCGGGTCAACCCCATCCAAACAGGTCTACGGATCGCGGCATCTGCGCTGCGGTTCCAACACAACTTGGCATACGTCAACGAGTGTCGATTGCTTGTGGAGCAAGCCATTCCCGAACATGAGGACTTGGGACACTCAGTGCGTTCACGGATCGCTGCCGTCCATGCCTTTGTTTCGGAGAAAGTCACCTACATCCGCGACCCCAAGGGCATTGAGCTACACTACAGTCCTGAGCGGATCTACACCCGTTTGCTTGCGGGTGAGTCCGTTCTCGAAGACTGCGACAGCTTTGCGAGCCTCACACTTGCGATGTTGTGGGCCTTGGGCGTCCAATCCTACCTTGTGCTTGCTGGCTACCAACCTCCCGAAAAGACCAACGGGCGACCTCGCTATCAACACGTCTTTGCACAAGCCTATCAACCCGCCATCGACGGCCATCATGGGCGATGGGTTGCCGTCGATCCAAGTCTTGGCAAGCGAGCCAAAGAGATGTGCAAGCGCATCCACGTCGCCCTCATCATCGACCCCTTCCGACGCCTCCCCGCAAAGCAAATGAAGAAAAAGAAAGGAACTCGCCGTGCGAGCCATTCACACCATTGAGCAAGCCTTGGCCTATCCAAGCGAACATGTTCGCGCTGTGGCCTTGCAGCATATCTCTCAGATGCCCCTCGAATCCCCCAAGACCCTTGAGCTGCTTCAGATGGCAAAATCTTATGCATCTGAGATGGGTTACTCCAACCAACGGCGCGTGAATTACCTTTGCCGTTGTGCAGAGGGTTCTCTCGCTGGGGATGATGATGACAGCGATGAAGAAAGCGGCGCAGATTGGGCAGATGCCTTGTCCAAGGGGTTGGATGCTCTCTTTACGGGTGGGGCCAAAGTCGGAGTTGCGGCGCTCCAAGCCGATGCCCAACGGCAGCAACAAGAACTCGTGCTCAAGATCGCCCAAGCCAAAAGTACCACAGAAGCAGCGGCTCTCCAGCGCCAAGCGCAACTTGCCGCCCAAGCCAACGCAGCCAAGTTCGCAGCCGCCCAATCTGCCGCCAAGAAAAAGGCTATCCGCACCACAAGCAGCAGTCATTTTCAACGGCATTGGGGCAAGTATCTCGCAGGGGCCGTCGCCACAACCCTCGCAACCGCCCTCGGCGTGTATCTCTACAAACGCCAACAAGCAGCAAAGGCCGCGTGATGTTGTACTCGGCGTATGAACCTCCGACGCGCCGCTGGTTGGTGTACTCCAGCCGACGCAATAAACCCCGCGTGACGGTCTCTTCGCGTTGGGAGAGTGCGCCCTTTGTGCATTGGGACGAACTGGAAGTCCATCTACCAACAGACGCCCATTTCGTCGAAACCAGCGGCGAAGTGCGCGGAATGATCGTGCGCTACTTCGACATCATCCAGCCTCTCTCTCAGCGCAACGTGGACTACCTCGCCATCGGCGGAACCATCGCCGCTATCCTTTGGGCCTTGATCAAACCTTTCTTCACCAAGGAAACGCCATGACCGCCACCAACGCCGTCCAACAAAAAGGCATTCTCTTCGATTTTGTCGGAGATCTTCGCAACGAAGAGGCTGATCGCTCGCTTGGCAAACCCTACTACCTTGTCACCGCGAAAGGCGACATCAACGCGCTGCGCGAAGTGATCAAGGCGCTGCGAAGTCGCGGAGACATCGACGAGCGCGCCGAAGTGTTTCTCAAGTTTCTGCCCGAAGCGAAAGAAGGCACCAAGGAAAGCACTGCTTACGTCGAGATTCCCTACAAAAAAGCCCTTTTCTTACAACGCTTTTTGTTGGGTTGGGGTGGTTCGCTTCAACGACTCTTACGCGAACTCGCAAAGTCTGAAACCACCGACTACGACGGGGACGGGGAGCCAGACGATATCTCGTGGATGAACAACATCAATGTCGACGTGTCGATCCAAGATTGGCGTAAAACCTATCGCGGATTTTGGAGCAATCTGTGGGGGACAGCCCCATACGCGCCTTGTTAAGGTGGAAAAGCGTCTGCGCGTCGTGCATACAGCGTGTGTCATGAAAAAACAAAATCCCCGCTGCTTCCGACTTTCGCTCCCTCCCCTGTTCACGGGGGAGGGCTGGGGTGGGGGGGCCAACAAGCGCTTAACCTAACGCCTATGGGGGACAGCCCACGCCTTCGATCAGGCATGGATGGGCCTTGCGCTTGGCGTCACCGATGAAGAGTGGAAGCAGATCGAAAGCAAAGACCCCGGAATCATCGGGCGCTTGTCGCACTCGACTGGACAGGGGATCACAAAGATCACCGAAGAGGCCGGAAAATCCCTTTTATCGGCGTTGCAGAATGGCCTCAAAGGAGCGGGGATCGATCCGAACAAGCTCAGTCAAGACCTGAAAAACACCGCGAACACTGCCATCGATCAGATCAAGAAAATCGCGCTTTATACGGGCGTTTCGCTTGTCGTCGCTGCCTTGATCTGGGGCATTCTTCGCTTTGCACTTCGCCGTCCTACCGTCAACGTCAACGTCGAACCCGCCCGACTCCCCGCGACCACGAAAGGACGCCGCTAATGTCCGCAGCATTGCAACACCATATCCAACAACTTCTCGAACAAGAACAACGCTTCATCAACCGTCACATGGCTGCTTTGCTGGTTCTTCAACAAGCCGCCGATGCGCGACCCGTGTTTGAGGACGCTTTTGCACGAAGCTACGAAGTCCGACGCGGCCTTGAATCCGATATGATCGACTTCCAAGCGCAGCTCAACCAGATCGCTCGGAGCGCAGGACTCCCTACGCACACCCGACTGTTACACCTCCAACAGTGCCAACGCCCCAGCGAGAAAGCCAAAGAGCGACAAGCCGAGCAGAACCGCTTGATCGCCATCTTCTTTGAACAACGTACCGCGCATGTTTCGGGCGATGAATCTCTCACCGTCGATCTGTGTACCCTCTTCAATCTTCTCGAAACCTTGGCCGATCCGCCGAAAGAAGAACCTTCGCGCTGGGTACAGTTGGCCAAATACGTCGGAGCCTCTGTTGCGGGTGCTGTGGCTGCATCGGTCGCCACGTGGCTTTGGAAGATACGCCAACAAGCCAAGGCCAAGGAACTCACCCCTGCGAACGAACCCAAGCAACTGACGGAAGCTGCGTAACATGGCGCGCCACGCCCCGATCTTTGGAGTGAAGCATGGATCTCGACAAACTGGATCTTTTCAAAGGACTGGAAGACCTTGACCTTTTCAGCGAAACAGGGCTCAAGGCTCCGTCCAACGCAAAACCCTCCCAAGCAAAGGCCAAGGCCAGCCCGACCAAGGGAAGCTCCCAAAAGGCTACCCCAAAAGCTCTACCTTCGCAGAGACGGGGGAGACTTGCACAAATCGAATACACCACCGCCAAGGGGCAACAGATCAAGGCGTGGGTGGTGCGTCAACCACGTCCGTTGGGTGATGCTTTCCAGTGGTGGCTTGAAAA
Organism: Myxococcota bacterium; assembly: GCA_023150835.1. Classification (GTDB taxonomy): domain Bacteria; phylum Myxococcota_C; class UBA6777; order UBA6777; family UBA6777; genus JAKLKB01. The sequence continues at coordinate 13,960 of JAKLKB010000151.1, read as the reverse complement.
GGCTCGTGCGACCTACGGTTGGTACAAGAAAGAACACGGCTTTCTATTCAAGAGCCAAGAAGCTGCCGAACAATTTGCCAAAGAGCTACTTGCATACAGAGAGCAACAAGAGGAAGGCGACCGCACCGAGGGAACCTTCGAGATCAAAGAAGCGGCCAAGAAGCCCAAAGCGTCGCTCTCCAAAGCATCGACAAGCACCACAGCGAAGGCGACAACCTTCGAGGTTCAACAAGAGCGGCGTGGAGAACGTATCGAGAGGGGCTTTGAGGTTTCGACCGACTCCCCCGACCTTTGGGGAGCCAAAGAGCGTGAAGCAGCCAACCTCGCCGCGATGCGACTTGCGGCCACAAAATCTCCGCAAGAGATGACCCAAGAGGACTTTGTGATCCTCTCGCAGTATTCGGGCTGGGGTGGTCTTTCGATGAAGAAGTATGCTGACAAGTTTCCCGAAGGGTTCCCCATACCCGAAGAACGCGGATTGATCCACGAATACTACACCCCCACAAAGATCGTGCGCGAAGTGGCGCGTGTGATCCGTCCCTACATCCATCAACTTCCCAAGGTGAATGAGAAGGTTGTTGTGCTCGAACCCTCCGCAGGCATCGGGCGCTTTGTGCAAGCCGCCAGTGGAGAAGGCTTTTCGTCTTTGGACTGGCAAGTGGTCGAGTGGTCGGCGTTGTCTGCGCGGATGCTCCAAGCGATGCGTCCCGATCTACACGTCTTTGAAGGGCCGTTCGAGCGGTGGGTTCGTGCAAGCGAAGACAAATTCTACGGCAAGATCGGATTGGTCTTGTCCAACCCTCCCTACGGGCCGCGTGGTGCATCGATCACAGAAGATCCCAATCGAGAATACCGAGAGAAACGCGCCTATGCCTACTTTCTGCGCCGTGGTCTTGATCTCTTGGCCCCCGAAGGGATGGGCGTATTTCTGATCCCCAGCGGGTTTATGACGGGCCAAGGAAAGCCAGCGATCACGCTCAGAGAAACCATCCTCAAACGACACCATCTTTCCGCCGCGTATCGCCTGCCTTCGGGGATCTTTCCGGGGGCGGAACTGGTCACGGATCTGTTGTTTTTCCGTGCGCGTGGCGTTGAACTCACAGAAGTGCATGAGACCGACAAAGAGATCCTTGAGGGCCGCTACTTCGAGCTTTACCCACAACACATCCTTGGTATCGAAGTTGGCAAAGATGGCGGAGAAGACGACCAAACCAAGAAGCCTCGATGGGGCTATCAGGTTGTGGGTGAGTTTGACCGATTGCCCGAACTTGTCGAGCGCGAGATGCCCAAAGGGACGTATGTGGAAGCAGCCCACTACGTCCGCTCGTTCGAGGCAGAGGAGGCTTTGGCAGACTCCCTACGCCCCAAAACAAAGCCCAAGAAGAAAGCCAACGCCCTTGTTTCGGGTGTGACGAGAAGCATCAGCACCGATACAGACGGTCTCTCACAAGCGGAAGCACTGGCCGTCCAGCTTGGTGCGCGGGTGGATCGCTACCTTGCCGCTCTCTCCTCCCAAGAAAGCGACGAACACGTCCAGTTGTGGCCCGAACTGTCGGCCTCTTTGCAAGCGTGGGTTCGCTCGTATGGAAACCCTCACGTCCACAAAGGGCTGAACGCCCTGATCAAGAAAGACAACACGGCGGTACAACGCTTTCTCTCGGCATTTACGAGAACAGGCGACGTGATCGAGGGCATCAAGAACAAGCCTGTGTGGACACCTCGATTCACCGGGAAAGCAGGCGACATCCTCGCGGTAGCAGAGTGGGCGTACAGGGCCAACAAAGAGCTTTCTTTGAACCAGATCGCCGAGGCTTGGAGCCAACAAACACGGGTGGATCAGCAAGTCGCGCTTTCGTATCTCAAAAAGACGGGCTTGGCTGAGTTGTTCAAAGGTGGATGGTGCATCGATGGCACTCATCTCTACCCCGAACAAGACTACCTCAGCGGCGATCTGTGGCTCAAATATGACGCACTACGCGCCAAGATGAAGGATGACAAGAACGACAAAGCTCTCCAAAGCCAACTTGAATTCCAAGAACAGCGCCTTCTCAAAGCCATCAATCCATCCGTGTTTGAGGATATCGAAGACATTTCCCCGCGTCAGGGTTGGGTTCCCTTGGAGTTGGTCACGCAGTGGATCAACGAAACGGTCACGATCTACGGCTCAAGACAAATCAACACGCTGATACGCAAAGACGGCATCGTCACGCTCGATCACGAACAAATCGACTACGACAACCTCGACGACACCCACCTCAAAGGCTCGTATATCTATGACTCCATTCGCCCGATATTGGGGTGGATTAACCATGATATGAGCAACTTCAAGCTCAAGAAGAAAAAGAACGACGATCTTGACGAAAAGCGACTTGAGCAGGCGAAAACATGGGAACAATCGTTCCGTTCTTGGATCACAGCCTCCGAAGAACGAAAGGCTCAGATCGAGCGCACCTACAACCGCCTCTTCAAGGGCTATGTGGAGCCAAACTACGGCAACGAACCCATCCAGATCGCTCGTTGGACAAAGGGCGATATCAAGCTCCATCCTCACCAATCTGCGGGGGCAAGGCGCGTTCTCACAAACCGAGGCGGGATGTTGGCTTTCGATGTAGGCGTGGGCAAGACCTACACAGGGATCGCCGTGATCGCAAGGGCGCGTCAAGAAGGCTGGTGCAGACGCCCTGTGATCGTCGTTCCCAACTCGATTGCATGGAAGTGGGCAGCGGACATCAAGCGCGTCCTTCCCGACTATCGGGTCGCAGTGATCGGCTCCAAGATGAAACGATTGAAGGTGGGGGACAAAAAAGGCCAAGTGACAAGCGAGACGGATACGCCGAAAGATCGGGCTGAAAAGTGGACGCGCTTTCAAGCGGGTGAGTATGACGTGGTGATCCTCACCTACTCCGCGCTCGCACGAACGCGCATGAATGAAGATACCCTGCGCGAATATGCCGATGGCGTCGAGGCGATCAAGCGCGAGATCAAGCTGAGGCAGAGAAACGCCAAGAAACGAGATCGAGGCAAGGGCGATATCACAGAGCGCCAAGAAGCCCTGCTCAAAGAAGGCGTTGCAGCTTGGATCGCGGAAAAGATGGAGATCCCCGAAGCGTGGGAGTACGACCCCGGAATCGCGTGGGACGATATCGGCGTGGATATGCTCGTGGTCGATGAGGCGCAAAACTTTAAGAACCTCTATATGCCCGAAGCACGCGAAGGTGGGGTTCCTCGTTTCATGGGCAACGCTGGCGAAGGCTCGAACCGCGCTTGGCAGATGGACTTCCGTTGCAACGCTGTTCGTCAAAAAAACAGGCGGGACGGGGATCGTTCTACTCTCCGCAACACCCGCAAAAAACAGCCCCTTGGAGTTTTACAGCTTGCTCCAGATGATCGATCCCAAGGTTTGGGAGCGTATGGGCATCTACGATCCTGAGCAATTCATCGACCGCTACTTGAAGATCGAACTCAAGCAAGTGATCGGAACCGATATGCAGATCACCTCAAAGTCTGCGGTGGTCGGCTTTAAGAACCTCCATGAGCTGCGAGAAGTGATCTTCCGCTACGCAGACTTCAAAACGGCTGAAGATGTGGGACTTGTGTTGCCAGAACCTACGGTCAATGTGATCGAGGTGGACATGGATCAGGCGCAGGAGCGAAAATACGCAGGCTACGTCGAAGAGATCGAGGATTCGCTCAAAAGCACGGACATGCGGGATAAGGCACAAATCCTTGGACTACTCGCAAGGATGGCGCTGGTGTCGATTCACTCCGATCTCGACGAGGGCTACGACTGGAAAACGGCGGCCAGTGCCGATGTTGACCCCATCTCTCCGAAGTTTAAGGCGATGGCCAAACGAGTCAATGCAGCGCAACACTGCGGTCATATCGTGTTTTGCGATAACGTCGCAGCCCATCGTTGGATCGTGCAAACCCTTGTGAAACACGGCGTCCCAGAAAAGCGCATCGCCGTTCTCAATGCCGTCGTTGCGAAGAACACAGCAGATCGTCAACGCATCGCTCTAGAGTTCAATGGAAGCGACGAGACGGCCCCAATATACGATGTCGTGGTGGCAAACGCCGTTGCCTACGAAGGTATCGACCTACAGCGCCGAACCTGTGAGATCCACCACATCGACCTGCCTTGGGAGCCTGCAACGCTCCAACAACGCAACGGACGTGGGGTACGCCAAGGCAACACGCTCGATGCCATCGCCATCAACTACTACTTCGCCAAACGCAGCCAAGACGGGATGCGCTTCAACCTGATCCAAGGCAAACGCGGCTGGATGGTGAACTTGATCAAGTCCCAAGACCGCGACACCAACAACCCCGGCGCACAGATGAACCTTGGCCCCGACGAGATCCTGCTGATGATCTCACGCGACCCGGAGCGAACCCGCCAAATGCTTGATGCGCTCAAGGAAAAGGCCGAGGCCGAGCGCCGCGCAAAAATTGCCGAACATGCAAGAAGAACGCTTTACAAGGCCAACGCTCGTTTCCGCAGGGCAGAGTACAAGACGGGCGAGATCGCCGCACAACTCCGCGCAGAAGGTGAGGAGCTATTGGAGGAGTTGAGCGAACTCGACCCGCAGGCATGGCCGTTCTATCCATGGGCTGTCAATGTTCGGGAAAAAGAGATTTTGGTGGGAGACGCCGGGGTGGTTCTCTACGAAGGTCTCCGTGTGGGCGTCAAGAGCGCCTACAGCGACCGCAAGGATTATGCGGAATTTGGGCGCGTTCGAGGGGAAAAGGTCGGCGTTCGACGCTACGGAGCCTACGATTTTGTAGCATACGAAGCGAAAGACGCTGCGATCAGCATGTTGAAGCCAGAAAACCTCCATGCTTCTTGGGACTTTGATGCGGATCTTGAAGGGGCGCTGAGAGGGCTAGAAGCTCTCGGCGGTTGGGACTGGAGGCTCTCAGAAGGCATCGCAAGCTCCTCTTTTTCTTGGCAGTATGCCTCCGATCAGTTCATGCGCCGCGTATGGGAGCGGCTGGGGGCCAAGATCACGGAAGCACTCGCAGGTACGGCTGGATATTACAGTCGCGGCCAACGTGTTCCTGTGGTGAAACAAGGCAAGCTCGTGATCGCCAAACAAGAAGGGATCAGAGACGGACGGGTCTTGGCGTTCCATCTCGACGGATGGCGTGCGTTTTTGCAGATGGCCGAGCAGGGCCTCTTGGACAAATCACTCAGCCACACCGACCTCCAAGACGCTGCGGACTTTTGGTTTGCTCGAAAAGTCCCACGCGGCATCCTCTCCACCGAAAAATACAAAGAAGATCTCGAAGAAGCCCTTTATTCGTGAGGAAAAGACCATGTACGACGGTGCAAACGACAAAAACAACCCCGTGGATCGCTGGTTTGAAGAACAAGAATCTTCGGGAAAACCTGCCAAAAAAGGCGCTGCGTATTGCCTCTATCGCAATCTGCATACAGGCGGCTGGTCTTTGCGTTTCAAGGGCAAGGTGATCGAGCATCTTTCGGCAGATCAAGCGGTGATCTTCAATGGCGTGGTCTTTCCTCGCGTTGAACAGGCTGGAAAAAAGCGAGCGATGGCTGAGAACCAACGCAACGTCCACGCTTATCTGTGTTCGCATGATCCTCCCACAGTCGTCGAACATGCCGATTATGCGCGGGAGATCATTGAGCGGATGGGCTTTCGCCGTGTCAGCTATGCCCCATTCGATGATCTCGGATGGCACTACGTTGACCACAAGACATCCTTTCGCATCGCAGAGGGTGCTATTCTGTTGGGTGGGCGCGAGGTGTGGGTTCCGACGCGCTACAGCGGATACCGCGAAAACCCCGAATGTCCGTCCTTTGCGCGGAAACGCCTCAATCGGTATTTTTATGTGCGCGATGGTCGCATGAACCCCGACTGGATCGAGCGTTTGCAAGTAGGGGATGTGGTACGCATCGCCCCCCACGACAGCGCAGCTTGCAACTACACCATCACAGCACTCGACAAGGAAAACGATCAGGTCGAATACGCCGACAGATTCGACGGAAAGCCGAAGTCGTCCACATGGTCGGCTTTTTTGGAAACACTCAAAAAGTCTTGGAAGGCCGAACTTGCGGCGTTTGTTCGTGCAGGGATCGAACGCAGAAAAGAAAAGCTCGCGAAGGCGAAAAAACGCGGCATCAAGGCGCAGATCGAAAAAGCAGAGCAAGAGCTTGCGCGGTTCAAGTCGGCTTACGGCAAGGAAGGTTTGAAAAAAGGCACTCCGCCACCCGATCCCAAAGAGATCCCCGACGAAGAAAAGTCCGTCCTTCCGAAGACAAAGAAGACCACGACGCTAAACCAAAAGGCCCATGTGCCCACACCAAAGAAGGCTGCGACAAAGGGCGGAAACAGCGAGGTGGGCGAGATCCAGCAAGAACTCGATAGCGAGGGATGGTTGAGGGTGAACCATGTTCGCGTGGCGACCTATGTAGAAGGCGAGAATCACGGTGGATTCGAGACGCATGGGTACGAAAAGAAAGGTCTCAGCTATTACAAGAACGCCGATGGAGCGTTTGAAGTGATGCACCAAGAGTCGGGCCTGCGTTTGCACACGCTCTCCTCCGAAGTCGATGCCCGTATGTTTGCGGAGCAACTGCTCTCCAAAACGATCCCTGCGGCATCTGCGCTGCTTGGAAACAACAGACTCAAAAAAGAGCAAGATATCGCAAAGCGTTTCTTGGAACATCTCAACTCGTTGCGCCAAACAGAAGCCACGGTGAAAGACGTCGCAGAAAAAGCCCAAGAGTCCGAATATGTCGAAGAGATCGAAGACAGTGACGAAGAAGAGGCTATTGAATTGTTCCCGTATCTACGGATGGGCCAAAACATCCTCGCTTGGTGGGAAGAAAACAAAGCCCTTATCGCTTCGGGTGAATACGAGAACCTCGTAAGCAGCGGAGGCGACTACCGAGCGACACTGAATGCGCTGCAACAACTCGCCGCGATGGAGCGCAAGGAGCGCATGCTTGGCCTAAGCATGGATGGCGATCACTTTGCGTACTACAAAAAGCTCTTAACAGATGTTCACAAGGCAGAGTTCAAGAACTTGAGAGTTCTTGAGGGACTTGGCAAGTCGTGGTTTCCCCCCAAAGCTGGGATCATGGACTTTGCACGAACATTTATCCCCATGCTGTTTTCAGGATGGGCTGACAAGATGGAGACACAAGCGGCCTTACGAGATCTTGCCAATTTGCGCCTTCCCATCGAAGAGATCGAGCCTCTTTTGAACGCGAGCGATCACGGCAATCTCCCAGCATGGGTCTATCTCTACCATGTCGAGCGCATCGCACAGGAGCTTGGGCAACCTATCCACTATGGTACAAAGGCCGCAGATTCAACGGTCGATGCGCTGGGGGTTTTGGGTTCAGCGGTGCAGCTTTGGAAGCAGTTTGCAGGTGGCAGCGAAAAAAAAGCCTGAAAGCAGTGTCGCCACATCCGGAGCGATAACGCCAGCGCATCCGACAAAAAACGCGCAATCCTCTCCCGCAAGCGTTGAAACATACAAGCCCCTTTACACCATCGAGAAAAGCAAAGAGTGGGTTCCAGAACCCGATGACAAGGACGCTGGAGAGTGGGTTGACTTCTACACCATCCGCAATCGAAAAGGGGATGTGGTTCGCAATCGACAAGGCGAGCTTGTGGAGCGAAAGTCCGAAGATATGGACGCTGTGATTTTTCAGCTTCGCGCATTGGATGACTGGAAGCAGGTGGTTGGGGACGATTGGGAGCGATTTACGGCATCAGAATTTGATGGGAAGCCAAAGAAGGCGCTTCACATCACACCTGATCTCAAGCTCCGCACTGAGGCGATGCAGCGAGCGGATAGGTTCGCACTCCAAGAAGATGACGACAACGCGGAGCTTCGGAGCTATCTTACTGGCATTCTTTTCCACAACTCCTATGCCATCGCCACAAATGGACATCGCGCCGCCTATATCCCGACCTCTTACGCAAACGACGGAGAGATCACAACACTACGCATGGACGATTTTGGCTATGGTTCTGTGGAGAAGAGAAAAATACTGCCTTCGCATTACCCCACCAATTCATTGATCGCAATGCTCGATATATTGGGCAAAGAAGAGAAGGTTAAAAAGCATACAGCCAAACAAATCCCCCGAATAAAGGTTGTTTTCAACACAATTAAGGCGCAACAAATACTCGCCTTGATGATGAAAACGCTTTCCGCATTTCGGTTTAATTTTCTTACGCTTGGAGTGGATCACAAGGGAGTCTATTTCGCTCCGACGTACCACGAAGACTTCAGCGAAAAATTATCCCGACGATTCGATTTCTTTCGTGTGTACTTTTCTTCTGACGCGCTTGCGTCTTCTGATCATCAAGCGCATGAGATCCACGTCAACGGAAATTATCTTCTTCAAGCCCTCCAAAGCGGCGATGAGAGCGAAGTTTCGCAGATATCTTTCTATCACCAAGACCCGATCAACAAATCATCGGCCTTCGGCAAGCCGATCTGTGTGCGGCGTGGGAACGGCGAAATTCACATCATCATGCCGATTCGGTCGATTCCGCTTGCCGAAACAAGCTACAAAGAACACTTTGAAAGCTGGCTCTCTGGATACAGAGACAACCCTGCTCTCTTCAAGGGAGACAAGCCCACGCCGCTGTTTTATCACATCGGAGCAAAGAACCAGCTTTGGCCGCACATTCGGGATATCTTGGGAAAGATCGGTACAGACAACATTGCGGAGCCATTCGCTGGATCTGCCGTTGTCTCCAGAAACTACGGCGCAAAGAAGATCTACCTTGCCGAACAAAACAGCGAGATCCGCGAGGTCTTTCAGCGACTCAAAAAAGGCAATCCAGAAACCCTTTTCCGGCAGATGCTCTTGTTTGAGGTGGAGGATCATCTGCAAACAGAGCTTGATCTTGGCGATGAGTACAAGGCCGCAAAAGCCCTACATCATCGCATTTTCCGTGATCCCTTTGGGCGGTTCCAGTTCCCAACGGACAAGCTCTTGTCAAGCCGATTGCAGGTGATCAAGGAAGCCGCAAAGGAGATGCGCAAGGCAATCATTTACGCCGATGCCTTGGACATGATCGAAGACTTGAAAGATCGTTCGGATGTGACGTGGTTTGTCGATCCGCCGTACCCCGAAGCCTGTCATGTTGGCTACGGAGAGCGCGGAAAATGCTACAACATGGACGACTACAACGAAGTGTTGACGGCTCTTTCAAAGGTTCGTGGCCCCGTGATGATCACAGGATACGAGAATATGAGACCACCCAAGCGGATGGGATACAAAGAGAAGGGCATCGAGGTCGACGTGAAGATCGGCAAGTCCGGCAAGGGTCGCAAAAACATCGAGTACATCTGGTGGAAGGCATAGCCTCCCGATCACCCTCCCTAAACCCCCACCCCTCCCCATCTAAAAACACCACACCCACACCCTCGATTTTTATCAATCTCCTTATTCAAGCCCACGTGGAAATCAGTGCCGAAGACCAAAAAGTAGCTAACTCTGGTGTTTATAAACTTATTCGTCTGACATGGGTGTGAGATCATGAAAGAGAAAGGAGTTTTGAGAAGAGGGAATGGACAAGAGAGCGGGCTTGTTATACAGTTAAATATGCATGCGCCGTATGCATGTTTTGAGGCGTGATGAAACTTTATTTGTTTTGTGCGTCTACGGCTACAGTAGAAGCCGAGCATGCTTGACTTTATCTGTCTGTTGGATATGATGCACACGGCACAAACCGATAAGCTTTTCGTAAGGTGGTATCCTTTTGAGCAAGAACAAGAACTCTAGAAACCAAAGGACAACAAACAAGCCAAAAACCGAAAGGGCAAACAATAGGCACCAAGCTCATCTCAAGGACGGTCGACTGAGTATTGATCTTGATCTCTTAGAGACCCCGAGTCACCAATACATGGCCGATGGATTTGGTTTGTCACACAACGCTGGTTTATACCAACTGCACTTTGCTCAACTCTTTCCGTCCGAACCTAACGTAAAGAGAAAACTTCAAGGTATGGTCACCATGTGTATGCCTTTTCGGTTTCTCTTTATGTTTAACGAGTCGCTTGCCCGAATGGACGGTGAGTTGAGAAAACATATGGATGGAGCTTACGGATCTGAATGGCCTTCCGTGCGATTGCTGAACATCGAAGAACTTCAAAACGTAGATCCACAAACCACTAGGAAGGAAAAAGCACCGCTCGTAGCCGTGCTGTATGGTATTGACGTTGTGCAATTAGATTTTTTTGATGTCGAGATGCTCAATCCGAAGCGTTTGGTGCAAGGGAAAGTCCCGCAAGTTAAACCCATACTTCGCTTTTTTCTTTCCACTGCTTTGTGGTTCGAAGCCTTAAAAGAGCTCCGAACTGCGATAAGCAAAGTGTCAGATGAAACAATCCAGATGGTAAAAAAATCTATAGATATGGTGGGAGATTAAAAATGGTGAGTTTTCCCCTTTCCATCGACAAATCCTCTCTTTCTTCAAAAGAAACGCAAAAAAGTTCTTTTGCCTTGGATAAACAGCTTTTTCAAGCCGTGAGTGGGTGCATTATTTTTTGTTTGGTTCCTCCCATCCATGAACAAACCACAACGACTTCCATCGTCCCAGAAAAAACAATTGCAATGAAGTCGACTAATTCACTTAAACTTCCGAACGTTGGGAAGCTCAAAAAACGGCAAAAAAAAATCTTATCTGTCGTTCTGGACGCAAACCTTCTTCCCAAACGCGACCTGAGCATTGATGACTATGGTGTTTGGGTTCAGGCCATGGTTGGCGCAATCGAGGGCAGTGAAGCTGCCGACGAACTAGTTGATGAGCTTTTCCAAACAGAAAAGCCCATCAAGAAAAGAAAAATCATCCAGAAAAAAACGATAAAGAGTGTCTAATGGCTCAAGAAGGCTCTGTTCGCTGGCCTCCACCCACCGATGCAAAAGAACTCAATACAAGCATTAGCAAAGCGGTTGAGGATGGCAGCATTTTTGGATCTTTTTACGAATCCCCAAAACATGGTCAACCTACCCTATGTCAAGGTGATATAATCCTCCCCAAGAGTCTTGAGATTGCTCTGATTGATGAGGAAGGAGAGATCATCGCGGCAGAGGTTCCCAACATCTACCGTTGGATGCTTCTGGGCAATACTTGTGATTTTACTCGCGAGATATCCAAGAATCCTTGGACACAAATCGTTCCGATCATCAAACAAGAAGAGACAAATAAAGAAAATTCACAAAAAGCTCTGGATGAGTTTCGAGGATATAAACCTTTTAAAAGCTTTTACCTACCGCCCTGGCCTGGTTCGGAACCAAGTGGTATCTACAAAGCAGATCTGACGATGCCAGTAACCATCCACAAAAACGCTTTGAGAGAGCAGCTTCCTGAAGCACGCATGACACAAAAAGCATGGTATCTGTTCAGTTGTGTTTTGCTCCGCTACTTTGTTCGTGGGGATGGACGCAACGACCCCACTTAACCAACATTTTCATACAACAAACCAAACCATCACTACCACACTCGAACAAACCCAAAAGTAATAAGATCCTTGTAGTTCGGCTTCAAAGCGCTATTGATAGCGCTCCCCTTTGCCCATAAGTGCGGTCAAAAAAAACAACCCTCGGATGTTCCGAGGTCTTTGCTGCGTATTTGTACTTATTTTGATCGGGGAGCGCTATGAGGCCGTTAGAATTCAAAGACACAACCTAAATGCGAAGAACCAAGGCTCATCATCCTCTCTTTACTTTTTCTACACCACACCGTTGAAACCGCTATCTTCTAGTCAAGTCCGTTAATACACACTTAACGGACAAAGTGTTTGACGCCAGAACTTTGAACGGATATACGATGTATATACATGTTCTTCTCTGCCGTTTTGTGAGCAGCAAGAAGACATGGAAAGGAGGCATCGTATGCGCAAAGCGTCCATCTCCGTGTGGGGCAACAGTTTGGCGCTGAGAATCCCCGCAGACATCGTAAAAGAGCTAGAGCTTTCGGCGAAAACAAGTGTGCAGATGGAGATATCAGATGGCAATCTGGTGATCAAGCCCGTCAAAAAACGCCGACATTACATACTTGAAGAGCTTCTTGCTGGCCTGACGCCCGAAGACTTTCACGAAGAAATCGGCGTAGGTGAAGAAGTGGGGGCGGAGGTCATCGATTGAGCACACCCTACATCCCAGACATCGGAGATATCGTTTCTATCGACTTCAACCCCCAAGCTGGACGAGAACAAGCCAAACGTCGTCCTGCTCTTGTGTTGTCTCCCGCCAGCTACAACCAACTCAGCAGCCTTGTGATCGTTTGCCCCATCACAAGCCAAAAAACGAGAAGCCATTTCCTTGTCCTCCTGAGTCCGAGGATGAAAACCACAGGATGCGTGCTTTCCGACCAAGTCAAGAGTCTCGACTGGAGAGTGCGCCAAGCCTCTTTCATCGAAAAAGCGGACGATGAGATCGTCGAGGATGTTCGCGCAAAACTCGCTGCATTGCTTGGAATTTCTTGATTCGATGGCTTGGAATTTCTCGATTCAAAGTGTATGGGAACACAAATCGTTTGTTGAATCCGAGTGAAACAACGATGGTCTCGGCTTTTCGCTCGACCTTGTATGCTTTGGGTGTCAAGGCGGCCTCCTGTCGGGCGTGTGGGTATGGGTCGGCGGGTCAAACTGCAAGATCAAACGTCAACGCTTTCCCGACAACCTTCGCAACCTTCGCAACCTTCGCAACCTTCGCAACCTTCGCAACCTTCGCAACCTTCGCAACCTTCGCAACCTTCGCAACCTTCGCAACCTTCGGCTTTTTTTCGATTGCGTTCTTTCCATGCTTTCCACTCTTCGGTCTGCTCCAAAGGTGGGAGATATTCGAGCTTTCGAGTGATCTGGAGCGCCAAAAAAAGGGCGATCACTTTTTGTCGGATGCTTATGGTTGCTCCGCTCTCATCGAGGATGCCGTAGATGAAATCGATCACAGAATCCAAATACTCGGACTTGTCTGATGTTTTGGATACAGCGCCGATATCGAGATCGTTCTCCTCTTTGGGGAGGAAATCGATAAGGTTTGCGACCTTCCAAAACGCTCGCTCCATCAAGATGATAGATTGCCTCCTCACGTTGATCGCTTCAACTTCACCACCATTTCTTTGCATCATCAACCCACCCAAGGCATCGGCTAGTCTGGAAAGGATGAGTCTGGCAAGTCGTCGCTTGGTCGCTATCAAGGTGATCTTGCCGAAAGGAGGCTTTTGCTTTGACTCTGGCTCCTCGGTGACTTGGTTTGCAAGCCATCCTTGCGGCTGAAACTTTTGCGAGATCATGACGGCGACCTCCCCCAAGGCCGAGAGCATCCGCCGCTGCCGATCTTTTCGCTCCATTGCGTAGTGAAAGTGCGCCAACAAAAGCGTTGAGCAAAAAAGCAACACGATCCCGCCCGTTCGGTATGTTTCGGTCAAAGCTGCGCTTGCGCCAACGCAGAAAAACAACATCATCATAAAAAATGGATCGTTGAACGCCCCAAAGAACGAATACATCGAGTGTTTGAGACGCTGCGTAAGTGTTGGCAGTGGCGGGTAAGCGATAGCGATTCCGGTGCCACGCTCTACTGCTTGGATGCTTTCGTCGAGTGATTGTCTCAGACTATCGATCTGTTCTGGTGTCATCTTTGTTGACATGCTGAAAACCTCCAAGGGTTCGGGGATATGAGGTGATGTGATTTCGGGGGGATGAGGTGTGCTTTACTTGTTGGGGAAAAACTTGCTGTAAGGCGCTCCCACAGAGGCCAAAGCGCCGCCAGAACGAACCAAGCATCCGTTGATCCCCAAGGAGAGAACGTGTGTTTCGGTGCCGTCTTCTTCACGGGCATACAAGCGCCAAGCGCCTTTGTTGACCACACCGCTCGATGGCTCGGTGCTTTCACTTGCGCTTGTGTTTTCCGCAACTTCGGGCTGGGCTTGCTTCTTCTTGCTACTCATCTTTGGCTCCTTGGGGA
>JAKLKB010000150.1 GCA_023150835.1 Myxococcota bacterium | reverse complement strand
TTTTTTCGTGACGCACGCTGTATGCACGAGACGCAGACGCTACCCGTTCCAACTTCCCCCCGTTCACGGGGGGATTGAGGGGGGGCCAACACCCAAAACGGCGATCATCCTCGACCCTCCGGTGTTTCCACCTTAACCTAACGCCTATGGGGCAGCGCCCCACAAAAGAAGCCCCCACAAAAGAAGCCCCCACAAAAGAAGCCCCTACAAAAGAAGCCCCCACCAAGCCGCGTTAAAGGAGAAAAAAAGATGGATCGCATTTGTCGTTTGTGGTGGATTTGTTTGTTGTTTGTGGGGGTGGGGTCGAGTCGTTGCACGTGCAATGATCCGCTGGTATGCCAACAAGACGCCCAATGCACCGCTCCTGCGAAGTGCATCGCAGGCCGTTGTGAGATCTCCGACGCAAGCGATCCGACCGAGCCAAGCGCGGAGATCCAAAAAGACACCCTCCCCTCCGAAGGAACAGACGAAGCCACCGAAACGACCTCCGAAGCAAAAACCGAACACACCGCCCAAGACGGATCAGAGCCAACGACCGAACCAACACCCGAATCCACCGAGGAAGTGACGCCTGAACCAGCCGCCGAAAAAAGTATCGAAACCATCCAGCCCGACTCTGCGAGCGAACCGATGCCCGAACCTCCGCCGCCTGTCTGCACAAACGGAGCGCAAAAGCCCTGTTATACAGGGCCGATCCAGACCCAACGGATCGGGGCTTGCCGAGACGGCGTACAGACCTGTGAAGGCGGTCAATGGGGCGCTTGTGCCAACGAACGACAGCCACAGCCCGAAAAGTGCGACGGCCAAGACAACGATTGCGACGGCAAAGTCGACGAAGATATCCCACAACAGGGACAAAACTGCATTACGGGACTCCCCGGGGTGTGCGCGAGCGGAAAGCTTAGTTGCAACAGCGCCAAAGGCATACTCGAATGTCTGTCCTTCAGCAAAGGCCCTGAGATCTGCGACGGACTCGACAACAATTGCGACGGCAAAGTCGATGAAGGCTGTCCGTGAAAAAAAACAACACCGATGCGGGGGCTTGTGGGGGCAGGCAGGAAGGGGAAAAACAGGGGTGACAGAAAAATGACAGTTTCTTTTTTGCGACACTGTGCTATAAGAGCCACATTGGTGAAAGGACGATCACAACGCAGCCGCGAAAACGAGCGATGTTCGAGGTTATTTGCACAGGCGGATCAGGCGGTGTGATCGAAAAGGCGGCAACTGTGGGTGTTGTCGGCGTGGAAAAGACGGCAACGGCAAGCGTTGCCTGTACAGTGGAGGCCAAAAGATGGCGCAGCGCAAAGCAAATCAAACATCGTCTTTTGTGTCCTTTTGCCAGAAGTTGGCAGGGACGGAAGGGACATGGGGGCACGATCCCGCGCATTTTGACGGGCGTTTTGTGCAAAGCACGTTAGAAAAGACCTCCAAACTATTTGGGCCGGGGCGTTATTTTGATCTGCAAGTCGATGGGTGGGAAAAGCTCGAACAAGAGCCAAGCCATGCGTTGACGATATCGAACCATTCGGGGGGATTGTTGACGTTGGATGCGTGGGGATGGGTGACTGCGTGGTATGGACATCTGTCGCTGTCGCGACCGATCCACATGCTTGCGCATGATGCGGTGTTTTCGCTGCCTGCGCTTGCGCAGCGCTTGGCGCGCCTTGGGGGTTTAAGAGCAGACTTTGAGATGGGGCTTCGGATCTTGCGCGACGAACAACGTGATCTGTTGTTGTATCCGGGGGGAGATGTCGATACCTTTCGGCCATACAAGGATCGCTACAAAGTGAACTTTGCGGGGCGCAAGGGCTATACGCGGCTTGCGCTGGAATCTGGCGCACCGATCCGACCGATCGCACACGCGGGAGCGCACGAGACGTTGATCGTGCTTTCGTCGGGCAAACGCATCGCCGAAAAAATGGGCTTGCCCAGATTGATCCGTGCGCAGATCTTCCCGATCTACCTGTGTTTCCCGTGGGGACTTTCGATCGGCCCGTTGCCTCAACTGCCTCCACCGACCAAACTTCGCTACAAGATCGGCAACCTGATCGAGATGCCGCGCAAGACGTGGCGCGAAACTCCCGATGATGCGTTGATCGAAAAGATCGATCAGCATACACGCGAACAGATGCAGGCGTTGCTTGATCAGCTTCAAGAAGAAGAAGACCCCCGTCCCCTGCGCGATGCCGCCACACGCCTACTCGACAAAGCAACACAGTTTGCCCAACAGCTTTTCCCTTCCACCAAGCTGCTCGAACGCCCCCTCCACGCGGGAGAATCCTTCCTCTAATCCACACCACACCACCGTTTTTTTGCCACACACTCAAGAAGTCGGCGCACTTTCCGTTTCGATCTAAACAGGAAGATGTTTTGATGTGGCGGGAACGGCAAAGAAGGCAAAGGTCAGCGCATCGCAGCGCGCTAAAGCCTCGCTTCTTTTTGGGCCGAGGTGCGCGCCGCACAGCGGGCGAGCGAAAGGCAGGTGGTCGATGCAAGCAACACAAGGAAAAGTGTTGGGAGAGCGCTGGATTTGTTTAGAGAAGATCTACGACAGCGCGATGTCTTCGGTGTATCGGGGGGTCGAGCGCCAAAGCCAGCGGCCTGTTGCGATCAAAGTATTGAACGAAGAAAAAAACCAATCGATGCACTGGAGAGAGCGTTTTGAAGAAGAATCCAATCTGCTTCAACGCCTTCACCACCCCCATATCTTACGTTTTCTGGATCGAGGCTATCTCAAAGAAGATCGGCCTTTTTTCATCACGGCTTGGGCTGAAGGGCCGAGTTTACGCGACTGGTTAAAAAGCTCGTGCTTTTCATCCATCAAGCAGTTGGTGCCGATCGTGACGGGTATTGTGGATGCGCTCTCTTACTTACATCAACTAGGTATCGTCCACCGCGATCTGAAACCTGCGAATGTTTTGGTTGCATCCGAACCCAATTCCCCAACAGGCCAAGCCCAAGCCTTGTTGTTAGATTTTGGCATCGCCCATCTTTTTCAAATGCCAAGAAAACAAGAAATCGAGCCTTATGCGTTGGGTACACCGTTGTATATGTCGCCCGAACAAGCGCAAAATCTACCAAACATCGGCCCTGCCAGTGATATCTACGCCTTGGGCGTGATCCTTTTTGAGGCATTGACGGGCTTTACCCCTTTCCAAGGCGACAGCATCTACAGCATTATGGCGGGCCATGTACACGTTCCACCGCCGCTGCCAAGGGAATTTGCCCCGATCTTTCAATCCATGCCAGAGATCGAACGTGTGCTGTTGTGGGCGCTTGAAAAGTCCCCATCGCACCGCCCTGCGGATGTCTGGACTTTTTGGAGCACCTTGCTCGGATCGTTTTTGCAATACGGCATGATCACCCACGAGGATCTTCCGACGCTGAACACCCCTGACGAAGCCGCTGCCCTTGACCTCCAAGCAAGGCCAAACGCATGGGAAGACTTGGAAGAATCCGAAGATTTTCTTGGACTCCCATTGCACCCCGAAGCGCCTACACCAAGGCCACAAAATGGTCATCAATCCGAACCGATCGCTGTCTTGCCCAAGCCTTCTGACTTGGCGCGTCTGCCTCCTCAAAACTCCACCCCTCGATCATTCGAGGCTTTCCAACGCGCTTTGTCAGAAGCCGATCTGCCGCTTCATCCAGAGGCCCCCACCCCCCCACAAGCCCACCCCAACGCATCCGACTGGCTCCACGCACAGTCCACGCGCTCCGAGCGTCCCCCACGCGATGAGGCCACCGATCGCCGCTCCACCGCGCCTTCGTCGTTTCACAAACATACCCCAGCGGATCTGTCTTTGTTTGCAGCGCAAACCCCCGCCCCACGCCACACAACAGAACCGCCTCATTCCACGCAAGAAACCTCTTGGCATCCGCACGCTACCCCACGCCACGAAAAACCGTTGGTGTACGCACAAGCCCACCCTCACCGGACCGCTCAGGCGAAAACAAAGGAATATTCGTTTGAGGAAGTTCCCCGTCTCAAAGAGCGCTCGTTCGAGGAGGCACCCCGAGCCAAGGGACGTTCAGTTGAGGAGGTTTCACAGGTCAAAGGGCGCTCCTTTGAGGAGGTTTCACAGGTCAAAGGGCGCTCCTTTGAGGAGGTTTCACAGGTCAAAGGGCGCTCCTTTGAGGAGGTTTCGCGAGTCAAAGGGCGCTCCGCTGAGGAGGCTCCCCAAGTCAAAGGGCGTTTGTTTTCTACGCCGACGCCGATAAAACAAGCCCACTTGCCTCGATCGTCTTTTTCTTGGGTAGATTTTTTTACGCGGATGCAGAGGACATTTCAGGAAGTACACGGGATCGGCTTGTACGATCTGGAAGCTCAGTCGTGGAAGGTTAACCACGCAACAAACAGCGGATACACAGGCTTTTTGCAGTTTCGATTGATGCTTCGTGCATTTCACGATCTGCATACTCCAAGCGATGGCACACGAGGACTGGAATTTGTTGTGGAAGGGCTGCATCGACAAGAAGATTTCTCGTTTTACTACGCCCCACAAGAGCAGCGTTGGATGTTGGTGGTGGCGATGGATGGGGAGGCTTCGGCAGAACAAGCGTTTCGGGTAGGCCAGCGTATCCGTGTGATGCTCCAGCGGGCTTTGGCGTCCGGCGCAAGTTAACGTGCTGCGAACACGCGAAGACTTTGGATGGGCGTATGTTGTCTGATGCGGGCGAATGTTTTGCAAACACGCTAGGGCTTTGGATGGGCGTGCTTTTCTTCGATACTTTTTTTCGGGTTGACGATCCCCCAACCTGTATTCTTATCCCAGCCGGGATCTTCAGCATCCACCGCCACTTTGGTCAAGTGTTCGTACATCTGCTTTTGATTTTCGCAAGGTGTTTTTCCGCCATGCGTGCGGTGTTTGGACAAGATCAAAGCGGCGACACCTGCAACAAAAGGTGTTGCCATCGACGTTCCAGACAGCCGAGCATATTGATCAGGCGGATAACACGACAAGATGCTTTCACCGGGGGCCATGATGCTGAGGTTGCGCCCTGTCGAAGAAAAAGAAGAGCGCCGCATCTCGCGGTTGATCGAACCCACACAGATCACGTCGGGATAACCGCCCGGGAACTTGATGGTGTCTGCGCCTTCGCCAGAGTTTCCAGCGGCAACGATCAAGATCTTTCCTTGGTCGATGACTTTTTGGGTGGCTTGTTTGAGGCGCTCCGAACCTGTGGATGCGCCGAGGCTCATCGAGATGATATCGGCCCCTGCTTCGACGGCCCATTCCATCCCCGCAGCGATCCATTCGAGCGTTCCGTATCCACCGTCGTTGAGGACTTTGCCAATAATTAATTGGGCTTTGGGTGCAACGCCCACCACCCCGAGATCATTTTGACTTGCGGCCACGATCCCACCGCAATGTGTGCCGTGTCCGTTGGCGTCTTCGATGCCGTCGTTGGTAAAATCTTTGGTAGCGATCACGCGATCTTTGAGATCGGGGTGCGTCGTGGCGACGCCTGTATCCAAGATCGCCACCTTGATGCCTTCGCCTTGTGTGATCTTCCATATATCGGGGATGCCGAGCGATTGGAGTCCCCAGTCGATGATCTCCTTGACCTCTTCGCGAGAGATCGCTTCGACTTGAAAGGGAGGCAACATCCCGCGAAGCTCTTGCTCTTGTGACTTTGCGCCACCAAAAAGCCGTCGTAACCAACCAAACATCCGACCCTCCGTCTTGCGGTTTGGAACCCAAAGAAAAGATTCTTTACCTTGTGTTTCAGCGCAAAAGAAAATGAACTTTGTTTTTGGAATGTGCAATATAGCGATAGAGCGTCTCCTTGCAAGCCACCCTTTCTGATCTTTGAGACATGGGCAAGACAGGGGAGCAGTTTTGCTTGTAAAAATCGAGTGATTCTGTATCTTGTGCGGCGAGACCTCTATCCGTTCAAAAGAGAACACGCCCGCCAACCGCGCCGACCTCAAAACACGGAACACCACAAATCACGGAAAGACAAGACCGATGGCCTTTCATCGAAAAGATCACTTTTACAAGCAAGCCAAAGAAGAGGGGTTGCGTTCTCGTGCAGCCTACAAACTCGAAGAACTCCACAAGCGCTTTCAGATCTTCCCAAAGGGAGGGCGGGTGTTGGACCTTGGGGCAGCTCCGGGCGGCTGGTTGCAGATCGCAGCCGAGATCGTCGGTCCTTCGGGAAGGATCGTTGGGATCGATCTGCTTCCCATCGACCCGCTACCGTATCGCCAGATCACGCTTTTGCAAGGCGATCTTTTGGATGAAACGGTGCAAAAACAAGCGATGGACGCGCTCGAAGGCAAGGCGCATACAGTCCTCTCCGATATGGCTCCCAACATCTCAGGGATCCGCGTCACCGACTGCGCACGCTCGTATGAACTCGCTCTAATCGCCCTACAGATCGCGCAAAAGATGTTGTTGCCGGGTGGCTCAATGGTGGTCAAGATCTTTCCGGGTGACGACATCGATAACTTTCTCTTTGCCACCAAAAACCTTTTCAAAAAAGTCCGAACCACCCGCCCCGAAGCCACACGAAAAACCTCTTCTGAGGTCTACGTCATCGCCACCCAGTTTCGCGGCACGCCGCTTGTACAAGCCCCCGAAAGCCCGCAAGAGGGCGACATATCCACAGATGCAACGCCCGAAGATGCGTCCTCCGCTGTAGCCAAGAACACCCACGCCCCCTATGATCCGCTCTCCTGACTCCCGACAAGGTAAACAGCGAAGAAGACCAAATCGCGGCGATATCGGAGGGTGCGAACCCATCGCGCCACAGCGCGAAGGATAGGTTGCACCCAACCACAACGCACACAAAAGGCTTGTGTCTGTTTGGGTTCTGGGCATAATGGCCGACTTGCAAAAAGGTCCATCACCAGAAGAGATCACGCAAAGGAGCGAAAGAGCAACTATGGACGGTCAAGAAAAATCATCTTCTCCTCAACCCTCTACCGCACACGAGAGCGCGCCATCGCCCGCTTCGGAAGCAACGCAAGAGCAAAAGAAAACGCTGGCCTCGGAGATCGTACACTACTCCAAGGGACTTGTTTCGCTGTGGTTTGTGGTCTTTGTGGGCGCGCTGTACTGGATGGTGATGTTGTGGGATATCAAAGGCATCGGTCGTCGCACCCGCCATTACCGCATCAAATTGAACAACACATGGCGCAGCTTCTTTGATCGGGCCTATGTCACGCGCCACGAAGCATGGAGACAAGGCGAGTGTGCGCATTGTGGCGCTTGCTGCGAGATCCTCTGGCGATGTCCTTTTTTGCGCACAGACAAAGAAACCAAGAACTCGTATTGTAGCGTACACAAATCTCGTCCGTTGCCCTGCCGCACGTTCCCGATCGATCCCAAAACGGTCGAGTTGATCAGCGTCGATCGCCCCGCAGACAACGGATGTTCCTATCGTTTTCAACAGATCATCGATCAAAAACGCCTTGAACTCGAAGCCCAAAAAAGACAGACCGAGGAGAAACAGACACGATGAAGCCATTTGCGCGATGCTTCGGCATCTTTGGAGCGCTCCTACTCACAACGTGGGGCTGTATCGATCAAAGCCCCAGTCCCAAGCGCTACGTCGATCGCAAACTCAACGCAAGAGAAGCCAAAGCCGTCCAACAGATCTTGCTCCAAGGAACCCCCAAGCCGCGCTTGTTGCTCAACGCCACACTCACCGAACCCGGGCAAGGCCCTGCAGTGGTGCTATACGGGGCCGATATCAAGCCTTGGCCGATGCGACGAGGCGAAGCCGCAGAAGTGACGCTGTACTACAAGCCCTTGCGTCAAATGAAGCTGTTGTGGCGAACCTTCCTCCATCTTCAAGGTGATCGCGGCCCACGCGGTGCCTTTACCAACCTCGACGAAGCGCAAGATCCGACCGCACGGCTGTATCACAGCCGCAATTGGCAAGTCGGCAAGTTCTTCGGTTACACGTTTCGCTTTACTTGCCCTGCCGATCTGCCCAACAACCAAGCCTACCTGATGACGGGCTTTTGGAACGGCGATGCTCGAATGACCGCAGCCGCGAATGTCCCGACCGACGGACAAAATCGCGTTGCGGTAGGCCCGATCTTGTTGGCCGGCCAAGAGCTAGAACGACCGATCTACGTCGCTTATCGCACCAGCGTCCCACCCGTGATAGACGGAAAACTCAACGATCCTGTGTGGCAAAAAGCCCCCTCGACAGGGCGGTTTCGGACTTACAACAACCGAGCCGCTCAAAAACGCACCGAAGCCAAAGTCGCTTGGGATGCGCGTCATCTTTATATCGCATTTGATATGGATGACGACGATATCTTTAGCACGTACAAACGCCGCGATGATCCGTTGTTTCAGCAAGAAGTCGTCGAGTTTTATATCGACGCCAACCGCAATCGCCGCGACTACATCGAACTCCAAGTCTCTCCCGCAGGGATGATCTTCGATTCCTTTTTTGATACGTACCGATCTCCCCGTCCGTGGGGCCGGCTGGCCTATGACAGCGGGATGACCGTCGCCGTCGATGTGCGCGGAACCCTGAACCAACGCAGCGACCGCGATCAAGGATGGAGTGTCGAGATGCGGCTGCCCTTTGAACGGCTGGGTCCTGCACGCAACCTTCCCCCGATCGACGGGGACGAATGGTCGATCAACATGTACCGCCTCGAACGCTCACGCCACAGCGCCAACGAAGATCACGCTTGGAGTCCAGTGACCACCGGCATCGGCGGCGATTACCACAACCTCGCTCGTTTTGGAACACTTCGATTCTCCACCCGCGATCTACTCGCCCCTGCACCGCGCCCCGTCCCCACGCACGCGCTCCCCGCCGCTCAACCCCTCCCGCGCAACGTTCCTCTCCCCCAAGCCCCCAAGATCCCCAAAGCCCCCGCGCCAACCATCCATCAATTCCGCAAGATCCCCGAAGGATACATCATCCGACGCGCCCCTCTCCCCAACACCGTCCAGATCCACCGCCTCAAACACCCCATCGATCTCCAACCTAGAAATATGTCAAAAGTTCCGCCTCGCTGAACGTGGCTCCATTCGGCTCCCCCTCGGTTTTCTCCTCGCGGCAGCAGCGAGGCTTTGCGAGCGCCGCAGGGAGAGGGGTGGCGCACAGCGACGGGGTGAGGGTGCCTTTTAATAACGATCGACGAGATAGAAATCGCGGCTGTTGGTTTGCCCGCTTTTGATCTCCACAGAACTGAGAAAACCGACGAGATCGCCGGGATCAGGCAAGAACCGATTTTCCGACCAGTTGTTGTTGTCGTCGATGAAGACGTACACGATCCATGTACCGGGGGGGATGGCAGGGACTTTGTAGGTGATCTCTTTTTTGGGATCCGAGAAATCGGTTTCAGGGAGTTTGTACCAATAAAAGGGGCGTTGTGTTTGGGGCGGCGGGAAAGCCGTTCCTGTGTAAAACAAGAAATAGATCGGCCCTTTGTCATCGCCCGTTCGCGTCGAGCCACGACAGCGGGAGGCACCGCTGGCGTTGTCATCGCAGCGTCGGAGTGTTCCTTCGAGATCGACCTTTTGGATCATCTGGCAGCTTGCGGAAGAAGGATCGCATGCGTTTCCGCCCGTACAATCGGCATCTTCGAGACAAGCAACACAGTTTCCAGTAAACTTTTGACAGCGCTTTCCTGCGGTAGAAGCGGAGCAATGGGTGTCGTCAAGACAAGCGACACAGAGGTTGAGTGTCGCGTTGCAATGGGGATAGAGCGGATCTTTTTTGCAATCCTCGTTGGTGGCGCAACGCGCACAACTGCACGCCATCCACTCGCACTTTCCGCCAGTACAACCGCACGAGCGTTGGCCTTTGGTTCCGTTGGGGCAGGCACAATCGAGCTTATCGCCTTCTTTGCACGCACACTCGCAGGTCCCCCACTCTGGAAATCCTCGAGCATCCGCAACGCAAGTGCGCTTTCCTTTGATCCCGATCGGACAGACGCAAAGTCCTTCTTCCGTATCACCGAGCTTACACGGGGGAGCATCGCACTTGCAAAGCCCCCATGTGAGGTTCTCTTGGCAAACGCGAACACTTGCAGCCGTATTCGGGCAAGTGCAGTTTTCGATATCTCCCTTGGCGCGGCACTTGTTGTTGACCACGCCGCATTGCTCGCAAGCCCCCCATTTTGCGTCTTTGCAAGTCTGTACGCCCTTTTCGAGATTCGCGCATTGACAGCCTTTGGTGTCATTTTCACGGCAGCCACCGACTTGACAATCACACGCGGAATATCCCTTGCCATCGGCATTACAGGTCTTGCTGCCCACCCCGCCTGTTGTGCAATCACAGCCTTCTTTGGCGTTGGGCGTGCAGCTTGGGCAAGTGCAAACGCCCCACTGATTGTTGCCGATGCAGGCTTGTTGTCCTTTGCTTGTGGAGCCGCAGTCGCACTCACGGGTCTGGCCGAGAGAGCAAGCGTTGGGCTGCGTTTCGCACTTACAAGCGCTCCAAGCGAGACCATCGGTGTTGCAGGATTGGGTGCCTGTTTTGCTATCGGTGCAAGTGCATGTTTGGGTCTGTGCAGCCGTACAGACGGGCGTTTGGGGAGTACCTTTGTCGCAAGCGACCAAGGCGACCCCCAAGAAAAGAGAAAAGAAACCGAGAGTGCGAATCAGTTGCCAGAGACGACAAAGAAAAAGCCGAGTAATGCGTGAAAACATGATCAAAAAGCCTCCAAAGATCGACATCGACCCTATCCCGCCCCCCTCTTCGCCATATTGCTTGGCGAGAGACGAATTAGCGAGGTTGTGTGGGGGGATTTGTGGGAGGGGAAGGTTGTGTGGAATCACCCGAATCACGGCTTGGGGGAGCCGATTTGTTGGGATCGGTGGTTTTGGGATCGGTGGTTTTGGGATCGGCGGTTTTGGGATCGGTGGTTTTGGGATCGGTGATTTTGGCTGGTTGTGGGGTCTTGGCGGCGGGTTTGGGTTCATCCCGTCGCGGGAAAAGCTGTTGGCGTGAGCGGGGAGTGGGGATCGGTTCGGGCAAGATCTGGGGGGTGAGCATATGCGAGTTGGTTTTTTGGGGTTCGACTTTTCGAGGCGATGACAAGCGCCAAGCCAACAAGCCCAAGCCAACGACAGCAACCAGCACCACAGCGAGAATCAATTCACGCAAGTGCTTGTCGAGGATGCGCTCGATGCGTTCCCAAGGTCCTTCGGAGGGGGGCTGCGTTTGGACGGAGAAGTCTTGAGCGCGCCAATCGCGACGAGCGCGGGTGGGTTCGCGTTGTGGCGCATCCGCAAGCAGATCGGCTCCGACTTGTGCGGCGACAGGTGTGGGCAAAGAAAGAACTTCGCGGGCGTACTTGGGTGCGGCAGCGCGTTCGTTGTCCATCTGCTCACGTGCCATCCGCATCTCAGAAATGCTCATGCCTCCGCCTGCACTTCCCGAGGAAAAAGAAGGAGCCGCTCCCGTGTGAGGATACGTCTGCGAACGTGGGGGATGGGGTGATTGTAAGTCGGAAAACAGCGCATCTTGTTCGTCGCTTGAAAAAGAAGGAGCGGACGGGGCGGATTGTGCAGGAAAATGATCGTAGGTAGAGCGAAAACCCGCGATAGGCGGGCTTCCAGAGGCAGGAGAGTGAGGCAAAGGAGTGGGGCGAAAAGAACCTGCCAAGGGGTCGGGCAGCCCTGCAAACGAGCCTGTATGCGGGCGGGTTGTGGGTGGACGAGGCGCAGCGGCGACGTTTCCGCTGCTGCTTCCGCCTTGTGGCAAGGGAGTAAAAGAACCTGTTGAATGAGTTGCAGGAGGATAAGAAGCCGCAGGTGAAGAAGAAAACTGAGGGGGAGGCATAAACGTGCCCGTCATATTGGGGGCTTGAAAGGTTCCCGTTTGTGTGGGCATCTGAAAGATGCCGGTGACACTTGGAGGTCCACCCCGCCGAGGACGTCCCCCTGCAATAGCTTTGGAGGCGTCGACGACGGCGTCCAGAAATTCGCGGGCGTTTTGGTAACGATCTTCTTTTCGCTTAGCGAGAGAGCGCGCAAAGACGGCCTCGATCTGTGGAGAGAATTCTTCTTCGGGACACATCTCATGTAGAGATCGGGGTGTTTCGTGGATGTGCTTCATCAAAGTTTGTGTTGGGGTATCGCCCAAAAATACGCGCTTGCCTGTCAAGCAATGACCAAGGATCACACCACAAGAATACAGATCGGAGCGGTTATCGACCTCTTTGATATTACCCATCGCTTGTTCGGGAGACATGTAGTTGGCGCTTCCCATCGCGGCCCCAACCATCGTGAGATCGCGATCATCGCTGCTGAGCGAAGCAACACCAAAGTCAAGGATCTTGAGGATCTGGTGTCCTCCTGCGGGGATGATCATCAAGTTGGCGGGTTTGAGATCGCGGTGAACAATCCCATGTTCATGGGCTTCTTGAAGGCCAGACAACAAATGCTGGAAAAATTCGCAAGTGACATCCAAGGGCAGACGCTTCTTTTTTTGGATGATCTGCTTCATCGAAGCGCCGCGCAGCCATTCCATCACAAGGTAGAGGCCGACTTCATCGTCGCGGTCAAAGTCGACCAACTGCACGATATTCGGGTGGTTCAGCGTTGCAAGAGTGCGCGCTTCGCGCTCAAAACGACCGACGATCAACTCGTCTGAAGCGATATGAGGATGGAGAATTTTGATCGCAAAAGGCTTTGGAACGCGGGTGTGTTCTGCTCGATAGACCGCCCCGAACGCACCACCACCAATCTTATCGACGATGCGGTAAAACTTGAATTCTTTTCCGATTAGCGGATCTGTTGCAGCCATTGTGGCTTTGCACTCCTTCGCCCGTGCGTGCTGGCGTATACTTCTAACGGAGAGTCATGGAGAGAGAGGCCAAATCCCAGAAGCATCCGAAACCCCCTGCGCAAAAGCGATTGGGTTTTTCGCCGTATGGGCGCTCTATCAAGCGCATGACCTCGCTGACGTTACATCAAAAAGCATCCCAAAATCAAGGACAGGATCAAGAGAACATGCAAGACCCACACGCCATCCGCCCCATCCACCAAGGCAACGGACAACATAACACGCCTACGCCCAGATCCCAAAAAAGGCCCGTCGTCCTTTTTGCGGTGCTGATCTTCGGATGGCTCAGCACCGCATCGTCGGTAGGTTCCGAAATCTTGCCAGCGCAACGCACCGAAGCCACACAACGCACCGAAGCCTTGTTGCGTGCCTTCGTTGCCCAAGAATACGCCGAAGTCATCCAACAACTTCACCCTTCGTTGCGAAGAACGCTGACAGTCGAACAGTTAGGCGCTTATATCGAACGGATCTTTCGCATTACAGGCCCTTATCAACCCAAGAGCTTGCGCCTACAAAGCGTCCACAAAGAAAGCGGGTCTGTGCGCTTTCTTTGGCAGGCGCAATTCAAGCAGGATCGTCCCGAAGTCGTTGTGCTGTTTCATCCGACATCGTGGCAGATCCAAGGCTTCGTGATCCAATCGCTGCGCATCCAACAGCAGATGCGCAAAGAACTCACAAAGCCCCAGCCTACAGGCATCTTGCGCCAACAGATCGAACAAGCCATCGACCAACTGATGCAAGGCTACAACCAAGGCGATTGGGCGCGATTCAGCCAACCTTGCGGTGAAGTGTTGCGCCTCACCCTGCGTCCTCCGCGATTTGCGTTGATCCGCAAAGCCCTCTTTTCGCGCTTTGGGGCTTACCAAACACGAACCTTGATCAGCACGCACCAACTCCAGCCCGAAGGTCACTTGATCTTGCGCTATCAGGCCAAGTTTTCCAAACAAGCCCACACCCAACTCCAAGTGATCTTTGCCAGACAACCCGAGCACTTCGTCATCCAATGGTGGCAACTTCGACCTGTACTCCCTACCCCCGCTCAAAAAGGCTCCCCCCTCCCGCGTCCCCGATAACCAAACAAGCCGCGCATTTTCGGAAAGGATCGAAACGGCGGAATCGGCGCATTGTCGAGGAGAATCGAAACAACAACGCTCGACGAAAATCAATCGATATCGAGGACTTCGAGATCAGCTTCGACGTTGGCGACTTCGAGATCGTAGGCTTCGTGATAGCGGCTGTGGATGTTGCCACGAAAGGTATTGAGGGGCGTGCGCATCTGGTGTTCGAGAGAGTCGGGGACTTTGACAAAGACGTACTTGATCGCTTCGATGGCTGCGGCCACCGACTCAACGATATCTTCTTGCATGTATTGAAGATAAGCGGGATCTTGGGTTTGATTGACGTACTGGGCGATCCATTCGAGTTTGCGGTATGCACGCAGACCACGACGGATCACAGGCAGATCGTCACGATACAGATCGCTGTACTCATCGACGATCTTGATCGCATCGATCGCCAGCTTGGGTGTCGCAACGCCCGAAAGGATCGTGATCTGGCGCGTTGCGTCATAGATATCGACCAGTCGTTCTTCGGCGGTCGCCATATAACTCGGCCAGCACAGCGTATCCAACAAAAAGTTCGGAAGCGACTGGGCATTCACACCCCGACGGCGAGCGTAGTCCATGATCTCTTCGTATTCTTCAAAACGATTGACCGCAGAAAGTACTTTTTCAGTATCTTCGTCGTCTTCGGGTCCCCCGTCATAAAGACCACGAAACAAGCGGATCTGGTAGTCGATGTATCCTGCAAAAGAACTGATCACGGTGTCGCTTTGGCGCTCACGCAAACGCAGGGCGCGGTTGACCAAGAAATACGTCGCAAACACCGTGACGATCGCGCTCAGTATCTTTGTCAAAGCGCTAATAAAAGGTTTGTTGGTTCCAAGACTTTCAAAGAGGTAAAACAGGCCCAAGACCAGACCTGTACCCACGATCATCAAGGCGACCCATTGAAAAAACCCCATCCCCTGTTGAACGGGTGCGGCAGGAACGACGGGAACACTCCTCTGGCGGTTGCTCATTACCAAACCTCCTTAGCAAGATTTTTGTTTGCGTGCGATGGACTCCACCGCGCTGCTGGTCACGGCCTACCGAAACTTAGGTGGGCCTCGCTTTTTTTGCTTCTGTGCTTCCTAAGCGCTGCTATCCTAGGGAGTGACCCCACGAAAGGCAAGGGCCGATCTCCACCCGATTCACTGGCAGAGACTTGCCAAAGAATCGCTTGTGCAATACGATCCATCCCCTTTGAGTATTCCCGAACGATGTCCCCGATAGGACAAGCGATAAGGAGCATCAGCATGGCTCGCAGCCAAGACAGCAGTTTTTTCGTCGCCTTTCTCACGGCGTTGGTGGTTTCGGCGGGAACTACAGTATTGATGCAGATGTTTGTGTTGCCCCGTATCCCGGGCTTTGCACAAACCCCCTCAGCAGCAACCGATGCAAATCTTCCTGTCCCTCCTGTCGTTGGGCTTCCTTTGACGCAGGCTCGCGCCATGATCCAAGAAACCGGCTTCCGCATGAAGCTCGCTGGCCAAGAACACGATCGCAACCAACCCGCCGGCAATATCCTCAAACAAACCCCCCCCCCAGGCATCCGCATCCCCAAACAAAGCCAAATCAACGTCACCGTCAGCC
>JAKLKB010000149.1 GCA_023150835.1 Myxococcota bacterium | reverse complement strand
TCTTATCACAAACCAGAGGCTTCTTATCACAAACCAGAGGCTTCTTATCACAAACCAGAGGCTTCTTATCACAAACCAGAGGCTTCTTATCACAAACCAGAGGCTTCTTATCACAAACCAGAGGCTTCTTATCACAAATCAGAGGCTTCTTGTCACAAACCAGAGGCTTCTTATCACAAACCAGAGGCTTCTTATCACAAACCAGAGGCTTCTTATCACAAATCAGAGGCTTCTTATCACAAACCAGAGGCTTCTTATCGTCTATTCTTGCCGAGCCACCGCACGTTTGTCATAAAGCGAGCGTCGCAGAGAGAGGGGCGTCGCAAAGCGACGGGGTGAGCGTGACGCGATTTGTACTCCACAGAAAAGACACAAAGCGAGAAGACTACCGCCTTTTTCGCCGATAGCCTAGAACAAACAAAGCGAGCCAAAACAAACCAGAAGAAAAGGAGGGAGACGAAGCAGCTCGACATCCACAGCCCTGCACAGGCGGGCGACGGGGCGTTCCTGTGTCGGGAGAGTTTTCAACAAGATCTTCATCGAAGCGACATGGCGGCGATACACGCCATCGATCAGCCAAACATGGGGCTTTTGATCGTCTGCACGAACCAGTTGTGGTTTGCTTGGTAGCGGTTCGCCTACGGGGAGGCTCGCAAAGGCGCTATCAGGCGCAGGCAAGACATCCCAAAACAACGAAAAGCCCCACGTCTCAAAAGTCTTTGGATCAGAAAGCAAGCGCTTTACCCCTTGGAGCGGGGGCAAAGAACACTGCAAAGTGCGCGGGCTATCGGCGAGTTCTGCATTGGCTCCGCCTTCGCTGTCGATACCATAGGCATGGACAACGTGAGGTCGCTGATTGAACGGTTTTTCACACCAACGACTCTCTCGCTTGAAACAGCGCAAACACGGGTTTTTATCCACTGCGTACGCCCCATCCAGAGGAAAGAAACACGCACGATATCCGCAGGATAGCCGCAACACACGCAGGAAACAAGGCGCGATCGAGTTCTCCTCAAAAAGGAGCGGGGCTGCTCAAAGACAGCACAACGTGGGTGACTGGATGAACAAAAGAGATCGCACAAGCATGAAGAAAAAGACGTTGTGCAGGAGGTCCACCGTACAACGGATCGCCACAAATCGGCGCGTGAAGACCCGCAGGATCAGCCGAATGAACGCGGATCTGATGTGTGCGCCCCGTTTCAGGGAAAAAAGCCACCCGACAGCCTTCTGCTTCCAAGCAAAGAAGGCGATAACGTGTGCGAGCGGGCTTTCCTCGCAGCCAATCCACGCGCTGCAACGGGCGCTGCGCAGGATCTCCCCACAGCGGAAGTTCGATCACACCTTCTTCTTGCTCTAACGGGTGAGACAACAAAGCCTCATAACGCTTTTCAACACTCCGTTGCTGAAACTGCCGCTGCAAGGCGCTGTGTACCGCGATCTCTCGCGTAAACACCAAGATCCCCGAAGTCAGCGCATCAAGGCGATGCACCGCCGCATAATACGCCCCATGCTTCGCCTGCAACCACAAACGCCCCAACACACTTTCCTGCTGTGCTTGTGTACGCCCCGGGACTGACAACAAACCCGCTGGCTTGTCCACCACCAACAAATGCGCATCTTCGTACAAGACCGAACACCCGAGGCGTTGCGCGAGTGTCTGCATCTGCGGCGTGTATGTTTCTAGCAAAGCGGCGGAGCCGTGATGCTGCGAAATGGTCCGCGCCTGCGGCGTGTGTGTTTCTAACGATACGGTAGAATTCAGATGTGGCGAGGGGATCTGTACCTGCGGCGAGTGTTCTTCTTGGTTGTTTTGGGGGGGAGTAAGACCTGAAAGCAAAAAGCCCATGATGGGTTGGCAACGCTCTGCACAAGCGCCGTAAAATTCGCCAGAGACGCGACTTCCGTTCGGCAAGGAAGGCCCCCACCAAAACTCGGCCAGTCCCAAGGGGCGCAATCGGTGAGTCGCCGCGAGATGCAGTAGCTTCGGAGCGCAACAATCCCCCGTCCCTGTGGGCAAGCGCCCTTCTGAAAAGAAGGCTTCCAAGGGTCGAGCGCGCCCCGAGAAGTTTGCGATGCGATACGCCCCATACATCCGATCTTGTAAGGTTCTTGAACGATGCTTGCGTGCTTGTTTGAGACGTTGCATCTCTGCATCGGCCTCGAAAACGGCCTGTCGCAGCGGTGACAACGCCTCTTCTTGCGACTGCATCCATGCACGCAAAGCTTGTTTTTGGCTGCGGCTTTGTTGCTCCAAAAGGCGCATCTGCTCTTCCACCCACGAAGCCTCCGCGCCCTCCCCCCACAAAGCCCGTTGTTGATCGCGGATCTGTTTTTGCTGCTTCAACACAGCCCGTTTTTCGGCCACTTCAGCGACATACGCAGCCTGCTGTTGCGCAAGCTCCGCACGCACAGGCAGATCCGCCAGTTCGATCAGACGTGCTTTCATCTCGTTCAGCGCAGCGATGGTCGCTTGTTCTTCTTGTGCAACTTCTTCGCGCCCCGGGATCGGTGGAACCCAACCCTTCCGCCGATCATCGCCTTGCCAAAGCCCAGAGAACGCCTTCAATACGCCCAGTTTTCCCGCAGCATCGCGTACCAACAACACCCCAAACATCTTGCCTTCTGATGGAGCCATCTCGCCTTCTTGCAACTGCCGCATCAACCCCCGAGCGATCTGTTCGACAAACACCGTACGCGGCAACCACAACCGTTTTTTTGCTCCCGATCCTTCGGACACATCGTTGGGATCGTCCCCTTCGTAAAGATACGTCGGCGGCGATATCTCGCAGACACGCTCCAAAGACTCCGCCGCACAAACATCCGCAGAAACAAACCTCTCCAACGGATGCAACAACTCTCGAAGCGTATCCGCTCGCTCCATCACCTTGACGCCTTTCTTTCCATAGGAGTGATACGAAATCCGCCTATTGTGTAATCGTGAAGATGTAGGGGCAGCCCCCCTGTGGCTGCCCTATTATTGGGCAGTTACAGCGGATCGAGCCGCCCCTTCGATCACACATCTTTCGGATATCGTACGATACCGTCAAAACCCCCCGTGTTCGCGTCCCTCCGCCTATGTCCGCGTCAGTCCGTGTTGCGTAGCTGTTGAAGGATCACGAGAACTTGGGGAGAGATCTCTTGATTTCGGAGGTGTTGTCGCAAGGCGCGTTTGAGGGACTGAGAAACGGCGTCGAGGTTGCTGCGTAGAGTGAGGGGGATCTGCTCGAAGGCATCGACCAAAAGGGCCGGCCACTCTTCATAGAGCTGGGAGGGTGAAGCGCTCACGCCCAAGCACTCGATCAACATATCGCCGACAAGAGCGCCTTTTTGATTGAGGACGGAAGAGACCACCAACAAGCCATCTCGCGCCAAATGCCGCCGCTGCCGCAAGATATCGACGCCCAAAGGTGGTGCGGCAGGATGCCCACGATACAACATCTCCCATTCTGCAAAGCCGGCCCGCTCGACACGCCGCTCGAACAAACGCAAACGCTCGCCGTTTCGACAAACCAACACATCTTCCTGCGCCATGCCTGTTTCGATGGCAAGCTTGCGATGCTCCAACAAGAACCGCTGCTGCCCGTGTATCGGCACCAAAGCGCGTGGGCGCAACAGCTTGATCGCCAGTTGCAGATCCCCGCGAAAACCGTGCCCAGAAACGTGGACGTTGTAGAGAGGTGGGTCCAATATCTCGGCTCCACGAGAGAGAAGCTGATCTTGGATGTAGGAGATCACATTCTCGTTGCCGGGAACCCAACGAGCAGACCAAAAGATCGTATCTCCCGAGAGGATCCGCAGCGGCGGCATCTCGTCTCGTGCAAGGCGCGCCATCGTTGCCATCGGCTCGCCCTGTGAGCCTGTTGCCAACACCAAGACCCGCTCTGGCGCGAGTTTTTGCGCCTCTTCGATCGAGACGATCTCACGCTCCAAAAGATGCAGATAGCCAAGCTCTCGTGCGATCTGCAAGCTGCGTTCGATGCCTGAACCCGCCATCACCACTTTACGCCCTGTTTTTCGGGCGGCTTGGATCGCAAGGCTCATCCGTTCGACATGGCTCGCAAATGTCACGAGAAAGATCCGCCCCTTGGCTTGGGCAAAAAGCTTCTCGAAGGATTCGACCAGCCCCGCTTCACTTGGTGCAAACCCCCGCACATAGACGTTGGTGCTTTCCAACAACAACAGATCCACCCCTTCTTCGCCCAAAGCCCCAAAGCGCGAAAACACACCGCCGCCTTTGTGGTTGGGTGCAGACAGATCCATCTTAAGATCCCCTGCATGGACGATGCGGCCTTGAGGCGTATCGATCACCAACGCGCAAGCTCCCGGGATACTGTGCGGAACCAACACCCACTCGAAACAAAATGCCCCGATCATGTAGCGTTTTCCGGGCTGTACGATGTGAAACTCGGGGCGGAACCCTCGCTCCGAAAGCTTGGAGGCGACGAGGCTGATGGTGAACGCTGTGCCGTAGATCGGCCCCTCCAACCACTCCAACAACTGCGCCACCGCACCGATATGATCCTCGTGACCATGCGTCAAGACGATCCCCGTAAGCGTCTCTCCCGCTTTTCGTAAGCTCTCAAAAGAAGGGTGTGTCTGCTGAGCGCCCGGTGCATACGCAGGATCGGGAAACCCCGCCCCGCAATCTACCAAGACGCGCTGCTCCCCGCACGACATCAGCGTGGCATTCATCCCCACCTCTTCTAAGCCCCCAAGAAACGTCACCTCCACAGGCAACGATTCGCTTCCTAAAGGATCTCCATCCAATGCGTGCGTGGTTTCCAACATTCCATCCTTCTCGCAACAACCCTTTTTCGCTTGACTATCTCACGAAGAGGCGCAACCTGTCCATCCAACGGCGCGAATCCACCTTGTACAACAATCCTGTTCGCTTGCCTACTGTGCGAGGGTGGTTAGATCGTCTTGTCTCGCCGAAGACACGCCGATTTCGAGCATCCAAACCGCGTTCTCTTTTGCGCCGCTCAACGCACCAAACGGATGTCACACCTCATACCCAAAAGGATTTCGCATGGCGAAGAAAAAAAACAGCGACGCCCTCCCACAAGACACCTCGACAACATCGGCCTCCCCAACAGAAAAAACCAAACGCAGATCTCCCAAAGCATCAAAGACACACCACGATGTACAGGATCTGCCGCATCCACAAGGACTGCCCGAGAACAATCCCACCGAAGACCTACAGATATTTGATGTCACGCACCCACCCGCCGAAGAAAGCGCGAACTTCGCCACACAAGACACGTCACATCCGCCCACACAAGACACGTCACATCCGCCCGCACAAGGCACGTCCCATCCGCCCGCACAAGGCACATCCCATCCGCCCGCAGAGACCGTAGCGTCGGCGTCCGAGAAGCAAGTCGAGATATCCAACGAAGATCTCGTTGAGGCCGAGATCCTCGATCCGTCGATGCGCCATAGTTCGGCAGGATGGCACACGCGAGAGGATCTGCCGCTTGAAGTAGACGAAGACGGCGAGCTGCTGGAGCCTCCGCGTTCGGTGGTTCCTGCGGAACAGCCGCCGAGCAATCTGTTTGTGTTGCCTCTGAGCGAAGAAGTTCTTTTTCCCGGTATGATCTTGCCGATCGCCCTTCCTCAAGGCCCGTTGCGAGATATCATCACCCAAGCCGAGCAGCAACGATTTCTCGCCATCTTTGCGCGAAAAAAACCACCGTCCGAAGAGACCCCCACAGTGACGGGTCCCCACGAACTCCATCCTGTCGGAACGGTCGCACGTTTGATGCAAGTGATGCAACTTCCCAACGGGGTGATGACCGCACTGCTTCAAGTGATCCGCCGCTGCCGCATCGTCAAAACGATCCGCACGCAGCCTTTTGTAATCGCACGTGTCTCCTTGCTTGAGGATGAGATCCAAGAAGGCGATCAAAGCACCCTCGAAGCCCTCTCCCGTAGCATCCGCCAAAGCCTCGAAGAAGTCGTCAAACTCTCGCCCAACTTGCCCGACGAATTTGATCAAGTGATCCGAGGCATCGAGTCTCCCACCCGCCTTGCCGACTTTGTGGCCTCCCACTTTCTCCAAGAATTTCACGCACGACAAGAATTCCTTGAGACGCTGTCTGTGCGCAAACGCCTCGAAAACGCCCTAAGCTTTTTGCTTAAAGAAGTTGAGATGATCCGCCTTCAAAAGAAACTGCGCGAAGAGCTTCAAGAACGCACCGAAGCACAGCAACGCGAGTATCTTTTGCGCGAACAACTCAAGATCATCCAACGCGAATTGGGCGAACAGCGCGACGAAAAAGAACTGGACGGAGAAAAATACGCCAAGCGGATCGAAGAAGCCAAGATGCCCGAAGATGCGCGAAAACGCGCAGAGCAAGAGCTACGTCGTCTGCGGGTCTTACCTCCCGAGGCTGGGGAGTACAATATGATCCGCACCTATCTCGATTGGCTCTGCGATCTGCCTTGGTCACGCGAGGACAAAGACAAGCTCAACATCCGACAAGCGCGACGAATCCTCGATCAGGACCACTTTGGCCTTGATCGCGTCAAAGAACGCATCCTTGAATTTTTAGCGGTGCGAAAGCTCAAGCCCGATCAGCGCGGTGCGATCTTGTGTTTGAGCGGTCCGCCCGGTGTCGGCAAGACCTCGCTTGGACAATCGATTGCGCGAGCGATGGGGCGAAAGTTCTTTCGCTTCTCGCTTGGTGGGATGCGCGATGAAGCGGAGATCAAAGGACATCGGCGCACTTATCTGGGAGCGATGCCCGGGAAACTCTTACAAGGACTTGCCCGCGTCGGAAGCAACAACCCTGTGTTTATGTTGGACGAGATCGACAAGATCGGCAAAGACTGGCGCGGCGATCCAGCCTCTGCGCTGCTTGAAGTCCTCGATCCCGCGCAAAACCACAAGTATCTCGATCATTACCTTGATGTTCCCTTCGATCTTTCGCGGGTGATGTTTCTTGCGACCGCCAATGACCGCGACGCCATCCCCGCCGCTCTACTCGATCGCATGGAAGTCATCGAGATCCCGGGCTACATCCCCGAAGAAAAAGTCGAGATCGCTCGCCGTTATCTCTTGCCTCGACAAATCGAAGATCACGGACTGGCCAAAGGAGCGGTGCGGATCGCTGCACCCACGTTTCAGGAGATCATCAAGCATTACACCCGCGAAGCCGGCGTCCGCAACCTCAACCGCGAGATCGCCCAGATCGTGCGCAAGGTCGCGATCCGCATCGCCGAACAACAAGGTGACGAACACCCGCATCCCAAACACGCGATCATCCAAAAAAGCAATATCGAGCGCTATCTTGGGCCGCCTCGCCATCAAGGTTCGCGCCTTGAGGGACGCCCCACCCGCGTCGGAAGTGCCGTCGGCCTTGCGTGGACCCCTGTGGGCGGCGATATCTTGTTTTTTGAAACCACCCGCTTCCAAGGCACAGGCCGCGTCGAAGTGACGGGCCGCCTCGGTGAAGTGATGACCGAGTCCGCACGCATCGCCCTCTCCTATCTCAAATCCCAAGCCGCACGCTTTGCGATCGATCTCGACCAACTCAAACAAACCGATATCCATCTCCACGTCCCCGCAGGAGCCGTCCCCAAAGACGGACCCTCCGCAGGCATTACCATCACCACAGCCCTACTGTCTTTGCTTAGCACACAAGGCTCGCCCCCACGCGGAGACACCGCCATGACGGGCGAGATCACCTTGATGGGCGATGTCCTGCCTGTGGGCGGCATCCGCGAAAAAGTGGTGGCCGCTGCTTCCGCAGGCGTGCGCGTCGTGATCTTGCCCAAACAAAACCAACTCGACTACGGCGAAGTCCCCGAACATATCCGCGCCAAACTCACTGCCTACTTTGTCGAACACTACGAAGAAGTCGTCCCTCTCGTCTTCGCTTCTCCTCCTTCTTTGATGCCCCAACAGCCGACCGCTCACAGCACCCCCCTTCAAGCCTTCCCCCCAACTTCCAACAAATGATCTTTGTTCGCGGAGCATCGGTCGCGCAACCTTTTCTCACGAGTCGTCTCTACACGGTCGGATTTGAGTACACGATGGTTTTTCTTCATTGGTTCGCCTTCCTCGATCTCAAACAATACAAGCGCGCTTATCTACTGCGCGATGTGGTCGCAGCATCGGTCGTGACGTTCTTGGGGGTTCCTCAAGGTATCGCGTATGCGGCGATCGCTCAACTTCCCCCTGCAATGGGGCTTTACGCATCGACGTTTCCAACGCTGGTCGGTGGCCTGTTTCGCAGCTCACACCACGTTGTGACAGGCCCAACCAACGCAGTCAGCTTGCTTGTGGGCGGTGGCATCTTGGCCCTACAAGGGATCGACCCTGTGACGATCGCTGTCACGCTGGCTTTCTTGACGGGGATTTTCCAGTTGATGGCGGGGATCTTTGGGCTCGGAGCCGTCGTCGATTACATCTCAAGGCCCGTCGTGTTGGGCTACATCACAGGGGCCGCTTTGCTGATCGGTCTCGGTCAACTTCCCGTGATCACCGCCACCCAAGGCGGACACGGAACGCTCTTTGAAAAACTAGGGATGTGGATCACGCAGATCCCTCAAACCAGCCTTGTTTCGGTGATCATGGCTGTCTCTTCTGCTCTTTTGATCTTTGGGCTTCGCCGCGTCCACACGGCCATCCCGGGCCCATTGATCGTGACGGTGCTTGCGACGGTGCTTTCTTTGCGATGGGATCTGCACGCTTACGGACTCAAACTGGTGATGGATCTGCGACCGATCCCCGGTGGACTTCCAGCGTTCTCTTTGCCCGATCTGCGGTTGGTTGTTCAACTTCTACCGCTTGCGATCGCCTGTACGGTGTTGTCTCTTGTCGAATCGAGCGCGGTCGGTCGGGCGCTTGCGACCCACACAGGTCAACGCCTTGAGATGTCCACCGACTTTGTAGGGCAAGGACTCGCCAACCTCGCAGCATCCGTAGCTACAGGGTATCCCGTCAGCGGAAGCCCTGCACGTTCGGGCCTGAACTATCGCAGCGGCGCACAAACCCGATTATCGGGTATCTTGAGCGGCTTGTTTATGCTGTTGATCCTTGTGGCCTTGGGTCCCCTTGCGAACTACATGCCCCTCGCCGCCATCGCTGGATTGATCATCGTGATCGCCATCGACTTGATCGATCTCCAAAAGATCCGCTCTGTCATGCAAAGTGGACTCTCCGATCGCTCTGCTTTTCTTGTGACGCTGTTTGGTACATGGTTGATACCACTCGACAAAGCCATCTACCTTGGCGTCGGGATCTCTGTGGTGCTTTTCTTGCGAAAGGCCCGATTTCTCGTATTCACCGCACTCACCTTGGATGTCGACCACCGCTTCCTTGAGATGGAGTCTCTTGAGCAACGCCCACTCTGCCCTTCTATCCGCATCCTTGAGATCGAAGGGCGTCTGTTCTTTGGTGTCGAAGGCGAACTACAACACCTGCTGGATGAAGAGATCAACCGACCGCAGACGCAAGTTCTTTTGCTTCGCCTGAAACGCACACAAGGTCTCGACTTTACCATCGCGACCGTATTCCAAGACGCCGCCAAACGGCTCCGCCAAACCAACCGCTGGCTGGTGCTTGCAGGCCTACGAAAAGATGCCCAACAGATCTTTGAGCGCGTCGGTGTTGCCCAAGAGATCGGACTTGAACACCTTTTC
Source organism: Myxococcota bacterium (assembly GCA_023150835.1). GTDB lineage: Bacteria > Myxococcota_C > UBA6777 > UBA6777 > UBA6777 > JAKLKB01. The sequence continues at coordinate 5,843 of JAKLKB010000149.1, read as the reverse complement.
TCAAACCAATCCCCTTGGTTTGCAGACGAGGACGAAGCCTTGCAACACGCTTGCGCGCTGTTAAAGTCGAGCTGCTCACCATGCCCTTTTCGTCACCGTTCACTCTCAGAAAAAAGGAGATGAAGATGCAGATCAAAGCTTTTTACGACAACCGCACTTATACACTCACCTACGCCGTTTATGATCCCGAAACACACGATGCTCTCGTGATCGATCCTGTACTGGATTACGAACCCGCCGCCGCCCACATCTGGACAGAATCCGTCGAAACGGTCCTTGACTTCCTCAAAGAAAAAGACCTGAGCCTGCGGATGATCCTCGAAACCCACGCCCATGCCGATCACCTTTCGGGTTCACAGATCCTCAAAAAGCGTTATCCCAACGCCCAGATCGCCATCAGTGAACGCATCACCACGGTACAACGGACCTTTAAGAAGATCTTCGATCTTCCCGATGACTTCCCCACCGACGGTCGCCAATTCGATCGGCTACTGAAAGACCGCGAAGTCGTCGAGGCCGGAAGCCTACGCTTCGAGGTGATCTTTACCCCCGGCCACACTCCTGCTTGTGCTTCGTACAAGTTTGGTGATGCGATCTTCACGGGTGATGCGCTGTTTATGCCTGACATGGGCACAGGTCGTTGCGACTTCCCCGCTGGCAGCGCACAAGACCTCTACCACTCCGTCCACGAGCGCTTGTACAGTTTCCCCGATCACACCCGCGTCTTTGTCGGCCACGATTATCAACCCGGAGGCCGCCCTCTCGCCTACGAATCCACCATCGGCGCAGAAAAAGCCTCTAACGTCCAACTCCCCTACCACCGCGACGAAGCCACCTTTGTCGAATTCCGCACCAAACGCGACAAGTCCCTCGCCGCTCCCAAACTCCTCTTCCAAAGCGTCCAAGTCAACGTCGACGCAGGAAAACTCCCCCAACCCCACGAAAACAACATCCGCTACCTCAAGATCCCCGTCAACGTCTTCCGCCCCGAACCCAAAGGCGATCTCGAACTCCAAGATATCTAAACCACACCGAAAGCAGCCCTGCCTAGACACCCACGCGGGAAATTTGCAACGCCTTCCAAGGCTTGTTAACCTTGAAGCGTAGCTTTTCCGCCAACCGTCCAGCGCGCTCCACGGACGAAAGCGCAACCCCAAAAGGACGAAGAAAAAACGATGGTGTCTCGGACCTTCTCTTCCTCATGGACGTATCGAACTCTCCTGACATCCGGCCTCTTGTGCAGTCTGTTCTTTTTCGCGCTGCCCCTCCATTCCGCACCGCCACCCTCTCTCCAAGTCCTCCTTCCTGCCGCTCCCCCCATCAAAGACGACGCCCTCCAAGCCCTCCAAAAAGAGATATCCCAGATCCTCCGCGATCCCAAACTCCAAGGTACCTCCTTGGGTGTGTTGGTGGTCGACACCCAAGGCAAGCACATCTTTTCCCATCAAGCCGAACAAACCTTCATCCCCGCCTCCAATACCAAGATCTTCACCATGATGAGCGCCCTCAAACACCTCGGGCCTCACTACCATTACGAAACAACCCTCCACAGCGACAACCCGATCGACGCCAAAGGCCTACTCAAAGGCAACCTCTACATCAAAGGCAGCGGCGATCCCAGCCTACGTTCCGAAGAGCTTTGGCGGATCGTGCAGGATCTTGTGGGCCTCGGTCTGCGCCGTGTAACGGGGCGCATCGTCTTCGATGATAGCTTCTTTGATCGACAATACTTCGGCGACGGATGGAAAGATCACAGCCACCACCGCTACCGACCCTATGTTGCGGGAGTGGGCGCGCTTTCACTCAATTACAACACCCTGACGATCCACCTCCGCCCAAGCGCAAAAGTCGGTGGAAAGGCCACCGCCATGATCGAGCCGTCCAGCTACTACATCAAGAAGATCGTCCACCAAGTCAAAACCACCGCAGCACGCGGCAAAACCAACATCAAGATCAAAGTCCTCGCCAAAGGAAACCGCGATGAAGTCCATCTTTCGGGAGAGATCGCCCAAGATGCACCCGCTTTTTCCCTCTGGCGGCGCGTCTCTGATCCCGGATGGTACACCGCCTTCACCTTTGCAGAGCTTCTCTACCGCGCCAAGATCCGCGTCAATCGCTGGCCCACCCGCGGCACCGTCCCCCAAAAAGCGGCCCTCCTGCTCAAACACAACTCCCCCTCGCTCAGCATCCTCTTACAAGCCGTCGGAAAACAAAGCTCCAACTTTACCGCCGAGCAGATCCTCAAAACCCTCGCCGCTGTGCAAAAAGAATCCCCCGGGACGTGGGCCAAAGGTCTCGCCATCGTCGCCGAAGACCTCCGTAGCATCGGCATCTCCCCCGACACATACACCATGAAAAATGGCTCGGGCCTCGGACGCAGCAACCGTTTCTCGCCCAAACAGATCACCCGCGTTTTGTTGCAACAACTCCAAGACCTCGATGGATGGGCCGAATACTTTGTGGCCCAACCGATCGCCGCACGCGACGGCACGTTGCGCACGCGCATGAAAAAAACACCCGCAGCAGGCCGACTCCGCGCCAAAACAGGCACCATCGACGGCGTGTCTTCACTTTCGGGCTATGTCTTTACCCAAGATCGACGACTCTGGATCGTCTCGATCCTGATGAATGGCAAAGTCAAACACAACAAACTCTTTCGCAAAGCACAAGACAAGATCTGCGCCCTGCTTGCCCAGTTCCAAGGCTAAGCAGCGCATCCCACACAACGCCTCTGTTTGCTTGAATGTGCCTCTGTTCCTTGACCGCTCCCCCATACCCCCAACAGCGAAGGTTGGGCAAAGGAACCCAAGAATCCGATGCAAAAGCTTATTTTCCCCCTCTTCTTTCTCTTCTTGGGCCTAGGCCTCGCTCTGCCGCTCCCCCTCGAAGCCAAGCCCGACAACAACACCCCATCACCACAAGAAGATCACACCCCCAAGCCACGACCGCGCTCCACCAAACGCATCGCCCGCGAACAAACCACCCGCAAACGCACAAAAAAGCTCCGCACCTCCACCCAAAAGCGCACCAAAAAAGCAGCCCGCAAACGCACCCAAAAGACCGCTCGCAAGCGCACCAAAAAAGCAGCCCGCAAACGCACTCAAAAGACCGCTCGCAAGCGCACCAAAAAAGCAGCCCGCAAACGCACCCAAAAGACCGCTCGCAAGCGTACCAAAAAAGCAGCCCGCAAACGCACTCAAAAGACCGCTCGTTCAGTCTCTTCCGACTCTTTCGACAGCGAGGAGACGCCCACGCCGCGTAGAAGCAGCCGCAGCAAACACGCCCTTGCCATCGAGGATCAACACGCTCTGGATGCTGCCCTCAAAAAGATCGGCGTCCCCACCCCAAGCACCCGCGCTTTGCGAAACGCTGACTTTCAACTCCCCAAGCAACTCGGCGTCTTTCCCGTCCCTCTTCCGATCGCCGCTCGTGTTCGCTTTTGGCACCAAGTCTTCGGCGGCGCACAAAAAGCCGACGCCATCCTCTTTGATCCTCCAACACGCATCATCCTCAAAGAACTCCCCACCCCGGGCGCAGAACTCTCCCCCACCGAAACACCCGCACAGCGCCGCATCAAAACCAACAAACGCCGCGAGATCAGCGCTGCTGCACTTCAGAACATCCGCACGCAACTCAAAGAACTCGCCGCACAAGAAGCCCGCGCTGAAGCCGATGCCATCGCCCAATCGCGCAACCGACAACGCGCCTGCCTCCAAGAACTCGACAAAAAACGCTTGCGCGCCATCTGTTGGAACCTCATGCGCTATCAGCCCGAATCCATCGACCGCACACGCTGGCATCACGCCTTCAAAGGGCTGTCCGCCTCGACCCGACAGCTTTATCGCAAGATCCGTAAAGAGCCTCGCTACCAAACTTCCGGCTGGCACAAGATGTTTCGCTATCTCGCCCGCACCAAGCTCTCTTGGCAAAGCAGCTACCGCCATTTCTTTCAACACGGACTGCGCATCGAACGCCGTTATCGCCCCCATATCCAAGCCACCCTCCGCAAAGCTGGACTCCCCCCACAACTCTCCGCCCTCCCCTTCGTCGAATCCATGTACAACCCATGGGTCCGCTCTTTTGTCGGCGCGCTCGGCTTGTGGCAACTCATGCCCGATACCGCCAAAGAATTGGGCCTGTTCGTCCCTCCACAAAACAAGTCCATCCCCCACCGCAAACTCGATGAACGCTTTGATCCCATCTTCGCAACCCACGCAGCTTCGCGCTTTATCAAACTCTGCCGCCATTTTTTCCCCACATCATGGCCTCTTGCGATCACCTCCTACAACCAAGGCCCCGGACGCATCCTCAACGAAGCCCGACGCCTCCAAACCAAAAAGCTCGATGTCATCATCCAACGCTCCCGCAACCGTGGCTTCGGCTTTGATGGACGAAACTTTTACGCCAAGTTCCTCGCTTCCGCTCTGCTCATCCACAACGATCAACGCGCCTCCCACCGCGCCGCCCAAAAACCCATCCGCTTCCGCGAGTTCTTGTTGCCCGAACCCCTCTGGCTTGAGGATCTGCTCAAGCTCACACAACTCTCCAAAAAAACACTCGACCTCTACAACCCCATGCTGCGAAAATTGCTCGCTGATCCCGATCATCCCATCCCTGCGTATTTTCCACTCCGCCTGCCCATCCAACGCTTCGCCTCGATCAAAGCTGCCCTCAAAAAACACCAACGCTCCGGACCTTCCACCAAGCTCCACACCACTCAAAAACGCGAAACGCCTTACCGCATCGCCAAACGCTACAACATCCCCCTCTCCACACTCCTCAAAGCCAATACGCCCACTCTCACAAAAGACCATCAGTCCGCCTTTTCCAAAGAACTACAACAACGCAAAACCTCCACCGCTCTCCCCCTCGCCACCCTTTGCATCAAACAAAAAGATCGCAAGATCTCCTACAAGATCCGCTCGATCGCTCGCAAGCATTGCCCCAAACCGCTCTCCCCCTCCCGCAACTTGCCTCCCCGCATCACTCTCCGCATCCCTGCACAACGCCTTGCTGCCGCTGCCAACGCTCCCCTCACCACCTACCGCACCAAAGGCGGCGAACCCCTCGGATGGCTCGCTTGTCAAGTCTGCACCACTCCTTGGCAACTCCGCGCCCTCAACCCCGACATCCCCATCGGACGCCTCCCCGCAGGAAGATCCCTGCGCGTACCTTCCTGCCCCCGCGCACGACGCGCTCTCTTCTCTTCTTGTCGCGGCCTCCATTACGCCCGCTCCGCACCCAAGCCCCGCAAAAAACAACGCAAACGCCGCTAACGCCGCTAAACCTCCCCTCTCCGTATCCTCGCCACATCCTTCTGGCACACCAAAAACAAATCGCTTTGCGCCCTAAAAAAATCTTTCAAAAAAAGCATCAAGTTTTTTTCGACCTTCTCCGTTCTCCTATCAACAGAAGACGCAAGAAATACCCAAAAATCTTTTTCTCTCGTATCTGGATCGGACTTACGCGGTTGGTTTATCTGGTGGGGTGTCACCCCACACCCCACAAGGGACTGTCGCCCCTTGACCCCGTTTTGGCGAATAGATCGTCGTTTTTCAAACAAGCGACTCTGTCGCTTGCGACGGGTGCGAATACGGGGTTTTTTGTCCACCGCGCCAGAGGGTGTCTAACATAGCGAGATCTTTTGGACTGGTAGACAGAAACATCGGAGGAATGGACGTCTTGTGATGTCCCCTCTCAGACGAAATCCGCCCGTTGAGTTATCGTAAAAATGTAGGGGCAGCCCCCTGTGGCTGCCCAACCATCGGGCGGTTCGCGAACCGCCCCTACATCATGCGATCATACATTACGCGGAGATATCGCGTTCAGATCTCGCTATGTTA
>JAKLKB010000148.1 GCA_023150835.1 Myxococcota bacterium | reverse complement strand
CATCGACGCTTATGGATACGCTTTTGACGGATATTGTAGGAAGGATGATCGCAAACGAATGGCATGAGTTGGTCCAAGTGGGGCTGGGGTGGGGGGCTTTCCTTGGCTTCACCTAGCGCGTATGGGGTGGAACCCCGCAACTTCCCCCAGCCGAGCGGCTACGGATTAGAACTTGAGTTGAACGCCGCGTTGTTCTTGTTGATAGAGCCGATCGAGTTGGATGCGTCCTTTTTTCTGAAGCATCCAGTTGCCACTACGGACGTTTTCGAGCGCATCGAACTTGCTGCGAGGAGCGGCGGTTGGTGTGGGGGCGTAGGGGGAGGTGGTTTGGGAGGAGGTGGGTTGTCCTAGGAATTGTTTTCCACGGAAGAAGGCGTATTCATCGCCATATTGCGCGATGATGGTGGCGAGTCCGCGCACACCTTCGACGGTGTAGATACCGCGTAGATCGGTGCGACCGCTGCGGATCTGCCCGTCTGTGCTTCCCACGACGCGAGTCAGGGCTTTGGGGACGGGAGCGAGGGAGGTGTCTTTTTGGAGGTGGAGTGTCACACGCCCGTCGCTGGGGTCTTGTTGGACATCGAGATGCAGGGAGCTACGAAGGACGATGCCGGAGACTTCGCGGTCTTTGGATTTGAGGACGAGCAGATAAGCGCCGAGGCGAGTTAGGGGGAGATCGATGGACGTGGTGCGCAGGGCGAATTCTTCGTTGGTGCCGAGTTGGATCTGCTTTTGGAACGTGGGTCGGATGCCTGCGAGGTTGATGCGTGTCACGGTGCTGAGGTCTTTTTTGAGCAAGTAGAGCTTCATCAGATCCACATAATAGGCAAGCAGCGTGGCTTGTTGGACATTTTGGTGTTTGATCTGGAGGCGGGGCGGTTTGTTGGGGGTGAGGGTCGTCACTTCGGGCAAGCGGAGTTGGATCTGGGAGAGATAGCGGGATTGGGCGTCGGCGTCGGGGAATTGGGTTTGGATCTTTCGATACCAGACAAGGGCTTGTTTGTATTGTTGTTGCGCGTGGTAGATCTGGGCGATCAAGTAGCGAGCGAGGAAACGGTCCACGCTTTTTTGGGTGCTGCCTTTGCCGTCGGGGTAGTGTTCTTGGCTGACGCGCTGGAGGAGTTGGAGAGCGGGGGTGTACTGGAGTTCGAGATAATGCGCGTAGGCTTGGAGGTAGTGCATCCCTGCGAGGCGTGTGCTTTGGGGATAGCGCTGGGTGATGTGCTTGAGGTAGCGGATGGCGGCGGGGCGCTGTTCTTGTTCCATCAGGATGTTTGCGCGTGAATAAGCTGCGATATCTGCCGAGGGATGGGTCGGATACATCCAGACAAATCGTGCGAACAGTTGTTCGGCTTGTTGCAGCCAATGCCGTTGGACGGGGAGCGGTTTGGACTTGCACTTTTCGGCGAACTGATAGACCGATTGGGCGAGTGCATAAAAGGTTTCTTGGACCACGCGCAGATCGGGATAACGCCGCCACAGCGACTCGATAAAGCTCGAAGCTGCCGCAAACTCGCCTTCTTCTTCGAGGGTCTTGGCGACTTTGATCTCTTGGAGGAAGAGGGCGGCGAGGGTGGCTTGGAAGACCATGAAAGCGCGCTCGTATTCGCCTTGTTCGGCGTAGGTGTGGCCGACTTGGAGGATCTCTGCGAAGGACAGTTCGGTATCGGGGAAGCGGTCTTTGAGGATCTCGAAGCTTTTGATCAAGGCGTGGTTGGGCCCACGCTTGAGGGCGATCGAAAGCAAAGCGCGTGCGGTGTGTTTGAGCGGATAAGCGTTGAGCGTGTAGCGTTCCAGTAACGGGCGCAAGTGCTTTTCGGCAGCTTCGAGGCGTCCAGCGGAAAAGTGCAGCATTCCGATAGTGTAATCTTCATCGGGCGTCAGACGCCGTTGGGTGCTGGGTTGCTGTCCTTGTGAAAGGATCGTGAGTTTCGATGGTCGGCCAAGGCTGAGGCGTTGGGGGATGGCGAAGCTGCGGACGCTGGTGTGTCCTTGGTGGAATTGCCCGGGATGGATGCCGCTGAGTTGGTAGTGGATCGCGTGATGTCTGCCGCTGCTTGGGTAGAGGAAGAAACGGATCTTACCGCGTTCGATGCTGTAATGCCCGTCGCTCAACTTGATCGAAGCAGGAGACACATACGCCCCACCCGGCAAGGCTTCTTCGAGGATGATCTCTTCGTTTTCTCCCGAACGTCGATAGATATCGATCTGGACGTTGGCGGTCTCGGCCCAAGGCAGTTCTTGGACGGCCTGTCGCCAAGGCTTGAAGGTCCCGTAGGCCAAGACCCCAAATCCGCTGGTGATGGTGCGGCCATCGATCTGCAAGGGAGCGGCGGTGACATAGCGGTTGATCCGGTAGGCACCCTTGTAAAGCGAGGCGTCAGGCTTGGTGGTAAAGCCCGAAAGCTGCGCGGCATAATGCAGCTTGGCGTTGCCTTCGGGAACCAAGGAGACGTGGACTCGGCCTTGGTTGGGGAGGTGGAAGGCTTTGAGGGTTTGGGCGGGGACATCTTGAGAGAGGGTGACTTCTTTCCAGAGCTTACCGTTGAGGTGGATCGCCACGCGGGTTGGCTTGGTCTGGGCAGGGAAGTGTTGGTAATACGCGAACAAAGCGCGTATGGCTTGGGTGGTGGCATACATCGAGGCCCACCCGCGACCGCGCCGCTGGCCGAGCAACCAACGCACGCCTTCTTCGAGCGCTGCGTGAGTTGGAGCGATCAGCGAAAGCGCTTCGATCGCAAGCCCCACGTCATACAGCGCGACCCCGTAAATCGGGCGGATCGGATAGAGCGACGAGTGCCGAGGCGCAAGGGGCTTTTGTGCAGCACGCATCTTCGCTGCGATCGGGGCGATCAGTTGCGCACAAAGATCGAAGCGTTCGAGCTTAGCGAGCAACAGGCTCAACGAGGCCAAGTTGCGCAAGGACAGACGGCTGCGGCGGCGCAAGAACTGGTTGATGTAAGTGAACAGCGTGCTTGCGTCGGTGTTTGCGTGGGCCATCGCGTAGAGGATCACCAGTTTGTTGAAGTCGTCGTTGGTACTGGGTAAGGCGTCATTTTGGAGATACTGCAAGACTTTGCGCAGCGGATCGGACAGATCGAACTGCACCCACTTCTTCTGCGCGGCTTCTTGGAGGGTGATGTAGGCAAGGGCGCTGTAAAAGGAAGAGGCGGTGTTGTCTGTAAAGCCCCATCCACCGTTGCTGTATTGGCGAGGCAGCAAGGCGCGGAAAAGCTGTTCGAGTTGTGCGCGAAGGCGGAGGCTTTGCGGAGTGTTGCCTTGTTGTTGGGCGTCCAGATAACGCAGCGCAGCGGCGAGGCTGACAGCGCGCAGCAGCAACAGACCCGGCACACCCGCAGCGGAAGGCTGCTTTTCTGCGATGTGCAACAACCAAGCGGGGGTATGTGTTCCAAAGCGGATCTGGAAACGGATATGACGCAGATCCCCATCGGCGGGGAGTTGGAGTGCGTGTGTGGTGCGTTCGCTCAAGATCCCCGCCGCACCTGTCGTCACTTCGACACCTTGAGGGATGATGCGCAGCATTTGGGCCGAAGCATCTCTCCAACGCTTGTGCGGGGTGACAGCCTTGGGCAGTTCAAAGGGTTGATCGCCGAGGACACCGATCACGGTGAGCGTGGCTTGAAGCTCTTTGTCGCCTGCGCCGTCGGTGGAGACTTCACCAAAGAACACTTCTTTGCTGGTTCCTGCGGGCATCTTGAGTGTGACGGTGCGGATCTGTCCGAGGGCTTGTAGGGCGAGCGTGGCGCGGACGTGTACATCTTGTTGGCTTTGGTTGTGCAGGACGGCGCGGGGTTGGAAGCGGTCGCCTTCGGTCAGGGTGAGCGGCAGCTTGAGTTCACCAAAGACCTCTTTTCGGACGGTCAAGCGGCCTTCGCCTTGGCCCACCAACAGGGGCTTTGCGATGCCTCGTGCGATGATCCGCCAAGTCGTCGTGTTTTCGGGCAGCGGCATCTTGATCACCAGCCGGCCCGTTTGATCGGTGTGTAGCGCTGCTTGCCAATACGCGGTCGATGCAAAGCGTTGGCGCATCTGATCGGTCTGCATCTGTCCATCTTTGCCTGTGAGGACGGACGTATCAGGGCGGCTGACGCGGCCTTGGACGTTGATGCTGTTCAGTTCAAAGGCTTGGGGGCGTTGGATCTCGTTGTTGAGGATCTGTTTGTTGTAGGCGCTTTGGCGAGGCATGAAGCGCTGTTGGTAGCTTGGGTAGCGGCGATAACGACGGTAGCGACGGCTGCGCAATCCACCGTATGCGTTTTGCCCATAGGAACCCCGCCGCTGGTAGTAGCCGTTGCTTGTGGCAGCGGCGGAGCCTTCGGGGCGCGAACCATCGCCTGCGGTAGGATCGAGGTTGGGCTGCATCAACAACAAGGTCTGTGGGATCAGCTTGCTCAGAGCGCGGAACGTAAAGGTCGAAGAGGCTTGGGTGATCATCCCAAGGCGGTGTTGGGCCTTGTAAAAGATATCCTCAAGTCGAGGCGTCGTGTCGGGAGAAAACGACAACAACAACTCGTCGATGGCCGCAACCGAAAGCTCTGCAGCAACGGGCTTTCCTGATTGATCGGTGGTGCGGATCTCGACTTCGGCGATCTGGCCGGGGGCATACTCTTTTTGACGGGGAGTGATGTGGACTTTGAGGAAGCGTTGGAGGGCAAACACCGTGTGCGCGGTGTGCATCTTGATCCCCTCAAGCTGCGTCACATGGAACGCAAAGTTCGCTCCAAGCGCATCTTCAGCTTCAAATTTGAACAGTCTTTCGCCCTTTTGGAGCACAGGCAGGAATTCGTGCTTGAAGATACCGTTGGATTCCCATGTCAACAAGGCGGGACCTGTGCGGCGACTGAGCAGACGGACTTGGATCGTCTCGCCCACAAAGTAGCGGTCGCGATCACTCAACAAGCGTAAGACTTGTTTGTCTTCTTGGCCGCTGATGTAGAGCCGATGTTCGACGCTGATCGGATGGCCTTGGGCATCGTTGGTTTGGGCGCGTACAAGGATCTGGCCTCCCTGTGAGACCGTCAGCGAATGGCTGCCTTTGCCATCTTTTCCGACCGATACAACGGCTTGTCCGAGTGGCTTTTCACCTTCAGGGGCGAGACGAACCCAAGACAGGCGGATGTTTGCAGCGTAGGGCTGATCGGCCCGATCTTTCGCTGTAATGGAGAGATGGAAGCGTTCGCCTGCTGCGTAGATCTTGCGCAGGGTCTTGAGAGAGAGCGAAAACAGCGTGCCTTGGAGCCAAAAGTTCGTGCTGGCATGGGCTTGTTCGCCTTGGATCTCGGCGCGCATCGAAAAGCTGCGATCGATATCGAGTTCGCGGGTGGGGAGTGTAAAAGCCAGTTGGCCTTTGGCGTCGGTCTTTCCCTTGTAAGTGCGATCGGCGAAGGTGTAGAAGATGTGTTGGTTGGCGGCGGGCGCACCAAAGCCATAACGGGCTGCGATATGGCCTTGGATCGTTTCTCCGCGCACATAGACCTTGCGTTTGGCGTCGATCGAGAGCAGGTAGCGTGGGAGTGTGTAATGGCGGATATCGAAGGAGCCTGTAAAGGTGGGGCCACGTTTGCGGTGCAGCGTGACGGTGTAATTTCCTAGCGGAGCGTTGGCGTCGCTTTGGAAGTGGGTGTGGAGGGTTCCGAGCGCGTTGGGGCGGAGGATCTGGCGGAAGATCTCTTGGCGGTCGGGGTTGGCGATGGTGAGGGTGTAAGGTCGGGTGGGGACGCTGTATTGGTTGTGTTTGACTTCGCGCAAGATCGCTTTGAGTTGGACGCGCTCACCCGGCAGATACACCGATCGATCGGTGTAGATCAAGCCCGCATAAGTCAGGCCGGGATGAAAGGGGAGGCTCGTCAAGAGGCTGTGGCTTGCAGCGACGGAGCCTTGATGAAGGGCGAGGACGTGGAGGTTGGTGTGTTTGCGGAGTTTGCGATCGCGCAGACGATACGAACCATCGGGGCCTGTTTTGGCTTCGTAAAGGATCTTGCTGCCGCTGCTGATCAAAAGCTGTACGCCTGCGAGTGGCTTGCGCAAGCGTTGATCGATGGCAAACACAAAGATGGTTTCGCGGTTCATCTTCGAGACGATCTGGAGGTCGCTGCGGATGGCGATGCTGGTGGCTTGGAGACCGCCTCCTGAGACGTGCAGCAGAGCGATCATCGGAGCTTTTTCGGGAAGTGTGATCTTTTGCTTGACTTGTTCGTAGCGGCGGCCTTTGAGGGTGATCTCCCATTCTTTGTCGGGGCGGATCAGTTCGATGTCCAAGGCATCCATCCCACCGAAGCGGTGCATCTTTCGGAAGTAGGTTTCGGCGTCGACTTTGTACATCTTGACGCTGAGTTTTTTGAGGTTGCGTACTTCGGCGAATAGATGGCCTTCTTCGTGGGTGTTGAAGATGCGGGGGGTGTGGAGGGTGAGTTCTTTGCGCTTGAGGCGTTGGATGGCGGCTTGGGCTTGGCTTCGGAAGGGCCAGCCTTGGACCTTTTCATAGGCTTTGATCGCTTTTTCGTAGTCTTTGATCTGGACCTCGTAGAGCTTGCCGATCTCCAAGCCCGAGCGATAGCCGTAATGATCGTAAGGGTATTTGCTATGAAGGCGAGCGTAAGCATCGATCGCGGGCTGCCAGTGTTTTTGGGCCACTTCGATCTGTGCGAGTTGCCACATCACCATCGCAGCGCGGCCATCGAGCGGATATTGCTTGAAGAAGTCTTCGTAATGGGCGCGGGCCTTGGCGTAGAGCTTCTTTTTGTAGGCTTTTTCAGCGATCTGATAACGAGCCGTGATGATCAAGCGCTGGGCTTGGGGCCAAAGCGAGTCGGTGGGGTGTTCTTGGAGGAAGGTGCTAAAGCTGCGGATGCTTTCTTCTTCGTGGCCTTGGTGATAGGCGGACATGGCGATGTGGTAGCGTGCTTGGGCCATGAGGCGGTCGCCTTCGGGAGCGGCTGCGCGGGCGAATTGGTTGACAAAGGTCTGGAATGCGGCTTGGGCTTCTTTGTAGCGGCGGTGTTGGAAGAAGACTTCGCCGACGCGATAAAGGGCGGTGCGAGCCAGTTTGTGGGAGGGGAACTGTTTGGCGAGGCGATGAAGGGCATCGACCCCGAGGTCCAAAAACAGCTTGCGGCTGTAGGCAAGGCGCAAGTAGTTTTCAGCGAGAGCGAGGTGAGCTTCGGGGGCGCGTTCGGAGCGCGGAAAGTCGCGCAAAAAGTCTTGCCAGAGGATGCGCGCTCGGGTTGGATTGCTTTGCTGTTCGAGGGCTTTGGCAAAAAAGAAAGTGAAGGCGTCTGCCAGTTTGCCTTTTTTCTCGATCTTTCGGGCTTCTTCAAAGGTGCTGCGCGCTTGGTAGTCGCTTAAGTCGAGGTAGACTTGGCCGAGCGCAAGGCGGATCGATTGGGCCTGATCTTGGGGCAGCTCGAGTTCAAGGGCGCGGCTGAAAAAAGTCGCGGCTTTTCGCTTGAGGGTGTGTTGTTGGTTGGGTTGTTCTTTGGCTTGCCCGAGGTATTTTTGGGCATAACGCAGATACATCCCCGCAAGTTGCGTGCGGTGAGCGGGCGACAAAAAGCGGCGCACCGCATCCCCATAAATCTTTTGGGCCTTGGCAAAGTCCCGATCTTGGGCGTGGGCTTCGGCCACCAGCATCGCGGCTTTTTCGGCAAAAAAGTTGTTCTTGTCTTTGTTTTGCGCAACTTCAAGAAAGGCTGCAGCGGCTTGGGCGTATCGTTTCTTTTGCAGCAGGGCGCGTCCAAGCAAAAACACCCGAAGCGGCGTGCGTCCCGCTTTGTCCTTCAACAACCCTTCGATCTGCTTGATCGCTTGATCAGCTTTGCGATCCGCCAAAAGCTCTGTCAGCGCACGATCGCGGGGATCTTGGATCGAGGGATGTTCGATCTTCGCAGCACTTGGGGCTTTCGGGGCTTTGGCGTCTTTGGGGGGGGCGGGGGTGGGCGGAGGAGCGGCCAGCGCAGCGCCGATCCAAAGCGTGGAGGCAAACCATCCAGACAACAACAGGCGCAAACTTCGTTGCGCCATCGAACAGGGCGGATATCCCTCATAAGGGACGTTGAGCGTGGGCCTTTCTTGCATTCTCGACTCCTTTTTGAGCGGTGAGGAAACGGGCTTGTGAACGCACCACCATCGCAAGCGATCTCTATCCAAAACCAAAACAACAAAGCTCGTCGTGACAAAGACGCTCCCATCCTAACCGTATCGCGCCCCCAACGGGTCAACAAAAAGCAAATGTGATGTAAAAAAAATGTCAGAGACAGGGCTTGCGTGGATGGGTGGGGTGGGTGGTACGAAATCCGCCAAGATGTAGGGGCAGCCCCCCGTGGCTGCCCAAGGATAGGACTGCCGCATCTCCGAGATATCGTGTGACGAGAGGGTGGGTGATACGAAATCCGCCAAGATGTAGGGGCAGCCCCCCGTGGCTGCCCAAGGATAGGACTGCCGCATCTCCGAGATATCGCATGACGAGAGGGTGGGTGATACGAAATCCGCCAAGATGTAGGGGCAGCCCCCCGTGGCTGCCCGAGGATAGGACTGCCGCATCTCCGAGATATCGTATGACGAGAGGGTGGGTGATACGAAATCCGCCAAGATGTAGGGGCAGCCCCCCGTGGCTGCCCAAGGATAGGACTGCCGCATCTCCGAGATATCGTATGACGAGAGGGTGGGTTATTTGTTGGGAGCGGGGGTGGGAGTGGGCTGGTGGGCGCGAGCGTAAGCAGAGCGCAAGGTGTGTGCGTAGTTCTCGGCGCGTTGAGGATCGCGGCGAAAGACGTAAGCGCCTGTTGTCGTGAGTTCGTTGTAGGCGTCTTCCAATAGGATAAACAAACGCCGTTGCATCTCGATCTTCTTTTCGGCTTCGGTGGTTTGGCCTTCTTCTTTGCGTGCTTCGAGCATCTCAGGCGCAAGGCGGCTTCCTTCGTCGAGCAACGCTTCCAAAGGTGCGGTGTGGAGCCATGCAGCGGTCTCCTTGAGGCGAGGGCGGTACAAGGCCACCAGCGCGACGATATCGCTCGCAAGATCCGCGTGTCCTTGCCCTTTCTTTAAGGCGGTGAGGCGGTCTTGCATCGCTTCGTCATCGGGCCAGATCACGTCGATCGCTCCAAACAACCGACGTCGGATCGTGCGCAGCTTTCGCATCAGTTCTTGGGTGCGTTGTCGCTTGGATTCGCTTTGCGACATCTCCGCTTCCAGCGAAGCGTGCCAGTAGGCTAAACGCAACTGCGCGATCTCTTCGATGCTTTGCGCCGTGATGGCAGGCATCGTCACCAATTCGCGCTCGTCCGCTTTGGCTTGCTTGATCAACGACCACACCAGATCCAACACCACCACCACGTCCTGCAAGACATACCGGCCTTCCATCCGCTCTTTTGCAAGAGCCTCGGCAGTCGCTTTGCACGAGACATACGCTTGCTCGGCGCTTACACGGTCATAATTGTTCAACAGGTTGTTTTGTCTCTTCACTTTTTGCACTCTCCTTGTTTGTCTCTCTGGGTCTGGCCTCAGACTACCCATCTCATCCAAAGAATACAAGCCACCCCCCATCGAAAAGCGATCTGAGATAGCGTTTTGTATGCCACCCCCCATCGAAAAAGCGATCTGAGATAGCGTTTTGTATGCCACCCCCCATCGAAAAAGCGATCTGAGATCGCGTTTTGTATGCTACCCCCCATCGAAAAAGCGATCTGATACGATATCCGAGTGATCTATGATCGAAGGATAGCGCGAGGACGCCCTATCCTTGGGCAGCCACAGGGGGCTGCCCCTACGTTTTACGATCACGCTCCCTGCGGATCTCGTATGAGATGGCGTTTGGTATGCTATCCCCCACCGGATAGACACGAGACAACACCCCGTGTTCGCGACACGTTCAAGCGAGAGAGCCGTTGGTTTGAAAAACGATGATTGTTTCGCCGATACGGGGTCAAGGGGCCATCGGTCCCTTGCGGGGTGTGGGGTGGAACCCCACAAACACCAGAAAAGAGAAAGAAGGAGATCGTATTAGGCGCAGCGGAGGAGGGATTTGCCGGGGTAGAAGGCTTGTTTGGCGAGTTGCTCTTCGATACGGAGGAGTTGGTTGTATTTGGAGACGCGGTCGGAGCGGGAGATGGAGCCTGTTTTGATTTGGCCGACGCCGGTGGCGACGGCGAGGTCGGCGATGAAGTCGTCGGAGGTTTCGCCGCTGCGGTGGGAGATGATGGCGGAGTAGCGGTGTAGGCGAGCGAGTGCGATGGTGTCGAGGGTTTCGGTGAGGGAGCCGATCTGGTTGAGTTTGATCAGGATGGAGTTGGCGGTGCCGCGTTCGATGCCTTGTTGGAGGCGGTGGGTGTTGGTGACGAAGAGGTCGTCGCCGACGAGTTGTACGCGGTCTCCGAGGGCATCGGTGAGGGCTTTGAAGCCGTCCCAATCGTCTTCGGCGAGAGCGTCTTCGATGGAGATGATCGGGTAGCGGTTGCAGAGGTCGACGTAATAGGCGACAGCTTCGGTCGAATCGATCTGTTTTTGATCGAGGTGGTATTTGCCGTCTTTGAAGAAAGAGCTTGCGGCGGCGTCGAGGGCGAGGGCGACGTCTTTTCCGGGCAGATAGCCAGCTTCTTCGATGGCGAGGAGGATGAGTTTGAGGGCTTCTTCGTTGTTGGGGAGGTCGGGAGCAAAGCCGCCTTCGTCGCCGACGTTGGTATTGAGTTTGCGTCCTTTGAGGACTTTTTTGAGGACGTGGAAGATCTCGGCAGCGGTGCGGAGGGCATCACGGAAGGAGGTTGCGCCGATGGGCATGATCATAAACTCTTGGATATCGAGTCCGTTGTCGGCGTGTTCGCCGCCGTTGATGATGTTGCACATGGGGGTGGGCAGGGTGGAAGCGTGGACACCGCCGATGTAGCGATAGAGTGGGAGTTTGAGGGCATTTGCGGAGGCGCGGGCGGCGGCCATCGAGACGCCGAGGATGGCGTTGGCACCGAGGCGAGACTTGTTGGGAGTGCCGTCGAGGTCGAGCATGAGGCGGTCGATCTCGCGTTGTTGGGAGGCATCTTTGCCGCGCAGGTGGGGAGCGATCTCTTCGCGGATGTGTTGGACGGCTTTGAGGACGCCTTTTCCGAGGTAGCGTTTGGGGTCTTTGTCGCGGAGTTCGAGGGCTTCGTGGATACCGGTGGATGCGCCGCTGGGGACGGCTGCGCGACCGAAGGAGCCGTCTTGGAGGAAGACGTCGACTTCAACGGTTGGATTTCCACGGGAATCAAGGATCTCACGGGCAAGGATCTCTTGGATCTTCATTGTTTTAAACCTCCTGTAAGGTTGAGGGCATAGCGAGGGGGATCATGCGATATCCGAGATGAAGTGTGCTCGAAGGTTAGGTGCGAACCGTTGTAGACGCCCTGTGGTTGGGCAGCAACAGGGGGAGATACGCCAATCCAGCGACCTAAAATCCAACCCGGTCGCTGCTTTCCAAAACAAACCTTTTTCGCAAACACCCGCTCAGTCTTTGTCGTTGGGATCATAGCCGAGGTTTGGTGCGAGCCATTGTTCGACTTGGGAGATGGACATGCCCTTGCGTTGGGCGTAATCGGCGACTTGATCTTTGTTGATGGAGCCGACAGCGAAGTAGCGGGAATCGGGGTGTGCGAAGTAAAGTCCCGAGACGGCGGCGGTGGGGAACATGGCGAAGCTTTCGGTGAGATGGACGCCGATGGAGTCTTCGACATGGAGGAGATCGAAGAGGGTGCGTTTTTCGGTGTGGTCGGGGCAGGCGGGATAACCCGGGGCGGGTCGAATACCGCGATAGCGTTCGTGGATTAGATCGTCGTTGTTGAGGTCTTCTTGTTTGCCGTAGCCCCATTCGTCGCGGACGCGTTTGTGGAGGTATTCGGCGAAGGCTTCGGCGAGTCGGTCGGCGAGGGCTTTTGCGGTGATGGCGTTGTAGTCGTCGTGATCGGCTTCGTAGAGAGCGACCATCTCATCGGTGCCAAAGCCAGCGCAGACGCAAAATGCGCCGATGTAGTCGGGGCGTTGGGAGTGGGTGGGTGCGACAAAGTCGGCGAGAGCGTAGAGGGGTGAGTCAGCGCGCCCGCGTTGTTGGCGGAGGGTATGGAAGCGGGTAAGGAGGGTGGAGCGTGTATTGTCGGTGTAGACGAGGATATCGTCGCCATCGCTGTTTGCGGGGAAGAAGCCGTAGATGCCGTGTGCTTGGAGCTTATTGTGGGCGATGATCTCGCGCAACATACTTTGTGCGTGGTCAAAGAGTTCTTGTGCAGTTTGTCCGATATCGGGGTCTTGGAGGATGGAAGGATAAGAGCCGTGAAGTTCCCATGCGCGGAAGAACGGGGACCAGTCGATAAAGGGGACGAGTTGTTCGAGAGAGAAGTTTTTGAGGATGTGGATGCCAAGGGAGGCGGGTTGTGGGATATCGATCTGCGGCCAGTCACAGGAGAAGCGGCGTTCGACGGCTTTGTGGTAGGGTTCGAGGGGGAGGCTTTGTTTTTTTGCGAAGGAGAGGCGGGCTTGTTGTTGCTCTTCGCGGTTTTGGATGGCGAAGCGTTCGCGGCTTTCGGGGGTCAGGAGTTCACCGACGACACCGACGGAGCGAGAGGCGTCACGGACATGGACAACGATGTGTTCGTATTGGGGGGCGATCTTGACGGCGGTGTGTTTTTTACTGGTGGTTGCGCCGCCGATCAGGAGGGGGAGGGTAAAGCCTTCGCGCTGCATTTCACGGGCGACGTGCATCATCTCGTCGAGGGAGGGTGTGATCAAGCCGCTGAGTCCGATCATATCGGCGTTGTGTTCGCGAGCGGCTTTGAGGATCTTGTCGGCGGGAACCATGACGCCGAGATCGATGATCTGGTAGCCGTTGCAGCCGAGTACGACGCCGACGATATTTTTGCCGATATCGTGGACATCGCCTTTGACGGTGGCCATGAGGATGCGGGCGCGGGGCTGTCGTTCGCCTTCGACGCCAGCGTGCATATGGGGCAAGAGAAAGGCGACGGCTTTTTTCATGGCGCGAGCGCTTTTGACGACTTGGGGCAAGAACATCTTGCCTTCGCCAAAGAGGTCGCCAACGATATTCATGCCGTCGAGCAGCGGGCCTTCGATGATCTGGAGCGGTTGTTCGTAGGTGCGTAGGGCTTCGGCGAGATCTTCTTCGAGATAATCGGTGATGCCCTTGAGAAGGGCGTGAGCGAGTCGTTGGGCGAGGGGGGCTTGTCGCCAAGCATCGTCGAGAGCGCGTTCTTTGGCGTTGGACTTGTTTTCATCCGCGTAAGCGATCAAGCGATCGGTGGCGTCTTCGCGTCGGTTGAAGAGGACGTCTTCGACGCGCTCAAGGAGGGCGGGTGGGATCTGTTCGTAGACTTCGAGTTGTCCAGCGTTGACGATGCCCATATCAAGGCCGGCTTGGATGGCGTGATAGAGGAAGGCAGCGTGCATGGCTTCGCGGACAGCGGGGTTTCCACGAAAAGAGAAGGAGATATTGCTGACGCCGCCGCTGACTTTGGCGCGGGGGAAGCGGCGTTTGAGTTCGCGGGTGGCCTCGACAAAGGAGATGGCGTAGGTGTTGTGCTCTTCGATACCGGTGGCGACGGTGAGGATGTTGGGGTCAAAGATGATATCTTCTTCGGGGAAGCCGACTTCTTGGGTGAGGATGTTGTGAGCGCGGCTGAGGATCTCGATGCGGCGTTGGGTGTCGGTGGCTTGGCCATCTTCATCAAAGGCCATAACCACGACAGCGGCTCCATAGCGTCGGACTTTACGGGCTTGTGCTTTGAAGACTTCTTCGCCTTCTTTGAGGCTGATAGAGTTGACGATGGACTTTCCTTGGAGGACTTTGAGTCCGGCCTCAAGGACTTCAAACTTGGAGCTATCGATCATAACGGGGATACGGGCGATATCGGGTTCGGCGGACATAAGGTTGAGAAAGCGCGTCATGGCGGCGACGGAGTCGATCAAGCCTTCGTCCATGTTGACGTCGATGATGTTGGCCCCGCCGTCGACTTGTTGGCGAGCGACGGAGAGGGCGGTTTCGTAATCGCCCGCTTTGATCAGGTTTTCGAAGCGTTTGGAGCCCGTGATGTTGGTGCGTTCGCCGATCATCAAGAAGTTGGTGTTTTCTCGGACGCGAAGGGCTTCAAGTCCGCTGTAGCAGCTTTGGTGGTGAGGGAGGGGAGGTACGCGGGGAGGAAAAGAGGAGACGGCTTTGGCGATGGCGGCGATGTGGGCGGGGGTGGTTCCGCAGCATCCGCCGGCGAGGTTGAGCCAGCCTTCGGAGGCGAAGGTTCCCATCATCTCGGCCATGTGTTCGGGCGTATCGTCATATTCGCCGAATTCGTTGGGGAGTCCAGCGTTGGGATAGCAGATGGTGGGGATGTGGGCGAGTTGGGAGAGTTCTTCGACGTAGGGCCGCATCTCGTTGACGCCGAGTGCGCAGTTGATCCCGACGGCAGCGAGGGGAGCGTGAGAGACGGAGGTCCAAAAGGCTTCGAGATTTTGGCCGGAGAGAGTGCGTCCCGAGTTGTCGGGGATGGTGACGGTGGCGATCACAGGGACGCGATGTCCGCGTTGTTCAAAGACTTGTTCGACGGCGAAGAGTTCGGCTTTGAGGTTGAGGGTGTCGATGTTGGTTTCGAGCAGGAGGAGGTCGACGCCGCCGTCAAGGAGTCCGTTGATCTGTTCGGAAAAGGCGGTGACAAGTTGGTCGAAGGTGACAGCGCGGTATCCGGGGTCTTCGACTTTGGGGGACATGGAGGCGGTTTGGTTGGTGGGGCCGAGTGAGCCTGCGACAAAGCGGGGCCGAGCAGGATCGCGTTGGGTGTGTTGATCGGCGATGCGGCGGGCGAGCTGGGCAGAAGCGAGATTCATCTCGTAGACCCAAGGCTCAAGGCCATAATCCGCCATCGCGATCGAAGTGGCGCTAAAGGTGTTGGTTTCGAGGATATCGGCCCCTGCATCGAGGAATTGTTGGTGGATATCGGCGATGATATCAGGGCGTGTGATGGAAAGCAGGTCGTTGCAGCCTTGGAGAGAGCGGGTGTGATCTTTGAAGCGTTCTCCCCGAAAATCGGCTTCGGAGAGGGGTTGGATGGTTTTGGCGTAGTGTTGGATCATGGTTCCCATCGCGCCGTCTAGGATCATGATGCGTTCTTTGAGGGTCTGTGCAAACTTTTCTTGACGATCCATCGAATTCCTCTGTTGTCTCCGCGATAACCGAACCCTCGCTGTTCGAGTCGAGGTGGTGGTCCGCCTTGGGGGGGCGGCCTTGGGTGAGAAGTTGTGCGCAAGATACTCGCTGCGCTGGTTTTCTGCAAGCCTTTCTGCGGAGCGATTTTTTGAAGGTAGATTCAGGGTGTATCGGTTTGTTTGGAGGGGTTGGTTGTGTTTGTCTGGAGGGGACAGCGGGGTTGGTTGTGCTTGTTGTTTTGTGGGGCTCTGCCCCATAGGCGTTAGGTGAAGCGGAGGAAAGCCCCCCACCCCGCCCTCCCCCGTGAACAGGGGAGGGAGCGAAAGTCGGAAGCAGCGGGGATGTTGTTTTTTCGTGACGCACGCTGTATGCACGAGACGCAGACGCTACCCGTTCCAACTTCCCCCCG
>JAKLKB010000005.1 GCA_023150835.1 Myxococcota bacterium | reverse complement strand
TCTGTTTTGTAGATGCGGAGGATTCGGCCTTTGCGGAGGTCTGTTTTGTAGGCGCGGAGGATTCGGCCTTTGCGGAGGTCTGTTTTGTAGGCGCGGAGGATTCGGCCTTTGCGGAGGTCTGTTTTGTAGATGCGGAGGATTCGGCCTTTGCGGAGGTCTGTTTTGTAGGTGCGGAGGGGTCGGTTTTTGTGGAGGGGGCGGGTTGAGGAGTAGAACGTGGGCGGTCGAGTTCGAGCAGAATTCGAGCGGTTGCGGAGATTTTTTTGACAGGTAGTGAAGGGAGAGGATTTGCGGAGGATTGAGGAGTTTCAGGTTTGGGGGATTGGTTTTTTTTGGCCATGATGCTTGTGTTGCCGATGCTTTAGAGGTCTCGTTGGACCAACCATCGCCGTGATCGTGTGTGGCGTGGGGGTCGTGAATAGAAAGGGAGACGGGGTGTTGCGGGTTCGCGTTGCGAGCGTCGGGAGGCAAGGAAAGAGCCATCAAGATGCGGAGGCAGTGGGTTTTTGAGAAGGGTTGCAAATCCAGCCCAAAGCTCGCTGGTATGGCAGCGATCGGATGGAAACCGACAGCGTCGCAGAGACGTGTTGTAGTTGGTATCACGTTGATGGTGCGGTAGCAAGAGATTCATGCGGCCACGGCGGATGCGGTTTTTTTCCGCGTGTAAAAATGTAATGGTGCCGCGTTGATCCACGGATTCGACGATGGCGATGTGCGTCCAAGGATCGTCGAGACGGCCATCGTGATTGACATCATACGTGCCATGCCAAAAGACCAAGTCACCGATGCTTGGGATCTTGCGATCGTGAAATGCGCCGATGTGTCGGCTGTAATGGTAGATGCGTTTGACGCCGTTGGCGGGTTCAGCACTATCGAGAGCGTCGGTGTTGGTGAGCAAGGAGAATCCGAGGTGTGCGTAAGCAAAAGAGACATAGCCAGAGCAATCATAACGGAAGGATTGCCCGCGATAGCGCAAGATTTTTTTAGAGGGGAGAGGCTGGCTTGCGAGATGGACGAGGCGCTGTCGCAAAAGAGCGATGCGCGGTTGGGAAGCTAATTGCCAGAGCGGAAAACGTGCGGGGGCGGGCCAGAGGCGAGTGATGGGGGCGGAAGGAGCGGAAGGAAGGGGCGAAACAACACCGGGAACAGACAGAGGAAGTTTTGGGAGGGTGATCTCTTTGGGGGGGGAGGGTGTGGCGGTGGGAGGGGGAGGGGGAGGGGGATGAAGGAGGGCTTGGTGTGCGGTGGAGTCGCCGAAGAGGTGGTCATCGTGGAGGGTGGCTTTTTGGGAAGCGCATCCTCCAAGGAAAAGTGCAAAGAGGAAGATCCCCAAGGAGCGCGGAGTTGGGTGGTTGCGTTGGGTGATGTGCATGGACCGCCTATGTTTCGAGAAGTGCCAAGCGCACGGATGTTCGGTGGATAGGGAGTGCGCGGTGATATTTCTTGATCTTGTGTGTCGGATCACGTCCTTTGTTGGGTAGATGGTTTGGTGTGGCGCAATGCTTGGGTGATTGTACCCACAAGCGCCCCACTTTAGCACAGGGCCTATCTGGGTGAAAAGGAGAAAAAACATTGGGTTTTTTAGAGGCTATCGTTTTGGGGATCATACAGGGGTTCACAGAGTTCTTGCCAGTATCGTCGAGCGGGCACTTGAAGATCGCGCAGCATTTTTTAGGTTCCAACGAGAAAGATCTGTTGTTTAGTATTGTGGTGCATGTGGGGACGTTGTTTGCGGTGTTGTGGGCGTTTCGGGATTCGTTGGTGGTGTACGTCAAAGCTGTGTTGGGAGGGATGGGGTTGGAGCAAGCGCAACGCAGGCAGGGTTTGTCGGAGATCTTTTGGATCGGTGCGGCGACGTTTCCGACGGCGGTGATCGGTTTGTCGGCGAAGAAGTATTTTGAGGGGGTGTCGTCGGTGACGGTGGCATGGATGTTTGTGGTGACGGGGGGGTTGTTGTTGATGACGCGATTTTTGAGGGAAGGGGAGCGGACGTGTGCGAGCCTCGGTTGGATGCCTGCGTTGATCATTGGTATCGCGCAAGGGTTGGCGATCACGCCCGGGATCAGCCGTTCGGGAACGACGATCACGTTCGCGTTGATCGTGGGGATGCGTCGAGACGAAGCAGGTCGGTTTTCGTTTTTGTTGGCGATTCCAGCGATCGTGGGGGCTGCGCTGTTGGAGTTGCGGAAGTTGCAGAGCTTGGAGGGACTCTTACCCTTTTTGGTGGGGGGTATCGTGGCGGGAGTGACGGGATTTTTTGTGTTGTCGTGGTTGTTGCGCGTGGTGCGTCAAGGCAAACTGTATTGGTTTACGCCCTATCTCTGGACGATGGCAACGATCTTGTTGGTGTATTTCTACACGCGGCCTTAGGGTAGAGGTCAGGGGATGCGGGTGCTTGGGATGTTGGAGGGGGAGGCGAGGGGCGGTGTGTAGAGAGAGGGCGGTGTGTGGATGTGTGTGGATTATACGATATCCGAGTGAAGTGTTCCCGTAGGATAGTGCGTAGACACCCGATTGTTGGGCAGCCACACCTGTCTGCCCCTGCGTTTTGCGATCACACGATGGGCAGATTTCGTACAACCTTCTACGATCACACGACGGGCGGATATCGGATTAGCTGATGCGTCCGGCTTTTTTGGCGTGGTCGAATTGGAGCAAGAGGGTTGCAACGCTTTTGCGCTGGAGGTGGGTGCGGTAGTCTTCGTTGACTTTGCCGTCTTTTCCGCGTTGGGTGTCCATCAAAGCGTTGACGAGATTTTCTTTTTTCCCACCGAACTCTGTTTTGAGACGTTGGACGACGCCGTGAAGCTTGAGCAGTTTTTTGTTGGAGAGTCCGCCTTTTCCGCCTTTTCCGCCAAGGAGGCGAGCTTGCATCTCTTCGACGGTTTCGTTTTTGCGGGGTTCAAGGTGTTGTGCGAGGTCGCGAACCAACTTGCCTTTGGCTTCGGCGGCTTGTTTTTTCCACTTGCCTTCGCCTGAAACGGAAACGATGGAGAGGATTTTTTCTTTGGGGGATGCTTTGGACATGATCTTGACTCCTCGATGGCAAAAGGGTGCCAGCATGGCATCGCGTTGTTGCGATGCAGCCCATACCTTCGGGCAAAACGCCCGCGTTTGATTTGTCGCGTCTAACGGGGGGAACAAGGTTCCGCTTGGTGGGAACAGACCCTTTGGAAGCGCGGGTCGTGATGTCTAGCACAAGATCTGTGTGCGCGCAAGCAAAAAATCGTTTGAGATGGGATAGGGTTTGTAGAGTGCGGATGCTGGGGGTGTTGCGGATGGACGGATACTGGGGGTGTTGCGGAGGGGTGTTGCGGAGGGGCGGATGCTGGGGGTGTTGCGGAGGGGTGTTGCGGAGGGGCGGATGCTGGGGGTGTTGCGGAGGGGTGTTGCGGAGGGGCGGATGCTGGGGGATTAATTGAAGGTGTATTTGAGTCCAACGGAGGCGAGGATGGCGTGGCCCATGAGGCCGGCGAGTAGGCCGGAGTTGGTTTGGCCGGGTGCGACTTGCATGAAGGGCGTAGCGAGAAAATAGTAGGTGAGTTCAAAGGTGAAGGAGAAGTGCTTGAGGTAAAAGAAGTACTCCCCACCGATGCCGACGCCGAGCCCGCCACCAAAGGCCGGATTGAGGCGGTATTTGTGGTTCTTTTCGAGGGTTGTTTTTTCGTTGGGTAGGATGGTGCTTTCGTTGGGTAGGCTGTCAGGGGGGAGGGCTTGGAAGAGTCCTTCGACGATCAGGTTGAGCATGAAGCGGTCGTCGAGGTTGAGGAAGGCCCAACGCATACCGATGCCTGCGAAGATCGAGAGACCTTGGCGTGCGAGAGGGCGGCGTGCTGCGCGAGGAGGCGGATAAGGGAAGCCTTCACATTCTTTGTCGGTGGGGTTGGGGTTTCGTGCGCAGACGGTGTTGTCAAGGAGTGTAGCACCGAGGCGGCCGTAGAGTTTGATGTTGGGGGTGATCTGTCCGCCGAGGCGGAAGGTGAGCATCATGCCACCGCGATACATCAGCGCGCCGTCACCGATACCGGGCAAGAAAGTGAGCAAGCCGACGTCGGTGGCGAGGAAGATGCCTTTGGCGACGGGTGCTGCGGCCTGATCGCCTTTTTCGAGGGGATGGCCCAAAGGCTTGTCGAGATCGTCTTCGGCAGCGCGTACGGTTTGGGGGATCGTCAGTCCCAAAACAAAGAACAAGACAAAGAGGCTTCGGATACGCATGAGGGGATGCTCCAACAATCATAAGCGCGCAAGGCGCGGATTAACGGCGATAAAGGCTCGGCAAGACAAAAGAGAGGCCCAAAGCGACGGTGAGGTTTTGGGTGACGCCCCCGTTTCCGAATTGGCGTTGGAACAGGAAGTGTCGCACATCGAGGCGGAGGGTGAGCCAATCAAGGAGCCAAAAGCGTGTACCCGCGCCGAAGTTGACGGTGGGTCGCATACGCATGGGATTGCGTTCGCGGTTGGTGTTGCTGCCGGAGTTTTCAAAGTCGAGGACGCCGATAAAGCCTGCGCCGAGTTGGAGGTAGATCTCCCAATGACCGAGGGCTTTGATGCCTTCGGTGTAGATCTTTCCGTAGAGGGGAGTCCATTGGAGGTCAAAATGCCCGTAGAGTTCTTGTTGTTCAAAGACTTCGACGCGGACGTAATGGGGGTCGCTGCGCAGATCTTCGATCAGGCGATTGCGCAGGGGTCCGGAGTAGCGGTTTTGGCCGGAGCCAAAGGGTGGATAGTAGCCAAAAGTGCCTTCAAAGGAGAAGCCTTCGGCGAAGTGGAAGGCCAAGCGTCCTTCGAGGGGGAGGTAGGTGAGGTAGGGGTTGTTGGCGACCCAGCCAAAGAAGGCACCGATCTCGAAGCGACCGCTTTTTTGGTTGGCGCGTTCGGTGATGATGGCGATCTGTTCTCCGACGGATTGTGCGGAGGCTTGGGGGGTAGGGAGCAGCGCAGACAAAGCGAAAACATACAACAGGAGTCGGAACCGATATCTCATGTGGAAATCCCATCTTCTTCTAGCACGATCGATCGAGGTCGATGGCAGGTCTGATTCTTCAAGATCCGAACAGGGCGACCCGTGTGTTGGACGGGTTGAGAGCGACAACCGTAGGGACAAGGAGGCGCAGTATTCAGGATTTGACTTCAAAGATCAAGAATGATTCGTTGTTTTTGCTGCTTTTTTCGGTGGTTTCGCCAAGAAATTTGCCATTGAGTCCGAAGGCAACGAGGTAGCGTTTTCCGGCCTGTGCGCCCGAGAGCTGGTAGGAGACTTTGAGTTCAAGCCATCCGCCCATGGCGTGGAAGGCCATATCAAGTTGATCGCGGACGCTGTTTTGAAGTTCGCGGCGTTCGCCTGTGACGATCTCAAGATCTTTGCGAACAAAGAAGACTTGGCCGAAGTAGTTGGCTCCGCCTGTGCCCGCGACGCGGGCGAGTTCGCACAGTTTGTTGAGGTGGTCTTCCCAAGCTTCGTTTTTGACGCCGGCGGGTTTGGGGTAGGTGATGCCCATAAAGGGGACAAATTGGGAGTTTTGTCCGCGCAAGCCGGCTTGTGCGTTGGCGAAGTCATCGGCGACGTCTTTGGGGGAAAGGACGTGTGCGTCTTGGGAGAGGGAGAGAGCGATGACAGCGGGGTTACTGATGGCATTGGCGCTTTCATCCCAGCTTACGTCGCGGGTGAGGACAGCGGCTTCACGGACAGTTCCGTAGAGAGGGGCGTTGAGGTTGACGGTGCCGTTGCTGAGGTTGAGGAGGCCACGACTGAGGATATCTTTTCCGTCGGCGCTGGTGACGACGAATCCACGGGGCTGTGCGCTGGCCCCGATCAGTTGGAGGTTGGTGTCGGTACCGAGGAAGAGGTTGTCGGTGCGGGTGAAGAGGTTATTTTTCATGAGCAAAACGGCCAAGGCATCGAGGTTTCCGCGTTGTTGATTTTGATTGAAGACCGAAAGAAGCCAACCTGTAGGAGAAGAGCCACGTGTCATGCTAAAGTCGGGTCCAGCGGCAGTTTCGCTCATGTCGATCAGAAGGGAGACAGCGCGGGGTGCGCGGAGGTTTTCAGCGTTTTGTTTGACGAGCGCATAGTTGGGGTTTTCTTGGATCCAGTTGGCGCTGTCGGCTTGATCGACGAGGGTGAGGTTGGCGGTGACGCCGTTGGCTTGTGCGCCCGTGTCGGCGTCGATGACGCGGATGGTGTTGGGGCGGAGGCTGAGGTTGTCTTTGACGGTGAAGGGCGTGGTGGTACTTTGCAAGCGACCGGGGGGGATCTCTTCGCTGCCGTCATCGACGAGGTAGACGCGAAGGGTGGCGGTGCCGCTTTGTCCTTCGACGACGCGGAGACCTTGTTCGCAGCGGGGGCTACCTTCGATCTTGTCGATGATGCGTTTTTCGCTGATCAAGTCGACATTGGCTTGGCAAGCGGCGAGGTAGCTCGTGATCGCAAGCCATCCGCCCAATATGCCGTAGAATCCGAATCGTTTCCATCGTTTCGCGAAAGCGTTCATGATCAACCTTCCATACAATAAAGCAACAAACTCTTGTATCCATCGTGTGCATGAGACGAGTGGGCGGAAAGAAAAGCGAGGCGTTCAAACAAACCATGAGACCGAAAGGATCGGCGGTAGAGTCTACGTCTGCTAGGGCCCTTGCGCCAAAGATCGCCACACACTAGCGAAGCGCCTGTTTTCTGTCAAGGTTCTTCTTTCGGGGTTGTGGTTTTGTTGTGTGGGCGGGAGGATGGGCTGTTGTGGAGGGTGAAGGGGTGGAGTTATTGGCCGAGGAGTTGAGCGAGGCGGCCTTCGTAATTGCGGATGCGTTTGGCTTGGTATTTGGCGATATTCCAGAGAAGTTTTTGGGCCATATCTGCGTTTTCATTGAAGAATTGGCGAAGTTTTTCATGTTCAAAGATGATCACGCGGGTTTCTTCTTCGCAGATGGCGCTTTCGGAGGCATTTTTTTGGTCGAAGAGTTCGACATCGCCGAAGTGATCGCCTGAGCCAGCGGTGGATATCCAAGTTCCGCGTCGATAGAGTCCGATGCGTCCGGCAAGGATCATGATCAAGCCGACACCGGGGTTCCCTTCGGCTTGGATGATCTCGTCTTTGATAAACAGGCGAAGTTGTCCGATGGGGAGAAGGCGCATGGATTGGGCCATACCGAGGCCTTCGAGCAGCGGGCATTGGGAGAGCAGGTCAGCGCTGAGATCGAGTTGCGTGGCGGCCATGGAAGCGGAAGGATCTTCGATCTCGGTGACGATGGCGGTGATGTTGTCGCGTCCACCGCGAGCATTGGCGCAGGCGATCAAACGGGGGACGATCTGTTCACCGCGAGCTTGGGAGAAGACGGTGACGATCTCATCTTCGATCAAGTAGTTGGAGAGGCCATCGGAGCAGAGCAAGAATTGATCGCCGGGTTCGAGTTCAAGCCAAAGGATATCGGGGGCGACGCGCTCGCGGTATCCGACGGCTTGGAGGAGGGTGTTGCCAAAGGGGACGTGTGCGGCATCTTCGAGGCGGACGAGACCTTTGCGGAGTTGTTCTTGGACGAGGGTTTGATCGTCGGTGAGTTGTTTGACTTCTTTGTTGCGGATGCGATAGATGCGGCTATCACCGACGTGTCCGAGCAGGGCTTCGTTGGGTGAGACAAAGAGCAGCATGGAGAGGGTGGTTCCCATGTTGCCAGCGACGCCTTTTTGTTCGGCGAGTTTGAAGACTTCGAGGTTTGCGGCTTGGATGGCTCCTTCGATGATCTGTTCGAGCCAAGCGCGTCGTTCGGGGCTCGGATCGAGGGCGAAGGCTTTGATGCCGCTCATGGCGTTGTGGATGTAGTTTCGGACGGATTCGGTGGCGCGTTGGCTTGCGAGTTCGCCGTGTTCGTGTCCGCCCATTCCATCGGCTACAACGAAGAGTCCGTTGACGGTGTCTGCGAGGAAGTTGTCTTCATTGTTTTTTCGGACGCGTCCGACATCGCTTTTGACCCACGCTTGGATGGAGATCTGTGTGAGCTTGGTATTGGTGTTTGTGGATTTTCCGTGATTTTTCGCCATCTTTTCAACCGCACCACTCTTGTGGGGGCGTGTTTTGAGCGGAGTCGCGTTTGTTTTGTGAAGAGAAAAAACGCGCAGGATCGTTTCAAAACAGGCCAGCCATCAGGATTAAGGACTTTCGGGGTTTTGGCCTCATTTGTCGGCCAAGGTATCTTGCCCTCGAAGCGAAGTCAAGAACGGAGGAACCGAGCGCAAGCGAGGGATCGCAGGCTCTTTTATCGAACGAAGACAGGAGGGAACTCAAAAAAAGAGGGAGGGATCAAGCGTTTTGGGGTTCGTTGAGCATACGCTGAACGAAGTTGGGCAGGGTAAAGGCGGATTGGTGGATGGCGGGGTTGTAGTATTCGAGTTGTTTGGAGACGCGATGGCAGCGTTCTTCGACGAAGTCGCGGCGAGCGTCGAATTTTTCGGAGACCATCGTAAAGCTCCACCAGCCCGAAGGATAGGAGAGCATGGGGGAGAGGTAGAGTTGGGGGTTGGGGAAGACGGGTTTGAGGTTGTGATGGATCTGTTTGATTTCTTTGGCGTGGACGAAGGGAGATTCGCTTTGCATCACGGCGATGCCTTGACCGCGAAGTGCGCGTTTGCAGTTGGCGAAAAATTCTTGGGCGATCAATCCAGCGGCAGGACCGACAGGATCGGTGGAGTCGATAAAGATGATATCGTAGGTGTTGGTGCGTTCTTGGAGGAAGACGACGCCATCGCGAAAGTGCATGGTGACGCGGGGGTCGGTCAGTCCAGCACTGATCTCGGGGAGGAATTCTTGGGAGAGGCGGACGACTTGTTCGTCAAGTTCGACGAGATCGATCGATTCGATCTCGGGATAGCGAAGGAGTTCGCGGACCGTTCCGCCGTCTCCGCCGCCGATCACGAGGACGCGTTTGGGATCGGGGTGGCTACAAACAGCGGGATGAGCGAGCATCTCGTGGTACAAGAATTCGTCGCGTTCGGTGAGCATGACGCAACCATCAAGGATCATCATGCGTCCCATCCCTTCGGTCTCAAGGAGCATGATCTCTTGGTAGGGGGATTGGACATGACAAAGCGTACGGCGTACGCGGATTTGGATACCGAAGTGGTGTTGACCGACTTCGTGAAACCAGAGGTGTGAGGTCATCGCGGGTGTCTCCAAGGGCGATGCAGCATGGCGCGCTGTTTGGGCGTGTGCGATCGGGCGGAGCGAATAGATCGATGCGCTTGTCGCAAAACAGCGGTGATGCGGAGGATTAAAAGGGTGAGCCTGCCTTTGGGTATTTGGCTTGGGAGGCTGGTGTGGGAGAAGATATCCCGGGATGATTTAACGGAAGCTACTTTTTCGGAGTACGGGTTGCAGCGGGACAACCACTTCATCCTCGAAGTGTTGGGGTTCAAAGTGTTGGGAGGCGGGGACCATTTGTCCGCGTTTGACTTCGAGGGTGGTGTGATGACCGCAGCCGAACTTTTGCAAGAGGTACTCGCAAGCGCGTTCGGGGGAGGCTTGATCGCCGCAGGTAAAGACATCGATGGCGGCGTAACCAAGTTCGGGCCATGTGTGGATGGTCAAGTGGCTTTCGGCGATCACCACAACGCCGCTCACTCCTTGGGGAAAGAAGGGGTGGAACGCTGATTTGATGACGGTCGCCTCGGCTTCGATCGCAGCCTCGACCATGATCTGCTCGACAAGCTGGACATCGTTGATGATCTCTGCATCGCAGTCGTAACACTCAAGGATGATTTGACGGCCTAACGCTTTCAATCCATAATCCTCCATCGGTTGTCGAGTCGTCTCGCAACCAGTTCTGAAGCGTGATGCGCTTCGTGTTTTTTTAGACGCCTGTCTCCCCTCATGGGAAACGGATCCTCCAAACCGGACGCGCAAAAATAGGGTGGCTTGATTAAAGAAAGAAGGGCAGTCTGTCAAGGAAAATTTATGCGTTGGAGAGAGAGCGCGTGATCCAAGAAGGCAGCGCTAAAAAGGAGGGGGCGATTTGGGGGCATTCAGAACGGGTGGAACGGTCAACACGTGTTGCGTTTTTGTTTTTCGTTTTTGTTTTTCGTTCTTGCTTTTCGTTCTTGCTTTTCGTTTTTGCTTTTTGCTGCAAATCAACGCCAATCGCCACTAATCTCCGAGCATACACTTCCACAAGCGGTCGGGGTTTTGAGTAAAGACCCCGTGATCACCGATTGTTTGCGAGACCTGACATACCTTTCGATCTTTGGGAGCTTGTTTGAGATCATGTTGGATCTCAGAAACGCCCCACGAAAGCCCGTGTAGAGGGCTTGTTTTGTTCGTGGGGTTGTGCATCAAACGCACGCATTCCTCCTCACATAAAGGCATCTGCTCTTGTGGATCGCGTCCTTGTGGGCGAGATCGCTGACGGAGGGATTGTTCTCCGTGTGGGTGAAGCGGCTGGCTTCGTGGATCAAGAGCCGACACCGGATTTGGGTGGATTCTCTATGCCACGCTTTGGACGCTTTGACAACACTTTTGTGTAAAAAATTTGCATTCCAGATCCAGCACGAGATCGAAGCGAGGAGAGGAAGACAAAACGCGCTTGTCATCGGAGGATGGGAGTGTTAGAGTGCTGCGCTCATGCGAACCGTAACGGACGGATCACGCAACCACGCAACCACCTGTACATTTTGAAGAGAACACAGCCATGTCTTTTCGACTCGGACACTTTCTTGTGCAACAACAGCGGCTCACGCTCGGACAGGTAGAACAAGCTTTCCATCGTCAACAATTGTTTGGGGGAGGGTTGGATACGCACTTGCTGGAGCTTGGCTGGTTTGAGCCTGACGAGCTTCAGGCGGTGATGTGTCAAGCGTATCAAGATCCATCACCGTTGTTGTTATGGATGGAATGCCCACATCTTGAGGCGCTGTTGCGTGTTCCCCCTGCGCTGGCGTTGCAGCTTGAGCTGCTTCCCATCCGCGAAGAACATGGCGTCTTGCATCTTCTCGCGGCTGTGGGAACGATCAGCGATCAGTGGCCGTTGTCGTACTGGTTGGGCCAAACGATCCAGATCCATCGCGTGCCTTTTCTTCGGATTGTTCAGGGATTGGAAGCCCTTTATCAACACAAGATGCCACGTCGTTGGCTGCATCTGAGCCAGCGGTTTCCAACGTCTTTGTTTCAACCTCCCGCAGGATGGGCTGATCCCGATGCTCATGAACCTTCTGCGGCGTTGGCAGCTTCTGTGCGCGGTGTGGCTGCGCTGCGCGAGACTTCTTCGTCGATCGACCCGCATCGTTTGGCGGACGCCTTGGGTCGCGATCGTGCGGTTGCTTCTCGCAACAACGATCCTCAACAATTCGCACAAAACGCCGAAACTTCGCCCCTTTTGTCTCTCCATCAAGAAGACGCACGCATCGAAGAGACCGCACGCATCGAAGAGACCGTACGCATCGAAGAG
Source organism: Myxococcota bacterium (assembly GCA_023150835.1). Taxonomy (GTDB): domain Bacteria; phylum Myxococcota_C; class UBA6777; order UBA6777; family UBA6777; genus JAKLKB01. The sequence continues at coordinate 83,564 of JAKLKB010000005.1, read as the reverse complement.
ACCGCACGCATCGAAGAGGCCGCACGCACCGAAGAGACCGCACGCATCGAAGAGGCCGCACGCATCGAAGAGACCGCACGCATCGAAGAGGCCGCACGCATCGAAGAGGCCGCACGTATCGAAGAGGCCGCACGCATCGAAGAGGCCGCACGTATCGAAGAGGCCGCACGTATCAAAGAGGCCGCACGTATCAAAGAGGCAACACAGAGCGAGAAAACGGACATCTCCTCTCAGATCGAAGCGTACATCGTCGATGAACCGCCGATGCGTCCGGAAGATAGCTCCGTTGAGCTTGATGCAGCCATGCTGATCGAAGAAGGCCCAGACGAAGCGGCATCGCCGGCGAAAGATGCCGCTCTCGAATCAGCGCCCGCGAGTATGCGATTTAATGAAACGGAAAAGGCCGATATATCGAAGGAATCACCGTCACCAAAGCAGACAGAGGCTGCAATCGATTCGGTCTCTCCAAAAGCCCAAAAGCACATGGCGTTCCCCCCACAATCCGAAAAAACCGAACAGCAGCCACCTGTCGGAAAAAAGGCTGTCGATCCGCGCAGCGCTCCAACTGACAAAATAGAAAACAAAGAGGAATCTTCTAAAAAGCCAACCAACGGAGGAGAGATCAAGTTGGCCTTGCCGCCTGTGGAATCTTTGCGCAACGCCTTCCGCCCCACCCGAAGATCTCCCTCTGAAACCGCCCAAGAAGACGCGCCTCCACCCGCTATCCCAAACGCGCCGTCGCTTTCATCGGCGGCATCCTCTCCTTCTGCGCTTTCGCTTTCATCGGCTCCGTCGACAACATCTACGTCGTCGCTTTCATCGACGACTTCGGCTCCGTCGACAACATCTACGTCGTCGCTTTCATCGACGACTTCGGCTCCGTCGACGGCATCGCCGAACGCTTCAAAGGCTCGGACGTTGCCCGCACAAACGAGCACAGGCGCAGAGATGTCTTTGACGTACAGCGCAGAAGAAAGAGGCGAAAAGAGTCGCGAGGCGGAAGCTGCGCCGATTGCACCGATGGTGTCGAAAAAGGTCGAAGCTAGGCCGATTGCGCCGATCGATGTGAAACAGTCCGAAGCTACGCCGATTGCGCCGAACGATGTGAAAAAGGCGGAAGCTAGGCCGATTGCGCCGATCGATGTGAAACAGTCCGAAGCTACGCCGATTGCGCCGAACGATGTGAAAAAGGCGGAAGCTACGCCGATTGCGCCGAACGATGTGAAAAAGGCGGAAGCTACGCCGATTGCGCCGAACGATGTGAAAAAGGCGGAAGCTACGTCGATTGCGCCGAACGATGTGAAAAAGGCGGAAGCTACGTCGATTGCGCCGAACGATGTGAAAAAGGCGGAAGCTACGTCGATTGCGCCGAACGATGTGAGAAAAGCCGAAGCTACGTCGATTGCGCCGAACGATGTGAAAAAAGCGGAAGATAGGGGGAGCCAAGGCAGGGAGGCTTGGGTGGAGAGAGCCTCTGTCTTGGGAAGGGATGAGGGCGATGCTGTCGCTCGTCGGGCGGGAGCGATGCGTGCGGAGGTGCATCGTAAGCAAGCTCCGCCGTTGGTGGTGGAAGCCGAACCGACGCTGTTGTTGGGGCCTGCCGAGGTGATCGGTGAAGAGTCAACTTATACGGTGCCAGCGATGCCAGCGATGCCAGCGGAAAAAGCATACGACACGGATGATCGCCCACAAGTGGTTTTGCAAGGACAATCCTTTGTGGAGGACGATGTGGTTGACGGTATCGAGATCGATGTGGACTTGGGGGCGTCGCTAGAGCCACCACCGAGTTCAGCGGAGAGCATCAGTTCAAAACAAGGGGCGGATACGCCCGCACGTTTGTTGGAGGAGCTTTTTCTTGCGCCGCTACATCGGATTCCACAACTGCTGGGAGATCTGGCGAGTTTTGGTGGTGAAGTGATCTTGCCGATGTTGGAGCATCTTCCTGCGCAAGATGTGGTGGGCAAGAATACGGATTTAGAGGAAAAGCTAGAGCGGATGGTGATGGTCTGTGAAAAGATCGATGAGCCGGCGTTGTTGCGTCTGATCCGCGTCTTGCAAAAAGAAGCACCGCCTGCGCGGATGCGAGCGCTGCTGTTGTTGGGGAAATGGTTGTCTCCGAACGCGATGTCGCACTTGATCAGGCAGTTGTTGGTCGAGCAGGACGGGGCTGTGCGTCGGATGCTTCGGAAGGTGATCTTGTCTTACAAAGAAGAAGGCGGTTTTGAAAAGTTACTGCCTTTTTTGGTGAGCAATCTCCAGTCGGGAGAGATGGGACGGATCAAACATGCGCTACAGCTGATCGAAGAGCTGCGTATTACAGAGGCGATCCCTGAATTGATCAAAGTATTGATGTCGAAAGAAAAAGAAGTCCGCGAACAAAGCGAGCGGGTGTTGCGACATCTTGCGTTGCAATCGTTTGGCTTGGACAGCCGTCAATGGAATCAGTGGTACAGTTTGCAAAGCCAAAAGAGCCGAAAGCATTGGATCTTGGATGCGTTGAATCACGAAGATGCAGGGATTCGTCGGATGGTCAAGGAAGATCTGCGAGACGAGTTTGGCGATGATTTTGGTTACGATCCAGAAGCTTCGCCTGCCAAGCGCGAGTCCATTCGCAAACTGGCTGCGCTGTGGTTGCAACAGCGGTAGCGGTTTGTGAACGGGGTGCTTTGTGTTTTTGTCGAGAGCGTGCGGTGTTGGGTGATGGGATGTTTTGTTTGGGAAGGTGTGATCGATGAACCCGATAGATCGAGCGAGAGAATCCTTGAACAAAGCGCATCGTTTGCGTTTTTTACGGTGGGATGGATTGTTTGGATGCTTGGTCTTTGTCGGGATCGGGTGGAGTTGTTTGTCGGGCGTTCCGTTGGGCTGTGGCCCGTCGCCGGTTTGGGGCGAGGAAGTGGCGGGTGATGCGGGAGGAGAAGAGGCTTACCGCTGTTTTGAGCGTGGTCCCGGTCGGCCTGAGATCCAACAGATTAGTTATTTTGGTCGAGACCCCGCAAATCGCCGATTGTTGGAGATCTACATCGAATATTTGGATATGGAGTCGGATCTACAGGGCGGGACGTATCAGTTTTGGGTGGATGGAAAAGTCTTGTCGTCGCGCCCGTTTCCGAGCGTTCGGGATCCTTCGGCGATCAAAGGCAATGCGATCTTGTGGTTGGATCTGACGGGGATCGCGCTAGAGCGTGGGCAAAGCTTGCAAGTGGAGGTCGAGATCACAGACGCCAGAGGCAATTCCTCGAATCGTCCGTTGGTGGTGTTGCGTGCGCTGCTGTAAAGGCGGATGGTGCGGAAGGATGGTGTGTTGATGAGTTGGGTGTGCGGGTGGTTTGGCTGTTGTGTTCGGAGCGTGCGGGATGGATCCGCATGGATCGGCTGCGCGCTGCTGCTGAGTTGGATGGGAAGTGCGGATGTTTGGGCGTTTCAGCAGACGCGAACATCGCTTGGGATGCCCGTCTATTGGGGGAGGTCGGAGATTCCGTTCTTTGTGGGCAAAGGGGGGAGTCGTGATGTCGAAGGCGATGCAGCGATCGAAGCGATCAAGCAAGCAGCGGCGGTTTGGTCGGTGGTGCCTTGTTCGCAAGCGCGGCTTGTGTTTCAAGGTGTTGTTGAAAAGCCCCAAGCCACCTACACCGCAGGAGGGAGGAACCAAAATGTGGTGTATTGGGTAGAAGATCCCGAGCCTTGGCCGGATTCTCTAGAGGTTTTGGCCCTCACGACGATCAATTATGTTCCTGCGACGGGTGAGCTACAGGATGCGGATATGCAGCTCAATGGTCGTAGTTTTCGATGGTCGGCGAAAAGTCCGACGCCAACGGGGCTTCACGACATCATGAATACAGCGGTACATGAATTTGGCCACGTTTTGGGCTTGGAGCATTCGACCGATGCGGATGCAACGATGTATGCGGATTCTCCGTCAGGCGAGATCAAAAAGCGAGATCTCGCGAGCGATGATATCGACGGGATCTGCTCGATCTATGGAAAGACCCCAGAAGATCGGCTTCGCTTTGAAGTTGTGGCTGTGGAGGACGGTCGGCGGGCTTGTCCCGAGCCAAGGCCATCTTACGAGGCTCCTCCCCCCAAACAAAGTTGCGAAGCGTCACCGATGGCCGATCAGAGTGCGGTGTGGTGTTTTGTGGTGTTGTTGTTATGGTGGATGCGTCGCACCACCCTTCGATAACGAGGGCGGGATGGCCTGTTGTGGTGTGAGAAAAAAAGTGCAGCGGAAGAGTTGAAACGCAGCAGATCGAGGTGTTCTGCGCGGCTAGGCGGAGCGGATGAGAACAGAAAAAAAAGTGGGTTTGACGGTACAGATCTTTCTTGCGTTGTTGGCGGGCGTGGTGTTGGGCGTGGCGTCTCCTGAGACAGCGTTGCGATTGAGTTGGTTGGGGGAGATCTTTATGGCGGCGCTGATGATGTTGATCATGCCGCTGATCTTGGTGACGATGATCGCAGGGGTCGGATCGTTAGGAAACCCCGATGATTTGGGGAGAATGGGGAGACGCACGATCGTCTATTATATGCTGACGACGTTTCTTGCGATCATCATTGGGTTGATCTTGGTGAACGTGATCCGACCGGGGGAAACGCCGTTGCCGTCGGCCTTGGTGCAACATCTTACGCAAACACACGAACAGAGCGGGGGGGGACGTGAGCTTCGGGTTGCGCCGCCGACCACACAAAGCGCAACAAAAAAAGTGCGGACGGGCGAGCGAGCAGAACCTGTGGCTTTGAAAAATCTGCGTACGCGGATGGATGCGTTCGAGTCTTTGTTTGTGCGCGAGAGCTTGCAGAGTTATCGCCCGCCAAGTGCCAAGCAAGAAGAACGCGCAAAGAAGTTGGCGCAGCGTTCGCGTATGGAGATCGAGAAGATCTTTTTGTCTGATCTCTCGAAAGAGAGGCGTCTTCGTCGGATAGAAGGCCGTCTGCGCACAGAGTTGATTTATGCGCAAGTGGGTGTTCGTCGGGGGATGAAGGCCGCGCAAGAGATGCGCGCAGAAGCCCGTAGCAAGGGAGCGCCACTCACAGTCGAGAGTTTTTTGCGGGCGCAGATCGGAAAGATCTTGCAAAATCCGTTTGTGGCTTTGACCACAAACAACGTGCTGGCCGTGATCCTTTTTGCGCTGATACTGGGGTTGATCTTGGTGCGGATGGGCGAGCAAGGTCGAAAAGTGCTGGATCTTGCGGAAGCATTGAACGAAGCGATGATGCGTTTTGTGGCGTTGGTGATGAAGCTGACACCGATCGGGGTGTTTTCATTGATGGCGACACAGATCGCACGAAGCGGCCTTGATATCTTGTTTTTGCTTGCGAAGTACATGTTTTGCGTGGTGATCGGCTTGTTGATCCACGCAGTGATCGTGTTGCCTTTGATCTTGTGGGTATTTGGTCGAGTGTCGCCATGGCGTTATTTTTTGCAGGTACGGGATGCGTTGAGCGTAGCGTTTAGCACTTCGTCCTCGTCGGCGACGTTGCCTGTGAGTTTGGAAGTGGTGGAGAACAACGCAGGGATTCCGAAGCGGGTATCCGGTTTTGTGTTGCCGCTTGGAGCGACCGTGAATATGGACGGTACAGCGTTGTATGAGGCGGTGGCAGCGATGTTTATTGCGCAGTTGTATGGGATCGATCTGGGTCTGGGTCCGCAGGCGCTGATCTTTTTGACGGCGGGTTTGGCGGCGGTCGGTGCGGCAGGCATCCCAAGCGCAGGGACCGTGACGATGGTGATGGTGTTGGCGGCTGTGGGTTTGCCGATCGCAGGGATCGGAGTGATCTTGGCGGTGGATCGGTTGTTGGATATGTGTCGAACGACAGTCAACGTGTGGGGCGATCTGGTCGGAGCGGCGATCTTGGCGCGCTACGAAGCCGACGAAGAACCCAACGGAGCAAAGCCCGAGTAATCGGAGGCTTGTGCGGCGAACGATGGTGTAGGGTGGAGCGATGAGTGATGCAAGACAGCTTTATGCGTTACGCGACCTCAACGGCGATTTGGTGGGGCCTCTGACTTTGCAAAAAGTGCAGGAGCTTGTGCGTTCGCGCCGTGTTTCGGATAGTTCGAGCCTTGCGGTGGTGGGGAAGCCCTTTCGCCCGCTTGTCGATTATCCCGAACTCAAGGACGTTTTGCGCGAGGTGCGTTCTTCGTCTTCGTTGGATGTGGTCGAAGGGTTGCCCGCAGAGGTGTTGCTCGAAGATCTCCAACCGATGCGGGTGATCTTTCCCGAAAGCCACGCAGCGCCCGCGCTCCAAGCGCCGATGTATGCGGGACAACTCGAAGACGTCCCGTTGCCTCGTTTGTTGTATGGGCTGTATAGCCAACAAGCCAGCGGTCGTTTGTTGTTAACTGCCGAAGATCAAAGCGAACGGCAGATCTTTTTTGTGCGTGGGGTTGCGCAGATGTTGCCGTCGTTGAGCGACCCCGAAGATCTGGTGCAGCGGTTGGCGGAACGTCGAATCGCTCCAGCGCAGCAGCTACGGGAGTTTGCGCAGCGTGCGACACGTCCCGGCACCTCTTTTTTGGGCCATCATCTTGTGGCGACGGGGATCGTCGATCCATACACGCTTTCTGAGGTCTACCGAGACCAGATGTCGGGGTTTGTGATCGATTCGTTCTTTTTTCGACGAGGACGCTACTTGTTTTTTGCGAATGAAAAACCACATGAGACGCCGATTCCGTTGCAGCTTCAGCCATTGTCTTTGATCAAAGCGGGTGTGTTTCATGCCTATTTGAGCAAACGTTTGCAGTGGTATATGGAGCCGTATTACCATTGCCAAGTGTCGATCGGCGAAAACGAAGTGGTGAGTTTGGACGATCTCAAGATGACGCCCCAAGAAGCGCGGCTTTACAACCAAGCCAAGCGGGGGCGTTCGACGCTGTGGGAATTGATCCGAGCGGGCGAACGGGCGGGCGGTATCGGGTTTGAGGATATCCAGCGCTTTTTATTTTTCCTTGCGGAGTTGGAGATCCTTTTGTTAAATGGCCAAGTCCTCGGAGAATGTGTGCAAGATGATCGTTTGTTGCTAGGTGGCTCGAATCGCCCTTGAGCGAAGGAAGCCGCCGTCAAAGGCTCAAGGGGCTTGGGTCTTTGGGATTCGCCAGTTTGGATTGCGAGGTGCGTATGCGTCGTTTTTGGGAGATCGTTTGGCTTGGCTGTCTTGTGGCGTTGCCTGCTTGTCAACATCCTGCCCCCAAGCCACCGAAACCTTTGCCCGCGTTGATGATCCCCACCCATCCGACGCGTAGTGGGATGCCGCGTTGGTATTTCAAGGCCAGCGAACGGATCGTTTCAACACCCAAAGTCGGATTCGACGGCACCATCTACGTCACGACGCTCGACAAGTCGCTCACAGCCGTCTCTTCGGAAGGGAAGTTGCGTTGGCGCTTTGAAACGGACGGACTGGTGGTTGCTTCGCCTGAAACTTCGGCAGATTCGAGCGTGATCTATGTAAGCTCGACAGACGGCAGTTTGTACGCTGTGTCCACCACAGGCCGCAAGCTGTGGTCTTATCGGACACAAAACTCGATCGAATCGCCTCCTGCCGTCGATAGCGAAGGTTATGTCTACGTCGCCTCCAAAGATATGCGGGTATATTCGTTGCGCCCCGGAAACGATGTGAGCGAAGCAAATCGTCTGCGTTGGAGCAAGCCGTATGATGGGAGTTATCCTTTTCGTGGGGCCAAGCCGTCGTTTTTTGAAGAACGGGGCATGATGTTTGTGGGCGATCAAAACGGTGTCTTGCATGTGATCCGCATGACCGATGGTTCGCCGCTTTGGTCGGATCAGATCTGCGATCGGATCTCTTCGTCTACCGTGACAGATACGGATGGGACAACGTATGTGGCTTGTCAAAATGGTAAGCTGATGTCGTTTAAGCCCGATGGAGCGAGGCGATGGAAGAAGGTGTGGGAGTTTTCAACAGAAAAAAGCGAGGAGACGCAAAAGCTTCACCCCTTGCTATCGAGTCCGCGTATCGGTGCGGATGGAACGATCTACATCGGGGCGGATGATGGTTGGTTTTATGCGATCCGCTCTCAAAGTGGCGAGCAGATCTGGCGTTTTCAAAGTGGTCTGTATCAAAAAGACAACAAAAGCGGCGAACACAAGCGGCAAGAACACACCGAAGGTTATATCCAAGCCACAGCGGAGACGAATTCGTCTCGCGATCCAAAGAACCGCAAGATCTTTTTTGGCTCGGTCAACGAGTATCTAACGGCGCTTGATAGTGAAGGAAAGATCTTGTGGCAGTTGGATCTGCATGGATGGGTGGACAACGCACCGATCTATTACGGGGATGAAAAGCGCGGAAAGCAAACGTTGTATGTTTCGGCAGGACGTTATCTGTTTGCCGTCAATCCGTAGCGTTGTTTGTCGTGGTCTGAGAGGGAGAAAGTCTGGCGAAAAAAGGTCTGAAGGGGAAAAGGTCTGAGGTGGAGAGCGTTGTTTCTCGTTGGGGGGGGACGATCATTCGTCGTTTGAGGGGGAAAGCAGAGGGGAAGGGGGAGGGGCGGCGAAGAGTTGACGGAGTGTGTGGGATAACACCCGAAGAGAAAAGGGTTTTTTGAGATGAGAAAAGACACCGTATCGTTCTAAGATCGTGCGCTCGTGTTCAAGGTCGTTGCCGCTGAGCATCACGACGCGCAAGCGAGGGGCATATCGGCGCATCTCTTCTAAGAATTCGAGTCCATCACAGCGCGGCATGTGCCGATCCAGCAACACCGCATCGATATCTTCGAGATGTTGTTGGATCCTCGTGATCCCTTCTTCGCCGTTTTGGGCGGCGAGGATCGTGTAGCCACGGCGTTGAAGATAGTTGGTCAACATCTCACGAAAAGCTTCGTCGTCTTCCACAATTAAAAGCGTCTCGCAAGCGATCTGGTTTTCATCCGAAGAAGCACGAGCGCCGATCTCTGTTTTGGGGGGAGTCTTTGTGCCAACGTCCGCAACGGGTACTTCGGAAGCGCGTTCTTTGGCTTGTTGTTCGAGCGCCATCGCACTTACCAGCGCGTCACCAAGCGCACGCGATAACTGCTTGCTGTATTCGGTCGCTTCGGGCGGAAGAGCAGGAAGACGTGCAAGCAGTTCGGCATAGCCTCGGCACGCGGCGAGGTGGTTGTTGAGCGTGTGAAAAGAAAGGCGGATGGGGACGTGCGGCTCGCTCGCTTTTTTTTCGTCAAGCAGAGGATGGCTTTCGATCTGGGTCTTTTTCTCTTCGTTCAACGGGACTTACTCCGATGATGGGATGAATCATCTTCTGTGATGTATCGCTGTATGGGATCACGGATCTCTTTTCGGGCAGCGAAGACGTCCTCAAGAGCCGACAAAGGGATACAGTAAAATGCAAGATCGGCTTGAATACGCTCATCCTCGATCGAGTCTTCGTACCAAGTTCGTGGTTCGGTCCATGTTTCTTCAGGGCCAAAGTAATCGCGAAAGATATACTCTAGAGAATCGAGGTAGGGATATTTTTCTACACCAAAATTATCGAGGTTGCGGATAAGGCCAAGCCAAAGTTCGGGAGCAGAGGAGAATTGTTCGTCTGTCGAGACATGTAGCAAAAGAAAGGGGTGGTCTGAGTCTTGGGGGACGAGAGGCATGGCAAAGTGCTTGATCTGCCAAGACTTGGCTTCGCGAAGGAGCGGAGATATCGAGGAAGTCCACAGCGCACCGCGCTCAAGCAGCGGAGTGTAAGCGAGATCACTTTCTTCGAGTTCTGCGACGAGCAAGCGAAAAAGGTCCGCGAGGTTTTTGTGGAATTGGTGTTGGATCGCTTGTGCTTGCATGACGATCTGCATGGTTTCTTGGAGTGGTGTGGTCATAAGAATTTCCTTTGAGAAGGCAGTGAGAGCCAAGTCTTGGGTGTTTTGGGTAGCGAGGGGATGGGATGTTGCCAGAGCGCGACCGACCAAGGTGTCCGAGCGGTCGGCGTAGCAAGCGCAAGAGCAGCGGAAGAGGCGCATCGTTGGAGTTCGGCTTGTGTGGTTTGCCATCGTGAGCCAAGACCGATCAAGCCGAGCGTCGGAGGCGAAGCAGGCAAGGGCGGAAGCAGCGTCCAAGTCAATGAATCAGTCACGGAAAACTCCTACGGGCGAGTGTTGTCCAGCGGGCGTATTGTTGTGGGGAGTCATTTTGGATGTATTGCAGCAAACGCTGTCGAACAAAGGGGATCACTTGCCAGCGTGCTGCGTGTGGATCGCGCAAGGAGGCTTCTTCTTTGAACCAAGCCAGTACGGTTTCAGCCGATGTATCGGGCAAGATCGAGGACACGGTTTCAAGGTTGATCTCATCAAGAAAACATAGCGGCAACAACCAACGACGTTGGATCGGCGTCATCCAACGTGTCAAGCGTTGATAAAACAGCTTGAGTCCCAACGCAGAAGTTCCGCCCGTTTTTTCGTCGTCGCACTCTGTGTCCAACAAAAAGGGGAAACCTTGTGTGCGTTCCCACACCCGATCGATCGCTTCGGTTTGTAAGATTCCCTTGCGGCGGATGAATTCTTCGGCTTCAGGGCGCGTAAAGGGCCGTAGCTCGATCTGACGTGTGCCAAGCAACGGTCGATAATGTTGCCCCCATTCGGGATGTGTGGCAAGCAAGGAGTCGCGGCCTAAAAACAACAATAAGCTCGGATAATGCGCGGATTTGATTCGTGGGAGTAGATCATCCACCAAAAAATCCCCAACGATCGGCGAGAGACTTTCGTAATCGTCAAAGATCAACAGCAACTGTCGGACAGAGCGGTGTTTGTGTCGGAACAAAGTGTCAAGGTCATAAGCCAGTACATCGCTTAACGTCGCATGAAGATCGCGGCGCAATCGGTTTCGTAGGCCCTTTCCTTTCCAAACGCCGATGCGAGACCACCATTGCCACTCGGTGCGCAAACCTCGCTGTTCTCGTAGCCAGCGTATGGCTTCTTCAAGCGTTGTGTCATCGACCGAAGCAAAGGCCAGTTCAAACGGACGCAACGGCAACGCACGTTCTGGGCAAAGCCCAAATCGCAGCAGCGCCTGCAAGACCTCGCGCAAGCCCTCTTCTCCCGAACGCAACGCCACAGATCCCATCTGCTCCATGATCCGCTTGTATTGGTCGGACAATTCACGCAGACGAACAAAACTGCCCTTGGGTAGGCTCGGATGGCGCGCATCCAACTGGGCCAACCATTCCACCGCAAAAAGCTGCACAAGGCTGCGCGGTTGTTGCTGCCCTTCAAAACGGACAACAAGCTGATCTTCCAACGAAAAATGCGGCGTGTTGCGCAAACAATGTTCGAGCAAAAAGCTCTTTCCGATCCCTCCCGCTCCCGAGATACTCCCCAGCCGTACGGGTTCTTTGGAGACCGTTTCTTCTTGAAGCCAAGCGCTTAATTCTGCAACTGGTCCTCGGCGACCCACAAACAACATCGCAGCCTCCTCCCTGTGGAAGGCCGCCATCGTAGCCCATGCCGCTTACAAACGCAAAGAGTTTAAAAAGTCCCGCAAAATAGGCTTGTTTGGTTGGGCTTTTTAGGGCGATCGGCCGCGTGTCGCGATCTGGCAGAACACACGGGCATAAAGCATCTTGTTGAGCGTTGGTAAGTGGGGTTTGTTTTTGCCGGATATTCGGTGGTTTTTGTGGAGCGGGAAGGAGTCAAAGCGGTGAGACGTATCGATCGAATGGAGCGGATCGTGCTGTTGTTGCGTATGCACCGCAAGAAACAACAGACGCTGGAACCGATGGAAGAGGTGTTTGTTTACGAGAGGCCGTCCACACCTCCGCTATTTGAGCGGGCAGCGGCGTTGGGCTGGCCGACTGTAGAAGAAAGAACAGACCGAAGAGGCGAGGGGGGGGCACCTCTCCGGTCTGGACTCCCCATACGGGAGACGTTTTTAGGTATAAACAAGAAGTGACACCCCACGAAACGAAGTCCAACCGCATAAGTCCTCTCCTAAAATTTGTACTGGGGAAAACAAAGACAGCATCGTTTTTTTGTGGATCAGCATCCTATGAGCCTGAAAATCGTTTATTCGACGAAGCTGGTCGTTTTTTGTGAGGGGCCTGCGAAGCGATGGGCAGGTGCAGCAAAAGAAACAGGCCATGTCTCGTAAGAAGCGGATGAGCGGAGAAGGTTCGATGAGCGTTTTGGGAGAACGAACAGAGATGGATGTGGATACACGAGAGAACGATTTGAGCGAGATCTTGTTGACGACAACGCGAGCAGCGGACCTGTTGGAAGTGCATGAGTCGACGATCAAGCGTTGGTGCAACAACGAAGAGATGGTGTCGACAAAGACGCGGGGTGGTCATCGGCGGATCTTGTTGGAAGATTTGTTGCGGTTTGCGCGGGAGCGGTCGATACCGTTGGCGTTGCAGATGTTCGAGCCGTTCGAGTCGATGGTGTGGTGGGGGATCGAAGCGAGCCGAGAACGCGGGGATTTTGAGCTGATCAATCAGCTTGCGATGAAGTGGATCTCGGGATCGCATCCGCAGCTTTTGGAGCCATTGTGGTTGTATATGCAGCAGCGGGCGGAAGTGCCTGTTGAAGATATCATGGATCAGAGCGTGCGTGCGTTGATGGTGCATGTGGGGAATTTGTGGGAGTCGGGCGAGATCGATGTGGGGCAAGAGCATTTGTACACGCAGTTGATTGTGGATGCGTTGCACAGTTTGAGGAAGCTGCGAGAGGCATCGTTGCAGATCTCGGATACATCGGCGAGACGGGCGGTGGTGGGATGTTCGGAGGGAGAGCAGCATCAGATCGGAGCGCTGTGTACGCGGATCGTGTTGGAGCATCTGGGTTGGCGGGTATACTACTTGGGGGCGAATGTGCCGCTGGAGGCGTACGCGAAGGCGCAGAAAAAGTATGATGCGCAGATGGTGTGCGTGTCGTTTGTGCCGCCGCGCAAGAGGGCGGATGCGCTGCGCTGTGTGCGAGTGTTGTCGGAGTTTTACGATCCTGCGCAGCCTTATCATCTGGTGTTGGGTGGGAGCGCGTTGGAGGGGGCGTCGGTGGACGAAGAGGCTCCGTTTGAGAGTTTGTGTGTCTTTACGGCAACGAAGACGTTTCGTGAGTGGATCAAGAAGACTTTTTCAGGGTTTCAAGTCGGGCAGGAGGCGATCCAGTGAACGCACAATGGAAGCGATATGCCTCGCGTTTTGGCGTAGAGGATTGGAGTTTGTTGGGTTTGGCTGCGTTTTGCGTTGTCGCGTTGGTGGGTTATGCGACGTTTGGTCGTCATCCGCACTGGCTGTCGATGCTTCCGATCGGTTGGCAGGCGCATTTGACGTGGTTTTACGGGATCTCATTTCGGTTGTTTGGTGAAGGCCAATCGTGGCTTGCGGGTGTGGTGTTGGTGGTGGTCTTGGTGCGTTTTGTGGGTTGGCGTTGGTGGTCGGCGTTTGTTGCGGTGTATGCGCTGAGTTTTTTGAGCGAGTATGCGGGGACGACGTTGGGCTTTCCGTTCGGATCGTACCATTACTCGGAGCTTTTGGGTTGGAAGCTTTTGGGCCATGTGCCGCTGGTGATCCCGGTGAGTTGGTTTTTTATGGCGGTGCCTGCGTATGTGCTGGCGCTGTGGACCTTTCCGCAGGAGCAGCGTTGGTATGGGCGGGTGATGCTGGGTGCGCTGCTGTTGAGTATGTGGGACTTGAGTCTTGATCCAGCGATGAGCTACCTCAACCGTTATTGGATCTGGGCGGAAAAAGGCCATTATTACTACGGGATGCCGCTGATCAACTTCTTTGGTTGGTATGTGACGAGCCTTGCGGTGATGGGAGCGTTGGTGTGGTTGCGTGTCGATGCGTGGGTGCGTGCGTTGCCCGTGCGGTGGATGGCGTGGTTTTATGGGTTGAATGTAGGTTTGTCGCTGGGGATGGTGGCGATCGGTGGTTTGTGGGGCGCGGTGGCGCTGAACTTGTTTGCGTATCAGGTGTGTGTTTTGGGGATGTTGTGGGCGCGTTGGCGCGCACAAGAAGCGCAGCCACCGAGCGGAGGGAAGCCAGCGTTTTCTATGGAGAGCGTGATGTGGCGTTCGGCGGGTGCTTCGTCGGACTCGTCCAACGGTGGGTCGGTATCGTCGGGCATCTTGGGGGCTGCATCCAGCGGAGTATGGAAGCGCACCGAAGAGTCTACGCCATCGGTGTCTGCCGCAGCGGTTCTGTCCACTGATGCTTCGAATACGGCGGATGCTACGTCGGTTTCTGTGGACACACAACAGAGCGAAGGTTTGTTGAGGCGAGAGCGTGAGGGAACGTTGGAGCTTGCGCAGTCAGCGGTCTTGTTGGGTTTGCAAGGCCAATCCGCAAGACTGGAAGCCGAAGGTTTGCCGAAGATCGCGTTGGAAGGGCAGATGATCCGCCCGTTGGTGGGATACGGGATCGCCGCTTCGTTGGGGGCGGAGGATGCGCGGTTTTGGCAGGGAGCGCTGGCTGTGCAGATGGTTCACGAGGCTTCGCTGTTGCATGACGATATCATCGACGAAGCCGCCGAACGACGGGGGCAACCGACGTTGTATGCAGAGCGCGGCGTAGGAGCGGCGTTGGTGATGGGCGATCATTTTTTGACGGCGGCGTATCGGGTGATCGCGCAGACGGGTTCGTTGCCGTTGATGACGCTGTTTGCGCGGGTGGTCGAGCGAACGGTGGCAGGTGAGTTGCGTCAAGCGCGTGCTGTTGGAAAAGAACTGACGCGGGAAGCGTACGAAGAGATCGTCGGTGGCAAGTCGGGCGAGTTGTTTGGTTTTGCGATGGCGATCCAGCCGATGTTGTCGGAAGATCCGCAGGCGATGGCGTATTATGCGTTGGGTCGGCGTTTGGGTTGTTTGTATCAGATGTTGGATGATCTGCTGGATTATTGTCCACGCGCTCAGACGGGGAAACCTGCCTTTCAAGACTTTCTTCAAGGAAAGTGGACTTGGCCGCGAGCGTTCTTTGCAGTGCCACAAGGAGAGAAGGTCGGGGCTGGCTTGTGTGGTGCGTTGTTTCGTCGGGTAGAGCAAAAGGCTGCGATGGAACGGGCGCTGTCACATCTTGACGAGATCTATACAGCATTTTTGTCGGACTTGCGGGAGCTTGCGGGGGAGCAACCTGTGTTGTGCGCGGTGGTTTCGCGTTGGCAAGAGCGTGCGCATCAGGTGATCGAGGATGAAGTGGCGTATGAGAACGCGGTGACAAAAGCCGAAGATGCGGAGATCAAGCGATTGTTGGAAGCGCGTGATCTGGTTGGATCGGGTTCGCATCTCGATTATTTTGCGCAACACAGCAAGTCGTTTCGTTTTGCATCGCAGTTTTTTCCGAAACGTGAGATGGAACAAGTGGCGGGCGTGTATGCTTTTTGCCGTTACACAGACGATCTGGTGGATGGTCGAGAAGGGCTCTCGGAGACGGCGTTGCATCGGTTGTTGGATGCTTGGAAAGGCTTGGCGCGAGCGGCCTATGAGGGGAAGTTGTCGGAGCATCCGTTGTTGGGGTCTGTGATGGGTGAGATGGCGGGGGCGGGAGTGCCGTTTGCGTATGTGGATGCGTTGATCGAAGGGGTGCGGATGGATATCACGCCGCGTCGTTATCGGGATATGGAGGCGTTGCAGCTGTATACGTATCGTGTGGCCTCGGTGGTGGGGTGTTGGTTGACGGAGTTGTTTGGGGTGCATGATCGCGAAGTGTTGCGGCGAGCGTCTTTGTTGGGTCATGCGATGCAGTTGACCAATATCTTGCGCGATGTGAGCGAAGATTGGCGGATGGGTCGGTTGTATCTGCCTGCGTCGGTGATGGCGAAGCATGGGGTGGAGGAAGCGCAGATCGCGGAGATGGTTGAGGGAAAGATGCCGATCACTTCGGGGTATCGGGCCTGTTTGCAAGAGATCGCCGAGATCGCCGATCGGGCTTACCAAGAAGCTTTTGTGGCGATCCCGTGTTTGCCCGAATTTTTCCAGCGCCCTGTGGCGGTCGCTGCGACCGTGTACAAGGGGATCCAAGATCGGCTTGTTGAACGCGGATTCGACAACCTCAGCGAGCGCGTCTACACAACCAAGAAGCAAAAGATATGGCTGGCGTGGCGAGCTTTGCGGTCTTTGCGTCAGGAGCGTTTGCGATGGAAACGACCTTCCACGCAGCCGTTTGTGCTGCACAGCCACGCCGAGTCGAATGGGTGAAGAGGCAGACCCGACTCTCGCCATACATCCAAAATCGCATCCCCGTACATGACGCCCGTCCAAAATCGCATCCTCCCAAACAAACCCCCCATCCAAAAACCCTCCTTTGTGTATGCAACTCATCCAAAATCGCATCTATGCGCTTTCTCGCGATGCCCCTTACCCTTCCTCGCTCCACAGCGAAGCGTCGTGGGGGACCCTCTCATACGATATCCGCCCGTTGTGTGCGCCGATATGTAGGGGCAGACAGGTGTGCCTGCCCTCGATCTGTTGCGTCGGTGACCTCTTCATCGCCATCTGTTTTGAACTAACCCCAACAACAGGGCAACCACAGGGGGTTGCCCCTACGTGTTGGAAATCACACGGTGTTTCGTAGGGGCAGGCCCCCGTGCCTGCCCTCGATCTTCGGAGGCTGCGAGGTTTTGGTGTTCCATGCCGCACGCTGTTTGCACGAGAGAGCGTCTTTGCCCCCCCCTCATTCATACATTACGCGGAGATATCGCGTTCAGATATCGCTGATCCAGACACCCTCTCACTCCTATGAGATCGATGTTTTGGGATTTTTTCGCGAATCCTTTGAGCGTGAGCAGAATCTGTAGGGAACACAAAACGCAAGCGTACACCCCCGAACGTGTAGGGGGATCGACGCGAGATATCGCAATGCCCTGATGCTGTCCAAAAAGCATGATTTTTGTGTGTTTGAGGCGGATCGTTTGGGCTGCGTTGTTGCAAGAGAAGAAAGTGAAGCGTGTCATGCAGAAAAAGCCGAAAAGTGCAGTGGTGATCGGAAGTGGATTTGGTGGTTTGTCGTTGGCGGTGCGATTGCAGGCGCGAGGGATCCAAGTCAAGCTGCTTGAGAAGCGGGAGATGGTCGGGGGCCGAGCGTACCAGCTCAAAAAAGACGGATACACCTTCGATATGGGACCGAGCTTGATCACCGCACCACCGATCATCGAATCGATCTTTGAAGCCGCAGGCAAGAAACTATCGGATTATCTCGAACTGCTGCCGCTCGATCCGTATTATCGGATCTATTACCACGACAAGACTTTTCTTGATTACAGCGGTGACAGCGAGAAGATGAAAGCGGAGATGCGGAAGTTTAATGCCAAAGACGCGGAGCGCTATGATGCTTTCATGGAAAAGCTCAAGCCGATCTACGAAGCGGTGATCACGGATCAACTCGGCGCACGGCCCTTTGATACGATCCGCTCGATGCTTGCGTTTGTTCCGCGTGCGATCAAACTGGAAGCCTATCGACCTGTCCACAACTACGTCCAGCGTTATTTTCAGGACTTCCGTCACCGCTTTATGTTTAGCTTTCACCCGTTGTTTATCGGTGGCAACCCATTCAGCGCTCCGTCGGTGTACTTGATGATCCCTTATTTGGAACGAGAGCTTGGGGTGTGGTTCACGAAGGGCGGGATGTACAGCCTCGTCAAGGCCCTAGAGAAGGTCTTTTTGGAGCTTGGTGGCGAAGTACATACCTCGTGCGAAGTCCAAAAGATCCGTGTCGAACAAGGCCGTGCGGTGGGCGTTGAAGCCAATGATACTTTTTTCCCCGCAGATCTGGTGGTGAGCAACGCAGACTTTGGACACACCTACTCCAAGCTGATCGCTTCGGAGAATCGGAAGAAATGGACCGACAAGAAAGTGGCCAAGACCTCGTACACCATGAGCTGCTTTTTGCTGTACCTTGGTGTTCGCAAGCAGTATCCGTCTCTCAAGCACCACACGTTGATCTTGTCGGAGCGGTATCGTGAACTAATCCGTGATATCTTTAAGAACAAGATCTTGCCCGATGATTTTAGTATGTACCTGCACGTCCCGACGCGCACCGATGCGGAGATGGCTCCCGAAGGTTGCGAAAGTATGTATGTGTTGATTCCCGTCGCCAACAATACTTCGGGTCTCGATTGGGACGCGATCAAGGACGGATTCACCGACAAGGTGCTGCGTTTCCTTGAAGAGTGGGGGCTTGAAGGATTGCGCGAACACCTCGACGTTTGCGAAGTCTTTACACCCAACGACTTTCAGCATACGCTCAACTCGCACTACGGCAATGCCTTTGGTGTTGAGCCCAAACTTTCGCAAACGGCCTATCTGCGGCCACATAACAAAAGCGAAGATGTCGAAGGGTTGTATATGGTCGGTGCAGGAACCCATCCCGGCGCAGGTGTCCCGGGTGTGATGCTTTCTGCCGAAGCCACCGAGTTTTGCATCGTTCGAGACTATCAACTGGACGAAACCAAGGCACTCCCTCCCAAAAACAACCTCGTGGCCTTGCCTTCACCCAAGACACGCGACGCAAAAGACGACAACGCTTTTCCACCCGCCGCCGCCGCTCGCCAACAGAGCTCCTAGCCCCAACGCGGTATCTAGGAGGCCAAGACGGAGGTTGTTTTGTCCGATCCACACGGTGTCTCTTCGCCCGATCCGCACGATGTCTCTTCGCCCGATCCGCACGATGTCTCTTCGCCCGATCCGCACGATGTCTCTTTGCCCGATCCACACGATGTCTGTTCGTCCGATCTGTATGATGTTTCGCTGTATCAGATCACGCACCGAGGAAACGCAGGAGATATCGCGTTTTATCGGCGGGTGTGTCGGGGGGCCGAGACCGTCTTGGAGTTGGGTTGTGGGTGGGGTCGCGTGATGCGACCGCTTTTAGAGGCAGGGCATCGCGTGACAGGTCTTGACCTCCATCCCGACATGATCGCCGCCCTCCAACAACGCCTCTCTTCCGCTCCCGACGCGATCCGCGATCGCGCCTCTTTGATCCTTGCCGATATGTCCGAATTTTCCCTTCCACAACGTTTTGATCGGGTGCTGATCCCCTACAATGGCCTGTACGTGCTACTCAGCGAGTCCGCACAACGCGCCTGTTTGCAACGGGCTTTTGACCACCTCGTCGCAGGGGGCGAACTTTGGCTCGATCTGTATCAAGTCGATCTGGACGCTTCGTCCGAAGAAGCCGAAGTATCGAAGGAACAGACATCCGCTGAAGAAGCCGAAGCATCGAAGGAACAGACATCCGCTGAAGAAGCCGAAGCATCGAAGGAACAGACATCCGCTGAAGAAGCCGAAGCATCGAAGGAACAGACATCTGCTGAAGAAGCCGAAGCATCGAAGGAACAGACATCTGCTGAAGAAGCCGAAGTATCGAAGGAACAAGCATCCGCTGAAGAAGCCGAAGCATCGAAGGAACAGACATCCGCTGAAGAGGCCGAAGTATCGGGCGAACACAACGATGCTGAAAGGGCCGAAGCATCGGACGTTGGTGTCGATGAAAGTGCCGAAGTCTCGGAGGATGAAGAGGTTCGGGAGCGGTCGCGGGGAGGGAGTTTTTTTTTGGCGGACGGAAAGCTGGTGACGTTCGAGCCGTTGGCTTCGTTGTATGAGGGCGAGCGATGCGTTGATATCTTGGAGGGTCGTTGTTTGGAGCCGAGCGAACAGCGTTGGGATGCTTATTATCTGTACCGAACAACGGAAGACGGTGTGGAGAGCGAACAAGTGTATGCGATCCCACAGCGTTATCTGCACCAAGCGCAGTTGGTGTCGATGTTGGAGGAAGTGGGGTTTGTGATCGGCGGTTGTTATTGTGATCTGCACAAAACGCCGTGGGAAGAGGGCGATGAGATGTTGGTGATCCAAGCGATCCGACCGCGATCATCAAGGGCTGTTTGAGCGAATTTTCGTGATGGAGGGTTGCTGTGTGGATCGTGACGCATCTTTTGGCAGCGGTGGTGGGTGGTGGGTTGTATCATCTGTTTGTGCGGTACATCTGGCCGCATCGACATCGGACGTATACGTGGGTGTTTCGTTTTCGCAATCACCGAGCGGTGGGAGAGCCTTGTCCGAGCGATCTGGTGCTTGATCGGATTGGATACAGCGCGGGTTATTGTTTCAAGCGCAAGACGGCGTTGTGGGTGTCGTACATTATCTCGCGCCATTCGATCGGAGTGGACACAGATCGAGGAGATCGCTTTTATGCCGATCCTGAGGTCCCCGAGAAGTATCGTGTGAAACCCGATGCGTTTCGCAATTCGGGTTACGACAAAGGGCATCTGGTGCCGAGTGCTGCGGTGGATTTTTCACGCGAAAGCAACGATGAGACCTTTGCGATGAGTTGTGTTGCGCTCCAGCATCCAAGGCTCAATCGGCAGGCGTGGCGGAGTTTGGAGATGTTGGTGCGCAAGTGGACGCTCGGGCTGGGAAAACTGGCGGTGGTGGCGGGTCCGTTGTATGGGGAGCGCAATCAGCGTGTGTCGGACATCCCCGTACCACGTCGGTTTTATAAGGTGGTGTATTCGTACAAACACGATCGTTGTATTGCGTTTGTGCTTCCCAACGAAGAGGTGCGCGCTGCCGATCTGTGGTCGTACGCGATGTCTGTGCGTGTACTCGAAGAAGAGACGGGCTACTGCTTTTTGGCTCGGATCACAAACCCTGATCGCAAGCGATTGTTGGAAGCGGAATGGTGGCAACAGATGGCGTTGAAAGTGCCCGACGAACCCACGACGGTGGCCGCTTCACAGCCACAAAGCGAAGGCTCGATTCCTGCGGATTGACGGGGATTTGTGGTTAAAAGTCGGTGGGGCGAAGGAGAGGGAGGAGGGTGGCGATCTCGAAGAGATCTTCTGCGAGTGCGGCGATATCGTCTTTGGTGAAGTCGGGGCCGGCTTCTTCGAGGGTTTTGGCTTTTCGGCTGCATTGGACGATGGCGGTGACGTTGTTTCCGTTGAGGATCGGGAGGGTGAGCATTTTTTGGATGGGGGTGGGGGATTCTTCGCCTGTTTTGACGCGCTCAAAGAAGGCCATACGCTTGATTTGGGTCATGTTGTTGTGGAGTTGTGGTTTTTGGTAGTAGATGGCCTGTCCAGCGAGCGAGTTGCGGTCGTTGGGAAGGCGGATGCCCGTTTTGAAGAGAGCTTCAGGGTAGAGGAAGCGCAGCGAAGAACCATCCGAACTGCAAAGGAGGATGGAGACTTCGTCCGAGCGCAGCCCGAGTTTTTGCGCGATCTGTTTGGCGCTGGCGGCGGCAGTTTGGCGAGCTTCATCAAAAGCACTTTGTGACATGTTGTCTTCCTACAAGGTCCGAAAGGAAAAAAGATGCGCCCGAGCGTGTTGTATTGTGCAAAGATGCGATTCGGCTCGGAGCAGCGGTGAGTCTTGGAAAGTTGACACATTTTTGTGTCGGAGGCTAGAGTCTTCGGTGGCTTTGTCGAATGATCGAGCAAAGGTGTTCACGAAATTTGCGCGGATCGTTTCGGTGTGTGGTTAGGCGAGAGGATCGTTGGCGTGAGAGCGTGTTTTCAACGAAGGATAGGGAGGAACGGAAGGTGGAGCGGTTTGAGGAGGATGCGTTAACGCGGGAGCAGTTGTCGTCGTTTCAGGCGGATGTGTTGTTGTTGACGGGGATGTTGCACGTAGCGATGGAAAAGCACGCAGGTGCGGAGATCGTCGGGCGGCTGGATGAGATCTTGGCGTTGACGCGGCGGAGGCGGTTGGACGAGGAGCGAGGTCGCACAAGGCATGAGGAGACCGAGAAGGCGTTGATGGAGCGTGTGGCGACGTTGACCTCGCGAGAGGTAAGCGAGGCTGCGCGGGCGTTTACAGCGCATTTTGAGTTGGTGAATCTGGCGGAGGAGCATCATCGGGTTCGGATGTTGCGGGGGCGTCAAAGGGCGAGCCATCCGACGCCGTTGCGGGAGTCGTTGGCGGATGCGTTTTGTACGTTGCGAGATCGCGGTGTGAGCGCAGAGCAAGTGCAACGGATCGTGGATGAACTGGAAGTGGAGTTGGTGTTTACAGCGCACCCAACAGAGCCTAAGCGTCGAACCGTCCTTGCGAAGCTGCGGCAAGTGGCGAATACCATGCTGGAGATGGAAGTAAGGCATCTCTTGCCGAGCGAGCGCGAGGAGATGTTGGAGCGGATACGCGGGGAGATCACGACGTTATGGGTGACAGAACGTGCCGCAAAGACCGCTCCGACCGTGTTGGATGAAGTATGGACGGGGTTGTACTACTTGGAGGCGACGTTGTGGCAGGTGTTGCCGCAAGTGTACGAGGCGTTTCTTTCGTCATTGCGTCGGTATTATCCGACGGTGAAACCCCCAAGGCGGTTTTTGTCATTTGGTTCGTGGATCGGGGGAGATCGAGACGGGAACCCAAACGTGACGGCAGAGACGACGGCTTCTGCGTTGCGTTGGCATCGTCGGCGTGCGTTGGAGCGGCATTGGCAGACGGCGTTGGATCTCGACCGTTATATGAGCGTTTCGCAGGAGTTGTTGGGGTTGGAGGAGGAGGTGGTGGCGGCGCTGACGGGGAGTACGCGGCCTGAGAAATATGCGATGTATATCGCGGAACGTTATCCAGAGGAGCCGTTTCGGCAGCGGATGGCGTTGTTGGCGGCAGATCTAGAAGAAGCAAAGAAAGAAAAGATCAAGCCGCGTTTGTTGGGAGAGGTAGGAGAAGAGTCGCCGTATTTGCGCAAGAGCGAACAGTTGAGTGAGCCTTTGCGAGAGATGTTGCACCAGCTTGAAGCGCATGGTTTTGATGCGGCGTCTTCGGCGGAGTTACGGGGATATTTGCATCAAGCTGAAGGGTTTGGCTTGCGAGCGATGCGGCTGGATATCCGACAGTTGAGCGATTCAAACCGCAGTGTATTGAACGAATTGTTTGATCGGATGGGGATCTGCGAAGGTTATGGCGAGATGAAGCGGGAGGAGCGGATCGGATGGTTGACGGCGCAGTTGGGGTGTTGGCCGCCCGATCTTTCGATGCTTCAGGGTTTATCGCAAGAGGCGCAAGATACGGTGGAGTTGTTTCGGTTGTTGCGTCGGGGTGTGGATGTGTATGGGGCGGATATCTTGGGGCCGTACATCATCAGCATGACCAACGGTGTGGATGATCTGTTGAGCGTGTTGTTGTTGGCGCGTTGGTCGGGATTGAGCTTGCGTCGGGATGGTGGGGAGACGATGAAGATCGCGCCGTTGTTTGAGACGGTGGCGGATCTTCGGGCGGCACCAGCGATCTTGACGGAGATGTTTACACATCCGTTGTATGCGCAACATTTGCGCGATTGCGGGATGCAGCAGATCGTGATGATCGGTTATTCGGACAGCAACAAGGACGCGGGTTTTGTGTCGGCGAACTGGGAGCTGTATAAAGCCCAAGAAGAGATCGCCCGTTGTTGTCGGGCGCATGGTGTGGCGCTGACATTGTTTCATGGGCGGGGAGGGACGATCGCCCGAGGGGGCGGGCCTGCCAACCAAGGGATCTTGGCGCAGCCACCCGACACCATCAACGGTCGGATCCGGATCACCGAACAGGGCGAAGTGATCGATCAGCGTTATGGACATCCCGAAGTGGCAAGGCGGCACTTGGAACAAGTGCTTCATGCGGTGTTGATCGCAAGTTGCCCTGTTCATCCCGAACAAGTGGCTCCGAAGGCATCTTGGCGTGAAGCGATGGACGAGCTTGCAGAAGTGGCGCGTGCGGCGTATCGGCGCTTTGTGTACGAGGATCCCGACACTTTGGTGTATTGGAGCCAAGCCACGCCGATCAACGAACTGAGTCAATTGCGTTTGGGTTCTCGCCCTGCGAGGCGTTCGGCGTCTTCGACGATCGCGCAGTTGCGGGCGATTCCTTGGGTGTTTAGTTGGATGCAGTCGCGTCATGCGTTGCCGGGATGGTACGGGATCGGCGAAGCGTTTCGTTGTTTTGCGTCAAGTGCATCGCGGTTGGCGTTGTTGCGAGAGATGTATCGGGACTGGCCGTTCTTTTACAGTCTTGTGAACAACGCAGAACTTTCGTTGTGTAAAGCAGACATGGGGATCGCGGAGCATTATTCGATGTTGGTCGAAGATGCGCAGATCCGGCACAAGGTGTTTTCGCATATCAAAGAATCCTTTGATGAGTCGACGCATTGGGTGTTGCAAGTCAGCGAGCACAAAACTCTGTTGGACAATCGACCGATGTTGCAGCGTTTGATCGCGCTGCGCAACCCGTACATCGATCCGTTGAATTTTTTGCAGATCCGATTGTTGCGGCAGTTGCGCGGTCTTGGCGATCCCAATTCTTTGGAAGCACAGCAATTGATGCGAGACGTATTTCTTACCATCGGTGGCGTTGCAGGCGGCTTGAAGAGTACGGGCTGATCCCTCGGTGCGAAAGAGGTGGATTCTCGGGGGAAGGGGCGGATAATACGAAATCCGCCTGTAGTGTGATCGTAAAGATGTAGAGGCGGACAGGTGTGGCTGCCCAATCACAGGGTATCTCCGCGCCCATCTTCGGTAACACATCTCGCGGATATCGTATTATCGGGGGAAGAAGCGGACGACGAGAAAGAGAAGGAAGCCGATCAGCAGGCCAAAAAACAGTGCGATGCGAAAGTCGAAGCCTTCTGGTTTGGCGGAGAGGTTTTTTTGGGGAGGGACGGCGTTTCGGGCTGTGGTGTGTGAGGGGAGCGACGAGTCGAAAGAGGGGGGAGCGGGGAGGCGGGTCGGTGCGCCCGTTGGGTTCCTCGAAGGCTTCACGTCGAAAGAGGGGTGAGCGGGGAGGCGGGTGCTTGGATGGGAGGTGAGAGGAGCGTTGTTTGTGCGATCAATACCCTCGGAAGAGACCGGCTCAGAAAGAAAAGAGGAGGGGAGTTGTTCTGGCGTGAAGTCGAGGCGATGCGGCGAGTCGGCAGGAGGGGAAAGAGGCGGGATGGGTGTCGAGTGGTCGGGTGTGGGTGGATCGGAGGGCGGCGGGGATTGATAGAGGCGAAGGATCATGGAGTCGATCTCGTCGTTGGGATCGAGAAGACGGAGAGATTCGGATAGAGGTGAGAGCGGATGGTTTGGAGGGGGCGAGACGTCGGTTGGATCGGTGGGTGAGATGATTCGAGAAGAAAGAGGTGGAGCAGAGAGCTTGTGAGGAGGGGTGATGGCGGCAGAGAGGCTGCCGTAGCTTGGGGAGGAGGGTACGGTGGGCAAATCGCCGTAGCTTGGGGAGGGTACGGTGGGCAACTCGCCGTAGCTTGGGGAGGGTACGGTGGGCAAAGCGTCGTAGCTTGGGGAGGGTACGGTGGGTAAGGCTTCGTGGCTGGGTGTGCGAGGCATGGGTGTGCGAGGCATGGGTGAAGCGTTGTGGCTGGGTGTGCGAGGCATGGGTGTGCGAGGCATGGGCGAAGCGTTGTGGCTGGGTGTGTGAGGTGTCAGTAAAGCGTTGTTGTTTCGGGAGGTTGTGCTGGTTGTTTGAGGGGGTGCGGAAAAAGCGGCGAGGGAGATCTGTGTGATCTGAGTGAAGGTGTTTTTGAGTGGTTTGGGGGGAGTGAGGGTGGGCGTATCTTCGGTGGGGAGCAAGAGAGGAGAAGGGATGGGTGGGCTCCAAGTGGTGGAGAGGGGGGAAGGGTTTTGGGGGTTGGGGAGGGGTTGAGGTGATGGGTCGGGTGGTGGGCGATGTTTGGCAAGTGCAGCGAGGCGGGGAAAGAGTTGTGGATCGGGCAAAGAAGAGGCAGAGGGTTCGAGGTTGCGAAGGTGAGGGGAGAGAGAGATTTCGGTTTTTGTGCTGGCGATGGATTCGGATGCACGGGCGTTTAAGGAGACAAAGGGATAGTGTTCGTTGACGTAGGCGGCTTGAAGGGCATCGGCAAAGACATCGCAGTTTTCAAAGCGTTCGTTGGGGTTTTTGGCGAGGGCTTTTTGGATGACGTAGTCGATGGAGGGTGGGATGGCGGGATCCCAAAAGCGCATGGGGGGTGGATTTTTGTCGCGGTGTGCGAGGAGGACTTCGAGGACAGTTTCTCCAGAGAAGGGGAGTTGTCCTGTGGCGAGTTGGTAGAAGGTGATACCGAGGGCGTAGATATCGACGCGGTGGTCAATTTGGGCGCGTTCGGCTTGTTCGGGGGCAAGGTAAGCGGGTGTACCGAGGAGGACACCTTCTTCGGTTTGCCATTCGGTGTCGTTGAGAAGTTTGGCGATGCCGAAGTCAAGGACTTTGGGGATGGTTTGTCCTTCGCGGTGTTCGATGAGGATGTTGGCGGGTTTGAGGTCGCGGTGGATGATGCCTTGGCGGTGGGCGTAGTGGACGACTTCAAGGACTGGGAAAAACAGGGGTTTGAGGTCGGTGAGTCCGAGGCGTCCGCCATGTTGTTCGGTGTGGGTCGCGAGGTCGAATCCATCAACCCAATCCATGACGATGCCGAGGATGCCTTGCTCATCGATCAGGTCGAAACTACGGACAAGATGGGGATGACGCAATCGGAATTGGAGTTGGGCTTCGCGATGAAAGCGAGCGCGTTTTTCGGGGGACTGACTGTGTTTTTGGAAGAGAACTTTGATCGCGATGGGTTGGGCCATGTCGACGTGTTCTCCTCGGTACACAAAGGCCATCCCTCCGCGCCCGATGCGTTCAAGGAATCGGTACTTTCCGACTTGTCGTCCGATCAGATCATGCGGTTCAATCCACATACAGCCGTACCCGCTTTGCTGCTTGAGTTTTTTTGGTGGGAGTGACGCAGTTGGGCTGTTTTTGTGGGGCGCGGCACCACACCCCGCAAGGGACTGTCGCCCCTTGACCCCGTATCGGCGAACAGAGCACAGGTTTTCAACCCAGCGACTCTCTCGCTTGAAGTGCCGCGAACACGGGTTTTTTCAACTGCGTGACTCCTTTTTTCTTCGATCTCGACAGGTGCGTGGTGCGTTTGGTTGTGTGTGTCGGTGTTGATACGCACAAAAGCGAGAGTATCGCTACTTTTGGGTTGGAGAGCAAGAATTTTTTTGGGCGGAGGATGACGAGAGGAGGCGTTAAAGGACTCGACGAGGCACCTTGGATTTGGTGCAATGGTTGGGCTGTTTGCGAGGCGTTAGAGGACGATGTTGACGAGGCGTCCCGGGACAACGATGACTTTGCGGGGAGGTTTGCCTTCGAGAAGGGCGAGGATCTTTGGATCGTTGCGTGCGAGGTTTTCGAGGGAAGCGGGAGCGATATCGTGGGGGACATCGATTTTGGCGCGGAGTTTCCCGTTGACTTGGACAACAATGGTGATGGTTTCATCGACAACAAGGGCGGGATCGTAGGAGGGCCAAGGCTCATAAGCGAGGGAGTGTGGATGACCGAGGAGGCTCCAGATCTCTTCGGCGATGTGGGGGCATATCGGGGAGAGTAGCAGGGTGAATTGTTCGATCAGATCGCGGGGAAGAGCGTCGTGTTTGTAGCAAGCGTTGGTGAGTTCCATGAGGGCGGCGATGGCGGTGTTGAATTTGAAGGACTCGATATCTTCGCCGACTTTTTTGATGGTTTTGTGGAGGAGCTTTTGGATTTCGGGAGAGGGATACGTGTTGTCGAGGTTGTGTTGGAGGGAGCCATCTTTGACAAAGAGCCGCCAGACACGGGCGAGAAAGCGAAAGACGCCTTGCATCCCTTGGTCGCTCCAAGGTTTGTCTTGATCGAGGGGGCCCATAAACATCTCGTAAGCGCGCATGGCGTCTGCACCGTAGTGTGCGATCACATCGTCGGGGTTCACGACGTTGTAGCGGGACTTGGACATCTTTTCGATCTGGGTGTGAAGGGGTTCGTGGGTGTCGCGGGTGAACCACTTGCCGGCTTCTTCGGTGGCTTCTTCGGGGGAAAAGTACTTGCCTGCTTGGTTTTGGTAGCTGTAGGCGAGGATCATGCCTTGGTTAAAGAGTTTTTGGAAAGGCTCTTTGGTGGAGACGAGACCACAATCGAAGAGGACTTTGTGCCAAAAGCGCGAATAGAGGAGGTGAAGGACAGCGTGTTCAGCGCCGCCGACGTAGAGGTCGACAGGCATCCAATAGCGTTCTTTTTCGGGAGCAAAGGGGAGTTCGGTGTTGTGGGGATCGAGATAACGGAGGTAATACCAGCAAGAGCCGGCCCATTGGGGCATGGTGTTGGTTTCGCGTTCGGCGGCCATGCCTGTTTCGGGATCGAGGGTTCGGACCCATTCTTGGGCGCGTGCGAGGGGTGGTCGTCCATCTTCGGTGGGTCGGTAATCTTCGAGTTCGGGCAAGAGCAAGGGCAGATCTTGCGAGGGCATAGGCTTGATGGTGCCGTCGGCAAGGTGCAAGATCGGGAAGGGTTCGCCCCAATAACGTTGTCGAGAAAACAGCCAGTCACGGAGGCGATAGGTGATGGTGCCTGTTCCCAAGCCTTGTGCTTCGATCCAGTCGATGATACGGCGTTTTGCATCGTCGATGTGGAGTCCGTCGATCAGGTCGCTGTTGACGTGGGAGCCGTCGCCTTCGTAAGCAGCGGTGGTGATATCGCCACCTTGGACCACTTCGAGGATGGGGAGGTTGTAGGTTTTGGCGAATTCCCAATCGCGCTGATCGTGCGCAGGGACGGCCATGATCGCGCCTGTGCCGTAGTGCATCAAGACATAATCGGCGATGTAGATGGGGATAGGCTGTCCATTGACGGGATTGATGGCGTGTGCGCCTGTCCAGATGCCTGTTTTTTGGCGGCCTTCGTCGATGCGTTCGCGGTCAGGTTTGTTGCGAGCGGTGTGGACGTATTGTTCGACTTGATCGCGTTGGTGGGGTTGTGTGATCTTGGCGATCAGCGGGTGTTCGGGAGCGAGTACACAATACGTTGCGCCGTAGAGGGTATCGGGGCGGGTGGTAAAGATACGGAAGGTGTCGTTGGTTTCGGCGACGCGGAAGTCGACTTCGGCCCCTTCGGAACGACCGATCCAATGGCGTTGCATGGCTTTGATGCCTTCGGGCCAATCAAGTTCGTCGAGGTCATCAAGCAAGCGTTGTGCGTAGGCGGTGATCTTGAGCATCCATTGTTTCATGACGCGGCGTTCGACGGGATCGCCCGTTTCGACATAGACGCCATCTTTGACTTCTTCATTGGCGAGGACGGTGCCTTGGGCAGGACACCAATTGACGGGGACTTCGGCTTGATAAGCGAGTCCTTGTTCATAAAGCTTGAGGAAGATCCATTGGGTGAACTGGTAGTAGTTGGGATCGGTGGTGTCGACTTCGCGATCCCAATCATAGGAAAAGCCCAAGCGTTTGATCTGGCGGCGGAAGGTGTCGATGTTTTTGCGTGTGGTGATAGCGGGATGGATGCCTGTGCGCATGGCGTAGCGTTCTGCGGGGAGGCCAAAGGCGTCCCATCCCATCGGATGCAAGACGTTGAAACCACGCATCCGTTTGTATCGACAAAGGATATCTGTTGCGGTGTAGCCTTCGGGATGGCCGACGTGCAAGCCTGCGCCCGATGGATAGGGGAACATATCAAGGACGTAGTATTTGGGCTTGGTGGGGTCTTCGACCACGCGGAATGTTTTGTGGTTTTCCCAGTAGTCTTGCCAACGTTGTTCGATATCGTGAGGTCGATATTGCTCTTCTGCCATGATCATGCTCCGCTTTTTTTCGTGGGTCTTGTTTCTTCGGGAGGATTTCGCAAGGATTCGATGGGTTGGACACCTTAGCCGCCGCGCTGGTTGCTGTCAAGACCAAAACGAGTCCACGGAAAACACGGAAAACACGGAAGGTTTGGGAAGCTTCAACGCCGCCAAGAAGATCGAGGTAACAAGGAGCAGTCAAGGCGCAGAAAGAGCGGAAAGGACGGAAATTACGAAATTTTTAGGAGGCGGTGTGGAGAGAGATGAAGAGGAGACTTTGCGTGGATGAAAAATTAGGGCAAGATGCCGACGTGGCTCAAAGCATGGAGGCATGGTGATGGAAAACAAAAAAAGTACAGTGCATTTGATGGTAGCAAAAGAGGCTCCGCAAGAGACGGCGTTGGCGAGTCGTTTTGGGGGTAGGCCGTTGATTCCGCGTGCAGCGACGCCCGTGTGGCCGTGTTGTCGGGAGTGCAAAGAGCCGATGCAATTTTTGGGGCAGTTGGTGCTGGCTCCAGAAAAAGGGGAGCGGCTGGATCGGTTGGTGCTGTTGTTTATGTGTTCTGCGGATACATGCGAGACGTGGGACGCCGAACAAGGCGCAAACAAGGCGATGGTGGTTGTGGGGAATAGTTGGAAGATCTGGGAGCCTCCACAGGTGGGTGGAAGCGGGACGCCGTTGTTGCGGTCGGATGTGTACGGTGTGGAGATGGTGGATTGGGAGGCCCAAGCGGATGAGGATGGTGATGTTTACGATCCAGCCCGTCAATCGTGGGCGGACGCGCATAAAGTGGCGCGTCGCAAAGTCGTAGGGCAGATGTTCGGGCAGCCGTCTTGGTTACAAAGTGCCGACGACCCGGAGTGTCCGACGTGTGGGAAAGGGATGGCGTTCATTGCCCAATTGGAGGAGGGGCCAAGGTACGAGACCTCGATGAATTTTGGGGGAGGGAGCGCGTATGTCTTTTGCTGTGGCTCGCACGCGGCCAAGTTTTTGTGGCAGCAATAACGCCGAGCGTTCCGATCGGAAAGGCGGGGGTTGCTGCGTGTGTATGCTGTGAAGGGGAACAGGCGGAGAGACTGAATAGGTGGGGATTTTTGAGCGATGTTGGGTGGTTCCAAAAAAAGCCGACGACGAGTTGAGGGGTGGTAGGGAGTGCCAAAAGAAGGTGATGAGAGGTTTTTTGGGTGGTAGGGAGTGCCAAAAGAAGGTGATGAGAGGTTGGTTTGGGTGGTAGGGAGTGCCAAAAGAAGGTGATGGGAGGTTGGTTTGGGTGGTAGGGAGTGCCAAAAGAAGGTGATGAGAGGTTTTTTGGGTGGTAGGGAGTGCCAAAAGAAGGTGATGAGAGGTTTTTTGGGTGGTAGGGAGTGCCAAAAGAAGGTGATGAGAGGTTTTTTGGGTGGTGGGTGGTGCCAAAAGAAGGTGATGAGAGGTTTTTTGGGTGGTAGGTCTAGGGTTTGTTGGCTAACCGATGTCATCGGCAAAGAAGTATCCCCAAGGAGCTTCGACGGCGTTGGAGAATTGGGTGGTGGTGTGGCCGGTGATCTCGTTGGCGAGGGTACCGCGTCCCCAGCGCGAAGAGACCGCACCGACGGGGAAGATGGCGGCGAGCGTTTCGGAGTCGATGCGTTTTTCGGGGGAGGGGAGGATGGGGATCTCGTTGAGTAGAAAAGCGCGAGCGAAGGTGGAAGCGGGGATGGCTTCGCGCAGACCGGGTTGTCGTTCGTCGCCCGTGTATTCTTGGTAGAGGTAGGCGATCTCTTCGGGGACGGCGTGTTCTTGTGTGCGGATGCGAGGGGCTTGTTGGAGGGCGAGAGCGCGGGTGGCATCACCGCGCCAGATGGCGACGCGGGAGGCGATGGCGCGGAAGAGGCGTTGGGAGAGGGGGAGTTTGTGTCTGCGTTGGGTTTCGCCGAGGATGAGGCGCAAAAGCTCGATGCCATCGCGGATATAAGCAAAGGGCTGGCGATGAAGGCGTTGGAGTCGGATGGCTTCGCCGAGGAAGCGGCGAGCGTTGTCTTTGCGGCTGCTGCGGAATTCGAGGTCAGCAAGCAAGACATAGCAACGGATCTGCGAGAGGATACGGTCGTCTTGTTGGATCTCGGGCTGGTTGGCGACATCAAGAGCTTTGAAGGCCCAGAGACGGGCGCGTCGGAGATCGCCGTAGGCGAGGTAGATCAGAGAGAAGTGTCGGCAACATGCGGAGAGTCGGGAAAGATTGCCGAGTTTGTGGTAAAGGCTGAGGAGTTGACCTGCGACACGGACGGCGTTGGCAAAGTTGCCGTCGTTGCGGTAGACGCGGATCAGGTGTTGAAGGGAGGCTTCGCGCAGGCAAGCATCACGGGCATCGCGACAGCGTTCGACGCAGCGTTCGAGGTGGATGCGTGCATCTTCCCATTCTTCGCGCAGATAGGCGATCCGACCGAGATAAAAGTCAGCAGCGGCTTGGGTGATGGTGTCGTTTTCGGGTGTGTGGAGATCGATCTGTCGGGTGCAAAAATGCGCGAAAGCATGGATGTGGTGTTGGGTGGAAAAGACGGCGAGGCGGCCCCATGCGACGACCAGTTCGAGAGGTTGTTGGAGACGCAAGGCCCAACGGATCTCTTGGATCAAGGCCCAACGGCAGAGTGTTTTGTCGTAACCTTGGGAGAGGATGGAGAGTTCGCGGTAGATGTGTTGGGCGGAGCGGCTGCGATCGCCGTAGCGGGTGGAGGAGTCGGTTTTGTTTTTGCGTAGGCGTCGGAGTTGTTGTGTGAGGAGCAAAAAGGCGACGCAAAGGCTTTGCCACAAGGTGACGAGGGTACGAAATCGGCGGGGAGGGAGGGGTTCGCGGAGAGTGGCGAGGGCATCTTGGAGGAGGGAGATGGCTTGTTTGGTGTGGTGGCGGTGGCTTTGTGCGCGGGATATCTTGTTGAGGAGAGCGACACGGCCTTGGTCGTCTTTGACGATCATGAGGGCATCGCGGTAGATTTGGGTGGCTTTGTCGTAATCGCCTTGCCAAAAGAAGCGGTCGCCGTCGAGGACGGATTGATGGAGGGTTTGAGAGCGTTGGATCGCGTCGTTTTGGGCTTCACCGAGTTTGTGAAGCCGAGCGAGAAAGTCGGATTCGCCGGGGGCCATCAAAGGCTCGGAGCGATGGGCGTTGAGGAGCAAGAGGTGCGTGTGTTTTTGTTGGCAGGTTTTGCAATCGCGAATGTGCGCTAGAAGATGCGGGGAGGGCGCGCAATCGGATGGACGGAAGGCGGTGTCGACGTCAGCGCATCGCATATTTGTACCGTGTGAAGAAGGGGCCTTTGTTTCTGCCATAGCTATCGACGCCGTTTGTTGACAGCCATGCGATCATCGATGCGAGCGAGCGTCTCGCGGTGGGTCGCAAGAAGATCAGCGATGGCTGAGATAATGCAGAAATTTTTGATTGAGCGAAGCCAAGATATCCGCGAACGCTTGGGTGGCTTGGGAGGGGCGTTCGGGAAATCGAGCGAAGCCGCGTTGTTGGGCGAGTTGCTCTTCATAAAGCTGGAGGCATCGGTCTTTTGCGCGATTGAGCAACGTGCCTGCGTTGTTGGGAGTGATGTTTTCGGCTTCGGCGATTTCTTTGTGAGAGAGTCCATCGACGTAATACATCACGAGGATGCGGCGGTAGCGTTCGCCAAGGAGTTCGACGGCGGCGACGAGAGCTTCTTCCATCTCGACGATCTGGAGCATCTCTTCGGGGGAGCGGTGACGGAGGGGGAGGTCTTCGATCTCGAAGAGGCTACGGTGCTTGCGTTCGTTGAGTCGGTCGTAGGCTTGGTGGACGGCGATGCCAAAGACCCAAGCGCGAAAGCGTCCGCGTTCGCAATCAAAGCCTTGGATGTTGTGGAAGGCGCGGAACATGGTTTCTTGGGTGACTTCTTCGGCATCGGAGGGGTTGGGGAGATATCGCCGTACAAAGTGATACACATCGCGATAGAGTTTGAGTTCGGTGAGGAGTTGTGTATAGGAAGTGACGCAGCCGTGTTGTTGGATGCGGTGGATTAGAGAGATTTCCGTTTTACGGTCCATAGACGTTGCCTCACAGAAAGGACAAAGGGTCGCAACCAAGGGTTTCGGTCTGTTCACCTTTGCGGGATATACAAGACGACTCAAGAAACATCACACAAAAAACATAACGGTACGAACGCAAGGAACAAGGAGGGTTATCGGGTGGGTGGCTTTTTGTGTTTCTTGCGTTGGAGGAGGACGGCGATTTGGACGGGAGTGTTGGGGTCGGAGAACTGAAAAGTTTTGGTTTCGATCTCAAAGCCGTCCTTTTGGATCTGAAGTACGTGCGTATCTTTATCGAAGGGGATTCGTTTTTCTTCAACGGGACTTTGGCCGAGGATGTCGCCGTCGAGGCGGACGGTGGCACCGGGGGGGACGGTGGAGACGGAGAGGATGCCTTCGGGCGGAGGGACGGCGTAGAAAAAGTAGGCTGCGCTGAGGCCGGCGCTCACAAGGAAAAGCAGCGCAAAGGAAGCGTAGATCCAAGTGCGTCGGCGCGGTGCGGGTAGAGTGGGACGGGGGGAGGGGTGTGGGTGTTTGGAAGGGGGAGGAGCTTCGAGAGGAGGGGCTTCGTTGGGGGTGTCCCAGACGGAAAAGGTTTGTTTGGCTTGTTGTTTTCGAGCTTGGGCGTATTGTTCGAGGAGGGCGTCGCGCTGTTCGATGATCTGGTCGACGAAGGGGGCGAGGGCATAGGCAGTGGGGGGGCTTTGGATCTCGTACTGAACGCGCAAGAGATCTTGTTCGAGTTCATGGGCGTTTTGGTAGCGTTCGTTGGGTTGAAGGGCGAGGGCTTTCATGATGACTTGTTCAAAGACGGGAGGAAGGTGAGGGAGCATGGTGTGGAGGCGTGGGAAGTCGCCGCGTTGGATCTTGGCGAGCAGAGTTTGGTCGGACTTTCCTTCGAACATTTTTTGGAGGGTGAGGATCTCGTAGAGCATGATGCCGACTTGGAAGAGGTCGGAGCGCTTGTCGAGGGGGTAGCCAGCGGCTTGTTCGGGGGACATATAGGAGAGTTTGCCCTTGAGTTCACCGACGGCGGTTTCGGCGAGGTTTTGTGAGGCTTTGGCGATCCCAAAGTCGGTCAGTTTGACGTCTCCGCTGCGGCTGATTAAGACGTTGTGAGGGGTGACGTCGCGGTGGATCATGTTGAGGGGTTCGCCGTTGGCGTCTTTTTCTTCGTGTGCGTAAAAGAGAGCGCGACACACGCCGACGCCGATGACGATCGCGAGTTCTGGAGAGATCGGCATATTGAGGGCGCGTCGGATCTTGATGACACGGGCAAGGTCGATGCCATCGATGTATTCCATCGAGATAAAATAAATGCCGTCGACTTCGCCGAGTTCGTAGATCTGGACGATATTGGGATGAAGCAAAGCGCCTGCGATACGGGCTTCGTCTTTGAACATTTGGATAAAGTTCGCGTCGCCAGAGAATTCGGGGAGGATGCGCTTGACTGCGACGATGTGCTCGGAACCATCGGGTTGTTTGAGCTTAGCTCGGAAGACTTCGGCCATGCCACCGAGGGCAACGCGGCCAAGCAGGACAAATTTTCCGAAGCGTTCTTGGCCTTCTTCGAGTTGTTCTAAGATGGCTTGTCCCGGGCGAACGGCAGAGGCGAGATCGGAGGGCGGTTCGGGAGGCTCGAAGTGTTGGGTGGGTTGGGGATCGCTGCTTTGCTTTTTTGGTGCGCCAGCGAGCAGATGGGGTGGGAGTGGGATATCGGGGATCGGAGGTTTGATGGGTGTGGAGGAAGCGGCTGCGCTGTGGAGGGCGAAAGCGGCTGGACTTGGTGGGGGCATCGGTGTGATGGTGGGGGCGACGGAGGCTTGCGGTGTGGCCGAGTGAAATGGGTCTGTGGGGACGGAGGGGATTTGTGCGGCTTTTTGGGCTGCGATGATCCCGTGGACTTGGTGGAGAGGGACGGTGACGGTGGACTCGCTGGGTTCTTCTTCTTCGTCCTCGTCTTCGAGAGGTTCCAAGGTTTCGATCGGTTCGGAAGAAGGCGATGGGACGGGGTGCAAAGAGGAGGATGGAGGAGGCGATGGGACGGGGCGCAAAGAGGAGGATGGAGAAGGCGATGGGACGGGGGGAGAGGAGGAGGATGGAGAAGTTGTTGGCAGCGGGGCTGTTTGTGTGGTGGTGGCATGAGGGGAGGGCGGCAGCGGAGCCGTTCGCGATGTCGTGGCTTCGGCTATTTGGGGAGGGACCAAGGGATTGGCGTTTTTGCGGTAGAGGGTATCGCCTTCGTATCCTGCGACGTCTTCGATGGAAAGGGCAACGGTCCCCTCGGTGGATTGGCCCGAACGAGGGGCGTCTTTGGCGGTGTCTGCGGAGTGATGGTTTGTGGAGTCGTATTCGTCGCTGTCTTCGTAGCTACCGAGTTCTTGGATCTCTTCGTTGGAGTCGTATTCGTCGCTGTCTTCGTAGCTACCGAGTTCTTGGATCTCTTCGTTGGAATCGGATTCTGCTTGGGGCGCAGAGGTCGGTGCTGTGGGGGTCGTAGAGGCCGATGCGGATGTGGGCGCTGTGATGGGCGTGGGAAGGAGGGGGACAGGCGCGATGGCGGTGCCTTGGTGGTAGTCCGTATCTTCGTCAGGGGCGATGTAAGGTGTGTGCGGGGGAGGAGCAACGTTTGAGGGGGAAGAAAGGCCGGAGTGTGTGTTTTCTTCTTGTTGGAAGGGATCGAGTGGGGCGGCGATATCGATGCTTTCATCGAGGGTTTGGGCGGGTGAAGAGATGGTGCGAGGTGTGGCGGTGGGTTGGCCGAGTGCGTCGGGGGAGACGAAGAGAGCGCTGCCGAGGGAAGAGGTTTGGCGAGGCAAGGGGGTGACAGAAAGCGGAGCGGGTCGCAGCGCGGGGTTGGTGGGAAGATCTCTTCCTTCGACAAGATGGGGGTGATAGCGTTCCGTGTCGGCTTCTTGGAGCGGATGGAAAGCGTCGGTGTCTTCGAATCGCGGTGGGCGGTAGCGTTTGTGGGGTGGTGGTAGATCGTCGCGTTGGGGGAGTAGCGATTCGATGTGAAAAGGGTAGCCGAAGAGCAGAGGCTCTTGAAGAGCCGGTGGATCGGTGGTTTCTTCGCGGACAAGGACCTCGATGTATTCCATGGCTTCGCGGCGATCGAGGTGTTTTTGTCGGATCAGGGAAGGCGACTTGAGGGCGTCGAGCAAGAGTTCGACTTGGACGAGGCGTTGTTCGACTTGTGGGAAGAGTGCGTGTTGGAGGAGTTGGTCGAGTTCGGGTGTGGCGCGCTGACTTTGGCTGGAAGGTGGGACAAAATGTTGGGCGTGTCCCCACTGTTGGGCAGCTTGTTGAGGGGGAAGTCCGACAAGCATCTGATAAAGCAGGGCTGCGACGCTGTAGGTATCTCCACGGCGCAAGGGGCGTTGTCCGACGAGGTATTCTGGCGGATGATAGGGTTGTTTGCGTTGCCGTAGGGCATTGACGATCAGATCATCGCGCCAGAAGATCACGTCAAGGCCGGTATCCGTGATCACGACATCGCCTATGCGCGTGAGGATGATGTTTTGGGGAGTCAA
The DNA here is from genome assembly GCA_023150835.1 of Myxococcota bacterium. GTDB lineage: Bacteria > Myxococcota_C > UBA6777 > UBA6777 > UBA6777 > JAKLKB01. Next base: position 46,526 of record JAKLKB010000005.1, on the reverse strand, counting down.
ACCGCCATGAAACAAAAAGATCGGTTGATCGCCCGGGACGCGATGCTTGTGGATGAGGTGGATGGCTTGGGCGATATCGCGTGCGAGATACAGCGCAAGGGCCGGTGAGATCGAGGCTTTGTTTTGTTGTGCAAGGCCAAAGAGTTGTTCGAGCGAAACACCCGGGATGTATTCGCGGATCAAGAAGAACAGATCGCCCGCTCGTCCAAAGTCCCAGATCGGAGCGAGGCTGCTGTGGATCAAGCTGCGCAAGGCGTCCAAAAAGCCCGTTAGATGGGAGATCAGCACGCCGTCGCTTGCGAGGCGGGGTTGCAAGAGCTTGATGACGACGCTGCGTTGGCTGCCGTCAGGTAGGTAGGCCGTCCCGCGATAGGTGCTGTAGGCTTCGCCTTCGCGCAGTTTTTGTGTCAGTTGATAAGATATCTGCGTCATGAGTTCTTTGCTGCTTGCGGCGGCAACCCGTGATTCAGGGGGTTGTCAGGAGAAGTCGGAGCGTGTGGAGGCTGTTGTCTTCGCGTCTTCGCGTCTTCGCGCCATGCTTGGTTTTCAGCACGTAGGCGCTGATTTTCTTCAAGGAGCCGTTGTTTCGCCTCTTCGAGATCGTGGAGAGCTTGGAGCATCTGGGTTTGTTCGAGGCGCATTTGATCGTAGAACGCGATCTGTCGTTGAAGTTGTTCATTTTCTTCGCGGTACCGTTGGAGCGTGGTGTTCATCAGATCTCGGTGTTGTTGGGCTTGAAGGCGAAGGCGTTCTTGGAGTGTGGAGGTTTCTTCTTCGCGTTGTCGCAGAAGGCCACGCAGCCGATCCGCCTCGCTTGCCCAGACGTCGCCTTTGTGAAAAGACGACGAGAGTTCGTGGCGGCTTTGTGGTGCGTGCGAAAGTATATGCGCGATCGTTTCATTCAAAGACAAGGGGCTTGTTTGGGCCGAGGGCGGAGCCAAGAGATGCGGAGGCGCGTGGGCGGCAGGTTGTGTGCGATCTTCTGCGGAAGGAAACAGTCCGTAGCTGGCTGTTTCGTTGGAGAGCGAAGACGGAAACAGCCCCAAAGCTGTTTGCTCTTTTTGCCAGATATCTTGGGCGTCTTGGGTGTCTTGGGTGTGTGTGGATGAAACGCGGGAGGGGTGAGCGGGGATATCTTCTTCTTGGATAGGAAGAACGATCCCGTGTGGATCGTGGTGAAAGCTTTGGGGCTGTATGTAGGGCTGGATGGCTTGTGCAAAAGCACCGAAAGAAGGGCTTTTTTGAGGATTAGCAAGTGGAGAGATCGAAGTGTGCGGCAGGTTCGACATCACAGCATCAAAGTCTCGATCCAGATCTTGGATCGAAGGCACAGAGGACATCAGTCCATCTAAAAAAGCGTGTGAGTCGTCTGCTGTTGAGGCCGATGGATAGGCGGTGATCACGGTTTCGTTGTTTTTGGTAAAGTGATGATCGGACAAATCGGTCGCAAGCTCCGAGGCTTCTGGTTCTGCTTCGCTGGTCTGAGTAAAGGCATGGGTGGGCAAATTGGTTGCAAGCTCCGAGGCTTCTGGCCAGATCGAAGAAGAAGGCGAAGTGGGTGGTGGAGCAGGGAGTTCGTCGGCAGATAACAGCGAAAGCGGCGATGGAGCGGAAGATTCGGTTGTTTCGGGAAGATCGGCATCGTATGCAAAATCGTGAAGCATCGCGATATCGTCTTGCTCGGTGGATTCGGGTGGAAGAGATGCGCTTTGTGCGGTTGATTCGGGTGGAGATGATGCGCTTTGTGCGGTGGGTTCGGATGGAGATGATGCGCTTTGTGCGGTGGATTTGGATGGAGGCAGCATATTTTGTTCGTGGGGTTCAGGAGGAAACAAAGAGCCGAGTGGTGGGGATGAATGGAGGGATGCATCGCGCAGTGCGGGAGGCAAGGAACCTAGTGGATGTGGTGGATGAGGTGCGGGTGCGGGGAGTTGGAGTCCTGCGATCTGGGGGGGGAGGGAAAGGCCGCTGCGGTAGGGAGCGCCTTCTTCGTGGAAAAGGATCTTGATCCGACCGAGGGTGATCTCGTCGCCTTCAAAAAGTTGTTCTCGCTCGATATCGCGGCCATTGAGCAGCGTTCCAAAGCTACCACCTGCGTCTTGGAGCCAGAATCGGCCTTGTTCGTCCACGTGCAGTTGTGCATGAAAACGCGAGACACCGGGTTCGCGCAAAAAAACATCGCAGCTTTCGTCGCTGCCGATCCAGATCTGCGGTTTGTTGATATCCACTTGCTGTCTTGCGTGATGGCCTATCCTGATATCCAACTTTGGCACGTTCAAGCTCCTTCCCTTGGGAGGCCCGCATCCTAGCACGTTTCGTTGGGATGCGCCAAGACGTTCCGAAAATTTGTGAAACGAGCGGGCGTGTGGTTTTCTGCCGTTTGATGGGTGAGGTGATGTATGGCCTCGTTCGGTTCGTTGGGATGGGGTTTGCGAGTTTTGGAGCGTTGTACGGAATCCGCAGGGTGTGTGCCGACATGTAGGGGCAGCTGCCCAAGAACAGTGCGTCTATGTGGAGCGTTGCACGAAATCCGCAGGGTGTGTGCCGACATATGCACGGGCATCCCCCTGTGGCTGCCCAAGAACAGGGCGTCTACAGCGGATCGCACCTACCCTTTGTTTACACATCTTTCGTATATCGTTGTGAGGAGGCTTTGGGCGATGGAGAAGCGTTGGAGAAGCGGTTGGTTGTGTTTGTGTTTGTGTGCGATCGGGTGGGGGAGTCAAGCGGTCGCGTCCCCCAAGAAAGCAGGGAAGGCTTTTGTTGTGACACGGAGTGTTGAAGGTCGAAACAGCGCGCATACCGTCAAGCGCGCTCGACAACGCGTGCTTGTTGCGGCGAGGGAACGTTGCGGAAAACAGGGAGCCAGCGTGGCGGGGGTATGGCGGCAGCAATGCCGTACCCAAAAAGGGCGGGTGATCTGTGTGGTAAAGCGGCGCTTTGTGTGCGGCCCGCGTCAATCCAAGCGGAAGATGCTTGCACAGCGCAAAAGAAACGCTCGAAAGCGTCGTGTTGTGCGCAAAGTAGTCGTGCAGCGCAAAGGGAGCGTTCGGAAACGCCTTGTGGCACGCATCTCTCGACGCGAACGGAAGCTGTTGCAAAGGCCGATTCGTCGGATGAGTCTTCGCGGTGGGGCGTGTACACGCCCAAAAGCTCTGCGTGGCGTTGGGCGCGATCGAAACAAAGAAACCGCACAAAAACAAGCCCGCCAAACCGCACGTCGCCATGCTTCGCGCCAGTGCAAAGGGCGTCAAGTGGTGTGGATGGCTGCGTGGCGTTATCGGTGTTCGAAGCGCAACCAAGGCCGTTTCGCTTGTGTTGCGCACAACAACGTGCGCTGCTGTGGTGGGCGTATGACCGCACGCATCGCCGCCCCACGAAAACGCAGTCCGCTGTCGTCTTTTGCACCTTGAGGGTGTAGGTCGGAGTGAGAGCGGTTGGAGCGAGGAGATGGAAAAGCGAGCCGCTGGGATTGCCCATGCTCAAAGGTGTAGAGTGGGGGCGGTTGGAGCGAGGGGGGGGGTTCTTTGAGGTGGGTTAGCGGGGGGCTTTTTTGAGGTAGATGTTCCAAGAAGGCGAGAGCGGGAAGTGTTCCCAAAGGGAGCGATCAAGGCGTGCGAGGATATCGGGGTTTTTGGGAGCGATGATCAGATCGGGACACCAAGCGGAGGGCAAGGAGAGGCTGCCGACACCGCCGTTGGCGAGGAATTCGATGGTTTTTTGCATTCGGAGTTGAAAATGGGGGGTCGTGTAAGGCGTGCCAAAAAGAACAACGTGATCCGTCATCGCGCTGATCTGGCGGTTGAGTGTGAGATCTGTGGCAAGGATCTTTGTTTTGGGGGGTAGATTTTTGACGAAGCGCAGCACCGTGTTTCTGCCGGAATCCCAAACAAGGAGGGGAGAGTCAGGCTTGATCAAGTACATATCGCGGGCGAACGAAAGGTTGTCGGGCAAAGCACTCAGAAGGAACATCGTGAGCAAAAACAGAGAGAATGATTTTTGGAGATGTCCTTGTCGAGTACGAAATTCAATCCAACTGAAGAGGAGCAACCACAAACTGACGAAGAGATATCCTCGGCTGAAATGAAGCGGTTGAACGGCGTGGAGAAAGGGCAGGCGAGAATGGTGTACCAAAGCGAAAGTGACGAGAGCCATAGCGACGATGGGGATCAATACCCATTCGGCCCAAACGGCCCGAACAAACGATCGATCCAAGAACAAAAGAAAAGCGAGGGTTGAAAACCCATAGGCTTGGAAGAGATCAGCCCACTGCATGGGGGTTTTGTAGGCTGTTGCGTGTTGTGAGATCAGGCTGTGGAATGTGGGGCTTGAGGGCAAGAGGAGAGTGTAATAGAGGACCCACAAAAGGACAAGAGGAAGACTAGCGGATTTTTTGAGCCACGAGGAGGTGGCGTCGAACATCGCTGTGAGCGCGTGGATCAAGATCAAGTGCGCGGCTAAAAAAGGATTGCTCAACAAAGCAAGCACAAGGAGGCCGTTGGCAGGGAGCCATTGGCGATTGATTAAGCACAACAAATACCAAAAAAAGATGCAGTGGTGGATCAGTTCGAGGGGGTAGAGCAAGTTGCGGAACAGATTAAAAAACCACCAGTAGTAGTTGTGTTCAAAAAAACGGATGCCCGCCCAAAAGCCGACATCCGATCGAAGGAGACTCGAAAGCCAAGCGAGTCCACCGCCAAAAGACAGAAGGAAAAACAGGAGGATGCGAAAGGTTTGGTGTTGGAGTGTGTTCTCGATCAAAAAAAACAGGCCGAAGAACATGAGCGTTCCAAAGAACAAAGTGAGGAACTGGTTGGATTGGCTTTCGCTAAGGCCCGCTTTCAACAAGAGCGAAAGCAAAGAGATGGGAAGCTGGGTGAGGTAATCGTGTTTTTGGGGAGAGATATCGAGGGGGCTTGCGTAGGTGAGGTGGAAGAAGCGCGGGGAAGTGGCGCGTGCGTTGGCGAGATAGGTGGGCATATCTCCTTGAAACAGGCCCCAGACCGTTTCGTTTGGGGGGACTCGGTGATGCCAACTGGAGAGGATCTGCCAAAAGGTGAAGGACAAGAGAAAAGAAGCGAGGAGGACGAGCGTTCGAGTGAGAGAAGAGCGATTCAATGCCGTCTCCAAAAGGCGGAGGTTGTTTAGGAGGATTAGCGACAGCCGAGGGGGGCAACCATGATGCGATCGACATTGAGTCGTTGTTCGCGTTCTATCCAAGCGATGGCACCGCGTCCAGAGCCTTTTCCGAGATCAGTCCAAGCCATCGTGATGTAGGGTTGGATGTTGGGGACAGAGAACCAAGAAGCAGGGGCAAGGAGTTTTCCGTCGCGGTCGACGCGACCGATGGAGACGCCCAATCCGCGAGCCTGTTCTTGATACCACGCGACGACCGCACCAAAGGAGGTGACTTGGAGGGTGGGGGTGCGGCTGCCTTCGTTGCTGAGGGTTTGGCGTGTGCCGACGGTGCGGCCTTGTCGGTCGAGGCGTTGTGCGTAGAGAGCGCCGGGTGGGTTGCTGTTGAGGTCGGTCCACAGCAGGAGGTAGCCGTCGTTGTAGCCCGTGATGGCGGGGTCGGCAGGAGCGATCCCTGCGTTGGGGATATCGAAGAAGGTGTTGGTGGGTTTGCCCTTGTTGTCGAAGAGTCCGAGTTTGAGTTTTCGTTGGGGAGCGCACCAAGAAACGGCGACTTGGTTTCCGCTGAAAGCCATGGCGGGGAAAGGAGAGTTTTGAGGAAGCAGCGCGTATTCGGGCTGGATGGGGGTGATCTCGCCTTGGGGTTTGAGATCGGTGTCAAAGAGTTGGAGGCGTATGTATCCGCTAGATTCGTCGAGGTAGCGGATCCAGCCAACGCTTAAAAGGCCCGCACCGTAGGTCACGCCTGTGTTGGCGGCACGTCCGCCTTGTTCAAGCATCAAGGGGCCGCGTAATCGACTGCCGTTGGGGTTAAAGGTTCCTATATACGCATCGGAGATATCGCGTCCACGCGATTGGTCTGTATCCCATGCGACGGCAAAGCCTTTGCCCATCCATGCGAGGCCGTGAATATTCCCGCGTTCTCCTTCTTTGGTGACGGGCCAGTCGGAGCCTTCGCGGTCGCCGTCGGGGCGGACGCCTGTGACGCGGATCTGCCCCGTCATCTCGCTTTGAGCGCGTTCGGACCAACCGAAGGCATAGCCGTTGGGTGTGGAGACCATGTACAAGTGGCTATAATCGCCGAGATTCGAGTAGTTGCGAACGGTGCCGATTTGTTGGATCGGGAGGTACTCGTCGATAAAGCCGTCGCAGTCGTTGTCGCGGTTGTCGCAGATCTCTTCTTTGGGCAAGATATCGCCGAGGCAGGGGCCCCATTGTCCAGAGTTGCAGACTTGGATTCCATCGCGGCAGTCGCCGATTTGTCGGGTTTCGGGGGGGCCTGTGTAGCAGCTACGTTGGAGGTCTTCGTCGGTTTTTCCGTCGCAATCGTTGTCGAGGTTGTCGCATATTTCCGCGCTGGGTTCTTGGAGACGTTTGCAAGGGCCAAAGCGTCCGTTGTTGCAGAGGCGTTCGCCGGGTGCGCAGACACCGGGTTCTCCTGTTTCGCAAGACTCACGGACACCGTCGGTACATTCGGGTTCTTCGGGGGGAGGTTCTTCGGGGGGGATCTCTTCGGGGGGGGGTTCGATCGAGGCGATGGGTTCGGTTTTTGGGCGTTGGGTCGGATCTTGAGAGATCGCCATATAGGTTTCGCATCCGAGGAAAAGCGGAGTGGTACAAAGGCAAACAAGCAACAATGAGTACAAAAGCAAACGTCTCGAAGGCACGATCCACCTCACGGGGGCTAGAGGTTTGGGAATGGAGGTTTGTTCGAGTCTCGACAACGCAGGCGCGTATGTGCGGTTGGGTTGAGGGGACGCACCTTGCGGAAAACTCGATGGCAAGGGTCAGAGAATCAAACGCTGCGGTGTGTGGATGGGGTGAGGACGGTGACGTTGGGGGAGGCTGCGAGAAGAAAAAAAGCGCCGCGTTTGTGTGGAGGGTACTTTAGCGAAGGTGTTGTGCTTCTGCAAGGCGAGGCGATCGTGAAGTGCGGTGGGGGGTGGAAAGCGGAGGGGGTTGCGTTGGTGGCGTGGCTTCGGGCAAACTTGGTGTTTGCGTGGGGAACAAAAAAGATTCCAGATAGGAGTTACGCAGTTGAAAAGGGAAACCCTGAGATATCAGAACGTTGTAGGGGCGGTTCGCGAACCGCCCACGCCCGAACATGGGCCTTTTTCGTATCGAACTGCGTAAGTCCTATCCAGAGAGAAAACAGCGCCAGAAAGCAGCTTGGGAGAAGAAAGCGATGAGCAGGGGTACGGAGAAGAGGTGGCATGAGGACGATGCGTTTTGGGAAGCGGTGTCGCCCGTGTTGTTTTCGGCGCAGCGATGGGAGCGGGCAGAGCAAGAAGTGACGCAGATGTTGGCGTTGTTGAATTTGCCCGAAGGAGCGCAGATCTTGGACGTGGCTTGTGGGCCGGGGCGTCATGCGTTGGAGTTGGCGCGTCGGGGATATGCGGTGACCTGCGTGGATCGGACGGCAAGTTTTTTGGAGAAGGTGCGCTTGCAAGCGGATGCCGAAGGGTTGTCGCTGGAGGTCGTGCAGGGGGATATGCGCGGGTTTGTTCGCCCGGGTCGTTTTCATGCGGTACTGAATTTGTTTTCGAGTTTTGGTTATTTTGCGGACCCAAAGGAGAATTTCAAGACCCTCAAGAATATGCACAATTCGTTGCGCCCGGGGGGACAGCTCTTGATGGACTTGTTGGGGAAAGAGTTGTTGATTCGGCATTTTGTGGCGCGAAGTTGGAGCGAAGAAGGTGGAGTGTATTTGTTGGAGGAGCGGCGTGCGGTGGATGCGTGGCGTTCGATCAACAATCGTTGGATCGTGATTAATGGCGCAGAGACGCGTGAATTCACGTGGGATATGCAGCTTTATTCGGCAGTGGAGTTGAGCGATATGTGCAAGCAGTGTGGGTTTATTAGCTTGGAAGCGTACGGGGATCTGGAGGGGGCTGCGTATGATTTGGAGGCATCGCGTTTGATCTTGGTGGCGCGGCGCGAGTATCGGATCCCGACGCTCGAAGCGCAAGCCCTTGGGCATGATCCGTTGTTTTGATAGAAGAGTGTTGGGGTGCGTGCTGGGGTGTGCTAAGACGTGCGGTGGGTCGTAGAAGCGCAGGGTCCAGACAAAGCAGCACCTCCTTTTGCGCGATACTTGTGCGAAGGGAATAAAGAGGTGATGAAGACACAAGCAGCACCTCCTTTTGCGCGATACTTGTGCGAAGGGAGCGGCGTGAGAAAAAACAAAGGTAAAGAAACGATGCCTGAAAAGATTGCTGTGGTGGGATTGGGTTATGTGGGGCTTCCTGTGGCGGTGGCGTGTGCGCGTCATTTTTCTCGGACGGTGGGGTTTGATATCCAAAAGAGCCGAATCGAAGAATTGCAGCGCGGAGTGGATCGGACGGGCGAAGTGGAATCCGAAAGTCTGCGCGATCTCGCGATCCAATTCACGGTCGATCCCGAACAGATGCGAGAGTCGACTTTTTTTATTGTGACTGTGCCGACGCCGATCGATTCAGATCGCAACCCGGACTTGAGCATCGTCGAGAAAGCCTCGGAAACGGTGGGGCGCTATCTCAAAAAAGGCGATGTGGTGGTGTATGAGTCGACGGTGTATCCCGGAGTGACGGAAGATATCTGTGGTCCGATCTTGGCGAGGGTATCGGGCCTTTCGCGCAGTGATTTTAAGCTAGGTTACTCGCCAGAGCGGATCAACCCGGGGGATCGGCAACATACGCTTGAGCGGGTTGTGAAGATCGTGGCAGGCGAAGATCAGGAAACGCTTGAGCGGGTGGCCTCGGTGTACGGGGCGTTTGTAAAGGCCGGCTTGCATCGGGCTTCTTCGATCAAAGTGGCGGAAGCAGCTAAGGTGATCGAAAACGTGCAGCGTGATCTCAATATCGCGCTAATGAACGAGCTTGCGCTGATCTTTGAGCGTCTTGGCATCCGAACCACAGACGTTTTGGAGGCAGCGGGGACCAAATGGAACTTTCTGCCGTTCCGTCCCGGTCTGGTGGGGGGGCATTGTATCGGTGTGGATCCGTATTATCTGACGGCAAAGGCGGAAGCGACAGGTTATCATCCAGCGGTGATCTTGGCGGGGCGTCGGATCAATGATGGAATGGGGGCGTATGTTGCGCAACGGATGATCAAGACGATGGTGCGTTCGGGGCTGGCCCCTGCGGGAAAGCGTATCGGAGTATTGGGCTTGACCTTTAAAGAAGATGTGACGGATCTGCGCAACAGCCGCGTGCCAGATATCCTCCATGAATTGCAGGAATTTGGGGTCAAAACGCTGGTGTTCGATCCGACCGCCAACGCACACGAGGCATTTGAAGAGTACGGTGTTTCGTTGGTGGGATGGGAAGAGATGAGGGATCTGGATGGTGTGATCTTGGCGGTGGCGCATCGGATGTTTCGAGAGATGCCCGTTGCGCAACTGTTTGCAGGACTGAATGCGGGTGGTGTGATCGGCGATATCAAGTCGATCTTGAGACCTCACCAAGTCCCGACAGGTTTTCATTATTGGAGTCTTTAAGAAGCCTCGTCAACACGGGGGTTTCCACGCCGAAGAGTCGATGAAAGGCCAATACAAGGTCAAGGAGTGGGATGTGGCGCGTATCTTTGTGACGGGAGTTGCGGGGTTTATTGGGTATCATGTGAGTTTGCGGTTGCTTGCGCGGGGTGACGAAGTGATCGGACTCGACAACGTGAACGCTTATTACGATGTGCGTTTAAAAGAAGCGCGGCTTGGGCATTTGCGGGGGTTTGAGGGCTTTACCTTTTTTCGCAACGATCTGTGCGAGCGGGAGGTGATGGAGCGGATCTTTGCGCAACAGCAGCCCACGTATGTGATCCATCTTGCGGCACAAGCAGGAGTGCGCCATTCGTTGCGCGATCCCTACACTTACATCGACAGCAACATGATGGGGTTTTTGCATATCCTCGAAGGATGCCGTCATCATCCCGTCAAGCACTTGTTGTACGCTTCGTCAAGCTCGGTGTATGGGATGAATACAGCGATGCCATTTTCGGAGCATCACGATGTGTCCCATCCTGTGAGCCTTTACGCAGCCACAAAGCGGGCCAACGAGCTGATGGCCCATGCGTACAGTCATCTCTACCAGATCCCGACGTCAGGTTTGCGATTTTTTACGGTGTACGGCCCTTGGGGAAGGCCCGATATGGCGTTGTTTTTGTTTACACGCGCCATCCTGTCGGGAAAACCGATCCAAGTCTTCAATCACGGCGATATGCAGCGCGATTTTACCTATGTGGATGATATCGTCGAAGGCATCGTTCGTTTGCTCGATCACCCTGCGCAGCCCAACTCTGCTTTTTCTACGCAGCATCCCGATCCTGCCACAAGTTCCGCACCGTATCGCCTGTTTAATATCGGCAACAACCAACCTGTTCGTTTGTTGGAGATGATCGAAGCGCTCGAAGAGACGCTCGGCAAGAAAGCCCAAAAGGAGCTGTTGCCGATCCAGCCCGGCGATGTTCCTGCGACGTACGCGAACGCCTCGGAACTTGCGGCAGTCACGCAGTTTCAACCTGCGACATCGATCCAAGAGGGCGTGCGGCGGTTTGTCGCGTGGTATCTGGATTTTTACGCCGAAGACGACGAGATGATGGGGCGAAATTAAGCCACAAGGACAACGGGGAAGGGCGGAGTTAGATCGTTTTTGGGGGGGATGCGTTTGGGGGGGGATCTGTGTTATACCGATCTGTGTTTGGCAAAACAACCTAGCAAAGAAGCGAGGGAAGAGGATGCTTGAGAGACGACGGTGGTGCGGTCTATGGTGTGCTTTGGCCTTGTTGGGGTCATGGTGGGGTGCGATGGGTGTGGTGAAGGCGGAGAGTGGGCCGTCTTCGCGTCCGACGAACAGCGAGAAGATTGAGACCTTGCGAGAAGTGCGCGTGTATGTGCCCTATCATCGGCTCGGACAAGTGATGAAGGAAGAGGGGGTGTTTCTTTCACGCGAGCAGTACAGCGTGTTGATGGATATCCTGAAACGTTGGCAGAAACAGCGTTCTCAACAGGTGCCTGTGTCAGCGGTGTTGACACACGCGACGTATCGGGTGCGCGTGCAGGGCGAGCAGGTGTTGTTGGAGGCCGATCTCGCGTTGCGTGTTTTGCGAGACAAAGGGTGGGTGCGCGTGTCATTGCCCTTCCAAGGGTTGCCGCTGTGGACGGCACATCTGGACGGAAAGCCGGCTTTGTTGTTTTCTTCGGCAAGACAAGGGGGAACACCGCACTTGTTGGTGCAGGGAGCAGGCGTCCACAAGCTGCACTTGGTGTTTCAAGGCCAAGCAAAGCGCCAAGGGGGTTGGCGTGAGGCGCAGATCTCGATCCCTCCGACGCCACAGACACAGTTGCAGATCAGCGTTCAAGGCAAAGGGCTTCAGATGTCGGTCAATGGGGAATCTGCGCCGTTGGTGAGTAAGGGCGACGAAGCGACCGCGACGTTGCAGTTGGGTCCGCAGAGTGCCTTGTTGTTGCGGTGGTTTCCGCGCCAACAGGTCCAGACGGGGAGTCGGACGATCTTGTCGGCGCAAACCCAACTGGATTGCGTGTTGAGCGAAGGGGCGTTGCGGATGCGGGCAGATATCGGCTTGCGGATCTTGCGCGGGGGGCAGGATACGACGGAGATCCATTTGCCTGCGGGAAATCGTTTGATCTCGGTGGATGCGGGTGGACAGCTTTTGCGATGGCGCACGCGCAAACACAACGATGCACAGATCCTTGTGTTGCTGTGGCGAAAGACGCTGAAAGGCAGCCAGTCGCTGCGTTTGGAGTTTGAGCAGATCTGGCCGAAGACGCCCGAACGAGTGGAGATCCCGAAGGTACGTGTCGAGGGAGCGGCTTGGCAACACGGAGGGATCGCGTTGCGCGTGGATGGTGCGTTGCAGATCAAGATCCCCGCACAACAAGGCGTCAACCAGATCGATCCCGAAGAATACGCCCGCATCAACAAGACCAGCGCTCCTCAGCAGGCTTTTTCGTATCTTTCGACGGATTACAGTTTGACGGTGACGCTCGAAAAGATCCAGCCGCGCTTGCGGGGCCGTGTCGCACATCAGCTTCAATTGGATGAAGAGCAAGCGATGTTGTGGACAAATGTGGCGTTTCAGATCGAGCGTGCGGGAGTGGATCGCCTGCGTTTTCGGATCCCTGCGGACTGGAAGTTGTTGCAGGTGACGTGTCCTTCGATGGAAGATCATTACCTCGAAGGGAAGGACACTTTGGTGGTGACGTTAAAGGACAAGATCGGGGGGCCTGTGCAGATCCGCCAAGTCTCAGCGCAGCAGCTTTGGGCGACGTTGAAACACCAGATGGGATGGGACCTTTTGCAACAGATCGGGTCTTCGGAGAGTTTGTTGCGTGAGCGGTTGACGAGTCCGCGTTCGCTCCAAGCCTTGCAGCGGCTGTTTGGTCGTGTGCGTTATCAGAGTGGTTTGGTGCATCGTTGTCAGGTGCGGATGCAGCGAAAGCATACTTTGGCGGATACGTTGGCGATTCCGTTGATTGAGCCGTTGGGATTGGAGAGCGAACGTGGCGAGGTGGGCTTGTTGTTGCCACGCCATCTGGACCTTGAGACCGAAGGTTTGAAGGGGCTGATGTCGGTCGAAGATATCGACGAAGTGGCGGCGTTGGGACGAGGTGGGCGTTATCCGTTGCGTCAAGCGTTTCGCTATGTGGGCCGTCCTGCCGAGGGGAAAGTCAAGCTGCGTCGGAAAGCTACGGCGATCGAAGCGCAGGCTTGGTTGCCTGTGCAACTGCGCGAAGATGGCTATCGGATCGAGGGGACGTTGCGATATCAAGTGCGTTTTGCAGGGACCAAGCAGCTTCAATTTACGGTGTCTTCGGAAGTGGCAAAGCGCATCCAGATCACGACGATCGTCCGTGAAACCCGAAAAGAAGAGAAGCAAGGCAAGACGACGTATACCTTGTTGATGGATCGCCGCATCCCGCGTGATGCGCATTTTTTGGTGTCGTTTACCTACGCCTACCCCTTCAAAAAGGCGATGGATGTAGGAGCTTTGCGCGATGTGGTATTGCCTGCATTTGTGATCCCGGGGGCTTTGCGCCAAGAGGTGTATTGGGGATTAAAGAAAGAAGAGAGCTTGTCATTGCAAGACGAAGAGACGCGAGGGATCACACGTGTGGATGTCTCGGATATCCCGTCGTTTGCGTCAGGAACCAAAGTGTCTCGGGTGTTGCGTTCGCGTGAAAAAGAACCGCCTGCTTTGAAGATCTACTTGCGTCGCCATCGTTATGCACAAGTGTTGAGTGCGGTGGTTCCCGTGATGCACATCGAAGCGGTGGTCAATATGGAAGGCGAGGTCCAAGTCTTGGCGATGGCGCAGATCCGCAATCGGGGCCGTCAGTTTTTGAAGGTCAAGTTGCCACAAGAAGCACAGGTGCTTTCCTTGCGGGTGGCAGAGCGTGATCGATATCGTTTCGAGTTGGATGCAAAAGGTGAGTTGTTGGTGGATCTGGTGCAGCGAAACGATGGCCAAGTCTTTCCGTTGATCGTGCGTTATCGCCATGCCTTGCCCAACAAGACGCGATTGGATCAGTGGTCGGGAAGTTTGGCTTACCAAGGCCCGATCTTGGTGGATACGCCTGTGTTGCGAAGTACGTTGCGTCTGCATCTGCCCAAGAATCCGTCGTATGTGGCCTACGATACGTCGATGTGGCATCGCTTGAATGTGCGGGGGATGTGGCAGATCTTGCGTGAGGCGTTGTGGGTTTCGGCGTGGGATGGTGGATTTTGGGGGACGTTATCGGGCGAATATGCCGGGCTTGTGGGGGCTGCGGGAGAGATGTCTACGCAGTTTCCGCGTCGTGCAAAATACAAAGCGTTTGTATCGCGCTCTGGAAACGTCCGTGTCAACGTGGCCTTTCGCAGTCCTTGGTTGCAATGGGCTTTGGAACTGGCGGCGTTTTTGGTGATGTTTGTGGTGCTGTTGGTGCTAGGAAGCCCGTTACAACAGGGGATTCAGCGGCTACGGCTTGCGACGTTCGCCTTTTTGTTGCTGTTGTTTGGTTCGAGCCTGTTGCCTGTGGCGTGGGTGCATTTGCTGTATTCTGCCTCGGTGTCGGTGGCGATGTTGTCGGTGGGATGGATGGGGATCGCTTTGTTCCGCAACGCGGGCGAACGCTGGCAGATGTTGGTGGGAGCCGCAAACCTCGGCGGAGATGATCGTTGGGCGAAGCTGGCCGAAGCGAACCCACAAACCGCGCCAAGTCCGTCGGCTTCATCTGCTCCCAAAACCGCGCCGAGTCCGTCGGCTTCACCGCTTCCAACTATCCCGTCCGATGAGGGCGATGATCTTGCGGTCTTGGACAATTACAAAGCGGGATCGGCAACATCGAGCAAGACCTCTTCATCTGCTCCGCCTGTTTCTACCCAAACGACCGAGAAGACGGTTGCTGGCACGACCGCGAAGACAGTTGCCAATGTGCCCGAAGCCAGTGCGGCTCCAGAAACTTCGTCAGGCAGCGCAACCTCCCAAACGAACAAGCCTCAACAAAACACCTCTGCTGAGGTGGACTCCGCTGCGCCAAAGTCCACCGCCAAAGCCAAGACCCCAGCGGCGAAAAAAACGGGTAAAAAGGAGGATTGATCGTGATGGAGAACCAAAACCTCCTTCGTTGGTGGATGTGCGTCGTGTGTGTGTGCGTGTGGAAGTGGGGCGCACAACAGGCGGCATTTGCGGGCAAACCGAGTCCGTTTTTAGATGGAACGGGTGCATCTTTTTCTCGATGGGACGGGAGTCATGGCCCACGTCTTACAAGGCCGAAACCCTCGGAGTCTTTTCCCTCGTTGCGTTTGATCTGGACGCCTGTCGAGGCTTGGCAAAGCTTGTTGCAAGATCAAGCCGATGGTGTGGTCGTTCCATACGGCCAGTTGTATGCGCGTTGGCAAGCGTGGGTTGCGCAACAATCCGCTGAAACCAAGCAGGCTCCGATGCGATGGTTGTTGAAGCGCGTTCATTGCGAAGGGGCCGTCTGGCAAGGCCAACAAGCTCGTCTGCGGATCGAGATGAAACTGCGTGTCGCACGCCAAGGATGGCAGCGGATCTTTTTGCCGATGAGCGGATTTGCCGTATCAAATGTCGAACTCTCGGGCATTCTGGGCAGCGTGCGCGCAACAAGCGCTGGCTTTGTGTTGGACGTGTGGGGGCCGTCGCAAGGGCGTTTGTGGATCGATGCAGGAAGTGCGATCCGTCATACGCCTCGTGGATCTGTGTTGGCCTTCCAACTCCCCCCAAGTCCCGTGTCACAACTTCGCCTGCGTCTGCCACCCGAACAAGAAGTCAGCGGTCTTCCGTTGGGGGTACGCCTGCAAAGCGCCACCGATGCGACGGTGTTAGAGGGAGCGCTGCGCTCGCAAGAGAGCGTGAGCTTGGTCTTTCGTCCACGCGAAGGAGTGACGCAACGCAAGAGCTTGATGGACGCGCATCTTACGCATCGTTTGGTGGTGCGCTCGAACGTGCAATGGCTGTATGCAGATATCCAATTGCGCTGGCGTCTGGGGCAACGTCAGCAAGCGATCTTCCGCGTCCCTGCGGGCTTTCGGTTGGTCGATATCCGCTCGGCTGCGTTGGTGGATTTCTCTTTGCGCGGCAAAGATCAACGCGAGGTGTTGGTGCGTTTGCGAACTCCGCAAGGAAGCGAGGGGGCGCTGCTGCATGTTCGATTGCTGCGGCAAGATGGAGCCTCGATCTGGCGATGGCAGCCGATCGAAGTGGCCGATGCGTACGCCCAAGAAGGTACGTTGTGGGTGCAGATGGATCGCCAACTGCGATACCGCAGCGAAGAAAGCGGGGCCTTGCGTCGAGAGGCCGTTCCAAACGCCGCGAAGACGGCGGATATGCGCGGAACGTCTTTGTACTTTGTGTATTGGCGAACAGACGCAAGGTTGGCGTTGACGATCGAAAAGCTGACACCGCGCTTTGACGTTCACCACGCGATGACGATGTCGATGAAAGTCCGCCAAGGCCGTTTTGAAACCGACGCCAAGATCGCGATGAAGCGCGGGACGCTGTACCAGTTGAGCGGCGTTTCTCCCGAAGGTTGGCAGCTTTATGATTTTCGCGATGGTCAAAACAAAGAGATGCGCTTTTCACGTTCAGGCCGCCGCTGGTTGGCTGAGTTAGCGAGGCCCTTGGAAGAAGGCCAAAGCTTGCAGGTGCGTCTGGTGTGGGTGCGAAACCTCCAGCTTCCCGAAGTCGGCGAAGAAAAGATGGCTTTGCCGCAAACCCAGATCGAGGGTGCATCCCTCCAAGAAGGCCGTATCGAGATCGTGTCGCCTGCGTTTTATGCGTTGCGGATGCTGTCGTCACAGCAGATCTTGCCCGAAGAAGCGGTACGCCGAGAAGGAGCGGATATCCAAGAGCGTTTGCGGTATCGGATCTTGGCCTTTCCGTATCGTGGGCAATTGCAGATCGCACGCAAAAAGCCAGAGATCCGATTGTGGGCTGTGGGGCGTTATCACGTCAACGATGCGATGTTGACGGGTGATCTCGATGCGTTTGTGCGGATCCAGCGGGCAGGTATACGCCGCCTTCGTTTGGTCGCCAAGCGCGCCAACGGTTTTTCTTGGTTGGTGTTGTCGCCGCAAGTCGAGATCGCACAGCAAAAAACAGCCGAAAATGCGGATGGTTCGATGCAGTGGGAGATCGAGCTTTCACGTGAAGTCTATGGTCAAATCCCGATCACGCTGCGTTTTCAGCGACGTTTGAATCCTCAAGATCGCCAGTTGGCTTTGCCGACGTTGTCTTCGCCAGATGCGGGTTCGTTGCGGATGTGGGCGGCGGTTGCAGGGGGAGAGCGCGTTTCGTTGAAGCTGTTGCCCCGCCAATGGACGTTGATCGAACCCGATCTTTTGCCGCCGCCTGTTCATCCCAAAGCGGCGATCACGCCGTTGGTGGTGTATCGTTCCTCGGGTGCGCAGCCTGTGTTGGATGTCGAAGTGCGCCGTTATGATCCGCACCAGACGTTGCAGGTGCTTGTGCGTTCGATGCAGATCGACGGAGAAGTCCTTGCATCGGGAGTGATGCGGGTTTCTGTGACATGGCATCTGCGCAGTCAAAGTTTGGCCTTTTTTGAAGCGCAGCTTCCCGAAGGTGCGGAGATGTGGTCGGTTTCGCTCAACGGCAAAGGCGTGAAGCCTTTGCGCGAAAAGCAGCGGATCCAAGTTCCGCTGTTTGGTGGTTTGCACCGCGAAGATCATCAGATCCGTGTTTTTTACACGGTGCGTTTTGCCGAACGTCTGAAGCCACGCGAAGTTTTGCGAGCCAAAGCGCCGCAAGTGACCTACCCGATCCAACAAACACAATGGAATCTGTTTGTCGAAGGCTCGATGCACCCGATCTTTGCGGGAACGACGATCCAGATGTCCTCTTCGGCGCAGCCCGATGTGTTGATGTTGCGCGCCCTCAACCGCCTTCAAGCAGATAGCGATCTCCAAGCGTTGGCGTTTTTCTTCGTTTTCTTGGTGGTGCTGTGGTGGTTGCGGGCTTGGGTGTGGTGGATCTTGCGGTGGTTCCTTTTGCGTTGGCGTTTGAGCATCGGGTTGGTGATCTTGTTGATGGTGGGGATGGTGTTTCTGTTGCCGTCTTCGATGCGCTACACCAAACAAGCGCCGCCCGAAATGTCGATGTCTCGGTCGAATCGTTTCTCAAGATACATTCACCGAGACGAGCAGAAATCTTCCAGCACGTTGGATGTTGACAGCGCTCCGCAACGCGAAGGTCGGATGGGCGGGCGAGGAAGAAGGTCTGGCGCTTCTTCTGGCGTTGGCGCTCGTGGAGGGGAGAGATCCCAACGTTACGACGCTGCGCCGTCTTCGCCAGCCGCAACGGCAGCCCCTGCCCCTGCGGGTCCCAATGTCTACTATCGCCAATTGGCTCGAAAGTCGCGACGGTACTACGCGCCGAAAAAGCCGATGCCGATGCCGATGGAAGAATCCCGATCAACGCGGTCTGCCCGTTCGGCGGATGAAGACGATGCAAAAGTTCCTCAACAGCAACCCGCCCCACAACTGGAGATGCCCAAGCCGTCGGTGGTCAACGCTCCTGCTGAACCCCCCGCGCCACCGCCGCCTCCAGCACGCATCGTCAGAGAAGCTTCTCCCGAACCAAGCGCGGTAGAAACTTCTCCCGAACCAAGCGCGGTAGAAAAGAGCACCCAAGAGGCCCCGAAAGATGCTGAGCCTTCGCCTCGCCCAGAAGACAAAGAAGAGGACAGCAAAAAACGAAGCGAGATCGCCACCAAAAATGAAGAGCGCGGCGAAGGAAAAGAGCAACAAGCCCAAAAACTCGGGATCTTGGGCCTGCTGGGTGGAAAAGATGGAAAGGACGATTCCAAGCCTTCGAGCATGACTGGGATCGGTAATCTGGGGACTTATGGAAAAAAAGCGGAAAGCGACAGCGACGATGCCAACGCTCCGAGCGGTGATGTCGGGGGGTTGAAAAGAAAACCCAAGCTTGGCGGCCAGAAGAAAGGCAAGAAAACTGAGTACAAAGTGGCGTCCGAATTGGAGAAGCGCAGCAAAGAGATCGAGCGCAGTATGCAGATGGCGTTCAAAGGTGCGGATGCGCGGATGATGCGCGGGATCCGTTCGTTGCCTGTGGGCGCGGAGCCACACGGATGGCGATTGTCAGGGACGAGCCTTGGGGCGGTTCCCGAGATCGCGGTGGTGCTGTGGCAAGGCGAAGTGGTGCGCGTGATGATGGGCTTGATCGTGCTGCTGGGCTTGCTGTTGTGGCTGGCTTGCGGCGTGTGGTGGGTCCAACGGCGCTGGTTGTTCTTTGGTGGTTCGCTGTTTTTTGTGGGGTTGGCGTCGATGCTGTTTGAGGATATGGCGCGGATGGCGAGCAACGGTTTGCTTGCGGGGATCGGCTTGGCTTGGGTTGTGAGCGTGTTGTTGGGCCGCAAACAAGCGCGTATCGCGGTGGTTTCGGTGGTCTTGTGGTTCGGTGCGATGGCTGCAGGTCGCGAGGCGTCTGCGCAAGATCTGCCGCCTTGTCCGCCCGAAAGCCAAGCCCAGATCCAACGGACCCTTCCCAAACATCTGCCCGTGTTTCTGCCCGAGATCGCGAAAAAAGGAGAGGCCAATCTGTTGACACCGCAAACGCCCGTCTTTTTGCGCCGAGCGTTGTGGGAAGGCTTACAACGTCGTCAGCTTCCGTGTCGTCCTGCCGCAGCGGTGGGATGGTGGGGGCAGGCCCATTACACGCTCCGCGTCCAAGAGGCCCGTAGCACCGAAGGCGAGATGGTGGTGGACCTTCATCTCTTGAATCCAACGTGGCAACGTATCCCGTTGGGCCTCAAGGGGGCGCGTTTGCAGGCCGCCAAGATGCAACGGGCGCAAGGTGCTTTGCGTGGAAAAGAACAAGGGTGGGGCGTCGAAGAGAATGTGACGTTGGATGTTGGAACGGACGGATACACGGCTTTTTTGCAAGGCCCGGGCCGGGTGCGATTGCGTCTGTCCTTTTCGCTGCCCGAACAAAAAGCTTACCATCGCCACCTGTTTTTGCAGTTATCCCCGATGAGTGGGGCTTCTTTGCGGCTTCACCTGCCGAAAGGCTCTTGGCAGATGTCGTTTTCAGAGCAAGCAGGCGGATGGTCACAGACGCAAACGGCCTCGGAAACGGTGGTGGATGCGATCTTGGGAGCCACACGCGATCTGAGCGTTCGTTGGGCGCAGCGTGAAGTGCAAGCCGAAGAGCCCGAGGCACCGCAGATTCAGGCGTATCATCATGTCACGATCCGCGAAGCGTTGATCCGCATCCAAACCCGCCTCCAGATCCAACGGCAGTTTCGCAAGCATGATCGTGTGTCTTTTTGGTTGCCTGCGGAGGTGCAGCTCGAATCCATCCAAGGCACGCAAATTCGCGCATGGAATCTGCTGCGCACCCCCGACAAAAGACAACAATTGACGGTGATCTTTGAAGAACCCGTCCAGCGGGCGGATCTGCGTATCCAAATAGTTCGCTTGCACGAAAAGGTTGATCAGCGGCTGCAGTTGCCTTTGTTGGAGCCTGTTTCTGCTGCTCAACACGTCGGCTTTGTCGGGCTTTCTGCCGCTTCTTCGATCCAATGGACGATCTTGCAATCCGAACACGCCGAAAAGCGGACTCCCGAAGCCTACGATGGAGCCTCCCAACAATGGGGTGGAACGGTGCAGTTGGCGTATGCGTACCAGCGTCAACCCGCGCTACATCTCGCCTTGCGCTGGCGTGATCCGATGATGCACATCGATCTGCAAGCGGTCTTGTCGTCACTTCCGACCACGTCGCGTTTTTGGGCAAAGGTCGAGATCAAACAACTCAAACAGCCGCGTTTTACGCTGCGCTTGCAAGTTCCCGACGCCTTGCGCTTTCGCCGCATCGAGACCTCGATGGGGGCAGCGATCCGTCAGGTGTGGAAAGGACCGCTGCATGGGCAGATCCGCGAATGGGTGATCGAGTTTGCACAGCCTCTTCATCGGGGGCAGGTCTTTCACATCGACGCCTTGATGCCAAGCTCTGCGTTGCGTTCCGAAGCGCCGTCGCTGCGGTTTCATGGGACGCAAAAGCTGACGGGGGGGCTGTGGGTGTTGTCTTTGCCGACGTTGGAGCTTCAAAGCGACGAGGTGCAAGGGCTGGTTGCGGGTACGCTAGACGAAGAAGAACTGCCTTCGGATGCGCCCGATATGCGGGAACAAGAGAAGCGTCTGTTTTTCAAGATCGTGGGTGAATATCGTGTGCGTTTGTCGTCTCGTGTGATCCCAAGCGAACAACGGGCCACGACGCACTACAACGTGCTGGTGCAGCCCGATCAAGTGAGCGCACACGTCGGGGTTCGCTTTGTGGCGATGGGTCCGGGTTCCAAGGTCTTTGCCTTTTCCGTCCCCACCGTTTGGGCCGATCAGATCGAGATCGATAGGCCAAGCGGCGCACGCCTCGAACAAACCACCAAAGAAGGACGCACTTCGTTTGCGCTGTCTTGGGTGCAATTGAAAAAAGATCTGCATCTGCGCTTTTTGATGCGTTTGCCGATCCCGCGCAACGGGACGGTGACGTTGCCCTTTGTTCGTGCCGAAGGCGTCGAGCAACAAGAAACCTTTTTTGCACTGCGAAAAGTTTCCGAAGTCCGTGTCTCTCTCGATGCCAAGGAGCGAAAAGGTCTGGATGAGATCTCTTCGTCTGCTTTGCCGAACGATTTCTTACAAGAGAGCACGCCTTCACAAGGTACAGGCGGGGTGTTTGCGGCATTTCGCGCCCGCGAAGAAATGTGGTCGATGGCGTTGCAACGCATCTTGTTAAAGACCGATGTGGCGATGCAGCCGATCGTGGAAGCCGCGCACTTGCGCACCGCGATCGCTGAACAAGGGCAAGCGTGGACCGAGGCACGTTATCGCTTACGAACCCCCGGCCTGCAGATGTTGCCGTTGCGCTTGCCCGAAGGTGCGCAGCTTTGGCAGATCCGCGTGCAAGAACGACCTGTCTTGCCAGCGCGCTCGCCCAAAGATCCACCCCAGCGGTTTTTGATCCCCTTGCCACCGCGTCAATTCGCCGATCTCGCTTACGAGATCCGTGTCTTGTATGCCCACCAGTTTGCGCTGACAGGGACAGCTCCTGCGTTGGAGATGCCCGCTCCACATCTCGAAGGGATCGAGGTCGTCGAGAGCTTTTGGGATGTGGCTTTACCGAGCGGATGGCAGATCTTGCGCAGTGACGGCAATATGGAAGAGACCGTCACATTGCGCGCCTCTTACAATCGGCTCGAACAAGGCCTGTCTTTCTTGCAAAAGCTCCAAAAGCTCTCGGATACAGGCCCAGAAGCGCAACGACGAAGAGCGCAAAGCAACCTCGCTCAGCAATTGTCCACACTCCAACAATCCGCCCAACAAACCCAAGCCTTGAATTCTCAGCTTTCTTGGCAGCTTCAGTCGGGCAAACTGAACCGCCAACAAGCCCGCCAAACCAAGGATATCCAAGAACGCCTCGGACGCATTACCCAAACCATCCAACAAATGCGACCGCGTTATACGCAGCAGGCCCCCGCCAGTCCGCGTAATTGGCAACGCTTTCTACCGCAACAGATCCTTCAACAAAATTTGGCACCGACGCCCCAAGAGGCGGCCCAACGCACGACCCCACAGAAAGCCTTTGAGATGCCTTCTGTGGGCCAGTTCTCCTCTTACACGACCCCGGGAGCCAAGCCGCGTTTGCAACTCCAGCTACTTCACACGCCTCCATTGAAAAAAGCCTTGGCTTGGGGGATATGGGCCTTGCTGCTGTTGTTCGTCTTGTTTGTTGCCCGTCGTTTCCGCCCTCGCTCTTCGTCGACGTAATACGATATCCGAGTGATGCGTACACAAAGGAGAGTACGTAGATGCCCTATGATCGGGCAGACACACCTGTCTGCTCCTACATCCTCACGATCACACAAAGGGCGGATCTCGTATAATACGATACCCATGTGATGTGTGATCGAAGGGTCGTGCGTAGACGCCCTATTCTGGGGCAGCCACACCTGTCTGCCCCTACGTTTTTACGATCACACTACGGGCGGATCTCGTCTAACCCCCGTGTTCGCGGCATCTCAAGCGACAGAGTTGTCTGTTTGAAAAGCAAACGATCTCTTCGCCGATACGGGGTCAAGGGACCGAAGGTCCCTTGTGGGGTATGGGGCAACGCCCCGCAAACACCATCGGCATGACTTTTCTGCGCTCCCAACCGTGTTCCTCGTGCCTAAGCTCACTTGCGCCACAGAGCGGATCTGTTGTATCTCAACGGATGAGTCTGTGGGGGTCGTGTGCTGTTTCCATGCGGGGAATCGCCCGAACCACCGAAGGTTTTGGATGTCGGATGCGTCATCTGTTGAAGAGATGGTTTGTGTGCGCGCTGTGGGTTGGTTGGATCGGGGGGTTGTGCGTGGGCTTGCAGCGTCCAGCGCAAGCACAGGCAGACAAAGCCGAAACAAGTTTGAAGACACCCCCAAAGCAAGCCACCAAGAGAAGTTATTTGGGGGACGTCGTTTTGCGCTTGGAGCCGGGGGTTCAGGTCTTGCGCTATTCCAACACCAGCGGCGAGGGATTGCTGTTGACGGTGGGGCCGCAAAATATCGATATCCAGTTGCAGATCGAGTACGGCTACTATTGGAAAGAACAAACGGTGCTATTTCTTGCGCTTCCGTTGGGGTTTGAATACGATCCTGTGGTCGCGCTGTTGTTTACAGGCCAGTTGGGTTTAGGGCTTCGGCAGTTTTTTTCGCTGTTTTTTGTGGATGTGCAATTGAATCTGTTGTGGATGAAGCGCAATATCCTGCGTGTGGAGTTTGGTGGTTTGTTGGTGGGGGCGGGCATCGTTCTACCGCTATCTGAGCGGGTGCGCCTCACGCTTACAGCGCGGTTGTTGTTTCAATTTGACTGGGCGATCTACAAGCAGATCGATTTCAAAGGAATCCGCCTTGGTTTGAATACGATGGCGGGTGTCGAGATCTTTTTGTAGCCTCGAACCCCCGATGCTTTGGCAATACAAGCATCCGTTGGTGCGATCTTCCGCAGAAAGCAAAGAACATGGTCGAATCCATTGATCCTGAGACGCTTCCACTTGCACCCCCACGCGATATCCGTGAGCTTGTCGGGCAACTGTTTGTGTGTGGATTTGAGGGAAAAACGCTGCCACAAGGCTTGCAAGAAGCCCTTGAGAAGGGGCATTGTGGCGGCATCATCTTATTCGCCAGAAACATCGCAACACCCGCCGAATTGGTCTCGCTAAATACATCCATCGCAGAAACCAACAAAGCCATCCCCCCTTGGATCGGAGTTGATCAAGAAGGCGGGCGAGTTCGTCGTTTGCGTGCGCCTTTTACGGAACTCCCTCCCGCAGCGGTGTTGGGGCTCGAAGGCAACACAGATATCGCCCGACAGTACGGACAGATCCTTGGGGAGGAAGCTGCGGCTGCGGGATTTAATTGGGTGTTTGCGCCGATCTTGGATGTTCACACCAACCCTCACAACCCCGTGATTGGCGATCGTTCGTTGGCACAACAACCCGAACAAGTCGCACGTCTCGCGATGGCGAAAGCGGAGGGCTTGATCGACGCAGGGGTGATGCCGTGTGGCAAGCACTTTCCCGGACACGGAGATACCGACAAAGACTCGCACTTGACACTGCCCACCGTATCGCATCCCCGCGAACGCCTCGAATCGATCGAGTGGCCGCCGTTTCAGGCGGCGGCTCGAGCAGGACTCCCCGCGATCATGACGGCACACGTGTTGTTTCCAACGCTTGATCCTGTGTCTCCCGCCACGTTATCGGTGCGGATCCTTCGGGATATCTTGCGCGAGGCGTGGGGCTACGATGGGCTGGTGGTCTCGGATGATCTAGAGATGAAGGGCGTTGCCGATCACTATCCCATCGAAGAGATCGTTGTTCGCGGCTTGTTGGCAGGGATCGACGTGTTTTTGTTGTGCCGTGTGTGGGAGGCCCTTGGGCCTGCGACAGAAGCGGTGTTGGCAGCGCTGCGCGATGGCACGATCTCGGAAGAGCGCTTGTTGGCCTCATGGCGGCGGATTATGCGCGCCAAAGCTCGTTTTGCTGATTTTTCGCACCGCTGTTCCCCCGAGACCATCGACGCTTATCTGGCCGAACAACACGAACACCGAACGCAAGCCGCGCATCTTCAATCTCGGTGGGCAAGCGCTCTCCGCCAAGTTTGAATGAAAATCAGGCGCACAGAGGCGGCTTGTTGGGGTTTGGTATTGTGGGGCTTTGCCCCACGCCCCACAAGGGACCACAGGCCCCTTGACCCCGTATCGGCGGGGTGAGCAGAGGCGTTTCAAACAAACAGCCCTGCCGCTTGAAGTTCCGCGAACACGGGTGTTTCTTTGTTGTTTGAACACGGGGTGTTGCTTTATGGCGCAAACATTGGGTGTTTTTTTGCTGTGTAGCTTCTTGAAGAACAACAGATCAAAGAAGGAATATCGAACAGAGTGGAGGAATTGAAGATGGTGTCTGTGTGGAAAAAAAGCAGGATTCTGTTTGGGATGTGTTGTGTTTTGTTGTGGGCTGCGGTGCTGATGTCGTGTGGAGCGGGTCTTAAAGGACTGGTGACGCTGATCAAAGGCGTTGAAAACACCCCATCTACCTTGGTTTTGCGCAAAGACAACTTGCTATACGTCACGGACGAAAACAACAAGCTTCAAGTCTACGACATCACCAATCCCAAAGATCCCGTCAAAAAAGAGCAGGTCGATATCTTTGCGGGGCCTTACTATGGGATGACGCTTTTTGGGAATCGCTTGGTTGTGGTGGGCGCGGATGGCAAGATGGCTTTGCTGTCTTTGGATGATCCGAACAAACCCAAAACCCCGTGGGGACGAGATAAGTTCGTTCAATTGCCCTTTAAGTCGGGTCCCTTTGTGATCAACGCACAAGCGGGCGTGATGTATATGACGCCCGGCGATGGAAAAGCCTTGGCGCGCATCGATCTGGGTGTGTTGAATGTCCCCATTTTACCAGAAGCCGCGATCGTGACGGGTGCGGTCAAGGCTTATGACGGTGCGGGTGGCGCAGGGATCCAACTGGTTCTCCAAACAGACGGAACCCCTGTGCGACTTTACACAGGCACCAAAGACGGAAAGATCAACGCATGGCTGGTCTCCGAGATCGAAAGCGGCCAAGCGAGCAAGCCCTCCTCTTCCGTCAATTGTGCGCTCGGTAATCGTTTGCAAAAACTTTTGTTTCACGCTCTCGACAACGTCAACACGCTGATCGCCGTCGCCGAAGCCGCCGAAGGATCGCCCGATATCGAGGTGTTTGATCTCGGTCGCAACTTTACCAAAGCAGGCGAACCCGCCTCCCAAGGCACCGCCACCGTTGGCGGATTGCACGCCTTTGATGCCGCCAGCCGCATCGGTGTCAGCCGAAAGCTCGAAGTGTGGGACTTTACAAAGAGCTTTACCGCCCCCACAAAATACGCTGCCACCGAACTTCGCAGCTTTACGATCCGCGATATCCTGATCGCTGGAAAGATCCTCTTTGCCGCCGAAGCCGAAGGCTTCCGTGTCCATGAGTTCGCGGACCGTTAACTCTGCCGAAGCCAACCTACGATCAGTTGTTGTATTCTTTGCCCACAAAGGCCATCAAAAACTGATGGATGCGCTCGAACATCTTTCCATCCGAGGCGATCAATCCGAGGCGTAGTTGCAGCCCCAATCCATCGCGCAAAGCGATCAACAAGTGCGCGACCACGTCCAGATCAAGATCCGCAGGCCAAGGCGACCGAGCTTCCGTCAATGCCAGCTTGATCACGCTGATTACCGCGTTTTGGTGCAAAGACAAACGCTGGAAAAATTCTTTTTGATGGCCGCTGCGTTCGGCTTGCAGCCAAAACTCCATCATCACTTGAAAAAATCCTGTTGTCACGCGCCAACGTTCTTCTTCTGCTTCGTTGAGCCAAGGTGGGCGGATCTCTGGAAACGATTCAAAGATCCCCCGTACAAGAGCTTCCATCCGCGCTTTTGGACTCTCCAAACTGGCCAAGCGTGTGCGCGTCTCTTCTTCGAGACGCCCCATCATCCGCTCATACACTCCCCAAAAGATCTCTTCTTTCGTTGGAAAATAATAGTACAACGTACCCTGCCCGATCCCCGCTGCTTGGGCGATATCTGCCAGCTTTGTGCTGTGATAGCCTTTCTGACTAAAGATCAAAAAGGCCGCGCCCAAAATACTCTCTCTTCTCTGCTCTTTATCGACAATCTTCGGTGACATTCCTTCACTCTTCTTTTTTCGGTTCGTTGACCCAAAAAGAAGAGTGCTTTGTCTTGGGGTGCTTGTCAAGCAAAGATATCGATCTTTACCCCCATGCTACCGCCTATTTCGATGAAGAGAGGAGTGTCGTTGTTTTGGAGGATGTGCGGTTTTAGTGGACTTCGGCGGTGGTGCGGTTGGTGAGGGAGCGGAAGAAGCTTTGCCAATTGCGCAAGGCATCGGGGTTGTGGAAGGCGACAAAGTGGCCGTCACAGAGGCCCCCGCTGGAGTATTTGCATTCTTGGTGTTGTGTAAAGCCCGCAGTGATGGGAGTTCCCGAAGGGTGGGTAAGGTTTCCGCTGACGGGAAGCGGGTAGGTGGGGACGCCGCGCAAAGTGAGTCCGATGAGGTTGTCTTGTGAAGGGCCGAACATCGGGAGTTTCATGGCGACGGCAAGCGGATCAAAGACAGCGGGGGGAGCGTAGTTGTCGGTGTTTCCCTTGGTCATAAAGAACTGCATGGGAGGGCGGTCTTCGGCGAGGATCAGGGGGCCATAATTGACGGGATCGGCGGGATCGAGCAGGCTTTGGAGAACAGAAAAGACCGGATGGAAGGGGGTTTTGGCGGCATCACCATCGCAGACGAGATAACTGATCACAGCGGGGATCTCGATGGGGTCTTTGGGTTCGTTTTTGCTCAGAAGCATCCCAACAAGCAAAGCCCCGGGAGCGGAAAGGAAAGCGGCAGGGACTTTGTGTTCAAAAGCCAGAAACAGCGGCCCGATCAAGCCGCCTTGGCTGTGACCCATAAACCAGATCCGCTTGGGGTCGATGCGCAGGTTGTGTCCGTCGTGAGCAAGTGTGAAGGTCTGCATCAGACGGACCAGCCAATGGTAATCGAGCGCGGATTGACGGACGTTATCGCGGGCAGCGGGGAGGTTGAGAGCGTTAAAGAACAGAAAGTCGAGATCGACGCTGCCAAGTTTTCGACCCCGATTGCCGTGCATGACCTGATCGATGCCCAAGCTGACGATGCCCATCCGAGCGAGGCGTTCTGCGGTATTGTCGCTGATGAAGCTTTGATAATCGCCACCCGTTCCGTGTGCGTAAAGGACGATCGGAAGGGGGCGTTCGCGTAGTGCTCCATCCTCAAAAGCGCTTTTGGGCCAAGCAAGGGCAAATCGCAGCTCTTCCATTTTGTAGATCGGTGTTCCGTCTTTTTCGTAGCTGAAAAATCCTGTTTTTTCATCAAGATAAGGAGGGTCGCCGAACTGGAAGTTGGGGGAAGTGTAGGTTCCTTTGCAAAGAAGATAAGCGCGGGAGGCTCCGGGATCGGTGCAGGTGATGTCTTTGGGAGGGGTGGGGGCAGGGAGTTTTTCGCGCAAGAATTGAACGATCTTGCGTTGTTCTTGGAGTGGATCGCCACCGCGAAACACGCTGACAGCGGCGATATCTTCGGGCTTGAGGGAGGTTTTGCTTTTGAGGAAAGCCCAGAAGGGTTGGTAGGCGTCCCACAAGGCTTTGAGATGGGGAGTGGTGGGAGCGGTTTGGGCGTTCAAGGTGTCAAGCAAGGGCATGGGGGCAAGAGGCCAGCCCTCTTCGTCTCGGATCGAACGGGTTAGCACGAGCGCGTAATGTTCGTTGGGAGCGAGAGAAAAGCCGGGTTCGGGTCGAAAGGCGGCGAGAAAATCAGGAGCAAAGCGGGTGCGCAGTTGGGGGTAGGCGCGGATCGGCAGGCGCTGACCGAGGCGGGGCGAGTTGGGTTCGATGTTGACGAGAAAAGCAGGGCTGGTGTCGTGTAGGGTGGCTTCGACGGGCGGGAGAGAACGGGCCGCGAGGGGACGATTGAAGCGCAAGTACAGGGTTGGGTTGTTGCCTGCGCCGACAGCGCCGTTGTTGGCTTGTTTGACCAGATTACGGAGGAAGTCGTCAGGTTCATAAGCGCCGATCAGTTGGCCGACAAAGGCGTCTTTGCTTGGAGGGAGCGGGCATTTTTGGACGCGCTTTGGGGCAGGAAAAAAGGTGAGGTCGGGCGTTCCGTTTTCTTTGATGCGCAAGGTGTGCGGAAAAGGGAAGTTGTAGAAGTTTTCGGTTGTAAATTTCCCATCGGTGGGATAACCAAAAAACAAGCCGGTGGGCGTTCGGGCGGCCTCTTGGGCTTGTGAGGAAGGTGCTGTCGAAGGAGAGCCACAGGACCAAAGTCCCCATCCCACGAACCCCATCGCGATCCACCAAAACAATCCGCTTCGTTTGTTCATTTTTTTTGCCTGCCGATGAAAAAGAAAACACACCCAAATAGACGGAAACAAGATACCTTGTGCGCGTGGTTATGCAAGAAGCGGTCAGCGTGCCGAGAGTCGGTGAGACAAGACAGACGTTGGAAAGGGTAGAGACGTTGAGCAAGCGAAGCAAAGAAGTGATAGATCATGCGCAAGATGCGGGAGCATGGTCGCGTATGCGCGGCGCTTTTCCTGTGCTGCGAGAGGGTGGGTATTGGAACAGCGGGACGTGCGGCCCGTTGCCGTTGCGAAGTCTCCAAGCGCTCCAAGAAGCCCAAGAGCAGGAGCTTTTGGGGGGGCGTTCTGCGATCTCGGGCTATCTGCGTTTTTTGAAGCGCCAAGCCCATCTTCACGCGCTGTTGGCCGCGTTGTTGGGGGCCGCAGAAGAGGAAGTGATCTGGACGCAAAACACCACCGAAGGGATGAACATCGTTTTGTGGGGACTGCCTTGGCAGGCGGGAGATCAGATCCTCACGTCCGATCAAGAACACATGGGCCTGTTGGCTCCGTTGGCGCAGATCCATCGGAGATTTGGGGTGGAGGTGCGGTATCTGCCGTTTCGTGGTGATGCGCAAGAAGATGCGGCGTTGTTGGAACAGGCGATATCTCCGCGTACGCGACTGGTGGCGTTGTCGCATGTGTCGTATCTGGACGGACGTCGCTTTGCGATCGAGGCGGTGGGGGCGATGTGTCGAGCGCGGGGCATCCCGTTGCTCGTGGATGCGGCACAATCGCTGGGGGTATTTCCGCTGGATGTGAAAGCCCTTCAGATCGACTTTTTGGCGGCTCCTTGTCAGAAATGGCTTTGTGGACCCGAAGGGACGGGGGTTTTGTTTGTGGATCGGGCTTGGCAATCGCGACTTCAACCCACCTTTGTGGGGACGTTTTCGATGCGGAATGCAGGGTGGTACGATCAGACGGCTCCGTATTATGTGCCGACGGAGGGGGCGGGTCGTTATCTGGCGGGAGGGCGTTTTCGCCCGTTGCTGGAGGGGTTGGTGGCATCGCTTGAGTTCTTGGAAACAGAGGTGGGTTGGCCGTGGATCTTTGCGCGGATCGCAGCGATGGTTCCGAAGGTTCGGGCGGCGCTTGAATCGCTCGAAGGTGTGTCAGTCGTCACGCCTGCGGGCAAAGAAGCGAGCTTGTTGGCTTTTCGGATGGAGGGGGTGGCTCCAGCGGCGCTTATGGCTGTGTTAGAAAAAGAGGGGATGATCTTGCGCTCGGTTCCTGCGAATCCGCCGTCGTTGCGGGTGTCCGTTGGATTCTTCCACGACACGCAAGATATCGAGCGTCTTTGTGAAGCATTGCAGCGGGGGGCCGCGATCTTGCGGGAAAGTGGGCGCACAGATCGCGGATAATCCGAAGTCTCGCAGCGGGGACTGCGATCTTGTGGGAGCATGGGCACGCAGAGGGCAGATCGTCGGTGTGGTGGTGTGGTGGGTTCGGAGCATCGGGGGCGTTGGATGGGAGCGTGGGCGAGAGGTGGGGAGGCTTCGTGGTGTGGGTTGTGATGTGGCACGAGACCTCGGATGTAAGGCGCGATCAAGGAGGCGGCGAAATGTTGCGAGTGGGAGAGGCGCAAAAAAGCAGCCGCGTGAGCGGAGGTGCTGTTGGGGATCGGGTTGTACATCGAACACCCCAAAGGAAAGGCCCACAAGGATCGGCTTTTGGCGATGGTTTGGGCGGACGAACAGGATGTACTCTTGGGCAAGAGAAAAACGCGGTATTCCTGATGTAAAGAGCCGATAACGCCCGTATCGCGGCGCTGGAAGCGAGAGCGAAAAGGTTTGAGGACACGGGCCTTTGAGGCACTCGACCAAGGAAAAGGTGGTGCGGAGCAAGGGCAATGGCTGCGAAGGCAAGGTGTTTTGTGCGATGGCGCGGGCGCGTACAACCGTCTGCGCTCGTTGGGCCATCATCGTAAAAGACGGTTTGCGTACCGTGAGCGCCCAAGGAACGGAAGGAAGAAACAGGCATAGCACAAACGCCGACCACCGCGAGATGTTGCGGATGTTGCGACCGCGCCGGCGTGAACGCAAGGCCAAAAGCAAGAGCAAAGCAAGCCACGACGATGGCCATGAGGGGGAAGCGCCGCATCGGCATCCTGAGATGTCCGTCAATTCGGGCTTTTGGTCGGGTGCTTCGAGCGATGACATTTCGGGCGGGGGTTCGGCTCTTTCTGCTGCGAAGGGTTCGGAAGCATCGGAGGCAAGGTTTTCTTGTGGCGGTTCATCGGGTGGGCAGATCGTGTTGCGTAGCCCTTGGTTGGGGACTTCGGGAGGAAATCGGGCGGGGTGTTCGGGAAGTTGTGGCGATGCACCAAGGCGGCAGAGCAACGCAGGGGAAGGGTTGCCCTGATCTTCTCGGATGATCAAGCCTGTTTGACGTTGCCCTGCGCGGACGGTGAGGGGGGTGCTTTGGGTGGGTTGGATGCGGCATTGAAGGAAGGGAAGATCGTTGTACGACTCGGGGCAAAAGCTGCGGGTGGCTTTTTTGTAGATGCCGCCGACATGAAGGGCAGGGTCCATCGAAAACAAGAAGCGATCACCCGAAAGAGCGCGTGTATGCAGCGTATAAGTATTGGGCGGGAGTCCGTACAGTCCGAATCGGCCGTCAGGATCGCTCCATGCTGCGATCGGAGCGGAACCGTCGGTGGGTTCGGCGATCACGACGGCTCCAAACACAGGCGTCCGATCGGCGCGTTGGACTTGGCCTTCGATGGCTCCGTAATGTTGTTCGTAGTCTGGGTTTGGATAGAGACTACTGATCGCTGCGATATCATCGGCGTGTGGCGAGGGGAGGCTTTGTTGGACCCCTGTATCGAAAAACATGGCGGGGAGTTTTTCGGCGTTGGGTAGGTGGACGACGTTGGTGTGTCCGATGCCAAGGGCATGGCCGATCTCGTGGATCAGCAAGCGCTGAAGGCGAGCGGCTTTGGGTAGGCGAGCCGTGTTGATCAGCACAAGGGCATCAACGATCTTGCCGCCAAATGGGCCGGTGAGTGCGCCTTGTTGGTTTTGTTCGACGATCGGGACGCCGATCCCCAAGACATATTCGGCGTCCAGTCCAAGACTTTCGAGGATCTTTCCATCGTGTTCAAGGAGGATATCGGGCCGTTGGTCGTCGATGCGGCTTGATTGCGCGATGTTGCTGGCGTCGATATCGAGCGGGAGTGTGTGGAGTTGGACGCGCAGGGCCGTTCCAGAGGCTTGGGTCCAGTATTGAAAGGCGAGTTGAACAAGGGAGGAAAAGCGCAGTTCTTCAAGCACAAAAGGATCCGCGTCCACCCAAAAGGGGACAGGGCCTTGTTGGTAGGGCCAATAACTGACGCGAAGCGTTTGGGGCGGTGTTTCCTCGACAAAGAATGTGTAAGCGTGAGACGGACTGACCGTGCTGAAAAGCAACGGCAAAACCCATACGAAAAAAAGAGGCGGAAGGTCTTTGCGCATCGTATCCTGTAGGTGTTTGGGGGGATGCGTCGTCTTCGGAGTGGAAGGGGATGGACGTCAACGAGAAGTTTCTTGTTGCATCCAAAAAGCGCTGGGTTAGCATAGGTGCGCCAAGTGACGCAAACAAGGGGTCATTCTCAATCGACCCCCGAAGAATCTTAGGAAGAACAGATGGATCGCAAACAGGACGAGCTGGGCGCTGTGCAGGAGAAAGAAGCCGATCTTTCCGCCTCATCGACGGGCCAATCGCCCACCTCATCAACGGGCCAACCCCCCACCGAGGGAAGGCGCCCCAAGGTCGGGGGATTGCTGCGCGCACACCAAGAGGACGAAGAGGATATCGCTCGAATGTTGCGAGAAATCCGCAATGATCGCGAAGGCACTTTTCCTCCTGCGGTGCGTTATCTGGGGTACGGTTTGAGTTTTTTTACGCTGTTGGCCTTGGGCATTATGACGATGGTGATGGTGCGCGATGTGCGGTTTGCAAGCCAAGTCTACGGGCCATCGCGCCTTGTGGTGGGCGAGCGGGCCAGTTTTCGTTTGGCGATCTTTGAAGCCGAAAGCACCGCATTTTTGCGCGGTGTTCAAGGCACTTTTTGGTTGATCGCTCCCCATCGCGAGGCCCAGATCTTTCATGGGCGAACCGAGCAAGACGTGTTGGTTGCCAACCTCCATATCCCACGTTGGCCGCTTGGTGCGTACACCTTGCGCATCCGCGTTCGTGGTCCTACAGGCGAAGAGACTTTCGAGCGGCCCGTTGAATTGGTCGACTTGACCCAAGCACAAGGCCGCTACACCAAAGAAAGCAGCCAGCCTCTCTGGGCGGCCCCAGAAACGCCTTCTTCGCCCTATCGCATCCGTTTTTTTGCAGAAGGCCGCTCTCTGATCTCGGATCTTCCGAACCGTATCTATGCTTGGGTGCAACAACGCAAAAGCCCCGCACCTTCGCTTTCCTCGAAACAAGAACCCCCTACCTCAAAAAACGCTGAGCCTTTGGGCTTTCCCTCCTCCAAACCAGCTCAACCTACAGGGCTATCGACCTCCACACCGTCCCAACCTGCGGGACGAGCGGCCTCCAAACCAGCTCAACCTACAGGGCTATCGACCTCCAAACCGTCGCATATTACGTGGCTATCGACATCAAGACCATCACAGCATACAGGGCTATCGACCTCCAAACCGTCGCATATCACGGAGCTATCGACCTCAAGACCTGTGCTTCCTGTGCAGCACTCATCCTCGATATCGGTGATTCGGCAGATTGTTGCGACTTCTCGACCCGCTCGCTTGCCTCGATCACAAGTTTCGCCAAGCCAAAAATTGAAGCCTCGTGCTGCGGTGCCTAGGCAGCGTGAGAGCGTGGCTTCGCGCCCTACGGTGGAACCTTCGATGCAGCGGCTTTTTGGGACTCCCGATGCTGGTGTGCAACGGAGGACACTCCTTGATCCTTTTGCGGAGCCTGCGCGAAAGATGGAAGCGCCGCGCCAAAAGGCCGATACGACGGTATGGGAAACGCCCTCGCATCGGGTGTGGCTCGAACTGCGCGAAGGGATGTCGCGTTTGGGGACGTATCCAGCCAAAGAAGTGCAAGGGATCGTGCGTTTTCCGTACGTTCCGCAATTTTTCCGTGTGGGTTTTGAGACGACGGTGTGGGGTCGTTTGGGCAGATCACAACAGGCCATCGAGATGAAGACCGAAGGTTATCAGATGTTGGCAGAGCCGCGTCAGGTCTTGGTGGCGGAAGGGGGAACGCTATTTGTGCGGGTCGATAGCCTTCAGGCGACCGCACCGTTGCACATCGATCTTGTTCAACACGGTCGGCGTTTGTGGTCAACACAGCGGATGTTGCAGGACGGGCGAAGCGAAGTCTCTCTAAAAATTCCCAAAGGAATCAAGGGCCTGATCACGGTTCAAGTGTATACCGAATTTTATTTCCCGGGCGAGGTCTACGATGCGCGTTTGCTGCACGTTGGGGGAGCAGACGAACAGGCTTTGCGTGGTGCGTTGCGAAAACATCTTGTGGAGCGAGGGGATGGGATGCGTTTGTTGGAGATCGAATCTTTCCCATCGCCAAGCCGTTCGCAAGATATCGAAGGATGGGCGCGTGCGATCTTTTCTGTTGCAAAGGCGCGTTTTACGCCACCTTCTTTGTTGTACGATTCTTCCAAAGATCGGCTTTCCAGTTTGCGGCGTTATCAGCATGATTTTCGTCGCCGAACGCTGATGACTTTGGGGGGGTTGGGGTCATTTGTGTTGTTGGGGATGTTTTTGTGGATGTTCTTTGGTTATCGGCGGGATCAAGCGCGTTTGGATGAGTTCACCAAGGAAGAAGGGATCCGTATCAAAGGGCGTGGCACGGCGATGATCTTTTTGGCGATCTTGATGGTGGCGGTGATCTTTGCGTCGATCCTGTACTTGTTTTGGGCGATTCAATGGAAGTTCGACAATATGTAAGGTGTTCGCCGTCTGGGACCGATGTTGGGCTTTGGGGGGCGTGGGGCTTCAGGGGTCATAACGATATCCGACACCGTGAACAGTGCGGATAATCGAGGGGGATCGGGGATCGGTTTCAATTTTTTTACGCAATTGAGAGATGTGTTGATCGAGCGTGCGACTGTTGGGGGTGTAGTCCATTCCCCAGCAGGTATCGAAGAGGGTGTTGCGGTCGACGACTTTTCCTTGTTGTTGGTGCAAAAGCAGAAGGATCTGGAGATCGCGAGGGCTGATCTCGATCTCTTGTGTGTTTCGTCGTGCCCGTAGTTCGGCAGGAAAGATATGAAGATCGTGCATAGTGAAGGGGGTTGCAGAGATCGGGGAGGTGGCTTTGACGGGGGAGGGTTCTTGGACGCGACGAAAGAGAGCGCGGATACGAGCGATTAGCTCCTTGGTTCCGAAGGGTTTGGCGATGTAGTCGTCGGCCCCCAATTCGAGGCCGATGACTTTGTCGATCTCTTCGGACTTTGCGCTTAAAAACAGGACGGGCGTGTGTGCGTTGTTTTTTCGGATGGCACGGCACACATCGTAGCCGTTGTGACGGGGCATCATGATATCGAGGATGACGAGATCAGGGGCGTGGCGTTGGAATGCCTCGATGGCGTCTTGTCCATCGCGGGCTTCCACAAGAGTGTAGCCTTCTTCTTCGAGAAGTTCGACGATCCCTGCGCGGATATGGGGATCATCTTCGGCGATCAGGATCTTCATGTGCGAGCCTCAACACGGCTTGTTTTGTAGCGGGGCTGACGCGGAAGCGGAGTTGGTTAAGTTGATCGAGTAGCGGAGCGATCTCTGCGATCAGTCCGCGTTGTTTGGCCTGTAAAAGGATTCCCAGTGTTCCGATACGCTGGATGTTGAGGCTTTCGGCGAATTGTCGAGCGAGTCCATCATCCAAGATCACGAGGCTCCCAACCTGCTCCAGCGCCAACGCGAGGACGGCGGTTTCTCCTGCGCCAAGGTCCGAAACCAGAGGAAAGGCTGCATAACTGGTGGGTTGTTGTAATGAAATCCAATCATAGGAGAGGAGGTGAGGAACGTCTACACCGAGTGTTGCCCCTGCTTCGAGTTCGTCTTGGACTGCGTACGGAACGATGATTTGTCCATATAGGGATTCTAAGATCTCGATCAGTCGGAGCTGATGGAGGTACTGCAATGGGGAGGTGTTACAGATCACGTTCGCCAAGACGGGCCTCGCGCTTTAGTTCTTCTTCTGTCAACGTGAAGGTCGCTACCCCATAATCCGAGAGCTTGGAGAGAAAGACGACTTTGGGAATTCCTGCGAGTTGAGCGGCGGCTCCCGAAGAGAGCTTTCCTAGTTCGTAGAGCTTGATGGCCGCAGCGAGGCGGATTTCTTGGCCGAGTTGCTCGGTAGATAATTTCAGTGCGAGTCGGCTGCTTTCGGGGATATCAAGGACGACTGTACTCATGGAAAAAACCTCACGTTCTCAGTGTTCGTCCGAAACGTAGCGAGTTTTTTTTGCGCCGTCAATCTGTGGCTGCTAGGGGGCAGCGGTTGGGATGGGTCGATTTGTCGGTAGGGAGGAGGAGTGCAAAGCAGGCACCTTGTTGGCGTGGGAGAAGACGGAGGTCGCCGCCCATCTGTCGGGCAAGTTCGCGGGCGATCGTGAGACCGATCCCTGTGCCTGTCACACCATCCGATAACTTTCCGCTCAGGCGGAAAAAGGGATGGAAGATGTGTTCACGAAACGTTGCGGGGATGCCGGGGCCGTTGTCTTGGATCTCGATGCGGAGAAATTCGGGGGCCTCTTTTACAAAGCGGATCCCGAGCCATTCGCCCTCTGCTGCGTATTTTTCAACGTTGTTGAGTAGATTCCCAAGGATCTGTTCGATGGCATCGGGATCTGCGAACACGAACGGGGCATCGGAGGTTTCGGTTTCGATGACGATGTTTTTGGTGGCGAAGGTTGGGGCGAATTGTTCAAGGGTGCGTTGAAGGATCGCATTTGGATCGCAAGAAGTGGGATGAAGCGAGTGTTTTTGTCGCTGTTGTCGGGAGAAGGTGAGGATGTTGTGGATCAGGCGGGAGAGGCGTTGGCTTTCTTCGACGATCACGCGGATATGCCGTTGTGCGCGGGGATCTTCTTTGGGGACGCGGTTTTCGAGGAGTTCCGCGTACAGGCGGATGTTGGTGAGGGGGGTTTTGAGTTCATGGGAGACCTGTGTGACAAAACTGACGCGCTGTGCGGCTTCACGGGTGTCACGAGACCACTCGACAAAGACGTAAAGCCCGAGTAGTACGAGCAAGACGGCGACGGCCAACCATTGGAGCAGCACGCCATAGAGGTAGCGCCCTGTGGCGGCTTGGATCTGCGTGGCTTCAGGGCCATTGTAGGCGAGGCTCCATGAATGTAGCGGATAGGACAAAGGGATCTGTACAAGCGGACGTTTCTTGTAAGCTGCGATGCCTTTTCCCCACTGGTATACGATGTTTCCGCGCCCATCGAGCAACATCATCCTTCCTATCTGGTGGCCTTGGGTGCGCGTATTGTCGGGCAGTTGCGCGGTGAGATTGGACAACAACACCACGCGATCGACTTCTACGCCGACGATCTCTTGCTGCGGTGTGCGTTTCCAAAACAGCAGATGCAAACCTTCCGCCCAATACCATACCAGCCAGCCGTGTCTGTGGGTGCGCGCCAACATCTGCAAGCTGTCGCCTTGGTGGGAGGGCCGTTTCGCTGGGTAGGTTCGTGTTTGCGCACCGATGTTGTTGGGTGTCTGCTTTGGATATGCCGAGGTTTCGGGAGGTTTCGTTGGAATCTGCGCGTTGCCTGTGTTGAAGGATTGAGTTGGATACGCCGAGGCTGCGGGAGTTTTCGTTGGAATCTGCACGTTGCCTGTGTTGAAGGATTGAGTTGGATATGCCGAGGTTTCGGGAGGTTTCGTTGGAATCTGCGCGTTGCCTGTGTTGAAGGATTGAGTTGGATACGCCGAGTTTGCGGGAAGTTTCGCGGGTGTTTGTGTTTTGCGCTGGTTTCGGGTTGGTGGACGGTTGAGTGGGGAGGGGGCTTGTGCGGGCGGATCTTCGGGAGAGTTGGGCGGTTGAAGAACAGCCGTTCCTGCCCAGAGAGTGCGAGTGCGGTCGAGGAAGTCGCGTTCTTGCGGAGTTTGGGGTCGGAGGGGGGAGGGATAGCGGAGTCGGGCTTCTTGATCGAGCCAGAAACATTGGCGAACAAGCGGCAGGTTGCGTTGCCATTGGAAGAGGGTGGTGTGTTGTCCGTCCCATGTATCGAGGATGTGGAGGAGTTGTCGTTCGACGCGGAGGGTGGCTTGTTGGATGCGCTCTTTATGGTCTTCAAGGCGGGCGCGTAGGAGGTTGTAGATGTCTTGTTGGTGGCGGGTTTGGTCTTCATAACCGACGCGCAGCCCGAGCCATCCGAGCAAAAGCAGCGGAAGCAAGATCAAGGCAAGCAAGGCGAGTGTGCGTGTTCGGTTCATCGACTCCTCGGTGCTTCTTTGCTAGGAGTTACGCGGTTGGCTAAAAACCCCGTGTTCGCGCCGCTTGAAGCGACAGAGTCGTTCGTCTGGAAAACCATCGACCTCTTCGCCGATATGGGGTCAAGGGGGCTGGGCTCCCTTGTGGGGCGTGGGGTGAAACCCCACCAAACAAACCGACAAGACAAGTCCGTTCGATCACCAGTTGGTTTGGTTTTGGATCTGGTATTGGCGCTTGCGCATGACCTTGCGTTGATTTTGCCATTGTTGGCCTTGGAGGTTTTTGGCGTCTTGGATATTCGATTCGCTAGAGCGTTTGAGTCGTTTGGAGCCGAGCCGTTTGGCCATTTGTTGGAGGCGCAAGGCATTTTCGAGCAAGAGTTTACGGGCGTTTTCAAGCTGGCCTTTGTCGCGCATGGTGACGGCGCGTTGGTTGGCTTCGTTGCCAAGGGCTTCGTGGACTTCGATCAAGACATCGCGGCGCAGGTGTTGTTGGATGGTGCGTTCGTCGAGGGTGTAGCGCAAGGCGGTTTGGCCCTTGGTGTGGGTGCGTTGGCGGCTTTGCATATCGAGGAAGGAGATATCGACGTGTGCGATATCTTTGAGTTGCTCGCTATTTCCGAGGGGCGGTTCGACTTCGAGCAGGAGATATTTGTGTTGGTTGCTGTAGAGTTGGTTAAAGGAGGTGAAGACGACGTTGTCACGGATCTCGGCGGGGCGGTCGAGGACGCGAATGGGTCGGATACCGGCGGCGCAGCGGATAGTGACATGGACTTGTTGTGCGATGACGGTGGTGATATCACCGAGTTCTGCGCGAAAGATGCGATCAAGATCGCTGGCATTACGGGCAAACCCGTGATTTCCGTCACTGCGTCGTGCGAGTTGTGTCATCAAATCCTCGTTGTATCCGAGTCCGATGCCGATGGTGGTGATGGAGATACCTTCTTTGGCGCTGGCTTCTCCGAGGCGACCGAGGGCATTGGGGGAACGAGGACCGACGTTGGCGAGTCCGTCCGAAAGCAGGATGACGCGATTGACACGATCTTTGTGGAGGAACTTGCGGACTTCGGCCAGTCCTTTGCTGACGCCACCAAACAGGGCAGTAAATCCGTTGGCTTGGATGCTGTTGATCTTGCGGATGATATCTTCTTTGTCCGTCACTTTTGTGGCGGGAACGAGGACGTGGACGCTCGATTCGTAGGTGACGATCGCAAGGATATCATCGGGTTGAAGCATCGACACGAGCATCCGAGCCGCTTGTTTGGCGCGGGCGATGCGTTCTCCGCTCATCGATCCCGAACGATCGATGACGACCGCAAGATTGAGCGGAGCGCGCTTTTTGGCGGAGGGAAGGGGGCCACCTTTGACGCCGACTTTGAGATAGATGCGTTGGTGAGCGTGGGGGCGGAGGTATGGGTGGCTGACGGCGATATCAAGGTGTAGCGGTGGGGCCGACGATTCGGCATGAAGCGGGGTGCAATAGGCCAAGCAAGCCAAGAACAAGAAGCCAAACAGCCGAAGCACGGGATGTTGCGAGGTCATGGTGATCTCCTTCCTCTTTGAGAGATGGTTGTACAGGAAGAGGCTCTTCCTCGCAATCAGAGGTAGCCGAGATCGCGCCGTCATGGGTGAGGTGGATGTCATCGGTTTGTAAAAAGATTGTCAATGAGGTCGGTTTTTTTGGAGAGTGTTTTTTTGGAGAGTGTTTTTTTGAGAGTGTTTTTTTGGGGTTCCACCCCAAACCCCGCAAGGGGTCGCGGCCCCCTTGACCCCGTATTGGCGGGGAGTTCGGAAGTGTTTCAGACCAACAGCCCTGCCGCTTGAAGTGCCGCGAAAACGGGTTTTTTGGTCAACTGCGTAAGCGATGGCGGTTTTGGGGGGGGATGGGGCGGTTAAGCGGCTTCTTCGTCGCTTTTGAGACCTTCGATGGTGGCGTTGTAAGATTCGAGAGCGTGGGCAGGAAGTGTGGCAAGGAAGTTTGGAAGGGGTTCTTTTTTGAATTCCGCAAAGGATTCCGTGAGGTCGTCGTAGAGGGCGGTGATGCCAACGGCGATGCGTTCGAGGATATCGGCGATCTCGTGTTGGGGGAGGTTGCGTCGTCCAGCGTAGCGGTGGATGCGCTCAAGTTCGAGGTATCCGCGTTCGGCGTAGGAGAGATCTTCGATGGCTTCGCGCAGATCGTAGGTTAGTTGATCGATGCAGTCGGGGATACCCGAAGCGACGACGGGGCTACAGACGCCAAGAAGGGCTTCGATGCGAGCGGTGACATCGCGGACAAAATTGATGCGGACTTGCCCGGCTTGGAGAACAGAAGGGATGCCGCGCAAACGGAAGAGCAGATCTTCGAGTTCGGCGCGATCGGACTTTTGGCGGCGTTCTTTGGGGGTCGATTCGTATTCGCGCAGCCAAGCGATGGTCTCGCTGAGTTCGCCTTCTTCTTCGGGGAGGGTTTCGGGGTTGTAGTACCCCGTGATGTCGCGCAAACGGCTGAACATCTCGGCAAGATAGCTGACGGTGATGTTGTCGGATTCGCGCTCACGTTTACGCAAGTGCCGATTGACGAGGAAGTAGGTAAACAGAGTGGTGATGATGGCGGTGAGGCCGCTCTGAAGACCTTTTTGCACGACATCGGTGAGGTTTTTACGACCGGAATCGCCGGAGATCATCATCACGACGACGGTGATCGCAGCGCCAACAAGGAAGCTGCCTGCGATCCAAGGGAGCCGAGAAAGAAAACTGGGTTGTGCGGGTTGTACGGGAGTCTGGTTGTTTTGAGGTGCGTTCATCAATTTCTCTTGTGGTTGACTGCGTCGGGCAGTGGTGGGTTAGAGAACGCCAGTCCTTGCAAGAGTTGTTGGATCAAAAGGCGGTGTTCTTCGATGGAGCTGATGTCGGGGGCGAGGTAGCGTTGGAAGAACATCCCACAAAGGAAGCTAAAGATCACACTGCCGAAACGGGTGCCGTGAAGGTTGAGTCGATCTTCGATGGCGTCGCTGTAGATCTTCACAATGTCTTGGAGAACATGGTCTCTTCCGTGTTCTACGTTTTGCCTGTGAAAGTCAAGCGCCATCAAGAGCAAGTTTTGGAAGTGGCTTTCGTTTTTGGCGAGGTATTTAAAGAGGATGCTGAGTTTTTCGGAGATGGGGATGGTGGCGTCGAGTTCGGCGGTGACGCGGGAGACATCGCGGCGCGACATCAAGGTGAACATCTGCTCGAAGAGAGCTTCTTTGTTGGGGAAGTAGTAATAGAGCAAGCCTGTGGAGACGTCGAGTTCACGGGCAAGTTCGCGCATGGTGACCGCAGCATAACCGCGTTGTGCAAACAGGGCGAAGCTGGTGGTCAGGAGTTCTTCGCGACGTTGATCATGATCCACAATCTTGGGCATCGTAGGGTCTTTCTCGTGGTTGGCAAGCGTAGGCAAGCACAGGAGAGTCTGGTTTGGGAGAATCGGAGATCTTCGCGGTGAGTCCTTGCCGAGCAGGGGGTGGTTGAGGCCGATCGAGGCAAGCGCATGAGACGTGGGAGAGTGTTTCAGGCGTTTGTTGTGGGGCTTTTGGCGAAGAGAGGGGGATATGTGATCTGTGGCGATCATTCGCCCCTAGGCCACGATC
Source organism: Myxococcota bacterium (assembly GCA_023150835.1). Classification (GTDB taxonomy): domain Bacteria; phylum Myxococcota_C; class UBA6777; order UBA6777; family UBA6777; genus JAKLKB01. Next base: position 4,404 of record JAKLKB010000005.1, on the reverse strand, counting down.
GCTTCAGGGGAAGCCTGTGTAGGAAGCGCACCGGACAGTTGTTGGCGGTGCTTTTCGATGTGGCGGCGCATGACAAAAAACCATAATGGGGGGAAGAATGCAAGGATCATCATCCCGGGGTAGCCTGTGGGGAGTTGCGGGCTTTCGTCGAAGTGACGGAGGACTTGGTAGTGTCGCGAGGCGTGGGCGTGGTGATCCGAGTGGCGAGTGAGTTCAAAAAGGATGATGCGTCCAAGCGGGTGATCGGAGTTCCAAGAATGGATGGGAAGAGGGCGTTCGTAGCGACCGTTTTCTTGCATGCGACGCTCAAGTCCGTAGTGTTCGATGTAATTGACGGTTTCGAGCAGCAGGACACCGACAAGCGCCACCGTCAAAAAGGCAAGGGTGGCTTGCCAACCCAGCACAAAAAAGATCCCCAACACAAAAGCGATCTGGATCAATTGAAAGCGCACCATCTGGTTTTGAAGGCTCCACCAAGGGAGATCGCGCTTTTCAAGACGATGGGTTTCGAGTTCCCATGCTGACCAAAAGCCTTGCCAGATCGAGCGAAACCAAAAAGTGTAAAGCATCTCGCCATAGCGGGCAGATGCAGGATCTTCTTTGGTGGCGACGCGGGTGTGATGCCCTCGGTTGTGTTCGATGAAAAAGTGCATATACATCGCCGTCAACAACAACGCTTGTGCCATCCATTGTTCGTGGAGTTTTTTGCGGTGACCGAGTTCGTGGCCGACGTTGATCCCGTAGGCTCCGCACGCAAGCCCCACGCTCCACGTCGCACCGATCAGATGCGCCCAACCCATCTCACCTTTTGACACCCGCCACAAATAAAAAAACACCAGCCCGTAATGCAGCGGCACGATCGAGTACACCATCACGTCGTACCACACGTTGCTCAGGGCTTTGGTTTCTTCTTCTTCGTTCATGTTCACCGTCGAACCCGACAAAAACAGCTCGACGAAAGGGATCACGCCAAACGCTGCGATCGGCACGCTATAAGCCCACCAACCCCCAACCTGCACCCCCCACGCCGCCATCGGCAAAAAGATCAATGCCAACAAATACTTTATCTTGCTCATCGCGCCGCTCCTTTTGGTCAAATGCGCTGGCTTCGGAACGCAGATCTCGTCTTTCTTTGCTCTGCTCCAAACAGCCCTTCTTTGCCTTCGTTTGTTGTGTTGGTTCTTACATTCTTTGTCTTTGCATTTTTGTTTTCTGTAGTATCTTTACAGAACGAATGTTCTAAATAAAAAGAATGGATTTGTCAATGAAAAAAAGAGAGTGCTGCATATTTTTGGCGTGAGAGGCGCGTGGGTTGTAGATTGGGGAGGGGAATGATACGAGATCCGCCCATAGTGTGATCGTAAAGGCGTAGGGGCAGACAGGTGTGGCTGCCCAAGAATAGGGCGTCTACGCGCTATCCTTTGTGTACACATCACCCGGATATCGTATGAGTTGGGCAGGAGAAGGAGCGAAGGATGGAGAGGCGCAAGAGTAGGTCGCGCTGCGGTGGGTGGTGTGTCGGGCTGTGGAGCGCGGTGTTTTGCGGTGGGTGGCTGTGGAGCGTGGTATTTTGTGGGGTGTGGGGCGCAGAAGCGAAGAAAGGAGGAGAGGCGAAGGGAGATCCAGCGCCTTACCAGATCGGGGCGTTGCGGCCTGCTGAGCGACTACGCCGAGGTTTTGGAGCGGCGAAGTACGGTTTGTTTGTGAGTATCGACGGTGTTTCTGCGGGAGATCTGGAGTCGTATGCGCGGGAAGTGCCGGTGTTGCGGGGGTTGATGCGAGGAGGGATGCGCTGTTCGATGGAGACGGTGTTTCCGAGCGTGACGTGGGCGTCGCATGCGTCGATGACAACGGGACAATACCCATCGCATCATGGTTTGTTGGGGAATCGTTGGTTGGAGGGTTTTTTTGATCTGATCTATCCGTACCAAGAGAACATTACGGAGTTGGATCGATTGAAGCGGACGCCGAGTGTGTACGATCTGGCGCACGAGAAGGGATGGCCGACAGCGGCGTTGAATTGGCCGGGTACGCAAAAGGCGCAGACGCTGACGTACAACGTGCCTGCGATCATGTACAACGCGGGCTTGTGGTACGGGTACACATCGTTGACGGTGCAGCAGTTGTTAAAGAAGATGTATTGGGAGTCGATGCGTGGTGATGAGGTGCGAAGTCAAAAGCATCTGGAGGCGTTGTTTGGTCGGGTGATGGATGGGGAACGGATCGAAGCGGATATCTTGATGACGGAGCTAACGGAGCGGTTGTTGCGGGGAGAAGGGCAGGTGGGCCGTGTGCGAGGGAAGGCGTCGATTCCGCGTTTGATGTATTTGCATTATGTGTTGCCCGATGTATTGAACCACAAGTACGGTCGCAACGGCTGGACAGCGCGTTGGGCATTGCAAGTGAACGATCAGTTGTTGGGTCGGGTCTTGGAGGCGTATCGGAAGGCGGGGATCTTGGGGCAGACGGCGATCTTTGTGGGGTCGGATCATGGTTTTTTGAATGTGCATCACGCGGTGGATCCGCGTTTGTTGTTGATCAAGGCGAAGTATAGCCGTTATCGGAACTTGAGTCGTCGGGAGCGCCGTCGAGAGCGCGTGATGGTGTTTGAGAATGGTCATGCGGCGTATGTGTACATTCATCCGTCGTATCGGGAGCGTTATCAGAGTGGAGTGATCAAAGCGTTCAAGCATCCGTCGTATGCGCAGTGTATTGAGGCGGTGTATACGCCCGATGCGTTCTCGCGGATGGGTCTTCCGAAGCCGTTGGTGGAGGGGGTCGATCGAGAGGATCCGTACGCATGGCATCGGGGAGCGCCTGATCTGGTGGTGTTAACGAAGCCAGACTGTTATTTTCGGCGTGGTCATCGCCGCAAGGTGTTGATGAAGGTGTCGGGCAAACCGATGGCGTATTTTTTTGGTTCGCATGGCTACTTGCCGAATCATCCGAAGATGTTGGCGATGTGGGTGGCTTCGGGAGCGGGGATATCGCGCAAAGGCAAGCATCTTGGGCGTTGTCGGGTGGTGGACATGGCTCCCACGATGGCGCATCTGTTGGGTTTGCGGTGGCCGAGGGAGTGGCTGGTGGGAGACAAAAAGAAGCCCTTTTTGATGGCAGGGCGAGTGATGCGGAAGATGCTACGCTCAAACAAGCCGAAGTAGCGGCGTTTCAATCAGGGTCATTTTAGGCGAGGTGTGTGGTTGGAGCGGAGGGGTTGTGTTAGGGCTGTGGGCTACCAAACCAGCCTTTGATCTTGGAAATTAGGCCCCCGCTGTTTGGGGTGGCGGTGGTGGCCGATGCAGGGGGCGTTGCGTTGCTTTGAGGTGTTGCGGTGTGTTGCGATGCCTCGGTGTGTTGCGGTGCCTCGGTGTTTGTTGCGGATGATTGGGCTTCTTGGGACGTTTGGGGGGTGGTTTGGCGTGCGGCTGTTTTGAGCGTGCTTTTGACCATGCGTTCGAGCGCACCCGCTTGGGTGAGGCCGATGTTGACGTCAAGGACTTCGCCTTGCCAAAAGATCATCAGTGTGGGGATCGAGCGGATACGCATTTGTTCGGATATACGGGGATTGGCTTCGGTATCGACTTTCACGAAGCGGACTTGGTCTTGGTATTTTTGGGCGACGGATTCAAAGATCGGAGCCATCGCTTTACAAGGGCCACACCAAGGGGCCCAGAAGTCTACGATCACGGGTATATCGGCTTGGATGACTTGTTTCTCAAAGTGTGCGGAGTTGCGGATCTCGATGACGGGGCCTGTTTGGGTTTCGGTTTGTTCTTTGGTGGTGCGGTTGCGTTTAAAACGTTGGGTGAGGTCGCGTGCCATGACGTGCTCCTTGGTTGGGGGTGTGTTTGTTCTGCTGGATAGAGAGTCGGCAGGGGTGGGATGGTTGCAAGGTTTTTTGTGGGCGCAGCAGACAGAGTTGTACGATCTCCGAGCGAAGTGTACGCAAAGGATCGTGCTGAGACGCCCTGTAATAGGGCAGCCACGGGGGGCTGCCCCTACATCTTTACGGTCATACAACGGGCGGATCTCGTATTACAGCGCTGTTTTGAGCGAGCCGTGTTTGTGGGCAGTTCTTGCGGCTCGGTGGTTTGTTTGGGAGCGGGTAGGGCTGGCGATGCGGTGAAAAGAGGCGTCACTTGTGGGCAAAAACCCCGTGTTCGCGAACGCCCAAGCGACTGGGTCGTTGTGTTGAAAAACCTGTGATCTCTTCGCCGATACGGGGTCAAGGGAGCCGCGCCCTTGGAAGTGGGGTGTGGGGTGACACCCCATACGCGCCTTGTTAAGGTGGAAACACCGGATAGTCTAGCCTGATCGCCGTTTCTTTTGTCGCCCCCCCTCAATCCCCCCGTGAACGGGGGGAAGTTGGAACGGGCAGCGTCTGCGCGTCGTGCATACAGCGTG
>JAKLKB010000147.1 GCA_023150835.1 Myxococcota bacterium | reverse complement strand
GTGCTGAAACGTATGATACTCAACCTCACAGATCTCCATCATCGGATACTTCGCTGTTTTGGAGAGGAGGTGCAGCGGTGTTATGCCCTTTGAATCCGTGTTATTTCTTTGGATTCAAATGTTCAGTGCGGAAGGTGGGTCCTTGCGTCACGATTCTTTTCCCCAGCCACTTCACCACAGGAACTGCCCAAGAGTTCCCAACGCCCTGATATCTGGCCGTTGGTTTTGCTGTTGGAATTTCCGTATAGTTATCCGGGAATCCCATAAGGCGCTCGCACTCGATTGGTGTGAACCGCCTAAGGCGGTTGTCTTGGAACACGAACAACGACCCGTTGTAGGCAGCTGCATTTCCATTCCACTTCGTTCCATAAGCGGAGTAGAGGCAGTCGGTGTATGACCGAAAAACTTCAATACTGTGCCCCTCCTTTGTAAAAGACAAAGGAAAATCGGAACTGGGTGTGTTTTGGAGTAGCACGGAAGATTCGAAGAGAACTTGTTCGGAAAAAAAATCTATCCCTCCAGCGAGAACATACAACCGCCTACGCTGCTGTGGTACACCAAAGTATTTCGCATCAAGAACCCTCCACGCGATGTTTCGTTTCGGACCATGTATGACACCAGCCTGCGGCCATCGCGCCATAGATATCTCAGCGTCAAATCCTGCAAGCGATGCGAGAAAGCAACCAAACGCGTTTGTTTTGTCGCGAAGAACGCCTTCAACGTTTTCCCAGAGTACGAGACTTGGCGGCAAACCGTTCAACATTCGAACTCGATCGTTTTCGTCGATGATGTCGACGAATTTGAGTGTTAGGTTTCCTCGATGATCGTCCAGTCCCTTTTTCCACCCCGCGAGGGAGAAGGCCTGACAAGGTGTGCCGCCGCAAATCAGATCTGGCGAGTCGATTTGGCCATCGCGTAACTTTTTAGGGATCTCGCGCATATCTCCGAGGTTGGGGACCCGAGGATACTTCAATTTCAATACTTTTGAAGGGAATTCGGCGATCTCGGAGAACCATTTGAACTCAAAACCGATATCTTGCCATGCCACAGAGGCGGCCTCAATTCCAGAACACACGCTACCAACAGAAATGTTACTCATCATGCACCCAATAGATGAAGAAGAAACGTTTTGACTCTAAAAAGATATCCCGCAGTCCATAACAGAGCAAGCCGCCCTAACACGCAAGGCCAGCCCTCGCGAGACCCCCGACCCACCGCCTCAACGTGCGTGCTTGCCCAGCGCATCCGCCAGATCCGAACAGGCCCATCCCTTCAGGCGGTGCTTTCGTTGCAAACGCCTGCTTTCCAAAAAGAGGCGCCTGATCTCCTTGCGCAAGGCTTGTTCCCGTCGCTCGACGTTAACCATCGTCTCAGGCCAATCGGGCCACTTTTTTTGATCGCCTTGGGATGGCCGAAAAGTCCGAATCAACCGCGAACTCATGATCCCCGCTCGCAAAAGATCCAACAACGCACAACTCCACCAACGCGGAGCCAAGGACGATATCAACGAAGAATGCTGGTTGTATGCTGCCTCCCAACGCAACAGCATCTCGTGCATTTTTTCGGCATGACCCGCTGCGGAATACAGATCAGGGATCGGGATCGCCCAATACTTGTGATAGTGCAACCCCTCATCCATACGGATCTTCAACAGGATCGAAAGCGCATAGATATCCCCAAACGCAGCGATCTCCTTCGCCGAAAGATGCTGCTTTGCACGCTGCCACACCCGCTCGATGTCGCCAAGAAAATAACCAAAGCTGCGCACATCGCTGTATCCGCTCTTTTCGAGGGCAAGATAACGGCGCATCAACAAAAATCGGTAGATCTCCATCTTTCGGCGGATATCCGCCGCAGGATCGTCCGTTTGGTGCTGATAGCGCGCTCGTTCTGCGGTGTCCTCGGTCCACTCTTTCATCTCGGGCGGCTTGACGGGCGTCACAAAACGCGCAGGTAGCCCATCTTCCACGCCCCGCTGTTTTGCGCGCATCTGGCGTTCTTCCTCGGCTCGTTCGCGTGCGATCTCCGCCACGATCTGCTCGCGTGTGCGCTCAACACGCATCTTCCCCCGCTGCGCGGGACGAACCGACGGCCCTCCCGAATCTGTGGCGACCCGAGGAGCCACAACAGGCTCTTGTACGCGCACCATCGGGCGTTCTCGCACAGGCTCTTGTACGCGCACCATCGGGCGTTCTCGCACAGGCTCTTGCATTGTAGGAAGACGAACAGGTATCGGATCAGGCAACACGCTGAACCACGGTGCAGACGGCTCCGTCGCCCTCGATGATTGTGGCCGTTGTGGCGGCGATTGTAGCCGTTGCGGCTGTTGTGACGGCGGCGAGGGAGGCCGTTGCGGCTGTTGGGATGGGATCGTCGGTTGCGAGGGCAGCGAGGGGATTGTCGGTTGCGATAACTTCGACAGCTTTTGCAACTTCGACAGCTTTTGCAACTTCGACAGCTTTTCCAATCCCGATAGCTTCGGCAGATTCGAGGGTTGTGATAGCTTCGGCAGATTCGAGGGTTGTGAGGGTTGCGAGGGCGGCGTAATTTGCGAGGGTTGCGATAGCTTCGGTAGATTGGATGGTTGTGATAGACTCGGTAGATTGGATGGTTGTGATAGACTCGGTAGATTGGATGGTTGTGATAGACTCGGTAGATTGGATGGTTGTGATAGCCTCGGCAGATTCGAGGGAGGCGTGATTTGCGAGGGAGGCGTGGAATGGAGCGGAGCGAGGGCGCGAGGCATTGGGGAGGAAAGGCGTTTGGCGACAAATGAAGCTCCCCAGACACCGAGAACAAGGCTTGTGCAGAGGGCGAGTCCACCGAAAAACACGCGCAGCCACTTGGATCCATGCGGATGTTCTAAGGGAGAAGCAGGTGGTGGGGATTGAGCGGGATCCAGCGGAGGCTGTGCTTGCAAAGCGCCGAGAGCCATGTCGACAGGGACTCCCGAGGAAAGGGGAAGTCCTCGATGTGTGGGCGTTTGCGAAAAAAGATCAGGCAAACGAAGTACAGCAGCGGGTGTTGCGAAGGGTGCAAGTTGGGACCAAAGAGCGGCGACGCTTTCGGGGCGCTGATGCGGGTGTGTGCGCAGGCATTGAACCAGCAGATCGCTGACGTGGTGGGGGATCTGCAAAGAGGGATAATGGGTCGAAAGGTGGGGGGGAGGCTCGGTCAATCGTTTCATGCCGATGGCGACGGGGCTGTCGTCGGCAAGAACAAATGGCACAGCGCCCGTGAGCATCTCGTAAAAGATCAGCGCGAGTGCGTAGATGTCGGTGCGTGGGCTGCTTTCGGTGCTACCAAACTGTTCGGGGGCCATATAGACGGGTGTTCCGACGACTCCACGCGTAAGTTGCGTATTGGCATCGTGCAGAAAACGCGAGATGCCAAAATCGATCACTTTGACAAAAAGCGGATCTTCGGGGCGTTGGATCAGGAAGATATTTTCGGGTTTGAGATCGCGGTGCAAGATCTCGTGTTGGTGGGCGAGATGGATGGCTTCACAGATCTGTCCGAACAAGTGCAGCGCCACAGAGAAAGACAAGTATCCGTGGTGTCGCAAAAAATCGCGCAGGCTCTTTCCCGACAAAAGTTCCATCACATAAAAGAAGCCCATGTCGTCTTCTTCGCCGAAGTCATCGTAGACTTTGACGATGTGATCGCACTTTTTGGACAGAAAGGAAGTGACTTCGATCTCGCGGCGCAAGCGCTTGGCGATCGAAGGCTGTTGGTAGAGGGCTTCGGGGATCAACTTGATGGCGCGGTCTCGATCCATCGAAAGGCCGATGTGTTCGGCATGATACAAGATGCCCATACCGCCTTCGCCAAGCAAAGACAACAAGCGGTATTTTCCCGCAAGCACTTTGCGAGGAAAACGACACCACGGACAAAAAGGAAGCTCCTCATCAAGTTCTCTTTTGCATTGCAGACAGGACGGACGCATCAATTCTTCAACCTCCCGTATCATGGGATATCTTCTTCGGTATCATCCTGTTCTACACCACTCGTTCCTTGTTGCGCATCAGAAAGATGCACTCCAACCTCCTGACACGCCTGATACAAGGGGCGCAACGCTTCCACAATCTCGACTTCGCCTTGCCAAAAAGGAAACGCACCGAGCGAATCCAACATACAAAACCCCTGCTCGGGTAAAAGCAACGGCGGGGTCGGCATCTCTGCGTTGTCTGCACCACCCCAAAACAGAGCAAGATCAACCGGCAGCGGTTCGCAAACGGTCGCAGATTCGGTCTGTTCTTCGTGCGCGCTTTTTTGCAAAGCCAACAACGCGGCCTCCCGCTCTTTTCCACGCAACAAAAACAGCAACAACGGATCTTTGTCCAAACGCTCGCAGATCAGATAAAAGACCGCCGCTGCGTGCTTACACGGAGCGCCCCAGTCGGGGCAATTGCAAGAGAAGGTCAGATCGCTTAAAAGCGGCAGGATCCCCACCCCCGCCTTTCGGAAAAGCTCAAACATTTCCATCGATGGCTGTCCTGCCAACAGCTTGGCTGCATGCAACGGGTTTCGCGCCAAGATCCCAAACACCACCGTCCAATCGCTTTCTCGCAGCGTGCGTATGGCGAGTTTTACTTTGTAGGGTGTGGGGCGTGAGCCTTGGACATGGGCTTCCACAAGCCCCGATTGAAGGTGCAGATCGAAGACTTGGCCGCGCCGCGCATACGAACGCCCCCGACTGAGGCGCGGATCGTCTTGCCTTTCGAGGACGTTGCGCCATGCTTCGGCCCAAGGGGTCTCGCCGATCGCACCGCGCTTGCTTTTGGCCTTGATCCCTGCCCGCACTTCTCGCGGGGCTGTGGGAGCGTATCGCTCAAAGAATTGCCAAAATCCCATGACTTATTCTTCTCCAAGGGTTCCACGCAAACGAAACACTTCACGCAACGCATTATCCGAAAGCTCGGTTAACCACGTCTCACCGTCTGCGATCACATCCTTTGCGATCGAGACCTTGCGCTCGATGCTTTCGTCTAATTTTTCCTCAAACGTACCCACACAAACGAACTTATGCACCTGCACTTTTTGCGTCTGACCGATCCGAAACGCCCGATCGGTCGCTTGGTTTTCCACCGCTGGATTCCACCACCGATCAAAGTGAACCACATGCGACGCTCGCGTCAGATTCAGCCCCGTTCCACCCGCCTTCAACGACAGCACAAAAAAAGGCGGTCCTGCGGCAGCTTGGAACGCAGACACCATCTCTGTGCGTTTTGCTCGACTGATCTCGCCATGCAGATACAACACATCGCGATGAAAGCGCTCTTCGAGATAACGCACCAACAAACGGCCCATCTCTGTGTACTGCGTGAACAACAAAACGGCCTCTCCGCGCCCAATGATCTGAGCCGCCAACATATCAAGCTGCAACAGTTTTCCTGAGCGTTCGGCTTGCGCGATGCCTTCTTTGAGAAAATGCGCCGGATGGTTGCAGATCTGCTTGAGTTGCGTCAACAACGACAAGATCAATCCGCGCCGCTGCATCGGATCTTCCGTCGTCTCGATCCGCACAGTCATCTGCTCTAATGCTGCTTCGTATAGACCGACTTGTTCTTTGGTCAGGTGGCAGTACACCTTGGACTCGATCTTGTCGGGCAGATCGTCGATGATATCTTTGTCTGTTTTTAGCCGTCGCAACACAAACGGGCCGCTGATGCGCTTGAGCCGTTGACTGGCTTTTGGATCGCGTTCGAGCTGGATCGGCACATAAAAGTGCCGAGAGAACCACGCCCGATCTTTGAGCAAGCCCGGATTCAAAAATTGCATCTGGCTCCACAGATCAAAGACATGGTTTTCGACGGGCGTTCCTGTCAGGGAGATCCGTTGCTGCGCCTCCAAAGAAGCCGCAGCACGCGAAGTCTTGGTCTGGTGGTTTTTGATCGCCTGCGCCTCGTCGAGGATCACCACCCGCCACGCGATCTTTGACAAGCTTTCGATATCACGAAGCAGCGTCCCATACGTCGAGATCACCAGATCCGTTTTCTTTAACGCTCGCTGTAGCTCGCTTCCCGTCTGACGCGACGCACCGTGATGCAGCATCGTTCGCAGCTTCGGTGTGAAGCGGATGGCTTCGCGTTGCCAGTTGTCCAGCACAGACATCGGACAGATCAACAGCGAGGGCTTCTTCTCCGAAGCCTTCGTTGTTTGCGAAAGATGGTGTTGCAACATCGCCAACGTCTGGATGGTTTTTCCTAGCCCCATGTCATCGGCCAAACAAGCCCCCAATCCCCAACGCCCCATCCAACACAACCACGCCAGCCCACGCCGCTGATAAGGCCGCAAGCTCCCCACAAAGCCTTGCGGTTCTTCCATCGGTCCAAAGCCTGACGCTCCTTTTTGAAACTGCGAAAAGATCTCTTCGATCCAGCCCTCCGACACCACCTCTCCCACAGGCAACGGCATCTCAGGCGACTCCATCCCCAACGATGCAAACAGCAAGTCGCGGATCGAGGCTTGCTCTTTTCGTGAGCGCAACAGCTTTGCAGCTTCTTTGAGTTCTTCGGGATCAAGCAACACCCAACGCCCTCGGATCTTCACAAGCTCCCGCTTTAACGCCGCCAACCGCTTCAACTCTTCCACACTCAAGGACTGATCACCCAGCGCCACCTCCCACCGAAAACGCATCAACTGCTCCAGCGAAAAGACCCCTCCCGTTTCCTTCGGTGTCTCGACGCGGATCTTGGTCCTCAACCGCTCTTGGATCCCCGTTCGCCACCACGACGGCAACAGCACTTCCACATCCGAACGCTGCAACATCTCCGCAACCACCGTCAAAAAGTGCGCAGCTTCTTCTGTGCTCAGCTTCAATCGATCGATCTCTTCGGCTCGTTCCAACAGCTTCGTGAACTGCGGATCAAGCCGCGTCGCCCGTCCAAGCGCGCTCAACGCATACTCATAAGCTCCCGCATCTTCTTGAACCAAACGCGACAACGGCAACAACGTACTGTGTTCCTCTTGATGCCGCGCCAACAACCGCAACGTCCAATCCTCCGCCTCTTCGATCTCTTCTTCCAAAGAAGCGCTCGAAAAAGACCATCCCCCCGATGTCTCCACTCCCCGCTCGCCTGACCGTTCAGCTTCCTCCCATCCTTCTCGCTGTTCTGCCGGCTCTCTCCACAGATCCGCTTCGTCTGGGGACACCAACTGAAACACCAAACGGTACGAAGACGACGCGGCGATCCGCAACGGGCGCACCCATGTCTCCGCTTGGCTCTTTAACGAACCCAACTCATTCACTGTCCCCTTGATTTGGTACGCCGAGCGGCACAGCCCTCGCAACCAGCGCTCGTGGACCCGCTCGTCTCCGCTTTGAACCGCCCGCTGCGTTGACTGCTTTCTTGTGGCAGGCCCTCGCCCTCTCCCCCCCGTCCGAACCCTCGGCAAGATCTCCACCTCTTCTCCGCTTTGAACCGCCCGCTGCGTTGACTGCTTTCTTGTGGCAGGCCCTCGCCCTCTCCCCCCTGTCCGAACCCTCGGCAAGATCTCCACCTCTTCGTTCGGCTCCTTCGGCAGATCCACGATCTTTTCAGCCAAGGTATGCACGCACCAGTCCACATAACGCCCCACCCACCGCCCCAAACACGCATACCGATCCACTTCGGGCGCTGCATCCTCCTCCATCTCCGAAAGCGCAAAAAAAACCGCCGGCAGCGATCGTTTCAACTCTCCAAAAGCCTTATCCCCACGATACAACAACGGAGACCATACCGCCCTCTCTTCCTCCTCCAACGAAAGCGTCGGAACAAACCGCTGTTGGGCCAACAAGCGCCCCACCACCCCCACCACTCGCCCTATCTGCGAGATCTCCGCCGAGGGCCAGATATCCCCGCCCAACTCACCACCCGCTTGCAGATGCTGCAAGAAAGACCACCCCTTCAATCCATCCAACACCAAAACATCCACACACCAAGGGCGCAGTTCCACCACCCCCTCTCTCGGAAAAGTCCCCAACACCCGCGCCTGCGATGGCAGCGGAAGGTTCTGTCGTGTCGGCAACCATGCACACAACATCTCCACCTCGCTCCCCACCAAAAACCTCCCCAACGCACCGTGTTTTGCACTCTTTAACAGTTCTTTTGACTCCGCTGCATACGGATGCAGCCACCACTTCTTGCCTCGCGACCGATCTTCCCAAACACGCGCATTCGTCGGACACTCCTCTGTTTTCGTCTCCGCCCACAAAACCAATCGATCCAACCACAAACCCGCATGAAGAAAAAACATCCGCCCTACGCCGCTCCTCGTTCCATCACAACGTCGCTTCTTTTTCCATCGCGGTACTCTTCGACATCGCTTCCCTTCTGCGTCTACCAGTGCCGCAAGCAAAAAACAACCCACACCCAACGCCATATCAGATCGCTTTTCGATGGGGGAGGGCATACAAAACGCCATCTCATACGATATCCGAGTGATGTGTACACAAAGGGTCGTATGTAAACGCCGGATTATTGGGCAGCCACGGGGGGCTGCCCCTACGTTTTTACGATCACGCGCCCTGTGGATTTTGTATCAGATCGCTTTTCAATGGGGAAGGCCATACAAAATGCCATCTCAGATGGCTTTTCGGTGGGGGAGGGCATACAAAATGCCATGTTTGCGAGGATCGACGAGACAGAGAGAGGAGAGATCAGGAGCGGAGACGACGGCGAAGAGAAAGCAAGAGCAGGCAGAACAAACCAAAGAACCATGATGCAGAAGGCGTGGAGGTGCTGCAATTGCAACCACCGCCGACGATACCTGCGCCAGTATCGCCTTGGGCGTTATCAGCGCCCGATTCTGCGACGGTCTTGTCGCCTGTAGAATCTTCGGTGTTGGTGGTTCCGTCGGGCAACGTGCCGTCGCTTGATGGTTCCGAAGTGGTTTCGCTGGACGGTTCGGAAGTGGTTTCGCTCGTAGACTCCGAGGCGTCAGAGATCGGTTCGGTGGTGCTTTCGGTGGTGCCTTCGGTGATGCCTTCGGTGATGCCTTCGGTGGTGCCTTCGGTGGTGCCTGTAGAATCGACACAGATCCCTGCACGACAAGTTTGGTTGGCTGCGCATTGCAAACCGAGGCAAAGGTCGTCGCTGCACGTTTCGGCGTCACAAGCGCGCTGGAACTTGCAGAGTTTGGCGTTGGGATTGGTGCAGGCGTCGGTGACACAAGTCCCGTTGACACAGCGCTCACCGTCTTTGCAGGTCACACTCGCGCAAGGATCCGCTTCGCACAGGCCGTTGGTGCAGCGCTGTCCAGCGGGGCAAGCGGGGCAGTCTTTGACGCACGCAGCATCTGCGGGGCGACAGCGTTCACCTGTTGCGCATTGCTTGGCAGCACAAGGATCGTCCACACATTGCCCGGCCAAACACAGCTTTGTTTGGGGGCAGCCGTCGCGGTAGCATCCCGGGTCTTTGCAGATCTTTTGAATGCAAACACCGTCACCACCGCAGCCAGCGTCATTTTTGCAAGGTTTGTCTCCGACGCATTGACCGTTTTGACAGGTGCTTCCTGTCGGACAACGCAAGCCGTTGCAAGGATCGTCGGTGCAGCGGTTGACTTCGCACAACCGCCCCTGCTTGCAAGAGTCGCTTTGGCAGGTGTTGGGCGTGCAGATACCGCCCTTACAGACTTCGCCTTGGGCACATTGAATGGAGGCACAAGGATCAAGGTTGCATTGTCCGTTGGAGCAGATCTGTCCTTTGGGGCAAAAGACGCCAAAGCAGCTTCCGACGCAGGTTCCCGCTTTGCAGACCTGATCGGTGGGGCAGGTGACGCTGGTGCAAGGATCTTCGAGACAAGTCCCGTTGTTACAAAGCTTTCCTTGGGGGCAAGGCGTGTTGGGATCGCAGTTGGAAGGGACGCATTTTCCGCCCACACAGAGCGCGTTGTTGGGGCAATTTTTGTCAAAGGTGCAAGTGGGAGGGGCGGTACATTGGCCGAGGCTGCACACCTGCCGATTGTCGGGGCAGGTGACACCACCACAAGGATCACTGGCGCAGGTGTTGGTGTCTGAACGGCAGATCCGCCCGTGTTTGCAGACGTTTGAGGCATTGCAGTTATCGGGTTGACATTGCCCTGCGATACAGACTTGGCCCGCAGAACATTGGACATTGGCGCAAGGATCGGCTTGACAGCCACCATCGACACAACGCTGCCCTGTCGGGCATTGGACGGTGGCGCAAGGTTTTGCGCACTTTCCATCGACGGGACGACAGTATTCGTCATTGGCACAAGGGCTTGCTCCGCTAGAAGTGATGCAAGTGTTGTCCTTGCATCCGCCATCGAGACAGAGCTGGTTGGCTTGGGGACAGACGGGGGTTTGGGTGTGGCATCCCGAAGGCACACAACGGCCCGTGACGCAGATCTCGGCAGAAGGGCAATCGAGATCGACCTTACAGGTCTGGCGGTCGATGCACTGTCCTGCGACGCAGCGTTGCCCTGAGGGATCGGGGCAGGCCATCTTCGGGCAGGGATCATCGACGCACGAGCCTTGCGAACAGACACGGCCAAAACGACAAGAAGTGGCGTTGCAAGGGTTTTTGATACATTGCGGATTTTGGCCGTTGCTGCCGTCGCAGATCTCGTCTGTGGCGCAGGTTTTTCCAACAGCGACGCAAGCATCGGTTGCACAGGTTCCATCGACGCAGACTTCGCCTTGGGGGCAAGTGACACCCGCGCAAGGCTTGATGCACAAACCATCGGTGGGACGGCAGATCTCGCCAGCCGCGCAGGTCTTGTTTGCGCAAGGGTCGGCGACGCACTGAGACTTGAGGCAGACGTTGGTTGAGGCCGCACATTGGGGTGTTTGAGAGGCGCATCCAGCAGGGATGCAAGCGCCATCACTACAGATCTCGCCTGTTGGGCAGTCGATGTCGACGACGCAAGGTAGCTTGGCTTTGACCTTGAAGGTTTGGGTAGAACAGCGTGGGGGCGTGCCGTTGTCGCAGACTTCGACGATAAACTCGAAGTCTTTTCCGGCATCAGCGGTTGCGGGAGTCCATTTGATCTCGCCCGTTGCGGGATCGAGGGTGGCTCCTGCGGGGCCTTTGGTGATCTTCCATGTGTGGGTGTCGCCTGTATCGGGATCTGTGACGGTTGGTTTGTAGTTCATCCCGCGCCCGACAAAGGCTTCGGTGGGGGCAGAAGAAGTGATCACAGGCGGATCGTTGACGTTGTTGACTTTGGTTTTCCACGATTGACGGGTGCAAGCTCCCGCAGCGTCGCAGACTTCGATCTCAAAATCGATCTCTTTGTTGGCATCGCCTGTTTTGGAGGTCCATGTCACCTCGCCTGTTTGCGGATTGATCTGCGCATCTGCGGGGCCTTTGGTGAGTTTCCATGTCTGAGTGTCGTTTGGATCGGGATCGGTAGCGGTGGGTTTGTAAGAAAAAGCGGTGCCTTCATCGGTGGTTGGAGGAGGTGTCGAAGTGATCACGGGTGGATCGTTGACGTTGTTGACTTTGGTCTTCCAAGACTGCGAAACACAGACACCAGCGGCATCACAGACTTCGATCTCAAAGTCGACGTCTTTGCCTGCATCGGCATCCCCGGGCGTCCAGTTGATCTTGCCGGTGGCGGGGTCGATGGTGGCGCCTGTGGGAGACTTTTTGAACTTCCATGTATGGGTGTCGTTCGGGTCGGGATCAGCGACGGTAGGCTCGTAAGTATAGGCTTGATCTTCGGTGGCAGAGGCCGGTGGCGTCGAAGAGATCACGGGTGGATCGTTGACGTTGGTGACTTTGGTTTTCCAAGACTGGGTGACACAAGCGCCTGCTTTGTCGCAGACTTCGACTTCAAAGTCGATATCTTTGCCTGCATCGGCATCCCCGGGCGTCCAGCGGATCGCGCCTGTGTTGGGATCGATGGTCGCGGTGGAAGGGGCGGTTTTGAGCTTGTAGTTGAGGGTGTCGCCAGTATCGGGGTCGGTAGCCGTCACTTGGTAAGTATAAAGCTGGTCTTCGGTGGCGGTGGTTGGGGGGGTTGAGGTGATGGTGGGTGGATCGTTGACGTTGCTGACTGTCACTTGCCACGTTTGGCGCGTACAAGCGGGGGGAGTGCGATTGTCGCACGCCTCGATCTCGAAGGTGAGGGTCTTTCCAGAGTCGGCGTTGGTGGGCGTCCATGAGACACGGCCCGTCGTTGGGTCGATGGTCGCCGTTGCGGGGCCTTGCGTAAGTTTGTAGTTGACGACATCGCCTGTATCGGGATCGTTGGCGTTGGCGTCGTACACATAAGTGGCTTTTTCGGTGGCTGCGTTGGGGGCGGTGGTCGTAAAGACGGGTGGGCGGTTTTGTAGGGTGACGCGGATCGTTTGGGAGGCTTGTGCGCCGTGGCAGTCTGTGACGGTGAGGATAACATTCTCGGCAGTGACGCCCGAAGCAGCGGGATAAAGGAACGTCAGCGTTTGTCCAGAGACGGTGACAAAGGCGCTATTTTCGGTGATCACAAGGGTATTTTTGGCGGCGTTCGGGTCGTTGATGTAGGGCGTCAGATCGAGCGTCCACGAAGTACCATGCGCTCCCGATTGATCGGGGACTCCGCTGATGGTGGGTGGATCGTTGGCGGTGGTGATGCTTGCGGTGTTTGAGCGCCCACTTTCGTTGTTGGCGGGGTTGAGGGCGGTCACTTGGTAGTTGTAGGTCGTGTTGGGGGCAGGAATGCAAGCGGTGTAGGTGTCGCGATAGGTCTGCGTAGTGACGGGGGTGGTGGTGAGGCGTGTGTTGTTTCGATAGACGTGATAACGCAGCGTTCCAGCGCGTTGACGACCGTACGCAAAGGCCGATCCATCGGTCGGAGTCGAGGCCACCCCATCGGGGCTGATCAGCCCTTCAAAGGTCGAAGGATCCTCGAACACCACACGGTACTGATCGACGGACAAAAAGGCCAAGGGGATATCGTTTGTGGTGGCCCATGTCGTGATCGGTGTGGTCAGGAGCGTGCTGACGTTGGTGGTGTTAAGACGAGCATAAGAGCTTGTGATGTCAGAGATCGCAGGAGTGGTTGCGGTGGCGTTGGCAAAGACATCGTTGGCGTAATACAGCGTAAAGTGGCGTGTATTGTAGTTGGGGTTCGACCAGTTGAGCGGGCCGGCAGCCCCTTGTTGGATCCAAGCACTGTTGTTGTCCGTATAATCGGCCCACAAGACACCGTTGATCCAGATACGGATACGCTGGCCGAGGACGGTGACGCGGATCGTGTACCATGTGCTGCCAACCCACGTCACGTTGTCCGAAAAGAGGACGGTATGGTTGATGCGCGGCCACGTACCACCGTGGGTTCCATAACCCCCGTTGGTCACACGTACAAGCCGGCGGTTCGGCACTCCACCGGCTCCTCCACGATTCCACTCAAACAGATACGCTGTAAAACGGTGAGGCGTCGCTTGGTTTTGGGTGTAACGCACTACCACACCGATCACATCGTCGTCATTGAGCGGATCAATGCGCATCTGTTGGATGTAGGTGTAATCGCGGAGCGTGGTGTGCTTTGGGTTGAAATAGCCCGTATCTTCGGGAGTGTTGATCGATTGACGAAGTTCGTAGCCGTTGGGGCTGACGGCCCACGTTCCCACGCCAAACCGCGTCCACCCACTAAAAAGCTGCGTCGGCGTAAAGCGCACCATGCCCCCCGAATTGCGCAACTCAAGCTCTGTCGTTGGTCCTGTAAAATCCGAAGTGATCCCGCTAGAGATGAGCGCAACAGAACCTTCGGGATGGCTGTTGTCGGTTGCAGAAAGCGTGATGCTGCCGACAGTTGCGCGAAGAGTCGTGCCTTGAGGAGAGACACGCACCAAGTACCATGTGTTCACAGCCCGAATGGCCGCTTGTTGCGCGAGCAAAGTATCTGTTCCGTTGACCCGTCGATACAAGGCCACACGCAAAGGCTCGATCGCAACGTAATAAGAGTTGTTGGCATTCGAGAAGCGAAACGCAACGCCCACAAAGCCCGTCAAAACAGAAGAACGGACGCGAACAGAAAAGTCATAATCGCGCATCGCCAAACCACCCGGCCACGCCCGAAATACAGGTGAGAGACCTGCGCTGATCTGGCTCAATACCGCGCCGTTTACACTCCATGAACCTCCTTGTTGATCCCACGATCCCAAGACTTCTGCGACGGGGAAGTTGTACTGGCTGTTCAGTCGCAGATCAGCGGCAACTTGATAACGCCCTTGCATCCGCCATTGGAGATCGGTGTAGTTTCCGTTTCGTTGGAATTGGGCTTGAAGATTGGTGGGTGGCAAGGGCGTTTGCGCGTGCGCCACACCCACCCCTCCCAATACAAGGGCGCAATATGCGCCCCAAAAAGACAAACCAAAACGCATAATGAGGACTCCTTCGTTTGTTGGTATGTTTGCTTTGGTCGTGTTTGCCTGTTTCGGCCTGTGCCATCAGGCGCAAGACCTCACAAGATCGCGGTGACGATACGTTTTTCCATGCCTCGCACAAGAGACCACATGACCTCGCTTTTTATCTCAACAATCTCGCACCTTGGGCTTCTCGAAGGCTACAGCAACGGCTCTCACCTTGACCTCAAAAAGACTCTTCCCTATCGTCCTATGCTTCATTGCGCTGTTTTTGAGGCTTTGCGTCGGGCAGAGCCTCTATTGCTTCCCCTCACCAACCAACGGAGACGTCGATGTTTGAACGGACCTCGCAAACATGGGAGATCATGACCTGCTGTATGCGCGTCTTGAGAAAAGACAAGGAGCTGATGATCTTTCCGATCATCTCGGGTGTCACAATGCTTTTGATGATGGCTTGCTTTTTCTATGTGCTGATCTTTACGGGTTCCTTGCTTTCTTCCAACTCAAAAGAGGCGACCATCAATGTTTTGGTGTACGCGTACCTTTTTCTGTTTTATCTTGGCGCGACGTTCATCATCGTGTTTTTCAACACAGCGATCGTGGCGTGCGCGATCGAGCGGCTCCAAGGCGGAGATCCGACGGTGGGTTATGGTCTGCGTGAAGCAGGAAAAAGGCTTCATCTGATCTTGGGCTGGTCGTTGTTGTCGGGGACTGTTGGGCTGGTTTTGCATCTGATCGAAGAGCGTCTGGAGTTTTTGGGACGTGTGATCTCTGCGGTCTTGGGGGCGATCTGGGGACTGGTGACCTTCTTTGCGATCCCTGTGCTGGTGGCGCAAAACCTCGGTCCCATCGACACCTTAAAAGAGTCGGGTCGCCTGTTCCGCGAACGTTGGGGAGAACAGATCATCGGCAACTTTAGCTTTGGTCTGTTGGGCTTTTTGCTTTCCCTGCCTTTTTTCGCGTTGATGGGCTTTGGGATCGTTTTCGGCGGTCCGATGATGTTCGTGCTGTTGGGGATCGGTGCCCTTGGTGTCGTCGGGATCGCGCTGATCCAAGGCGTGCTGTCCTCGATCTTCCAAGCCGCATTGTATCTGTACGCACGCGACGGCATGATCGGCGAGGGCTTCCGCGAAGAGGAACTCCTCCTCGCAGTGAAAACCTTCGAATAATCGCTCGCAAAACAACCGCGAACCATCGCTCGCAAAAAGCGATTTTTAGATGTAATACGATACCCGGTGATGTGTGATCGAAAAGAAGAGTCCACGGAAAACACGGAAAGTACCGAAAGTACGGAAGGCACGGAAAGCACGGAAGGTACGGATAGTACGGAAGTACGGAGACGGGGTTTCTCTGTGCGCTCAGACTTTCTGCCTTCCTCCCCCTCGCGGCAGCAGCGAGGCTTTGCGAGCGTCGCAGGGAGAGGAGACGCCCGAAGGGCAGGGGTGAGCGTCACGCGATTTGTCCTCCTGTAAGAGCCAAAGACCGTGAACAGGGGAGGGAGAGAAAGTCGGAGGCAGCGAGGTTTTGGTGTTCCATGCCACACGCTGTTTGCACAAGAGAGCGTCTTTGCCTGCTCCAACTTCCCCCGTGCTTAACCTAACGCCTATGGGGCAGCGCCCCATACGCGCTAGGTTAGCGCTTGTTGGCCCCCCCACCCCAGCCCTCCCCCGTGAACAGGGGAGGGAGCGAAAGTCGGAGGCAGCGAGGTTTTGGTGTTCCATGACACACGCTGTATGCACGACGCGCAGACGCTGCC
>JAKLKB010000146.1 GCA_023150835.1 Myxococcota bacterium | reverse complement strand
TCGCGCAACAAATATATCCGTATCTCCCCCTCCACCCGCTGCATTGAACGTGTTTGAACCGATCACTGTCTGGGTTTGAAACTCGCCCGTCACCACCACATTGCCCGCCCCATCGATCCCGATACCCTTGGCAACATCTTTGTTTGCCCCACCATCTCGCCACGAAGCCAGAAAAACACCGTTGTTGTTCAACTTGGTCACAAAGATATCCGTGTCCCCCGCCGAGACCAGACTCGTTGCACCAAAGTCCGCTGTTCCTGCAAACGCACCTGTGACGTACACATTCCCCGTTGTATCGAGCGCTATCGCAAGCCCCTCGTCCTCAAGCGTTGCGTGGCTGCTCCCTGCACGCTTGGCCCACAAAAAGTTCCCCCCTTGATCGAGCTTCGCAACAAAGATATCCGCCGATCCTGCCGAGGTCAGCGTGATATTACCAAGCGTCAGCGTCCCGTAAAACTTGCCCGTGATATAGATGTTCCCAACACTATCCACCACAACCTTGTTGACCTGATCATCCCCTGCTGCTGAACCCACACGCTGCGCCCACTTGTATCCTCCCGCTGCATTGGTCTTCGCCACAAAACCATCCCACCCCCCGAGCGAAGTCAACGACCACGCACCAAACGTCGCCGTGTTCTGGAATTGCCCCACCACGATGATGTTTTTGGAAGCATCGACCGCTACACCATTCGCGATATCTCCCCCATTCCCGCCTGCCTTCGCCGCAAACGGCTCGATCGCTCCCACCACACACACGCCACTTGCACAGCTTTCTCCTGCCACGCAAGCCCTCCCACACGCCCCACAATGCGATGCACTCGTCTGTAAGCTTACACACGAACCTCCGCAATTCGCCTCCCCTGCGTTGCACAACACGCGACACACTCCCGCGATACAAACCCCCGAACCTCCGCAATGATTGCCACACGTCCCACAATTCGTCGCGTCCGTCTGAAGATTCCGACAACCGATCGGGCAACTTGACAAACCCGCCGAACAAGAACACGCCCCCGCAACACACAGCTTTTCCGCACCGCACACCACCCCGCACGCCCCACAATGGCTGCGATCCGTCCCCAACGACACGCACGCTCCGCTGCAATGGGTCTGTCCGCTCGGACAAACCGACCCGCACGCTCCGCTCGAACAAACGCGCCCCGTCCCACAGGCGTTTCCACAGCTACCACAATGGTTGGGTTCGCTGCTCGTATCCACACACGCCCCCCCACAAAAAGTCAGACCTGACGGACAAACACACCCCCCTCCGCTGCAATACTGCCCTCCGCTACACACCACACCGCAACTTCCGCAATGATCGCTGTCGTTTTGCGTGTCTTTGCATTGCCCTGTGCAGACCGTCTGGCCCGACGGGCAGTTCGTTGAACAAGAACCCGCCACGCACACATCCGACCCACCACACGCTGCACTACATCCCCCACAATGCGCTCGTTCCACTTGTGTATCGACACAAACCCCCGAACATTCGGTCTTTCCCGTCACACACGCACACACCCCCGCAGCGCAAGAACGACCCGCCCCACAGATCGTCCCACAACTTCCGCAATGAGCGTCGTCTTTTTGCGTATCCGCGCACTTTCCGCCACATACGGTCTGCCCGATTGGACAGCTCACCACACACGTAGAAGCCGCACAGACCTCACCACTCGCACAAGCCGTCCCACACACCCCACAGTTCAAGCGATCCGTCGCCCGATCCACACACGCCCCACCGCAATCCGCTTGACCTGCCCCACACGCACACGAACCAGCCACACAACGCTTCCCGCCCGTACAAGGCGTTCCACACGCCCCACAATGCGCTGTGCTCACCTGCGTATCAAAGCAAGCCCCGCTACATTCGGTTTGTCCCACAGGGCACGCAACCCCACACACACCCGCCGAACATACCGCCCCCGCAGGGCAGGCGTTGTTACAAGCCCCACAATGCGAACGGCTTGTGCGTGTGTCGATACAAACCCCTGCACAGTCGGCCATGCGCGGAGACACTCCGTCAGGAGAAGGACACAAGCAACTCCCGTTTTCACAGTTCATCCCCCCCAAACAGCGCGTTCCACAACCTCCACAGTTCGCGTTGCTATTCTTCGCATCAAAGCAAGCTCCGCTACATTCGACCTGCGTCCCCGGGCAAGACACCAAACAAGCCCCTGCCGCGCACACTTGCCCTGCCGAACACACCGTATTGCAAGCCCCACAACGCTGCCGATCCGACAGCGTATCAAAGCACGTCCCGCCACAATCGCTTTGCCCGCCCGGACAAGCGCAAGCCCCCGCAACACAGCGCTTTCCACCAAGGCAGCGCGTCCCACAAGCACCACAGTTGTTGTCGTCGCTTTGCCGATCTGCGCACCCACCGCTACATTCCACCTGCGTTCCCGGGCAAGACAACGCGCACACACCGTTGGCACACACTTCGCCGCTCTTGCAAGCCGTCCCACACGCCCCACAGTTCGCCCGATCCGACTGGAGCTGAGTGCAAAGCGTCCCGCACTTGTCCACCCCTTGCGGGCAGAAAAAAGCACACGCTCCTGCGTTACAGACTTCTCCTTGCGCACACGCCGCTCCACACGCCCCACAATGAAAGCGATCTTTTTGCGGATCCACACACACACCACTACAGATCAAAAGACCCTGCGCACAAGACACCTCGCACTTTCCGCCCGAACAAACTTGCCCGACCGCACAGATCACCCCACACGCCCCACAATGCGCGTTATCCGTCTGTGTATCTACGCACTTCCCCGTACAATCGGTCAATCCGCTCTGGCAAACAAGCTGGCATTGCGCATTCGAACAGATCTGCCCCTTCCCACAAGCCGTTCCGCATACCCCACAATGCGCCCGATCCGTCTTGAGATCGACGCAGCCCTTCTCACAAGCCGTCTGCCCCGCCACGCACCGCAACCCACAAACGCCCCCAACACAAACCTCGCCCTCCTTACAAACCACCCCGCACGTCCCACAGTTCGCCCGATCTGTCTTGAGATCCACACAAACATTCGCGCAGCTTGTGAACCCACCCTGACAAGCTGGCCCGCAAACCCCCGAAAAACACGCTTCTCCTGACGCACAAGCCTTGTCGCACCCACCACAATGCTTGGGATCGCGTTTCAGATCCGCACACAAATTGCCACAGCGCGTCTCCGTTTCGCTGCATCGAAGAACACACGTCCCTTTGACGCATTCTTCACCCGAGCGACATCCCCCCTCGCACAGATACGATGCCGGCAAACAGGTGTGGTTGATACAACGCAATGTCTCGCCGCACTCGTCTTCTTTTACACAAGGAACCCCCTCAAGCGACGGGCGCGATGGGAGGCAATGGACTTGAATCGAGGACAGAAACAGCAAACACCACAAAACCAATGGCCGATGAAATACTCTATGCTGCGCATCCATAATCAGACCAACCCTCCATCCACTCGTGGTCAAGCTATGTTTGGTATGCTTCTAAGGTCCACGCACCCAACAAGATATACAACAGCCGACCTTGCGAGCCTTTCGCCTTATGGGATAGTTCTCTATCTCAACGCCAAAAGCGTCCACGATGCAAGACCCCACGTATTCGCTCACCAACGCAACAAAGAACGGCCTACTCCATTTCTTTCTGGAGAGGACTCATACGATATCCGCCCCTTAGTGTTACCGCAAAAATGTAGGGGCAGCCCCCTGTGGCTGCCCAAGAATCGGGCGATTCGCGAACCGCCCCTACATCATGCGATCATACATGACGCGGAGATATCGCGTTCAGATATCGCTGCTTTAGACACCCTCTCACGGGGCGCTGCCCCATACCCCGCAAGGGACCTCTGGCCCCTTGACCCCGTAATGGCGAAAAGATCAGAGGCTTTTCACACAGACAACACTGTCGCTTGAAACACCGCGAACACGGTTTTTTTGGCCCACAAGTCGTATTGATGGGAGCGTTTTGTGTAGCGTGTCTATCCGCCAGATTTCTGTGAGAGCGTTTTGTGTGGCGTGTCTGTCTGCCAGATTTCTGTGAGAGCGTTTTGTGTGGCGTGTCTGTCTGCCAGATTTCTGTGAGAGCGTTTTGTGTGGCGTGTCTGTCTGCCAGATTTCTGTGAGAGCTTTTTGTGTGGCGTGTCTGTCTGCCAGATTTCTGTGAGGGCTTTTTGTGTGGCGTGTCTGTCTGCTAGATTTCTGCGAGAGCTTTTTGTGTGGCGGATCTAGCGGCGCAAGTTCTGTGGAGCAAAGACGAGGAGCGATCACATCGTCCAAGGAGCCAAAGAAGCCACGCTCTCTTCGCCGAGCCGCTGAACCAACATGCGAACAAGCTGCAAGGCAGAGAGATAGTCTTGGAGATGGATGATGCTGTTGGAGGTGTGGATGTAGCGGGCAGGGACACCAAGGACGACGGTAGGGACACCGCGCTTGTAAAGGTGCAAGGCTCCTGCATCCGTCCCACCGCTGCGGCGAACGGTCACTTGATGCGGGATCTGGGCTTCTTCGGCGATGCGGATCACAAAACGCGAGAGATGATGATTGGAAACGGCGGTGGTATCGAGCAAACGGATCTGAACGCCGCCACCCAAGACACCTTGCCGCTCGTCCGCCGAGACACCCGGCAGATCGTCAGCGGGCGGGCCTTCGAGGATCAAAGCGACGTCGGGATCGACCATCTCACCGACGGTTTTGGCACCCCGCAAGCCAAGTTCCTCTTGTACAGTTGCGGTGCAATACACGGTGTTGGGATGTTCTTCTTTGGCGATCATCTGGGCGCTTTGGATGGTCAGCGCCATCCCCACGCGGTTGTCAAAGGCTTTGCACAACAACAGATCGGGATTTGCCATCTGTGTAAACGCACTATCCGGGACGATCGTATCACCAAGGCGCACCCCAAAAGTCTCTGTGGCTTCTTTTTTGTCGCGTGCGCCGATATCGATGTACATCGACTCGATCGGCAAGACCTTTTCGCGCTCCGCTGCCGTCAAAAAATGCGGTGGTTTGGACGTGACCACACCGATGATCTCGCGCTCGTCTTGGGTCAAGACGCGCATCCGCTGTGCAAGCAAGACATGCCCCCACCACCCACCAAGCGGCACAAAACGCAGCAGTCCTTCGTTGGTGATCGAATGAACCATGAACCCCACTTCGTCCATGTGGCCGGCGATCAGGATGCGTGGACGCTCGCTGCGACCGCGCAGCGCACAAGTGATATTGCCCATGCGATCGGCTTCACAGGCCGCAGGCACTTCGGCGCGAAAGATCGCACGCACTTGTTCTTCACGCGAAGGCGCACCATGCGCTTCGGTCAGGCGTTTGAGTAAAGCAAGCGCTTGTTCTTTCAAGGAGAACTCCTTTCTATATCGGTGTCATTTGTTGACAAAAACCCCGTGTTCTCGGCAGTTCAAGCGATGGGGCTGTGGTCTACGGTGTGCGCGAAAGCTGTTGGAGACTGCGAAGCACTTCCATTTGGACATAGGGGACAGAGTCGTTGCGATGTTTTTGAAGGATGGGAAGCAAGACAGAGGCTTGTTGTGGGAAATGCACCAAAGCCCTTGCTGCCGCTGCCCGCACACGATAATCGTCGTCATGAAGACTCTGCAAGATCGAAGGCAACAGCGCGATGCTGCTCGGTGCAAGAGAAGCGAGGGTGCGAAGCGCTTCGACGCGCATCTCCCACGAAGGGCTTTTTAAGGCTTGTTGAAGTACCGGAAGCGCGGAGATCCCAAAAGCCCGAAGCGCCTCTCGTGCAGCCCGACGATCTGTTCGGGACGCAAGATGCGGAACAATGCGCGGCAAAAGTTCCAACGGCGCGGGGGACAGCAAAGCCACCGAACGGATGGCTTGTTGGCGAATAGAAGCTTCGTGATGAGAAAGCGCATTCAACAAGGCCGCTTTGACTTGCTCGCTGGGATGACGGATCTTTCCGAGTGCTTCGAGGACGGCAAGACGCACCGCCAACGATTTGTCACCTTTGTACCGAAGCAACGCAGGGAGAGTGCTTTGTGCATCGGCTCCGATCTGCCCGAGCGCCCACACCGCATTACGCCGCGTCAACGGCTTGGTCAATGCCCAAAGCAGCGCAGGGATCGATGCTTTGGCGGGTGGACCGATCAGGCCGATGGCGTGGGCGGCTGCGTTGCGCCGTTCGCTTCTCCGCAGCAACAGAAATTGAAACAGGTTGCGGCGAGATCGCAGTTCGCGCTCCAAAACAGGGAGAGCGATCACTCCGATATCTGCGATGGCTTGGGTCGCAGCATGACGGATGGAGGCGTTGCGATGTGAAAACATCCGTATCAAGGGCGTGATGGCATCTTTCGCATGATGACGCATCGAGCCGATCGCACGGATCGCTTGCAACTGCGTATCCGTGTGTTGTGACAAAGAAAGCAGCCCGATCAATTCGGGCAATGCTGGCAGCGCGTCGGCCCCCAACAGCACGAGGGTTTGGCACACAGACGCTTGAAAGACGGGATCGGCACGTTTGAGGGCCTCACGCAATGCTGGCAGGCTACGCTTTGCAACCGCCGCAGGGAAGCGACCGATGGCATACGCCGCTGCCACACGCACCGCGAGATCGGTCGCCTTCAAGGCTTCTTCGAGTGCTGGCAACGTCATCTCTGGCCGTGTATGGATCTGCCCAAGCGCGACGACCGTCGCCAATTGCAACGAAGCCAACGGCGTTTTGCGCTGTTCGAGGATCGCGGGCAATGCTTCCGCCGCCGCCTCTTGCATCTGCCCCAAGATCCGCACCACAGGTTCTCGATCACGGATCGGCAGTTCGCCAAGCATCTCGACCAAGACCGATCGCGCAGGCGACGCCATCGGCCCCATCTGTTCAAGCAAGCGCAGCGCCCGCTCTCTCAACCCATACGGCAACCGACGCAGACGCCCCCCAAGCAGCTTGGCTCCCTCTTGGCGCAATCCCAACAAGGCCGCTTCTGCTTTGGGAGCCAAACGCACCGAACGATCGTCCGTCGCTTCGGCGGTTTGCAAAAACAGATCGAGGATCTGTTCACCCGCTGCCGCTGCCTTGCTGCCCATCGCTGCATAGGTGTCCAACAAGCGCTCTTGCTCGTCGGGTGCGGCTTGGGGCAAACGCGCCACCATCGACGGCACCGCGATCGCACCAAGCTGCACAAGCATCGACTGCGCATGAAACCGCTGATCTCGATCCAGCGCATTCAGCCGCTGTAACAACGCTGGAACCGCACGGATCCCCAACGCCACGATCGCTCTCTTCGCCGCCCGAAGCAGCAACACATCCGACGATCCCAATAACGCAAATAACGATGGCAGCGCCTCTTTTGCCTTCTCTCCTAGCGATACCAATTGCTGGACCGCTTTGTCTTGCGCTGTCACCGAGCTTTGGCGCAAAAGCTGGAGCGCCCCCTCCCACGTCGGAACTTCCACAACCAACCGCTTTGAGGGCTGCGTTGCTGGATGCGTCGGTATCGCACGACCTGTTTTTGTTGCCAAACGATCTGGGCGCGAGGCTGCAACGCTCGAAGGACGTGAGCTTTGCGCCCACACCTCACCGATGCCTTGGCCGTTCAAGCCTGCCCCTCCACTCAAACCACCCAAGCCACACACCACACACCACCGCGCCCATACCAACACCCTCATCTCGCCAAACCTCCCTATCCAACGCCCTATCCAATCGCCACGCCACGCTTACCCTGCTCAACGATACACACCATACGACATCCGTATGTTGTGTGCTCGAACAGATCGAGAAAAATCACCGTGGATGGGTTCAGGGCGTATGCAATGCGCCCCTACATTCCGCCACACAATACGCGGATATCGTATCACACAAACACACTCTCAACCTTCCGTCGCTTCTAGCTTCGCGACTTCTTCTTCTGTGATCCCCACCAACTCTGCGATCTCTTTCTTTTCCATTCCTTTTGCGAACAAACGACGCACAAAAAGAAGCCTCTCGGCTTCCATCCCCTTCTCCATCCCCTTCTCCATCCCCTTCTCTATCCCCTTCTCCCATCCATCCTCAAACTTTTCCGCCATGATCGAAATGTAGTCGCGCAACGCCTTTTCACGATCAAGATACGATGTCCTCCACTGCGGATCTTGGCTGAGCTTCTTCAATTCCTTGATCGCTTGCTCGATCTCTGGTGTTTTCCATTGATCCAAAAGCTCCGTACTCATCGAATTGGCCTCCTTTAAAAAGTACAGCCAACGCTCTCGCTTTGATGGGATCTCTTCTCCTAGCTCTAGCGAGAACTTCGGCAACTCAAACAATACCATCTCCAAATGTTCGCTAAAAATAAGATGATGCGTTTCATCCCACGCCACAACCCGCCGCGAATACCCTTCTCGCTCGTCCAACGCAAAATCCAAAAAGGCTACGCTGATCGTCGGACGCAACTTGACGTAATGTTCCCCCTCTGCCAACTGATGTGCGTAGATCTTCGACCAATAGTATAACAAACGCTGCGGAAACGTCTTTTGCTCCGCCAGCTGAACTTCCACGTTGAAGATACGCCCTTTCTCGTCGCGAGCTTTGACATCCAACAACGGATGCTTTTCCCCGATCACTTCGTAGTCCAATGCAGGATTTTGCAGCGTCACCTCCACCAACGGCACAAATCCCGGTCGCTCTAGCACCGCGTTCAACAATGACAACAACAAGTTTTTGTTGGTTTCCCTCCCAAACAACGCCTTGAACGTTAAGTCCAACATCGGGCGCGGCAAAAATCCCTTGTCTTGCATCCGCACATCCTCCAAGCACTTCAACGGCCCGCAAAAACCACCTTGTAAACCGCGTACGATATGACCCCACGCGCACGACACCCATACCAGAGATATCGGTCTTTCGCTAGGCTCTGTGAAGAGGCCGTGTGCAACGCTACCTCCTCGCCTTATGGGGAGTCAGCCTGTTGATATCGGGCGGGATGCAAGCACTTCATGCGTGGCATTGGTGGGACGCCAAACGTTCTCTCAAACAACCTCCACCCACCCAAGAAATGATCATCTCCGAAGATCTCGTGATCCAAAACGGCAACCTCTATGCCTTTCAAACCTTTGGGAATCGCATCCAAAGAGCGATCATCGAACCAAGCACCGAAGAAACAACTGCGACGTTGCGGATCGAGATCTTCGTGACCAACGGAAGATTCGACAACGCGGTTGCGCTTCACATCCCTATCCCTGACGGGCAGCTCGAAAAAGCCCAAGAAATCGTCAACATATTGAAGCAAAAGTATGGGATCTAACGCGCCGCAGCGTTTCACCATCCCGCAACACCGACTCAAACGACCGACCGCAGCGCAGAAAGCTACCAGCTTCGAGACATTCGCCTTGTCAAGCCTTACCAAAACGAACCTATTGCAAAAAATTTTTCTCTCTGTATTCTCCCAAGACTAAGAAAAAAGAGAAACACTTTCGTCCAATCGATCAGGAGCGAACGGAGTACGGCGATAAGAAGAAGACAAACCGAAAGGAGATCGCTTGAGTTACGAAGAAATGATCGAACGCATCCACCACGCAAACCAATGCTGGCATCTTGCTATGTTGTTCTCTTTTTGCCAAACTTCAAAAAAGAGATATCTCGTATCCTCATCGAAGGGCATACGGATCGAGTCGGTACGGATCGGGTGAATCTGATGATGAGTTTGCGGCGTTCCTTTTCTGTCGCCTCTTACGTCATCTCTGAAGATTGCAATTACCGAAGCGAAGCCGACCGAGAATCCATGCTCCAAAGTATCTTGCCGAGTGGTCGAGGGAAATTGGACGCAGAAAAACGGTTCACGCGTGAAAAAGATCGACGCGTGATCTTTCGCATCCAATTTCGCGAGACAGAACTGCTCGAAAGCTGGGATCGGCTACAAGCAGGGATCCGCAATTATTCTTCGCCAAACAAAAAAGTGTTGAGAAAAAAATGAAGCTCCCCGATTTTTCGCCCGAAAGGATCGCTCTTCCGCCCATCAGCAAGTTGATCGAAGAAAGATTCGACGCCCTCTTGGGAAATACATGGCGAGACAAACAGCCAAGTACTCCAAATTCAGAAGGTTCCATCTTTTTTTCCATCGAAGATCTTCTGTGTCTCTTACAAGAGGCACCCTCTCAACTCAAGCCACACCACCGTTTACGGATCTGGTTTTCCATCGAAAAGCAACATCCCGCAACACAAAAGAATCTAGCAACTCACATACAGCACCTTTGGAGACAGGCCAGTCAATCTCAGGATTTTTCCATCCTTTATTTGATGGTTCAATGCTTTTTTACTTTCCTTCAAGAAAATCAGAAGTCTCTTTCCGAACCATCCTCACCACAAGAAAACCAAAGATGCTGGACGCAGAAAGCCCAACAAGACTTTATGCGCTCATTGTTAACGGCCTTGGCAGCAGACCAAAAGAAGCAGCATTTTTTGATGATCAAACGACTCAAAGAATGGTTCCCTTCGCCAGACAGTGCCGAACAAGGGATAAAACAATCTGCGTCGCGTGTCCATGACTTCTGCAACACAAAAAAAACACCTCAAGAAGTATTCGTGAGCATGAACCTGCCATCTCAAGGTGATTTCACGAACACGATCCTCGATCTCTGCCGCGAAAAGCTTGTTCAAAAAGCATGGCCTACTTGGATGTATGTGCTTTGGGTGTTTCGTGTGTTTCAAGAGCAAAGCCGAACGCACTATATCGAATTGGTCAACGATCTTCTAGAAAAAACGCCCGATGAGCTACTCAAAAATTGCAAAGATGATTTTTTCTCTCTTCTTCGCAAAGAATTTGGCCACCCTCTTTCCGCTGAAAGCGATTGGAAATTGTTTTCCGAACAAGCTCGATCCCGTATACTTTCTTGGGGGGGGAAAGTGCAGTATGAAGACTACCGGCGTGTCCACGTCCTCCTTTTAGATGTGCATTTTTATTCTTATATTAATTCACTGACGAGTGATGCCTACGGTGACGAAAAACGTTTAGAAAGCCGCTACGGAAAGTATTGGAAGCAGTATCTGAGTAAAATGAGGCTTGTTCGCTTTTACCTGACTCCTATCGCTCGTGAATGGCTCGAAAAACACGACGAAGGCTTCGAGGTCATCCGAGAAATAGGTATTGGTCAATGTGTTGGGAAGATGGACACACCAAGCGACGCCGTGTTGATGGAGTTCAACCCCTTCACGGTTCTGGAGTTTATTTACGGCCCGAGAAATAAAGCACTTTTCTTCGCAAAAGATGTGTTCCAAAACCACCAACACATCTTTCTACGCAACGAATTGCTATTGTCCGAGGTGCTGCGACTTCCTCGACTTCACGAGATACGCCACGAGTACCTTTGGCAAGAGGGCTGCGACGTTTTTATGTTCAAACACAAGATCAACAAAGACTATACAGAGGTTTGGTAAAAGCACAGCCCATGAGAAGACACCGCAACAAAAGCACCCGACGATGATGGTCATGCTTTGGCAGATCCTGTGAGAGACTCCGCAAGACGGCGGAGACCTTCGTCTGTAGAGATGGCGGGTTGATAGCCGAGGTCACGGCGGGCAGCAGAGATATCGAACCAATGGGCGGTAGACAGTTCTTTGGCGACAAAGCGTGTCATCGGCGGTTCGTGTTGGATGCGAAAGAACCGATACACCGCCTCCAACACCGCACCGATACGATAGGCAACTTTGGCGGAGATCTTCTTTTGCAGCGGCGGCAAACCACCCGCCGCAAGGATCTTGTCGATCATCGTCCATGCCCCGATGGGTTCGCCGTTGGAGAGAAAGTACACCTTCCCCGCAGCGGCTCCGCCTTCGACAAGGCTACGCGCCGCCAACCAATGTGCATCTGCCGCATTATCCACATAGATCGTATCGACCAACGGATCGCGATCCCCAATACGGCGCAGCCGCCCCTGCCGCGCCCGTTGCAAGATGCGCGGCGCAAGATGCGGATCTCCCGGCCCCCAGATCAGGTGAGGGCGCAAAGCCACCGTCCGAAGGGCTTCACCGTTGGCACGCAAGACTTCTTGCTCAGCGATGGCCTTCGTCGCAGGATAAAAAGCCTCGGTATGCTCGGGATAGGGGACACTTTCGTCAACGCCTTCCATATCCTTTCCATCGAACACCACACTCGGCGAACTGGTGTGGATCAGATAGCGGATCTTGTGATGGCGACACGCCTCCAAGACGTGCCGCGTACCTTCTACGTTGGTTCGGAAAAAATCCTCGTAAGCGCCCCATACACCGACCTTTGCCGCAACGTGAAAGATCGCCTCACATCCCTCACTTGCACGCAACACATCGACCGCACTTGTGATATCGCCTTGGATCTGCTCAACGCCCATCCCTTCGAGGCTCTCATAACGTCCTCTCGAAAGGCTTCGCACCGCGATCCCCTGCCCTCGCAGCTTGTGGAGGATCGCCTGCCCCAAAAATCCACCACCACCCGTCACCAACACTCGCTCAAACATCCCATCACTCTCCTTGCCTTCGAGAAACATACAACATCCTCGCTACGCACAGCACAACATCCCCGTGTCATCGGATACTCCACACCATAGAATAACGCAAGGTTGTTTTTTGAGGGGTAATGGGGTTGGGTAGGTGTCGAATGGAGTGAGATCGGATTGATCTTGTGGGGTTTCACCCCATACGCGCCTTGTTAAGTGGAGGAAAGCCCCCCACCCCGCCCTCCCCCGTGAACAGGGGAGGGAGCGAAAGTCGGAAGCCTCAGGGATTTTGTTTTTTCATGACGCACGCTGTATGCACGAAATGCAGACGCTGCCCGTTCCAACTTCCCCCCGTTCACGGGGGGATTGAGGGGGGGAGAAAAAAAGAAAAGGCGATCAAGACCGACTCTACGAGGTTTTCACCTTAACCTAACGCCTATGGGGTTTCACCCCACACCCCGCCATAGACTGTCGCCCCTTGACCCCGACTTGGCGGGGTGATCACAGGTTTTTCAAACCAACAACAGTGCCGCTTGAAACAGCACGAACAACGGGTTTTTTTTGCCTCTGACCTCACTCCTTTGCACATTCGCAAGCAAGATGCGGTAGGATGGCGCACAGCTATCGAGACGGCTTCACACGGGCAAAAGCCCCAACACACAAGGAGATCTGCAACGTGCGAACATTGGTCACAGGAGCCTCGGGATTTGTCGGAACTCACCTCGTCAAGCGGCTGTTGGAGCAAGGCCGATCTGTTCGCGTCCTGCTGCACAAGGATGTACCTGAACCTGCGCACTTTCGGGCTTTTGAGGTCGAACGCATCATCGGCGATATCCGCGATGCAGCGTGCGTTCGCCAAGCCGTCCAAGGGATGGATATCGTGTACCACTTGGCCGCTGTGATCTCGATCGATGAAAACGAGCCGAAAGACTTGTTGCAACAAGTCAATGTCGAAGGAACCCGTCACATCGCTGAAGCCTGTCTTGCCGAAGGTGTCAAACGCTTGATCCACATGAGTTCGATCCATGCGTTGTCTTGTTGGCCACGCGAACAAGATATCGATGAGACGCGGGCCTTGGCCCTCGATCCCCGCACTCACCTTGCCTACGACAACAGCAAAGCACGCGGCGAGCAAGCTGTACTCGACGCAGTATCGAGGGGATTGGACGCCGTGATCGTCAATCCTGTGGGCATCTTTGGACCCGAAGATTACCAACCCTCGCCAACAGGTGAAGTCTTGCACCAGCTATTGTATCGGCGCTTGCCCGGACTGGTGCGTTCGGGCTTTCATTGGGTCGATGTGCGCGATGTCGTCGATGCCGCCATCGCTGCCGAAGTGCGCGGCGAGACAGGCCAACGCTACATCCTCACCAGCGAGTATGTCCCCATCACCGATATCGCCGCTTGGGTGCGCGAATGGACGGGGGTTTCGACACCACGCTTTGCTGCCCCGATGTGGCTTGCCCGCATGAGTGCGCCGTTCGTGATGGCTTGGAGCCGATGGCGCGGAAACCGACCGCTCTTTACTCGCGAAAGCATGGAGATCTTGCGCAACCACCAATTGCTCCACGCAACACGCGCCCGACAAGTCTTGGGCTTCTCCCCTCGCCCCATCCGCACCTGCATCTGGGACGCCTTGCACAGTATCGAACAACGCGGCCTGTTTCCCAAAGGGCACTCCATGCCCAAAAACACCCTATATCCCGCACCTTGACGCTCAAACAACAGAGCCGACGCTGCAACGACCTCAACAGAAAGTCCAAGAGATCCACCAACACAAACAATGGCTCTGGCGCTGCAACGACCACGACAACGCCTCCCCCCGAACAAGGATGCTGCGATGCAAAACAAGCCACAAACCCCACCCCATTACAGCGCACTGATCGAACGTCTCCGAACCGCCGATTGGATCATGCGCGTCTTGTGCGTGGGCAGCTTCCTTCTC
This sequence comes from Myxococcota bacterium, assembly GCA_023150835.1. GTDB lineage: Bacteria > Myxococcota_C > UBA6777 > UBA6777 > UBA6777 > JAKLKB01. Next base: position 1,876 of record JAKLKB010000146.1, on the reverse strand, counting down.
TGGCTTGGTGGCCAAAACGGGCTGCTGTTCTCGATCTTTCTCGGGGCCGCTTCTTTGGTACTTCTCGTCTTACAACAAAACCTACAGGATATCTCGATCGCTCCTGTCCCCAACACCTTCACAGATCCCCCACTCCTCGGATGGAAATATTCAAAAGAAGAATGGCAAGATCACCTCGAATCAGGATACAGAAAAAAGAGAGGTCAAACGGTTTTCCTTGCTTTTTGGACGCTCAGTGTCGCGGCAGGTGTCTCGGCTTACCTCGCCTCAAAGAACGCCCCCGAAGAACAAGCAGCCTTGTTTTGGCCGATGGTCGCGTTCTTTGGGCTTGTCTTGCTCGCTTTGTTCGCTTGGTTCGGGTATCACCGTTTGGCGTATTTGGCTGCACAACAAACACCACCGGGCGAATTCTATCTGAGCGATGGGATGCTGTGGACTTCTTTCGGCCATTTCATGCTGTGGGGTTCCTCGCTGGGTCGTGGAAATCTCGTGAAGCTTGGTCTACTCGAAGGAAAGCCTTCTCGATTGCGCTTTGTTTTCCTCATGGGGATAAGCAGCCGACGACAACCTGTCGTGATCGAATTTCCTGTCCCCACCGCCCAAATAAACAACACACGCAAAGCCCTCAAACACCCCACTCTTTCTCCCTACGTCTAAACTTGCAGGGGTACTCATCCCACGCCACCACCCGCCGCATATATCCCTCCCGTTTGTCCAACGAGAATCCCAAAAACACCACACAGATCGCAGGATTCAGTTTCTTGTACTCGTCCCCTTGCATCAACTGGTGCGCGTACATCTTCGGCCAGTAGTACAACATCCTTTGCGGCCACGTCTGTTGAGAACCGACTTGCACTTCCACATTGGACTGACACGTCTTTTCCATACCCACAACGCCACGAGGGGAAAAGCGCGATCAAGGGCATGCTTCAACTACCCTCGCCACACACACGCGCCGCAAACGGCAAAACCACAAAACGGAAAACCGCAACTAGGGGCTCGACCTGACGACACGGCGAAGTCATTGACACGGGCCGCTATCTCTTCCGAAAACAAGATCCCCTCACCCGCTACCCCAACCTACAAAACTCTCCATCCTCAAAGAAAACATCTCCCCCGACTCCACAACCGACACCAACACCTCCTACAACCTAACTTCGATTCTAAACATCGTCCCGTCGTCCCGAAATCTATCGTTTTCGATTCAATTGCGCTTCTTCTCATCCCCAAATCTATCGTTTTCGATTCAATTACGCTTCCTCCCATCCCCAAATCTATCGTTTTCGATTCAATTACGCTTCCTCCCATCCCAAATCTATCGTTTTCGATTCAATTACGCTTCTTCTCATCCCCAAATCTATCGTTTTCGATTCAATTACGCTTCTTCTCATCCCCAAATCTATCGTTTTCGATTCAATTACGCTTCCTCCCATCCCAAATCTATCGTTTTCGATTCAATTGCGCTTCTTCTCATCCCAAAACCTATCGTTTTCGATTCAACAAAACCATCCAACAAACAACACTGCACGGTTGATGACGAACGTGCGGTCGTTCCGAAATGATAGAGGATGTGCCTGAGTGTTGCCCCCTGTGGCTGCCCAATCGACGGGCATTTGACACGAAGATGTGGCCATACCGATTCAAACGGCCGCAATTGCTTGGGCCTTTGCACAAAGGCCGCATTGCCCGCCGACATCGGCAACAGCCCCCCTCCCGTCCTATCCCCCCTGCCCCATACGCGCTAGGTTAAGGTGGAAACACCGGAGGGTCGAGGATGATCGCCGTTTTGGGTGTTGGCCCCCCCTCAATCCCCCCGTGAACGGGGGGAAGTTGGAACGGGTAGCGTCTGCGTCTCGTGCATACAGCGTGCGTCACG
>JAKLKB010000004.1 GCA_023150835.1 Myxococcota bacterium | reverse complement strand
GTGGTAGCGGGAAATTAAGCGAGCGACGGCGTGGGTGGAGATCTGTAGCTCTTTGAGGATGGCCTGTTGTTGGGGGGGATAGGTCAGGCGCAGGCGCAAGAACGCGCAAAGAAAAGCAGCGGCGTGAGAAAGGGCTTTGCGGAAGCGCAGGGGCTGTTCGTGGTGAAAGGCTTTCCAAAGAGCGGAGGCTTCTTCGGCGAGGCTGTCGTTGTAGTGCTTGCGTAGGTAGGTCTCGATGATAACGGCGGCTTGTTCGCTGGGATCGAGGGTGGGGATTTGTGGAGAGGTGTGTTCTTTTCCCATGTTGTGTTCCCTTCGGCAAAAACGATCGTGCGGATCGCGTTGCGGGTGATGTCTCCCAAACGAGATTGCCTTAGGGGTGGAAAAAAAACGTTGCAGAAGGTGAAAAAAATTAAATTTGGTTGATTTCAGAGAGAGCGTTGAGTTCGTTTCGAGCCAGTTCTTCGAGTTGTTGGAGCAGTTTTTGTTCTGCTTCGATCAGGGTTTGCGTGAGTTTGTTAGCGATCTGTTTGAAGAGATCGCTGCGGATGCTCGCGAGTTGGATGGTTTTTATGGGGCGCTGCCCCAGACCCCGCAAGGGAGCGCGGCTCTCTTGACCCTGTATTGGCGGAGCAAACAGGTGTTTTTCAGGCTAACAGCGCTGCCGCTAGACCTTCCGCGAGCGCGAGTTTTTTGCAACTAGATTACTTCTATTTTTACATGATTTTGTGGTGAAAAAAGAGGAAAAATACAGAAAACAAGCAAAAAAGAAGAGCAAATCTTCTTCTATCAGTTTTTCTTTTGGCTGCCTATACTTTTTTAGGTGCGATATCGTGAAGAAAGAGAGCAAGGCTTGCGCGGGAGAGCGCGGTTCTTCTAAGAAATGAAGGGAGGTGTTTGATGGCGCGTTTGCAGAGCGTGTTGTTTGTGTGCGCGGGACTGCTGCTGTGGTTGGGCAGCCAAGCTTGTGTAAGTCCTGTGGATCAGGAAAAAGTGCAGAGCGAAAAGACGGCGGATGGTGGTGTGAATGATGGCATTGCGGATGGCGTTGCGGATGGTGTTGTGAGCGATGGCATTGCGGATGGTGTTGTGAGCGATGGTGTTGTGAGCGATGAGGCTGGGGAATTGAAGTGGTACACGACCTGCGGAGATCCCGCGTGTGGTGGGCATCGCCCGCAACAAGGGGTGAGCGCTTGTACCAGCCAAAAAGAAGGGACGACGTGTACAAGCGAGGGAGAGAAGTGCGATCCGATCAATTCGTGCAATCAACTGTTTTTGTGCAGCAAGACCGACCCAAAGAAACAAGTGGGCGGGTGCCCGATCTCGACGCGCCGCTTGAAGCGCGATATCCGTTATCTTGAAACGCACGAGCAAGAAGCTATCTACCGTACGTTGATGGGCTTTCGGCTTGCGACCTATCGCTACACCTTTGATCCAAGCAAGAGCAAAAAGCATCTCGGATTTATTCTTGAAGATCAACCCGAAAGTCCGGCAGTGGATGCGAAACGCAGCATGGTGGATCTGTATCAATACACGAGCATGGTGGTGGCTTCGATGCAAGCGCAAGCGCGGGCCTTTGCATCGCAACGGCAGGTGATGGAGGCGCAATCGCGGGCTGTTGAGGCACAAAAGCAGGTAATGGAGGCGCAATCGCGGGCTGTTGAGGCACAAAAGCGGCTTGTGGAGGCGCAAGCCAAGGAGATCCAGCGTCTGCGTCAGGAGATCCAGTCGATTCGGTCGATGATGCGCGAGCCGAGTCTGTCGAAAAAGCTGCAAAAGTAGGGTGCGCGGGGCTTTGCGGGTGGGGCGATGGATTTCTTTCTGTCACCAAAGGCCGGGGAATAGGCGAGATCGGACGCGTTGAGTGTAAGCAGCGTATCCGTCGAGTTCTTCGCACAGCGTTTGATCTTCGCGGGCAGTTCGGTAGAACAGCAAACCGAGCGCAAAGGCCGAAGGCACAAAAGCCCACCAAGCCCCCAAGAGCAAAGGGAGGCCGACATAAACCAGAAAGGCTCCAGCATATCCGGGGTGACGGACGATCGCGTAGGGGCCATGATCGATCACCACGTGGCCTCGGTCGGTTTGGATGCGTACGATGGCTGAGAAAAAGCGATTGGAGGCCACCGCCCATGTCCCAAACATCTGTCCGAGCAACATGAGGCTCGTTCCTACAAGTAATTGCCAAGGAGCAGTCAGAGAAGGCGCAAAGCGGTGCTGAAGTGCGCTGACCAAGAGGATGGAAAGCGAGCCAAACACCGCCATCAGCGGCATGATCTTTTTGTCCCATGCTTTGGCGTTGGCGTGTTCTTTCCAACGCATCCGCTCAAGCATCAGGTCGGGATGGAGGAATGCCATGATCGCAATGTTCGAGACGACGTTAAGGATCATCAGACCAAAGACGATCCAAGCGCCGAGCCAATAGATATCACCCGATGCACCGAAGAGAAGGACCCCCACAAACAGGGTCATGAGCGCGACGCGAAGAACGGCTTTGGGAAATGTCGGAGGTGGAGTGGTAGGCTGTTGGGTTGTGGTCATCAAAATACCTTGCAGTTTGGTGTGGGTTATGGATGTTTGGGAGGATGGGGTGGTGTGAGGTTGGCGGTGATGATCCGCGCTGTCAAGGAGATATCGAACGATGGCCGAGACGATACAAGCGACGAAGTTCTGGTTTATGGGGGTGGTCTTTGTGTTGGTGTGGGCGTGGGGTTGTGGGGAGGCGCAGGCGCAAAGCGCGTGGGAAAAGATCGTTGATGATGGAGATCCCGGGTACAGCGAGACAGGACCGTCATCCGGGCGGAAAGCGCGATAGCGACGCTTGGGTGGATGCTTTTGCGGTGGAGATCCGCTACACGAGCAGCGCCCAATGCTCGGCGGGGCAAGGCTTGTGTGGTGCGCTCTGTGTGGATCTACAGACCCACCCGATCCATTGCGGAGGATGTGATCGGGCCTGTGCTGCGGGGCAGACGTGTACGCAAGGTGTGTGCATCGAAGATTGTCGGGCAGGTTGGGTGCGTTGTGGTGCAGTGTGTGCGGATCTTCAAATGGAAGCGTCGCATTGTGGGGCTTGTGGGAAGGCGTGCCAAGCAGGCGGACGTTGCGAGAAAGGCGTTTGTGTGGGTCAAGGTTGTGGGGGAAGCGAGACCTTGTGCGAGAGCGTTTGTGTGGATCTACAGAAAAGTGCGGCGAATTGTGGGGCGTGCGGGCAGGATTGTGGCGAGGATGAGATCTGCGAAGGTGGCCGATGTAAGGGGCGTTGCGCAGCAGGTGAGCAGATCTGTGGGGGGCAGTGCGTCGATGGGATGAGCGATCGGCTGCATTGTGGGGCGTGCGGTCGGGCGTGTGGTTTGGGAGAGGACTGCATCAAAGGTCGTTGTGAGATTCTTTCGGTGTGTCCGCCGGGTTCGCAGCGTTGTGGGGGAGGTTGTGTCGATTTGATGTTTGATGATTGGCATTGTGGGGGGTGCGATCAGCGATGTAGCGAAGGATGGCCGTGTTTGGGCGGGCGTTGTGTCGAGCCTACAGAGACGATCGTGGGGGACGCGGGCGAGGCGGAGGGGGAAACAGCGGTGGAAGGGGCAGGAGAAACAGCGATGGAGGTGGAAAGATCGGAAGAAACGAGAGATTCGGGGTTTGTGGTGCGCGCTTCGGGATGCTTGTGTGGATGGGTTGGCGCGGAAGGGATGTCTATGTGGGGGCTTGGGTTTTGGGTATTTTTGTTGTATCGAAGAAAGCGCGGTAGAAGCACACCAAGGCGCAAAGATAGCGAGCAGGTGTAAAGATAGCGGGCCGGCGCAAAGATAGCGAGCAGGTGTAAAGATAGCGGGCCGGCGCAAAGATGATGGACGGTAGAAATGGGCTGATGGAACCCCCCGTGTTTGTGATGCTTCAAGCGACGGAGTTGTTGGTTTGAAAAACAGTGATCTGTTCGCCGATACGGGGTCAAGGGGCGAACGTCCCTTGCGGGGTGTGTGGCAGCGCCCCACCAAAAAATTCGCTGGCATAAATCTTACGAGAAGACAAGAGAAAAAAGAAAGCAGGAGCGTGAATGGATCTGAAAGAGGCGAGATTGGAGGGGAAGAGGCGTCATCCGTGGGAGATTGCGCGGGCACGGACTTTGGCGGAGATCGTGGCGGATGTGCCGCTTGCGGCGGGTTTGCAGGTGTTGGATGTGGGGTGTGGAGATGGGTTTACGGCGGCAGAGGTGTGTCGAGGATTGCGCGGAGAAGCGCGTTGGGTGGGGGTCGATCCTGCGCTTACGGATGGAGAGATCAGCGCGTTGTTGCGGGAGTATCCGAGGGCGCGTTTTGTGCGGGATGTGGAAGAAGTGGAGGCTAGGGGGTTTGGGTTGTTGCTGTTGTTGGATGTGTTAGAGCATATTCCTGATGATCTTGGTTTGTTGCGCCGTTATGTAGAGCATGGTTTGCGTGCGGATGGGTACGTGTTGGTGACGGTTCCAGCGTTTCAGTTGTTGTTTGCGCAGCACGATCGTTTTTTGGCGCATTATCGGCGGTATCGATGGGAGACGCTGGAGCCTGTGTTGGTGGGGGCGGGGTTGGAGCCTGTGCGTTGGGGATATCTGTTTGCTTCGTTGTTGCCAGCGCGTGGAGTCTCGGTGTTGTTGGAGAAGCTGCGTCAGCTTGTAGGGAAGTCCGTTTCAGGCGGTGGGATCGGGGCTTGGAGCGGCGGAGATGGGTTGACGGAAGTGATATCCGATGGTTTGACAATGGAGAATCGTTTGTTGTTATGGATGGAGCGAAAGGGAGTGCGTTTGCCGGGGCTAAGTGTGTGGGCGTTGTGCCGCCGCAAAGCTCTTTGATGATAGGACTGGCGCAGCTGGGCTTATTTTGTGGGGCGAGGTACCAGACTCCGCCGTGAACTGTCGCCCCTTGACCCCGTGTTGGCGAAGAGATCGCAGATCTTTCAAGACAACGACTCTGTCGCTTGGGCGTTCGTGACACGGCTTTTTTTGACCACTGCATCATACGAAATCCGCCCGTTGTGTGATCGTAAGAATGTAGGGGCAGCCCCCTGTTGCTGTCCGAGCAGAGGGCGTCTACGCGCTCTCCTTCGATCACAGATCACTTGGATATCGTATACGTTCGGTGTTGAGAAGAGATATTGGGTGGATTGGGCGAAGTCGAAGAAAGAAAGGTCGGATGGATGGGTCGTTTGGCAGATCGGATCGCGTTGGTGGTGCCTTTTGCGGGTCGAGAGCGTTGGGATCGCAAGATGCGTTGGATGGAAAAAGCGTTGGTGTCGATGCCGTTGGTGGATGTGGTGGTGGTGGGGTTGTTGGAGGGGGAGTTTGGGCAGATCGGTGAGCGGCTGGCCGAAGTGGGAAAGGGGCGTATACACGGGATTTATCGTGCGAAGGCAGCGTTTGTGGTGCGTTCTGCGGAGATGATCGAGGCTGTGCGCGAGGGGTTGTTGTGGAGTTTTTCGGAAGGTGCGGTGGCAGGCTGTTTTTGGGATGCAGAGGGCGAAGTGGATGTCGCCGATCTCGACGGGATGCTCGGCGTTTTGCGGGGAACGCGGGGCGTGGATCATGTGATGGCTGTGCGGTTGCGCTTGTTGGGACGGGATATCAAGCGTTCGTTGGTGCAGCTTTATTATGAGCGGATCTTGGCGACGGGGATTAGTCTTGCGCTGGATATCGCGACGTATGATACGTTGTGTTTTACGCAAGCTTTTTTGCCCTCAGCAGCCGTGTTGCGGGCTTTAGAAAAGCCCTTTGCGTGTAGGCTGTTGTGGCAATCGGAGGTGCTGCTGCGGTTGCAGGTTCAAGTGGAAGAGACCAACCGAAGAACGGTGGAGTATCCGTTGCGTCGTTGGGAAGCGCAAGGATATTCGGGGTTATTTGGGCAGCATCTTTCGCAAGCGTTGTGGGAGATGGGGCATCTTGCGTGGATGGCACGAACAGAGCGGAGAGGGGCATGAGTGAAAACAAAGAAAAAAAGCGATCCTTTCGATGGTTGCGATGGCTTGTTGGGGGGGGCTTGTTGCTTGGGTTGGGCGCTGTCGGGGTGGGGTTGTTGTTTCCGATCGCGTTGGCGCAGATGGCGTTGGATCGGCTAAAAGAGCATGGTGTTTCAGGAAAAGTGGTCGAAGCGGATATCTTTTCGGGAGTCTTGCGTGTGCGATCTTTTCGGTTGTTGCGGGTGCAGCGCGAGACCTCGTTTTCCTTGCAAGCCTCCGAGGGAGCCGTTCGCCTGCCGATCTGGCGGGTGTTGCTCGGAAGTCGGCGGCTTGCCTCCGTCCAAGTCAAGCAACCCCAGATCCGTATCTTGCGGGGCGTCTCTACGCAGGACATCACGCTCCAGTCCTCTCAAGACGTCGGTGCGTCGGGCGGTAGCGCCTCTTTCAAACAGGGCGAAGCATCGGGCGGTAGCGCCTCTTTCAAACAGGGCGGAGCATCGGGTGTTCGGGCGCAAGTCAAGCGTATGCAAGAAGCGATGAAGAAGTTTCGGTCGCGTTTGTTGGTGATCGAGCGGCTGGAGATCGCGGAAGGTCGGATGTTGTTTGAGCAACATCAGCCCCAAAAGATCGTGGTGCGTGTGGGTTCGGTGGAGGCGACGTTAGCGAGGATGCAAGGTCGTGTGAAGATAAAACAAGCCGAAGCATCCGTAAGTATGAAGAAGCAAACCTTGTCCGTCCAAATACCCGAAGGGGAGTTGGCTTTGGATGTGGATGCGCTGTTGGCTCCGTCTCCTGCGTTGGAACGCGTTCGGCTGATCGGACCGGCGGTGCGGCTGGTGCGAAGCGGTCCCCCCGATCCTCCGCGAGATCCCGTAGCGTTGCGCCAAACGCTTACGCTGTTGTCGCCGCGCCTGTCTTCGTTGGTGATCGAGGGCGGGCGCTTTTCGATGCAGCATCGGCTTGAAGTGGGGCGCGAGCGCGATCTCCAGATCAGCCATCTCCAAGCGGATCTGAAAGATCTGCAAGGCTCTGTGCGCCTGCGCGGATTTGTCTTAAAAAGCCAAGAACCCCATCAACAGATGCGTTTGGAGATCCCGCAAGCCGATGCGACGATCCAGATGTGGCCGTTGTTGTATGGCATCATCGCTCTTGACGATGTTGTGGCGCAAAAGCCGATCTTTACGCTGCATTTTCTCAAGAAACGCACTCACCCGCCTCGTCATCATCGCAAACCGCCGTGGTTGCAGATGCGCCATGCCAAAGTCCAAGAAGGCGAAGTCCGTTTGCACTTCACCTTGCGCGATCGCAAAGATCCTTCCAAACCCCCGCGCCGTGTACAGATCCAAATGAATCGCGTGCAAGCAGATGTTCGTGATCTCGATATCCGTTATCTGCTGGCTCGTCCTTTTTCTGCCGAAGGATCAGCGTGGGTCTTGGGGCATGGCGGGGTGCGCTTCTCTTCACAAAAACAAGCGGAACACAACCATCGCCTGATCGTTCATCGCATCCCTTCCACGCTGCTCAACCGTTTTATCGATCAGCAAAAAACCCCCCTTCAAATCAACAAAGGTCTGATCACCGCACGTCTCGATCTTTCGCCTCGTTCCAACGAACGCACGCGCATCCAAGCCCAATTTCGAGTACATCAGCTTGATGTGGGGGTGGTGAAACAAAACAAACAGGTCTTCAAAAAAGCGTTGTTCGGCATCTTGTCAGGCATCGTCAACCAGCACGTGCGAAAACTCCCGAATGGATACGCCCTTCAAACGGGATTTTCCGTCGATAGTCATCTGCTTGCGGATATGAATCCCCGCCTGATGCAGATGTTGTCTCGTCGGTTTCTTCGTGGGTTTTTAGATGCCTTGATTGAAAAACACCCGATACTGCGACCTTTTCAGAAAGGCATTCAACGCAACGCTGGCTTGATCCCCAAAGACAAGCCCAAAGGACTGTTTGCGCGGTGGCGGGAAGAACGAAAAAAACGGCGAGAAGAACGCCGCAAGCGTTGGTAGGAGGAAGGTTTTTAGTAGAGACGACGCCACCAGAAGACCCCACCACGGGCATCGACAACGCGCAAGACGCCCGGATTGCTTGGGTTGTAGGTCACCGTGACAGCGGGGTTGCCGTAGCGGAACTGGATTCCGACCATGCCGGGGACCCAATAAGCCCGATAGACGGCTTTTTGTCCATTACGAAACGTGGCGATGATGTTAAACGGCCCACGACTCGCAGGGACAGTGAAGCGCGAACCTGATGTGGATTGCCATGTTCCAGCGTAGGCGACACTGCGGCTTTTGCGTGAGCGAGAGCGCTGCCACCAACTGACTCGCCCGTTACAATCGACTCGTACGACGTTGGAGCGCATCGCCGAGAACGTGCCTGTGCAACGGGACTGACCAGCGACGTAGAAAAACTGGCTGCCACGCATCCCACGGATCCAAGCACCACGGACGACAGCGCGTTGTCCGTTGGTGTAAGTCACCACCATGTCAAAAGAATTGCCGGGAGCATAAGGGATCTCAAAGACGTTTCCTGTGGTCGAACGCCACAGACCATAGATCGTCTGGGCGTTTGCGTTTTGAGAGAGGAAGCCGCTTAGCATAAAGCAAGCAGCGACGGCCAAGAAAAGAGAGCGGATTCGCATGACAATATCCTCCAAAGAAAGTGGGGTGAAGAGAGCAGAGCGTCATCGCTTCGGTCAACTAGAATGGGCTCCAATGAGGCGTGATGACGCAGGCGGAAAGAGCGGTGCTTTTTTGGGCTTGCTCGATCTCGCCCGTTGCGTCAAGGAGCGATCCTGTTGGCTGAGGAGACGAGTACACAAAAAAAGGGTCGCGCAAGGTCGCGGAGAAAATTTTGTGAACGTGTTTCAATGTTGATTTGTGCGGAACGCGCAGGCTTTGCACATCGTTGGGGTGGTTGAGGAAGAAAAATCGTGGTGTGGGCTTGCGTCCTTTTGTGGAGGGTGGCGTCTTGTGGTGTAGAAGGTACGAAAGTGCCCAAAACAGGTTGGGAACGACGTAACGCAGAGATGATACGAGATCCGCCCGTTGTGTGATCGTAAGGATGTAGGGGCAGACCCCTGTGTCTGCCCAATCATAGGGCGTCTACGTACTCTTCTTTGATCCGCCCGTTGTGTGATCGTAAGGATGTAGGGGCAGACCCCTGTGTCTGCCCGATCATAGGGCGTCTACGTACTCTTCTTTGATCCGCCCGTTGTGTGATCGTAAGGATGTAGGGGCAGTGTCTGCCCGATCATAGGGCGTCTACGTACTCTTCTTTGTGTACCTACTCGGATATCGTATAACGGGAGAGAGCGGATGGAACAAGGAGATCGGCAAGTGGTGTGGCGGGCATGGCGCGAACGATTGCGTCAATTCGTGGCCAAGCGAGTCTCTGCGTCGGATGTAGAAGATGTCTTGCAAGAGGCATTGTTGCGGATATGGCGTGGATTGGGCGATGTTCGCGATGAAGAACGCATGAACGCATGGATCTATCAAGTCGCTCGCAGCGCGATCAAGGATGCGTGGCGGCGCGACGGACGCAGGGGTTGACAGGCGTGGTCGTGTGATCGAGTGTACGTTGCGTGATCTGAACGAGAAACACGGAGGATGCGCAGAAGGCTCGGGGGATTGCGCAAGGTGGGCCTCTTAGACCCACAAGATCCGCATGACTGCGCTTTTTTCTTTTGATAGGATAAGAATTCCGCCGTTGGGTAGGTGTTGTGGGGTTCTGCCCCACGCCCCGCAAGGGACGTTCGCCCCTTGACCCCTTGTTTGGTGAGGAGATCATCGTTTTTCACACAGACGACCCTGTCGCTTGGACGGGTGCGAACACGGGGGTTTTACGGCGTTGCCTCTGCCTAATGCGATACCCGAGAGATGCGTACACAAAGGAGAGTATGTAGACGCCCTACGATTGGGCAGGCTGCCCCTACATCTTTACCGATTACACAGCGGGCGGATCTCGTATAATGGCGCTAGACGCCCTACGATTGGGCAGCCACAGGGGGCTGCCCCTACATCTTTACCGATTACACAGCGGGCGGATCTCGTATAATGGCGCTAGACGCCCTACGATTGGGCAGCCACAGGGGGCTGCCCCTACATCTTTACCGATTACACAGCGGGCGGATCTCGTATAATGGCGCGTGTGGTGCAACTACCCATATCAAACTCTAATAGCACGGGACGATTGAACTGGTGATGAAAAGAAGGCCGCAGCATCCGTGATCTTCAAGCTTCGACTGCTCACCTTTTCAATCGACCTCTGCTATAAAACACCCGATGCTGTAGAGAAAGAGGGCCTTTGTGGGTTGGTTTGAACTTTGGGAGGGGGGAGATCGTTTGTTGCCGCAAACACGGAGGCAACGAAGATGCGAAAATTACCCCCAAAAACGCAAGAAACCCAGAGTCTCGTGGAAGGTCCATTTCGGACGGGCCGTCAGATCTACGATCAGATCCGATGGGATCGGCGTTTTGACACAGCAGCTTGTTGGATCGAGATGCAAGAGCGGTTTATGGGCAGCAAGCGCGTCCCGTTTGACGGTTTTGATCCAGAAGAAGTGCCTTGGCATCGGATCGAGCGATTCGAATACAACGGTGAAGTGGTGTGGGATCGTGCTGCGCGGATCGACCGTTTGGCAGATGTTGTTGGGCAGGGGAGCGAGCCTCCCGCAGAGATCGTCGCTCTTCCGTCGAGTATGACAGAAGAATCGCTGTGGATCACGTTAGCGCGGCAACATCTCAAAGGCTTGTCGTTGCGTACACGCCGATGCTATCGGTTTGTTTCAACACTCGGTCGCTGGATGCCTTGGGAGGGGGAGATCCAGCCCATCCCCGAATCTCCAAGCTTTCGCGTTGTGACGTGGAATGTTCTTGCGGGCCGCTACGCGGCAGGCGGCGATCAGACCCAGAAGCGTTATGCTCAAGCCATCGAGATCTTGTCGGCCTGTGATGCGGATCTGATCGGGCTGCAAGAAGTGGAACCTGCGATGGTGCGGATGTTGTTGCGTAACTCGTCGGTGCGCTCGCATTATTGGGTGTCCGAAGAGGAAACCGCACAGGGGTTGGGCGAGGGCGTTGGACAATTGCTGTTGATGCGACGGCCTTTTTTGCTTCAAGATCTGCGTTTTTCAGGGGAAAAGCACGCGCTGATCGCGCAGTTTGCGCTCGGTGGGAAGCTAAGTTTTGCAGCGTGCGTTCATCTCAGCAGTGACTTTGCGCGGATGGGTCGGTTCCTTCGGTCGTTGCAGCTTCATAGCTTGTGTCGCGTCTTGGCATGGCAAAGCGCCCAACCATCCGCGTCTTTGCGTGTACTTGATCGCGAAGAGATTCTTTCGATCTGTGCGCAAGATTGGACGCTTGTACAAAAGCGGGGGTTTTTGTTTGGCGACCTCAACGAAGATCCCCGCGATGTTGTGTGGTATCCCTTGATGGAGATCCCCGAAGAACTCGCTCATCTCGACACCAGCCGTATCCCGTTGCTTTGGGATGCGGTTGAAGCAGCGGGTTTTGTCGATACTTGGCCGATGTTGGAGATGGAGCGCCCCTGCGAAAGTTTCGATCCGCTTCATAATCCACTTGCATCGGCCTTGAGCGTTTCGGGGCGCTCGCGGCGTTTGGACGCTGTTTGGTTGGCTGATCCCGACGCAGCGGTAATGCCGATGCAGGCAGAGATGTTTGGCTTCCCTTCGGCTCGTTCGATGGGGGGCTTGCTTGGACGTGATTACGCTTCGGATCACTTCGGTTTGGCGGTGTCTTTCTCTGTGCCTTTGGATGAATCGCCCGATCCTGCGCTGTTGACAAACAAAGCAACACAACATCCCTCTGATTTGGTCGGCGTATCCGAAAAGCAAGAACAGATCGAGAACTCGGATGGAGCGAAACGTGGCGAGAACTCAGACGGAGCGAAACGTGGCGAGAACTCCTCCGATGCGTCCGAATCTGACGAAGCCTCCGAATCCACCCAAACCATCGCAGTCGCCGAGGTATCCGAAGCCACTCAAACCATCGCAGTCGCCGAATCATCCGAAGCCACCCAAATCGTCGCGGTGGCCGGGGTATCGAAAGCCACTCAAGCCATCGCAGTCGCCGAGGTATTCGAAGCCACTCAAACCATCGCAGTCGCCGAATCATCCGAAGCCACCCAAATCGTCGCGGTGGCCGGGGTATCGAAAGCGGCCAAGGCTTTGAAGGCTGTGAATCCGTTGGAGGAGCCGTTGCTTGAACGGCTGGCAAAGGCCCAACCGACCTATCATAGCGCGTTGATCGTGATACCACCGCCTGATCTGTGGGAGCCGATCCAAGCGATCCGCCAAAAGCACGACAAAAGCTATAGGCGTTGGATGCCTCATCTTAATTTGGTGTACGGCTTTGTGGAATCGGTGCTTTTTCCCGATGCGATCAAGGCCATCCAAGCGGCACTTGCGCAAGTGAAGCCCTTTGAAGTGAGCTTTTCGCAGATGCGCAGCTTTCGTCACGGAAAGAGCGATACGATCTGGTTAGAGCCATCGGTGGAACCATCTCGTGACTTGCACCGTCTTCAATCGGCCTTACAAGCGCTGTTTCCGCTTTGCGATGAGCAAAGCCATCGTTCTCGCTCGGGTTATACGCCCCATTTGAGTTTGGGTCAGTTGCGTGGGGACGCTCGCGGAGAGCTACAAAAAACCTTACAGGGTTGGCAACTATCGTGGCGGCCCGTCCGTTTTGTGGTGGATCACGTTGCGTTGATCTGTCGCAAAGGAGAAGCCCCGTTTGAAGTACAAGAGCGCGTCTTCTTTGGCGGTAAGCGCACGATTTATTTGGGAGAAGAGAACGCCCCAGAGCGAGAGCAAGCGGTGGTCGCAAGCCAAAAGCAGGCTCCAGAAGAAAGCGCCGTTCCTCACACGAACGTGGCGGATACATCGACGCCACAGGCGACCGAAGAGGCCGATATCGAGAAAGCAGAAGAAGGCTTGCGGAGCTGGTTGCAGGGGTTGGAGGCGGCTGTTTCGGAAAAACAGACGCGCTCGGCTGCGTTGTTGGAGGCATTGCGTGGGCTTTGCGAGCGTGTCTGTTCGGTCGAGGCGAAAGGTGCGTTGCCTTGGCGTGTCTGGTGGCCCGTGGGAGCGGCGGCGTACGGTGCGCAGACCTTACATAGCGATGCGGATATCTTGTGTATCGGGCCATCGGAGTTGTCGCGTGAGGTGTTCAATTCTTCTGTGATGGCGGGTCTTTTGGGATGGGAAGGGATCGAAGAGGCGCGAGTGATCTGGGATGCGCGGGTGCCGTTGTTGAAGTTGCGAGCGGCGGGCCTCGAAGTGGATATCTTGTATGCGCGGATGCCAGAAGCTGTCGAAAGTGCTGGATTTCAGGAGAACTTGGGGCATCTTTCTTGGATGGTGCAGCGCGGTCACTCGGTAGATATCGAGCGTGCCTTGTCGCTGGAAGCGTGGGATATCGCCAGTCAGCGGTCGCTGTTGGGGCTGTTGGATGTGTTGTACCTGCGTGCGGTGCTTGCGCGTTATGGATGTCACGCTGCGTTTTCCGATATCTTGCGGGTGATCAAGTGTTGGGCGGTGCAAGCGGAAGTTCACGAACAAGCGAAGGGATATCTTGGCGGGATGAGTTGGGCGCTGTTGGTGGCTTGGCTGTGTACGCATCCCGCAGCGCAGAAGCAGACGCAAAGGGTGGCGTTGTTGGAGGCGTTCTTTGCGACGTTTTCGCATTGTTCGTGGATGCACCCGATCGGGATCACGCGCATCGACAAGCGTTCAGAAGAAGATCCTTCGACAGGGTTGATGCCGATCTATACGCCTGTTGCGCCACAGCGCAACAGCGCACGCTTGGTTACGCCCGAAACCTTCGCCCAATTGCGTCAAGCGTTTCGTTGTGGACAGAAGGAGCTTGAGGAGATCCAACAAGGCAAGCGAAGTTGGGAGGACTGGTTGGGTGGTATGGCGAAAAGCCCCGATTGATGGCGAAGTTGGGTGGTATGGCGAAAAGCCCCGATTGATGGCGAAGTTGGGGAGGGGGTGATTTTTTTTATCAAAGAGCGAAGTTTTTTGTGCCAACAGACGATAGATCGGGTAAGGATGGAAACGAGCGAGGATTCGCAAAGGAAGCGTCGACATAGGCCCCAACACAGCAGGAGTACGAAGGATGGCGAGGTATAAGCTAATCTCGGCAGAGGACGCAGAAGAGAGCTTTGGGATCTCGGAGAAGATCGATTACCCGTATCAAGACTTTGAGGATGAGCAAGAGATCCGATTGTACGATGGCGATCAAACGATATCGGGCGACTTTGGGAGCGACAGTACGCAGGACTGGAATCCGTTTAACGTTATCGTGGATGGCGATCTGACGGTGCGTGGGACGGTGGATTGGCACGAGTGGGGGAGCGGCTCTTTCTTGTTTGTGACGGGCAACGTGGTGGCCGACAATGTGGCGCTGCATGGTTGTCCCAATGTCCATATCTGCGGCTCTTTGCGTGTGCGAGGGGCGATCTTGGGGCGGCAGGGTGACAACGGTGGTTTGTTGCGTGTCGAAGGTCCAACCAAAGCCGAGCTGATCATCGCGACGACGGACTTTTACATGGATTTTGAGTCGGATGTCACGGCAGTCGTGATCGGCGATGGCGACTGCATCCAAGGCTGTAAGATCGAAGCAACCCCCGACGATTGCGAAGACTACTTTTTACCGGACTTTTTGGATGAAGACGGTGCGGTCGATGAAGAGGCGCTGTTGGAGGCGATCCACGAAGGCGCACCCTACCTACGGGAAGAATAACAGCGAAACCTCCTTTGATCAGGTTGACAAAGAAGGCCAACGCTCTTCGTTTCAGATAGGACTCATACGATATCCGAGTGATGCGTACACGAAGGGGCGTGCGTAGACGCCCTGTAATAGGGCAGCCACAGGGGGCTGCCCTCCCATCCGTTCCGTCGGGCATAAACAAAACACCCTGTAATAGGGCAGCCACAGGGGGCTGCCCTCCCATCCGTTCCGTCGGGCATAAACAAAACACCCTGTAATAGGGCAGCCACAGGGGGCTGCCCCTACATCTTTACGATCACACTATGGGCGGATATCGTATGACGCAGTTCGATGGTTTGTGGGGTACTGCCCCACGCCCCGCCATAGACTGTCGCCCCTTGACCCCAACTCGGCGGAGTGATCGTCCGTTTTCAATCCAACGACTCTGCCGCTTGGGCGATCGCAAACACGTCTTTTTGGAGACTACAGAATACCAACAGGAATTGCGATGAAAAACAACCCGTTACCACGTCTGGATCTTTCCCCTGAATCGCGAAACCGCCTGTTGCCGTACTGTCGGTTGAAAGCAGGCGAGATCTGGAAAGATCCGAAAGGCAAGCACAGGGTTGGGTGTTTGAACGCGAGCGACGCAACGCACGTCGTAGCGCTGGTCGAAAACACCGCACCAACTCTAGCGATCCAAGATCCTCCTTATTACCTAAATTTTTAACCGCCGACCTCTTTTTCTAAGATCTTCCAGACATTTGATCTTTTTCGATTTTCTAATACACGTTCTCCGATATATTCTACCAACCCTCTTGCTTTTAAGCACAGCATCATTTCTTGAGCCTGTGTGACATTTTTACACTTTCTCGTTGCGCGAATAACGTCGCTGAGTGTAAAGTATGTGCAATTTATGCGTTTTGAGCGACTTCGCAACGTTAAATAAACATGTTCTTCATCGCTTTGGTTATTTATTGTAGAGAAAAGTGGAGAATGCGGGATCTCAGAGGCCGATTCGCTCCTTTTGTCGTTGATCGTTTTACATTGAGCAGATACGCCATCGATTCCTGGTATATCGATTGTAGAAGATACGCTTATCGCCGCCTTGTTTACAGCCTCTATTCCTGTTATAATGCTGGTATTAAATATTTCTCTATTCTTTTTTGAGCGATAATTGTGTAATAAATCGTGAGCTTTTTTTTCTACTTCATCATAATCCGAAACACGAACAAAATAAGCAACTAGCCAATCCCCAACGACGCCAGTTCCATTACTTAATTCCTTTGCTCTTAACGATGGGGTTTTAGCTGTTTTGCCTACTTTTATATGGCGAGGAATTTCATCGTTATAAAGCACATAAACATAGCCGACCATTTCCATAATCCTCAAACCTTTTGCTTGTATGTCTACACGATACGATATCCAAGAGATGCGTGAGCGAAGGGTAGGTGCGATCCGCCGTAAACGCCCTGTGTTTGGGCAGCCACAGGGGGCTGCCCCTACATTTTGGCGCACACGATAGGCGGATTTCGTATAAATCCTTGCGCTTCATGTGAAGATAATCTTTTCCTGAATGGCGTCTTCGGGTAAGCCCCGTAGAATATCTTCTCTTCGATCTTCTAAGAGCAATTCAATTGCTTGGCGTAAATTCTCTTTTGCTTCTTCTACGGTTTCGCCCTGTCCATTTGCGCCGGGGACTTCTAGGCAAATGGCCCAATATCCGCATTCAGGAGCCGACTCAATAATTGCTGTGAATTCCGTCTTCATCGCTCTCTCCTTCGAATGGATCGTGGCTTAACGGGGGTGTTGTCTTACAGACATACGCGAGGGTGTCGTGCTTCGCGATGAATGGCCGCACAAAGATTAGGTATAGTCGGCGAGAACCAAAACGTCAAGGTGTTTCTACTTTGGATATCAACTAGATGCAAAGATGATTGCGTACGAGGGGCTGTTTTTCAGCGTGTTCTGCTTGATAGCAGAGGTCGACTGAAAAGGTGAGCAGCCGAAGCTCGAAGATCACGGATGCTGCGGCCTTCTTTTCATCACCAGTTCAATCGTCCCGTGCTATGAGCAGCGAAGCCGTTCTTTTCTGCGCACGATCAGACGAGAGGGTGTCCAAAAAAAAGGTTCGTTCTGGATAGGAGCGATCGGGTTGGGTTTTACTTGACTTGACGGAGCGCTGCCCCATGCCCCGCCTCCAAGGCGCGGCTCCCTTGACCCCGTATGGACGGGGCGAGCAACGTTTTTCAAAACCAACAGATCGACCGCTCGAACGCTTGCGAACACGGCTTTTTTTGCCCACAGATGGCTCCGATATGTGTACGCTTCCAAAAGATATCGCCGTGTTAGACACCCTCTCATACGAAATCCGCCCATAGTGTGATCGTAAAGATGTAGGGGCAGCCCCCCGTGGCTGCCCAACCACAGGGCGTCTACGCACGACTCTTCGTGTATACATCTCTCGGATATCGTGTGAGTAGCCTTGGACTGCCTTTGAGAAATAGCATAAAGGATATCGCGAACGACCCGCCATCGGCCTTGTTGCTTTTGAACGTTATAGTGATGGATCGAAAAACTGGTGGAGGATTCCATATATCCGCCTTCG
The DNA here is from genome assembly GCA_023150835.1 of Myxococcota bacterium. Classification (GTDB taxonomy): domain Bacteria; phylum Myxococcota_C; class UBA6777; order UBA6777; family UBA6777; genus JAKLKB01. Next base: position 140,038 of record JAKLKB010000004.1, on the reverse strand, counting down.
AGCAAAACCTCCGTCCGAGAACGCCACCCAATCAAATTGACAAAAAAGACCAGCCCGCGTCGTCCTGTCTGTCGATCCACGCTACCACTGTAGCGTACGACGCGTGAGGCGGAAACTGGACGGACAGGAGGTTGATGTTTTTGAAATCTTTGCAATAACTCGATAGAAGGATCCCCGCCTACGCCCACCATCAAAAAATAGAAACCCGCTTGTTTTTGTTGACCAGATTCGTTGTGCTGCCACAAGTGCCGAAACACCACCTCTCGGATATCGTCTTCCTCCTTTAATCCGACATCCGCTGGACGCTTTGGCGAAACTTCTGGAGGCGGAAGTCGTTGAATTCGTCGCACCATCGGATCTGGGGTTCGGCAAGCGAGAACGAAGAGGCACAGCCATCCACCATACCCTATCCACCGACAGAAGAGTGGGCGCGGATTTCTTTCCATACGCTTATCTCCTCGGATTCAGAAGCGTTTGGGCATTTTGATAAAAGATTCTGGCCTCGTCTTCGGGGGACAATTGTAAGTCTTGCACCATCCGAACAGAGTCGGCATACGATTGAATCGGAAAGTCGGTGGCAAACAACAAACGTTCGTTGGCGTGAGGAATCGTCAAAAACTCGTGTAATACCCGCTGGATCTGTTCGTGATAGGCCGGTGTATCCTCCTCGCTTCCTGAAACCCATTGACCGGAGAGGTCGGTATAGACGTTCGGATAACGGGCCATGAGGGCTTGTGTTTCTTCAAAGTAAGGATTTCCCAGATGCGCTAGGACAAACGCTACTTCGGGAAAGTCGCGAATCGGCGCTTCGGCTTCTTGCGGACGTGACCAATCCTGTAAGCGTTCCAGCCAGCAAAACATCTCCCCACAACGGTACGGGCCTTGACTATTCGCGGTTTTCGAGCAGCAAGCATGGAGTTCGCCCGTATGGATGGCGACCGGTACCCCGTATTGTTCGGCCAAAGCGTACACGGGATACACTTGCGGATCACTTAACCGAAACTTCTGGTAGCCCGGATAGAGCTTGATCCCAACGATGGTCTTTTGCTCTAGCAATTCGCGAAGTTCGATCAGCCCGTCTTCTCGATGATTCACAACATCCAAACTGCCAAACATACGAAATAACGGTCTTTCTTGAATCCGTTGGGCCAACTCTCGGTTGGGTAATCCCGACCGTTTGAACGGAAAATAGGTGGCCATCAACACGATCTGCGAAATGCCAAATTCCTGCGCATGACGTTCTAAGGTCTCCAAATTGGCTGTCGTTGTATGCAATCCCCACAACGGATGATTCGATGTATGGGCATGGATATCGATTCTCATCACAAACACCCTCTCACTTCGTCAAGGCGTACTGTTCGATGGCTTCGGTGCATCGCTTCGGTACATTGCTTGGCTCGTTGGGAGTTCGGGGCGCAGAGAGGGCCTCGACCACCATACAACAGTCCCGATGTCGTGTCTTTCTCCTGCGAATCATACCAAAGTCGAATAACGATGCCGCAATGAAAAACCAGCATTACTCTTTTTTTCTTCTCTCTTATAAGGCTTTGCGGTCATCAACGACATACTTAGTTCATACAATAACTTGAGTTCTTCAAGCCTCTGTTCGATCAATTCATTGGATAATTCAATCTTTTTCTTCATCCTGAGTTTGATTTGTTCGATTTTCAATTTCCACCTCCCACCTCCAAGCCCAAGTTTTCCAAGTCAGCCAAATCTTGATGCCTTCCACCGAGCAGCGTCATTTGGTAAGCGGTGTGTGGTCGTAGGGGGCAAAGAGGCGTTGTTTGTGGTCGTTCGAGAGGAAGGCGTGGACACCGACGACACCGTTGGCGACTTGAGAGATGTGGAGATCGACGTAGAGACTGGCAAGAGCGACGGCGCGTGCGCGTGAGATCGGAAGGTGTGCGCAGATCTGATCGAGTATCCCGTTGGCGGCTTGTTGTGCGGCTGCGTCAAGGGTGGAGCCAAAGCCGAGTGTCGCCCATCCTTCGGGGGTTTGTGCGAAGGGGCCTTGTGTGGGGTAAGGACTGCGCTCCAATCGAAGGATCACACGCTGCATGGGGCATTCGATGGCGGTTCCTCCCATCTCTCCGTCGCTTTGGTAAGCATGACCATCGCCCAAAGACAACAACCCACCGTCCACTTCAACGGGCAGATGCAGCGTGGTTCCTGCGATCAGACGGCGGCAATCGGTGTTTCCACCCACGCGGGTTGGATGCCAAGCGTTGTGTGGCCCGTCGCCTGCGGGGCAGAGGCCCAACATCCCTAAAAAAGGGCGCAACGGAACCGTGTGGCCTTCTTCGCTGATGCCCGTACCTTGGGCGGGATCGAGCGTCCACAACAAAAGCACTTCTTCGTCTTGTACTCGCAACGCTTCGTTCCAAGAGGCATTAAGAAACCCTTTTCCGCCGCTGTATGACCATCCCCATGTGTCCGTCTCGATCGATTCGATGTGGATCGCCAGCGTCTCACCTGCACGCAGCCCTTCGATAGCGATGGGACCGCACAAAGCGGGGCCGCTTTCGTGCCCTTGGGGGCGTGGGTGCTTGAGGCGCGTCTTGTTCATTCGGTCGTGTTGGCCCATCCCCCAGCCGACATCGAGGGTCTGGACTTCTACGATATCACCGTTTCGGATCGTTAATGCAGGATGCAGAGAAGGAGAATAGTAAGAATGTAGCGTATCGAGAGTAGGGAAAAGTGTATGTTTTGCCATTCTTTTTTTTCTTTTTAAGTGTGGAGCAAGTGTTTTGCGGGGCGCTGCCCCAAACCCCGCCATAGACTGTCGCCCCTTGACCCCGTATCGGCGGAGAGACCGTTGGCTTTGAAACCAACGACTGTGCCGCGTGAATACCTGCGGGCACGGGTTTGGTCAAATTGAACGAACAAGCGACACCCATTCCAAACAAAACGGAGTCTATCGGAGACCTTCGTCAGAGAGAAGAGGATGGAGGAGGGATTCGATGGCGGCGTTGATGGGTTCGGGATATTCGAGGGGGGTGTAATGCGTACCGCCCGGGATCTCGATGTAGGTGGCTTGGGGGAGTTGTTCAGCGAGGCGTTTGGCGCGTTCGGGGGGAGTCATCCAGTCGTGTGTTCCAGCGGTGACAAGGGCAGGGATATCGATCTGATGGAGAAAAGGTTCGATGGTGTGTTGATCGGCAGCTTCGACGATATCGAGGAGAGTGCGGAAGGACTGGGTGGTGTAGATGGCGGCAAGATCGATGAAGGTGTCGTGGTTGTTGGCGACAAAGCCGGTAAAGCGGAGGCTTTGTTGCCAGAGCCAAGGGAGGCGGAAACTGCCTTGGATCAGGCGTTGGAGGGGCTTGTCGATGGCGCGTAAGACAGGCGGTGTCACGGAGAGCAAGGCTTTGCGCAAGGGATCGTTGAAGCGCATCGGATGGCCGAAGGTGCCGTTGATCAGGACAAGGGCTTGGATGCGGTCTTGGTGGTGGAGTGCGTATTCAAGGGCGATCTGGACGCCGAGCGACCAACCACCGAGGACAAATTGGGTCAAAGCCTCGGCAGCTACGACAGCTTCGAGATCTGCGACGTGAAAAGGGATATCGAGGTGGCCTTCGGGGGGAGGGGAGGAATCAAAGGTGCCGCGCAAGTTCCATGTGATGCAACGGAATCGAGGGGAAAAGTGTTGTACGAGAAAGTGGTAAGCTTCGGGCGGAGTGCCGAGACCGGGAACCAAAAGCATTGCGTGAGGCCCGTTGCCGTGGGTCCAATAAGCGATCTGGCATCCGTCGCTGCTGTGGGCAAAGTGGCGTTCCATCTTGATGAAGGGCATGGAGGGATTCCTTGTGGTTTGGGTGAGGCGCGGTGAGCAGAAGGCGCGAGGGCGAGACGAAAACCCCGAGATATCGCCTCTGTGTGATCTGGTAGGACTTACGCAGTTGGTTCGGTTTTGTGGGGTTCCACCCCACACCCCGCAAGGGGTCGCCGCCCCCTTGACCCCGAAAGGGGCGAAGAGATCGCAGGTTTTTCAAATCGACGACTCTGTCGCTTGAAACAGCGCGAACACGGGTTTTTTTGGCAACTGCGTAAGTCCTATCTGGTTTGGACAGGATGCACAGGCTGCGTCGAAGCGCAAGTCGGGTGTGATCGGGTTTAGGCATGGTGGGCAGGCTGCGTCGAAGCGCAAGCCGGGTGTGATCGGATTTAGGCATGATGGACAGGCTGCGTCGGTGGAAGTGCAGGAAGAGATTCTTGTGAAGGCAAGAAAGAGGGGTTGTTTGCTTCGTGATGCGTTTCAGAAAAAGCAGAGAAGTATTCTTCAAAACGAGCATCAGCATCTGTACCAAAGAGGATGCGGCAGGCTTCACGCATTCCTGCGGAGCGCATAATCTCTTGAGGGCGAGCGATCAAGGCGATCTTGGAGCGGCGGCGCAAGAAGTCTTCGAGTTTGATGATCATCTCGTGCTGTGCGACGTGATAGAGTTCGGCGCGTGTGTACTCGGTGCCTTCGATCAAAAGCTCCGCCATACTTGGATCTTGGCGGATCTCTTCGAGGAGGTACAAGGCTCGCGTTGTATAACGTCGCCACAGGCGCTGGCTCAGAGGTTCGGAGAGGGTGGGAGGCGTGAGATCGTCGAGGCGCATCAGACGGGCTTGGTGGAAGAATTCTTGGCGGATGGCTTTGGGTTCGCCGTACCATTTGTTGCCCGCGAAGGGCAGGCGCACACCAAGGCGGCGGACAGCGGCGCTGATCTCTTCGCCGACGTTGAGGCAATCGGTGAGTTTTCCACCGAAGATGCTGATGGAATGTTGGGTAGCGTCGATGTCGATGGCGTGTTTGCGTGAAAGAGAGGTCCAGTCGCCTTGATCTTGGCCTTCTTTTTTGGGTTCGACGACGAGCGGTCGCACGCCGCAGCGTTCGGCGATGATATCGGCCTTGGTGAGGGGATGTTCGAGCTTGAGCAAGCGGTTGATGTTATCGAGGACAAACGCTCGATCTTCGTCGGTGACACGGGCAGGAAGTTCATCCACACGCGTATCCGTCGTTCCGATGCAGGTTTTGGGACCCATCGGGATCACAAAAAACAAGCGGCCATCGTTGGCAAAGAAGGCAAGGACTTTTTTGGAGGGGGTGATGCGATCGACGATCAAGTGGATGCCTTTGGAGAAAAGATGGCGGTGTTGGGTCTTGATCTGCGAGGCATGGTTGTAAGCGTCTGCGTAGGGTCCACAAGCATTGAGCAGGACTTTGGAGCGGACGGTGATATCGCGTCCGCTGATACGGTCGCGTGTTCGTGTATGCCAAAGCCCGTCGATGCGCTTCGAGCCAAGGGCTTCGACGTAGTTGGCCGCGACTCCGCCATGATCGAGCGCTTCGCGCACAAAGCCAAAGACAAAACGCGCATCGTTGTCCACAAGGTAGGCGTCGGAATACTCGAATCCACCTTGGCTGTGGTCGGTGTTCACACAAGGTTCTTCTTCGCGGATGGCCTTGACCGAAAGCAGGCGCGGGGCTTCGGTGAAAAAGCCGCCCATTGTCCAATACAACAAGCCGCCCATAAACAGAAACGAGCGGTTGTAGCGAAAATCTCGATCCAACGTGGTAAAGAAGCGGACTTCTTTCACAGACGAGGGGTAGTGGCGCATCAGGTGGTTGCGGGATTTACAGAGCTTTCGCACCAAACCAAACTCCATCCCTTCGAGGTATTTGATCCCGCCCCACACAAGATTGGAGGACTCTTGGCTGGTTGCGCTTGCAAAGTCGTTTCGGTCGATCAATGCGACGCTTGCGCCTTGTCCTGACAACGCCGACATCGAAACGGCTCCGTTGATTCCGCCTCCGATCACCAACACATCAAAGACGCGATCTGCGAGTTTGCGGATATTGCTGGTGCGTAACTTGGTCATCTGCTCTTTTTCTCCGATCTTCCTACCTTACAAAAACCACTCTCTCCAAGATGCGTCTGCGTCGAGGTCGTTGTGTTCTTTTGTTGCGCAAAAACATCCGTTGGTTGAAGAGGGGTTCATCTGTGCCAGACTTTGGGCCTCTTTGTCTAGACCTTCGTTTCTCAAAGCGGTTGCGGGCGCTCTCTGCTTGTGGGCGTTTTCTCTGGACGGGGGGGCTAGGCTTGGAGAGAGCGGAGTGTGCGTAAAAAGGCGGTGCGAAGGGCGTCTTGGTGTCGATGCTGTCGGTGATGGACGATCCATTGGCCGTTGACGAGCGTTCCGAGGCGAGCGCAAGCATCGGAGGCGTAAACGATGGTGGAGAGGCGACGTTCGGAGGGGGCGGCTGCAAGGAGGGGATGGTGGGCATCGTAGACCACAGCATCGAGAGGTTGGCCGATGGCAAAGGGCGGTGCGGTGTGGCCGTTGGCGGCGCGTCCGTTTTGGATGGCGTGTTGGAGTGCGATCTGGCCGCTGTCTTGGTCTGCGTGGATGCAGAGGCGGTTGCGTTTTTGGCGGCGAAGGCGCTGCACATAATCCATCCAGCGGAGTTCTTCGCACAGATCGATCCCGATGTGGCTGTCCGTGCCGATGCTCCAGCGTCCACCAGCTTCCATGAAGGTGCGTAGTGGGAAAAAGCCATCCCCGAGGTTGCCTTCGGTGGAAGGGCAAAGCACGACGTGAGCGCCGCTTTGGGCGAGCGCACGGGCTTCATCATCGAGGATGTGTGTGGCGTGGATCAAGTGGTAACGCGCATCCAGAGGCAGATGTCGAAGTAGCCAAGCGACGGGCCTTTCGCCGAGATGGGCAAGGCAATCGTCGACTTCTTTTTGTTGTTCGGCGGCGTGGATGTGGCGGATCAACGTCGGATCGGCTTGGGAAAAGATCGTTCGTGTGTCTTCGGTGGTGGCAGCGCGCAGAGAGTGAACAGCCACGCCAAGGCGTGCATGATCCGCAGAAGAGACCGCTGTTCGGCTGCTTTCAAGCAGATCGAAAAAGTCTTCGACGGAAGCGGAGACAAAACGGCGTTGTTGAGGTTGAGCGGGTTTGCCGAAGCCTCCGCGCTGATAAAACGTCGGTATCAGCGTGATCTTGATGCCTGCGCGAGAGGCCGCAGCGATCAGTCGCTGGCCCATCTCAGCCTTATTGTCGTAAGGATGGCCGTTGGTATCGTGGTGAAGGTAGTGGAACTCTGCGACCGAAGTATAGCCACAAGCCGCCATCTGCGCGTAAAGCATCGCGGCGATATCTTCCATCGCATCGGGTGAGACGGTCAGTGCAAGCCGATACATGGCTTCACGCCATGTCCAAAAGTCGTCCTCAAGAGCGTGGGTGGGGAGATGCTCTGCAAGGCCGGCCATCGCGTATTGGAAAGCATGGGAGTGGGCGTTGTGGTAGCCCGGCAATGCGAAACCTGCGATGCGTTCGGCAGGTTGATCGTATGCAGGTGTGGTGGACACAGCGGCGATCAGGCCCTTGCTATCGAGGGCGACGTAGGCTGGTGTGATCCATTGAGTGGTGTCCCACAAGGCGTCAAAACGAAGGATGCGGTAGTACACAAAAACCTCCATTAATTTTTCTTGCCGAGGATGGATGCCGTTGAGGTTTGTTTGATGGGGTGTTGGCCCATACCCCAGAAGGGAGCGCGGCTCCCTTCACCCCGTATCGGCGAAGACAGCGTTGCTTTTCAAACAAACGGCGCTGTCGCTTGAAGGGCCGCGAACACGGGGGTATTTGTTCACGGCCTTGCTTCGATTGCGTGAGAAGATCCCGAACAGATCGCGAGAAGATCGCGAAAAGGTGGTGGAAGACTCAAGTCAAAACATCGTAAAAAGGTGGCGGAAGACTCAAGTCAAAACATCGTGAAAAGGTGGCGTAAGACTCAATTCAGAAGATCTTTACAAGGTGACGGAAGATTCAAGGAGATCGGCAAGTACGATCAGTGTGTTTTGGAGGATCTGGCGGATGGTTTGGGCGCGAGTGGGATCGTAGGTGGTGGTGTCTTCGTCCATGTAGAGTGTTTTGGCCATCTCCAATTGAAGGGCATGAACAGATTGATCGGGGCGGCCAAAGTGGCGGGTGATGTAGCCGCCTTTGAAGGGGTCGTTGTGAGAGAGAGCGTAGGGGCCGTTGGAGAGGTGTGTTTGGGCGAGATCGATCAAGGCGGGTGCTGCAGTTTTTCCATCTTGGTCACCGAGGATCAGATCGGGGAAGGGTTGTGGGCGGATGGTGGGGACGTATCGGCGGATGGAATGGGCATCCCACAACAAGACGCGAGGGAATTGTTGCCGAAGCTGTGTGAGCAAGAGGCGGATCTGTTGGTGGTAAGGCTCAAAGTAGCGGATCTTTCGATCTTGGATGGCGTGTTGATCGGGGGGGGGGCCGAGATAGAGGGGTTGATCAGCAAACGTGCGCGAGGGAACAAGCTCTGTGATCACGCGGCCATCGTTGTAAAGAGGCTTGCCTTCGGGGTCGCGGTTGATATCGATCACATAGCGGCTGTAGCGAGCATAAAGTAGCGTGATGCCGATGCTTGGGGCAAAGTCGTATAGCTGATGAACAAACCAATCGGTATCATCGGGATGTTGGGTGTGTTGTGGCAGGTAGAGATCGCGGAGATCGTCAGGGAAAGCGGTTCCACAATGAGGGACGCTCACAAGGATCGGTCGGAGCGGCGCGGTGGGATGGACGAGATGGTAGGGAGAGTGCGTATCGGTGCGGTGGGATGACATCGTGGAGACCTTTCTGTGGGTGAGTGCGGGGCGGTGTGGGCGGGTTTGACGGGGGATTTAGGAGGGTTTGACGATCTTGATGTTGAAATCGGCGGAACCAAGGCATCCCCAGAGGCGAATCCACAGCAAGAGATAAGATTCTGTTCCGCGTGCGGTCGTGATATCTCCGAGATCGATCACGCTTTTCCAACCGAAGCCGTTTTTGAGCAACGCGGTGACTTGGGCCTTGGCATCGGCATCATTGCCGCTGACAAAGACATCGTGATCCGCTCCGAGTCTTGCGGGATCGATCATCACGGGATTGCTGATGGTATTGAGCGACTTGACGACCTTGGTTTGGGGAAAAGCGGCTTGGATGCGTTCGCCAAGAGAGTCGTCGCCCGAGACGAAGAGCGTGGGTGGCATACCTTTGGAAAAGTCCAGTGGGTTCGTGATATCCACCAAGATCTTTCCTTTGAGGTTGTCAGCACCTGCGGCATGGAGGATATCGAGTGCGGCGTGTCCGAGTCCACAGTGAAAGAGCATCTCCCCAAAGGCCGCTGCCTCGGCAAAGCTGCCTTCTGAAGCGCCTGCACCGGCTTGTTGAACCCATGCGACGGCTTTTTCGTTGCCTGCTTGTCGACTGCCCATCTTGACGCTGTGTCCGAGAGAAACAAGTTTGCTACCGATGGCTTGTCCGACCATTCCTGTTCCAAAGATCCCGATCTTCATGCAACCACGCTCCTTATGTTTGGAAAAAGTCTTGCCCTGTGTTGTGGCGAGGCAGGCGATGCTTGTGCGAGAGCAGGCGGAGTGTAGGAGGAGCGAGCCGAGATTGTCCAGAGGCCCGGATGTGGATCAGGGCTGCTCTCTTGACATCGATCAGCATCCCCCTTGATGGTGAGGCGTCGCGTTGGTGTGCAAAGCGGTAACATAAAAGTATCGTGCGTCGCTGTATGTGTTGGAGCAAACAACACAGCGCACAAGATACCCAGCGAAGGAGGTTGCGATGTTGGCAAGAGATGTGATGACGACGTCCCCTGTGACGGCCCAAGTGAACAATCGTCTGCGCGAAGTGCGGGATTGGATGTTTTCAACGGGGATTCGGCATATCCCTGTGGTGCATGATGGCGAGTTGGTGGCGTATCTGAGCGATCGGGATATCCACGACGATGGCGCGGGGCTGGAGGCCAAGCTGGACGAGTGGGTGAGTGATCTGATGCGCGGTCAAACGGTGACGATCTCGCCCGAAGCATCGCTGAAACAGGTGATGCAGATCATGTTGGACAACAAGCTCAGTTCGATCCCTGTCGTCAACGAGGCGCGGCAGTTGTTGGGAGTGGTGAGCTATCTTGATATCTTCCGCTGTCTGTTGGCGGAGATGCCCTAAGTATCTTGGCGTTGGGATTTGAGGGCTTGGTCGGCGACTTCTTCGGCGATCTCAAGGGCGGTGTCTTCGGCGGATGTATCGGATTCTTTGGCGGTCGTATCGGATTCTTTGGCGGTCGTATCGGATTCTTTGGCGGATGTATCGGTGTCTTCGACCGATGTATGGGTGTCTTCGGCGGCAGGATGGGACGTTGCGATGGCGGTTTTTGCGTTATTGAGTCCCGTGAGGACGGTGGTTTCTTGGGCTTGGAGTGTGGCTTGTTGGGCGGTCGAGGCTTCGAGTGCGTTTGAGGCGGAGGATTGGGCTGCGAGTGTGGCTTGTTGGGCGGTCGAGGCTTCGAGTACGTTTGCTGTGGAGGATTGTGCTGCGAGCGTGCCTTCTGCAACCAAACTACCTTCTGCAACCAAGCCACCTGCGGGGGTTTCAGCAGGGATCTCGGGAACCTCGATACCAAGGTCGAATTTGAACAGGGGCATGACAAGGGCCAGCACCAAAAGGGGAAAGACGCCCATCACCGCAAGAGCGGTTTGGGTGTTGTAGTGATGGCGGTTCAGCCAGTGAAGCAGACGATGGAAGCAAAAAGCGCCGAAAGGGACGACAAACAAGGCCACACCAGCGCGGGTTCGGGCGGCGTCCGCCAAAAGAGAACTTGATGAGGAATCGGTGACCACAGCGATCCCTTGCACAAAGATCACCGACGTATAGAGCAACATACCCGAGAGGACAGGTCGCCAATGTGTAAGAACCATCAGCAATCTACGCATATAAAAAAGAACGAAAACGATGAGGAAAACGGGAGCGAGGGGTGGAAAGGTCGCAGAGACGGCAACGATCCCAAGGATCAAAAGAAGCATCTTCCAATTGCGCAAAAGCATCGGAACGGAGGTGATCAGCATAAAAAGCAGAAGCAGCAGAACTCCTGTGGCGTACTTTGTGTCATGGATGGCTGCATACAAGAGCGCCCCGTAGCCGACGACGCTAGAGCCATGAAGGAGAGGATGGCGTTTGGTGAGGATTGCTTCGGTGGAGTCAAGAGGAGAGGGCATCTTTCGATAACCCAGCCATTGTTTGGCTTTTTGAAAAGCAGGGGCAGGCGTGGACATCTTGTTTCCTCGGTATAGGGGGGATTTGTGGGCTGCGTATCGGCGAGTCAAGCGCGGGTGTTGGGGTGTGTGCGGATGGGCCGTGTGCTTGTCTGCCGTGGGCGTCTTTGTGAGGACGGTGGAAGCGTGGGCATTGTTGCGCGAGCAAGCAAGCAGCTTGCGCTAAGTGCTTGTGGTTCTTAGCTTTGTGGGGGCAGCTACGCTGTGTAGCAAGAAGGGAGGCCGCGATGCGAAAGATTCCAAAACCAACTTCTACAGAAAAGGTACATACCCCCGCTTTTGTCGATGTGGTGCAAAGCCCCGTAGGAAGCGGTCAGAGGCAGCGTGATGCTTCGGCAAGGAATATAGGGGCGAATCTTCAGATCGCGGAGGTTCCGTTGGAGAGGATGGACACAGAGGGGGCGGAGCGACGGGCTTTTGTGCAGCTTCATCGCAGTTGGGCAGAGGCAGGGGTGACGCGGTGGTTTTCGTTGTTGCGAACGGATGGCGGATGGCCGGTGTTTTTGTTGGTGGCACGCGAAGAGAAGGCGCAAGCGGAGGTGGAGGAAGGCGCTGTTGCAGAGGAAGGCGCTGTTGCAGAGGAAGGCGCTGTTGCAGAGGAAGCGATGGAGGCAGAGGAAGGCGCTGTTGCAGAGGAGGCGTCGGGTGGTGGGCGAAAGATGAAGGAGCTGAAAGAGCGGACTGTTGGGGATTTGGGATGGTTGGGAGCGATCGTGGGTGTGTGGTCAGCGCGTCCTGTGGAGCGTTTTGATGACTTGTTGGAATCTTGTGAGGGAGGGGATTGGCGGGGGTCGTCGCGCCCGATGGGCGGGGCTTGGCATCTGATCGCGGCGACGGTGAGCGAGGCAGCGCGAGGGATGGATCTTGGGCGGCAGTTGGTGGGAGCGGCGTTGTCATGGGTACAGGCGCTTTCTTCGGAGGCAAGGGTGTTTACGTTGTCACCGGCGGAGGGGCTGCCTTGGTTGGTGGAGCAGGCACAAAGCTTTTGGGAAGGAGGGGCTTCGGGAGCGGCGCTTTCATGGGCCGAGCCCAGTTTTGTGGGGATGATCCCGTATGTGATCCATTCGGTCAGTCGGGAGGATGGTACGCCAGCGTTGGCGATCTTGCGCTTGCATCTGGGGGCGGGAGCGGCGTTGGATCGGGTGTTGTATCGGAGTCGTGCGGACGAGCATCGTGGGGGTGGAGTGAGCCTGCGTTTTGCGTATGCGCTGGAGGCCACAGAACGGGAAGAGCAGCGAGCGCATTATCGGCGGTGGTGCGCGGCGCGTGCGCAAGCGATCCGCGAGGGGAGTGCGCAAGCGATGGGCGGAGAAGAACCGTTGTGGTGGGTGACAGGGTTTGAGGACGTGCGGATCTGGCGGGAGAGCGGGGCGCAAGAGAGCGGCAAGGGGGGCGAGACAAGAACTCAGATCTGAAAGAAGGCAAACAAAGCAGCGGAGAGGAGCAAGGAGACGATCGCGATGAGGGCGATGGGAAGGAGCTTTCGGCGCTGCTGCGTGGAATGTTGGGCTTGGCGGAGGGCGTCGAGTAGCTCTTGCATGGAGCCGAAACGTTCACGAGGGAGGGGGTGTAGTCCACGGCGCAAGACGCGAAAGATCGCTTGGGGGACGCTGGAGTGGCGAGGTGTATCGAGGCGGCCTGATTCGGCAGCTTCCATGATCTGCTGGACGTTGTGACCGCCAAAAGGAAGCATCCCGTACAATGCCTCGTAGAGCGCGACACAAAAAGAAAATTGATCAGAGCGTTTGCTTACACCGCGCCCACGAAAATGTTCGGGAGACATATAAGCAGGAGTACCGAGGATGTCTCCGACAGCGGTCAGTCGGTGTTCTTCGAGGTTGGGGTACTTGGTGAGGAGAGCGCTGATCGAGTGGTGGGTAGTTTGGGAGACACGGGCGAGGCCGAAGTCGGTTAAGAAGAGGCTACCGTTGCGAGACACGAGGATGTTGTCGGGTTTGATATCACGGTGGATGATATCGGCGGCGTGGGCGGCGATCAAGGCTTCGCCGACGGCGTAAAACATACGTAAGACTTCGTGCCAAGGTGGATTGTGGTCGTCGAGCCATTGGCGGAGGTTGACGCCATCGACGTATTGGATCGCGAGAAAGATCTGTGCGTTCCATGTGCCGACTTCGTAGATGGTGAGGATGTGGGGGTGAGAGAGAGAGGCCAATAGGCGGGCTTCTTGGATCATTCTTGCTTTGTGGGCTTCGCGTAGTTCGGGATCGGTGACGTCGGGGCGCAAGAGTTTGATCGCGACTTTGCGTCGGAGTTCTTGATCTTGTGCGGCATAGACAACGCCCATCCCACCCGCCCCAAGCAGCCTTTCGAGTTGATAGCGCCCGATTTGGCGGGGGCGTTGCTCAGGTGCGGGAGGGGGTTCTTGGGGTTGCAGAGTGTGTGCGATCTCGATCATCAGTTCGGAGCAGTAGACGCAACGATCCATCACTTCTTCAAGGTGTTGGACTTCTTGGGGGCTGAGTTGTCCTTGGAGTAGCGCGACGAATTGATTTTCGTCTGGGCAATCTGTAAAAGAGCATTTCGTATTTTTTTCTTGTATTATTTGAAGGATAGGAGAAGAATCAAAAAAAGAATTAAAGGAAGGAGAGATATGAGCTAAATCTGATCTTGGCACAGCATCGAAGAAAGAGAGCAGGGAGGATGGGGTTTCTTCTTGTTCGCGGAGGGTTTGTTCGCCCAAGGCGTCGGTTGCGTTGCGTTTGAGGCGAGAGGATCGGGAAGTTTCTTCTTGTTCGCGGAGGGTTTGTTCGCCCAAGGCTGCGGTCCAAAGGGAAGCAGAGGATTCTGCATCTCGTGAGGTGAGGTCTGGATCTTGTTGGCGAGGGGGCAAGACAGAGGCGGTTTCGCCGTCGCGCATGGTCGAGTCACCCCATGCGGTGGTTTCGAGCGTTGCGGGTGGATCTTGTGGTGTGGTCGTGGCTTCGTTTGTGCTTTCGAGTCCGAGAGGTCGGAGCGAAGGCTTTTTTGGTGCGGGCATACAGACCTCCGTGTGTGGATCTTGCGAAACGAGCGTTTCGAGCGTCGAGGGTGTGGAGTTTGGCGCTGCGATCTTTCGCTTCTGCAAGGTCTGGGGTATCTTAACGCAACACGACGTCTGGCGCATCTTTCGTGAGCGACTGTTTTTTTTGCAACGCTGTGCCCGGCGTTTGGCGAGTGATACGAGATCCGCCCGTTGTGCGATCGTGAAAGGCAGGGGTAGCCACAGGGGGATGCCCTATAATCGGGCGTCTAGGTACTCTCCTTTGTGTACACATCACTCGGATCGCGTATGACTGTTTTGGTGTGGTTGTTTTGTATTGCGCGGATCTCTCGGAGTATTGGATGCAAGAAATCTTTGTGCAAGCTCTCGGTCCTACCTTAGGCAAGCAAGCCCAAGCCATCTTTGATCTCGAAGCGCGCCTGCAAGGGCATATGCAGCAAGCGCAGCAATGTTGGCCAACGATCCTTATGGATTCTTCGGCGTTTGTGAGGCATTTGGCGCAGAGTTATGTGAGCCATGCGTCGAATATGCCCTTGGATGCGTGGTTTTCTCGGTTGTATGCTTCGGATCTGTATCTTGCCTTTGCTTGTACCCAACAAGACGCCGAAGCCATCGAGATGTTGGAGCGCCAACACGCTTCGATGGTGCGTCAGATCGCAAGGCGTTTTGCGAGTCAAGCACATCCCGAAGAAGATCTGCTCCAGATCTTGCGCGAAAAGTTATTTGTGGATACACCGCAGCGAGATGCGCGGATTCGGCATTATGCGGGACAAGGGCCGTTTCACAGTTGGTTGCGGGTGACCGCCACGCGGACTTTTTTGGATTGTGTGCGTAGCGGTGCGCAGCAAAAACGCGAGCATGGGGCGGACGATGATCGGTTGATGAACGCTCCTGACCTGCAAACCGATGTCGAGTTGGACTTTTTGAAGCGTGAGTATCGAAACCAGTTCAAAGAAGCTTTCGAGGAGGCGATGCGATCGTTGAGCAGCGGCGAGCGGAATCTGCTGCGGCAAAACCTGATCGCAGGTCTTTCGATCGATCAGATCGGGGCGATCTATCACATCCATCGGGCGACAGCTGCACGTCGGATCGCTCGTGCGCGAGAGGTCTTGCTTGCACGCACACGCGATGCGCTGTTGGCGCGGCTAAAACTGCCGCAAGAAGAATTCGACAGCTTGATGGAGATGATCCGCAGCCGCTTGGATCTGAGTCTGCACCGTTTGTTAAAGTCCGAAGAGACGGGAGATTCGGATACTTCATTGCAGGAGCAGGATACATCGGACTGAAGCTTTGGAGGTGTAGGGTGCGTTCTACAAAATCCGCCCGTTGTGTGATCGTAAAGAGGTAGGTGCAGCCACAAGTGGCTGCCCGATAGCAGGGCGTTTACGCACGATCCGACGATCGCAGATCTTTCGGATCCCGTATCAGTAGGGGAGTTGTCGGAGTTGAAAAGGGAAAGCGTGAAGAATCAACCCGTTGTAGGGGCGGTTCGCGAACCGCCCGCGCCCGAACATGGGCCTTTTTCGTATCGAACTGCGTAAGTCCTCTCAGTAGGGGAGTTGTCGGAGTTCGGAGAGTTTGTGGAAGAGGTTGGGGGCTTGTTGTTGGAGGAGTTGAAGTTCGCGGGAGCCGAGGTGAAAGACAAAGCCACCTTCGGGCATGAGGATGGTGTAGGGGGAGGGGGTTTGTTGCCAAAAGGCGCGTGCGCCGCAGATATCGCCTTCGGGGAGTTCGGCCACCCAGACTTGCATGGCCCCGCCTTGGGAGGTAAAGACCAGAGCTTCGCCGTAGGCGGGGATAAAGAGGCCGGGAGAGGGGGCTCCTTGTTGGAGGATGGTTCCGTTGGGTTCGATGGATTGAAGCAAAAAGGTTTGTAATAACAGATCTCGTTCGGGTTCAGACAAAGACATGAGTTGTGGGTAAAAGCGAAGAAGAAGTGTTTGGAGATATTCGCGGACAAAGCTGCGAAGTTTATGAACGAGGACTTGGTGTCGTTGTGCGAGGGAGGTGAACAGAGCGAGGTCGATGCGCCATGCGATCGAGGGTTCGTCGGCGGAGAGAGTGATACGGTGGGGAGAAGTGGTGAGCAGAGAGGCGGCTCCGAGTAAGGCGGGTGCGCGGAGGCGAGAGAGAGGGATCTCTTGGCCGTTGTTTCGGCGCTGAAAGAGGCGAACCCGTCCGTGAGTGAGGAGGTAGCAGGCTTGTTCATTTTGGCCCTGTTGAAGGAGGTGATCGCCTTCGAGGAGAGGGACGGCTTCCATTTTTCGGAGGAGATGGAGCAGGAGTTTTTCGGGGAGGTCGCTAAAGATCGCCAAGGCAGGTTTGGGGAGGGCTGCGGTGAGTTTGACGCCTTTGAGGTCGCGGATCAGTTGAAAGGCGAGAGCGAGTTGAGCGGAGGGAGAGGGAGGGATCTGGAGAGAGAGGGGGGGGAGTTGAGGATTCCAAGGGGCGGTGTTGTCGGAAGGGGGGGCGAGAAAGTAAGGGAGGATGGTTTGAAGGACGCGGCGCTGCTGTTCGTCGTCGAGGTGTAGGCGGGTGAGCAAAAGGCTGTGGAAGAACTCGCCGCGAGCAGCGGCAAGAAAAGCGACGGCTTCCCAAGCCGCGTTGGCTTGGGGGTGGGCCTTGGATTGGAGGAGGGCGGCGAGGGCCGTGCGTTCATCGAGAGAAGCGGGGTCTTTGGCGACGGCATGGATGGCTTCGGAGAGAGAGGCAGGAAGTGCTTCGAGATCGGAAGATGGCATGGTGTCGCTCACAAGGTGGAAGGTGAAATAACGCAAGAGAGAGTGATGCTAGTGCGGGAGGGGATAGCGTGACAAGGGGGAGAGAAAGGAAACCTTGCTTTGGTGGTTGACCTGTGGTTTGCTTGGAAGATCTGGATGCGGAGAGGATGCCGCGCCGCAGCGAAGCAAGGGCTACGTTTCGATGCGTTGGGGCATACGAGAGAGAGAAGGCGAAGTGGCCCACCTTCACGGGACGTTCGGTATGAGTGTATTGCAACAGGGTTCTTTTTCTCAGGAGAAAGGACGGGAAGGGCGGGCCGTCGGAGAAGACGAGGCCCAACGTGGCGTCCATGCGGGGCGGTTGTTGGAGGGGCGATTTTATTTAGAGAAGTGGATCGCTGAAGAGGCGTTGGGGTTGGTGTATGGGGCGGTGGATCGTGCGCGTCATCAGCGCGTGTGGGTGCGTTTGTATCCTTATCAAGTCAGTACCGACAGCGAAGTGGAAGAGCGTTTCGAGCGAGAGATTCGGGTTGCTGCGACGTTGCAACATCCGCACATCTTGTCGCTGCTGCATGTTGGAAAAGAAGAGGGGTTGGGTAGTTTTGTGGTGTCTGAGGCTTGTTTGGGGCATAGTTTGCGGTCGATGATGGGGAGTTGGGGGGCCTTGTCGCGGGAGCAGATCGTGAAGCTGTGGCCGTCTTTTTGTGAGGCGTTGCATTTTTCGCATCGCAAGGGGCTTGCGCATGGTTATTTGAGTCCGTCTGCGCTGTGGTGGCCGTCGGGTCGGGGTTGGTCTGAGGTGCGGGTGGGTTGGTTTGGTGTGCCGCGTTGGATTGGGCGTGAGACGGCGGAGATGATCGCTTGTTGTAGCGGTTCGTTTGGCTTGAAGTATCGGTCTCCAGAGCAAGTGCGTGGTGCGGAACCATCGGATCATCGGAGCGATATCTACACATCGGGGCTGTTGTTGTTTGAGATGTTGACAGGCCAACATCCTTTGGATGTGCCGATGGTGGGGGGGGAACGAGAGCGGGAGCGGCAGCCGCATTTGGATTGGCGTGAGCGTCATGAGGTGATGAAGCCTCCGCGTCTGTCGCAGATCGCGCCGCAGATCTCGTTTCCTGAGGCGTTGGAAACATTGGTTGAGCAGATGTTGCAAAAAGACCCGATTCATCGGCCCGCGTCGATGCAAGAGGTGTTGGAGCGTTGGCAAGAGGCGGTTGCGTTGTGGACGCCGCCGATCGTTGCGGAGATCCCTGTGGAGATCCCGCGTGAGTTGCCTCCAGACAGGGCGCACGCTGTGGGGGGCGGGCGTTTGGGACTGTTCGGGATGGCGGATCATCTCGAAGCGTGGCAGTTGATATTGCCCTATGTTCCGGCATCGTTGCGTGCGCAGTTGGATGGTTGGATCGATCGAGGTGCGTTGGGGACTTTTGGGGAGGGGGCGATCTCGGAGGCGAGTCAGAAAAAGCTACGAGAAGAAGGGGCATGGGTGGATCTGTTGTCGTTTCACATGCAGCGCAGCGGCTCCTCGGCGTTGTCGCGTGGGTTGGTCGAGCAGATCCCCGATGCGCAGCGTGCGCGTCAAGCGATGGCGCGTCTTGGGCGGTTAGGCGAGGCTTCAGGGGCACAGCGTACGGGTCGTTTCCGCGCTTTAACGCAAGAGATGGCGGAGAAAGGGGCGGGCAACAAGAGTCAAAGTGTGCAGGCGTTGGCAGCCAAGGAGATCTTGTCTCTTTCCGAATTAGAGGCCCGACTGCCCGGCCTTGCACAGATCCAGCAAGGCCCCGAAGAAAAGGGGCGCAAGCTTTCTCCCCCTGATGCTTCTTTGCATCATGCTTCGCCGAGGTCACAAGATCTCGATGATATCGAGATGAACGCGATTTCTGAGAAGAGAGCTTCTACAAAAAGAAGGGCGTGGCGGGCCATCGTTGGCCTTTTGGTGGTGTTGCTTGGACTGACGGCTTTGATCGGCTGGTATCTGCGCTCGGGTACGACAGATGAATCTGTTGCTGTACCGCGTCGGCGTTTGATTCCACCCGATATGCGGACGAATAAAGCGATCGTACCTTCGGCAGCTCGTCCTTTGCCACCAGGCGAAGCGCCGGCCCGACGCGATGAGCCTACAGAGAACCGAGCTTTGCCTAGTCGGGAGCGTGATTCCACGAATGACGCAAACGAACCTGCGGTTGAGTCCGCAAAAAGGCGAAAAAAGCCGATACGCCGTCGACTCAAGCGCCGTTCTTCTTTTCCCCGTTCGCGGGCCAAAAAACGCCGTCCAAAAAGCCGAAAGCGTCCGAACAAAATTCGCCGCAAGAAAGGCAAGTCGCACCAAAAGAAGGAGGGGCGATGAGTACGCAACAGGGCCTGCTCCAAGTCGACGCACAAGTCATCCATCTTCAAGACCTCGCAAAGCCCCGTATTGCGGACTCTATCGAGCTAGTGCGACTGTTGCGCGCCGTGATCAATGCGTTTCGGATGTACCCGCCCGGAAACCAGATGATCCAGCGCAGCGTCGAACGTTTTGCGCGTGGGATGGGGGCGTTGTGTGACTCGCTTGGGCAATTGGTCTTGAACTTTGCATCGGACAACATCGAATTCAACGGCGAGCCTGTTCCGCGCAACGTCGCCGAGTCTCGGCTTGCACAAGAACTCGCCAAGATCTTTGTTGCGCGTGGTGTCAAGACGGTGGTGTACGATCGAACGACACAGGTTCAAGAATTTGCCGAGTGGTTGCGTTTTATCAGCCGCCAAGATGTCGAAGACGACGATGCTTCCTTTCGTGTCGATCTGCAACAGTCGCATTTTCCGCACCTTCAGTTGAATCGGCAAGTCGTCACTCGACACGCCAGCGAGCAGGTGCGCGACAAGCTGTCTGTGCGCGAGATCATGGCATCGATGGATCGCGATTCGTTGTTGAAAGAACTGGGGCTTGAAGATGAGCAACTGGCCCCCGAATTTTTGGAAGCGCTCGAACAGCCGAACGCACAGTCGCCCGAAGCACCGTCAGAAGCGATGCAGGGATCGGTTGATCCAAACGTCGCCAAACAAGAACAGCATCTCGAAGATGCCGTTCGTTCGGGACTTTTCGCTTTCACCTTGATCAAACGAGACACGCGTTATCGCCGAGAACGGGCGTTGCGCCAAACAAAAGCCGGAGCCTCTCACGCTGCGGGGACTTCTGCTCGCCTCTCGACGGTGCCAAGCCGTGCTGCTCTTTCTGCAAGTCAAGGGCAGATGGCAGCTCTTTCGACCAGTCAAGGACAGATGGCGGGCTTTTCTGGAAGCCAAGGGCCGACAACAGGTTTTTCTGGAAGTCAAGGGCAAGCCCCGAGTGCAAGGCCATTCTCAAGTGGAAGCGGGATGCAGGCTCCTCCGAAGGGGCTTGAAGTTCTCGAAGGGATGCCTGTTTCGGAGGATATCTCTCTGCCGCGATCTGGATCGCGTGGGTTGTTGGAGGTGCTTTCGGAGGGGATCGCAGGGCCACAGAACAAGCGCACGATGGAAAAAGAAGCGGCGGCTCCCGCGCCGCTCCAGCCCTTTTTTGAAGGCTCGGGCGCACCGCTCCCTTGGCAGGGTGAGATGCCCGCCAAAGCGGGTGGAGTGTTGCATACGCAAGGCGTGACCAGCGTTCCGATACCCCTCGATCCATCGCAGTTTTTGCCCAACGAATTGTTCGCCGACATCCCACCCGCGCAAGCCGAATCGGGGTTTGCAGCCGAAGAATCTGCCGCTGCGGATCCCATGTTGGATGCGTTGTCCAACGCGATGGCGCAACGCCAAGATCTGTTTTCCGCAAAAGGCCCCCAAGGGATCGGTGGAGTGGGGGAACCGCTACAGCTTCCGTCTCTTTCGGAGCTTTTGGCGGCTGCGGAACGAGACACTCGCGCTGCTCAAGAACAAGAGATGAGCGTCGAAGCCGCCGAAGCACTCGCCCGTTTGTTGACATGGCAAGAGCAGTTGGCGCAAGCGTTGCGTACCGCGCAACCTCAACCCGCACAACAAGGCCAGAACAGCCGATCTTTGGATCGCTCAGGAGGCGTTCCGTCGGTTGTTGTGGCTCCCGCTGCATCGGATGTTGCGGCTCGTAGTGGATCTGCGGAAACGGCAGATCCGTTGCAGATCACGGGGCATCGGGTGGATGCCTCGACGCATTCGGTCGAGATGTTTGATGTCACCCGACAGGGCGAAGAAAGTATGTCGATCGCAGGCGTCGACGTCAGCGGATCGCAACAAGACTTTGGCGGATTTGTCGATGTGACGGCTTCGTTAGATCACCTTAGCGCGAGCGATGCGCGCTCAATGGTGGAGTCGCGTGGGGCGACCCCGACAGGGCAGGGGCTTGTGGTGGAGGCTCATGCTTCGGGCTACGCTGCGCCGTTGCCGTCGTTCGACGATATCGATTGGAACCAAGCCGCGAACGTTCCGCTCGATCGGTGGCCCAAGTCTTTGCGTATCGAAGAGATCGTTCGCTCGCAGCGTTTCGGCGAATTGATGCAGCAGCCGAACTTTCCGCGTTATGTGCAAGCCTCATTGCGTGGTTTGCAGACTTACGCAGCGTCGCAGCGCGATCCAAAACATCTTGTCGCGCCCGTCACTCAACAGACCATCCAAGAAGATCTCTCCCGTTTTGGCGAAGCGGTCGGCCAGATCCAAGAAGATGCTCTGCGCAAGCAATTTGTCTTGGGCGTCCTCCAACAGATCGCTGCGTTGGATGAGTCGTTGATCGCGCAGTATTGGTTGCAAGCCTCGTCTTCCGATGCGTTTGGAAAGGCCGTTCGGCGCGGTTTGTTGCGTGTGTTGTCTCCCGATACGATTCAACACGTCCAGCGCGATCTGATCACCAAGATCCAAGACAGCCCCAACCGCGAACTTTTGGAAAGCGCCCTTTCTCTTTCCAAAGACATCGTCGATGCACAGCTTCAGACAACGGATTGGAGATCCGTTCGCCAAATGGTTTCTTTTTTAGAGAAGATTGCGCAAGAAAATCCCTCGCGTCGTATCCAGTTGAGTCTGCGTGAGATGCTCGGCCATCTCAAGACCCGCCACCGCATGACGCATATCTTGCGTGAAGGGATGCACCCACACGGAGAAGAGGCGCGGGCCTTGTTGGCGGAGTTGGCTCCTGAGTCGTTGCCGTTGTGTGCGCGCTTTTTGATCAAGAGTCCAGAAGGTCCTTTGCGCGAACAACAAGCCGAGATCTTTGCCCAAGTCGCATTGCGTGCAGACAAAGCCCGCGTTGCTTCGGCGTTTCACATCATCTTTGAGTATTTTGACCACCATCCGCCTTCTTTGGAGATGTGGCAGATCTTTTGTGATCTTGCGCGGAGTTGTGCGCCCGATATCCTTGAGTCGATGATCCTCGATCACCTCCAATACGAGCAATCTCCGCGCAGTTTTCATCTGTGGGTGACCCAAGCGTTGTTGCATCCTTCGCCGCGTTTGCAGTGGTGGCTGGATCAGTGCTTGCGGCAGCGCGCTCTCGCTTTTATCCCGTTCATCGAAGAGATGGTCTTTTCCGCATGGGCGAGAACGCAAGGATTCGATGCCTCGGGGTTTTTGCGTTCGGAGATCTTTCATGCCAATCGCCCTGCTGCCCAACGCCACCACGCGGTTTGGATGATCGGTTGTTTGCCTCCCGAAGAAGGGCGTGCGCTGTTTGAAGAAGCTCTGTTTTCGCCCGCTGCTTCGATGCTTGGCGAAAAGCTGCGCTTTCAATTGATGTACACCTTGTGGCAACGCGGGCATGGCGTTTGGCGGCGCACCATGATGCAAAAGCTACTGGCGGAT
This sequence comes from Myxococcota bacterium, assembly GCA_023150835.1. GTDB lineage: Bacteria > Myxococcota_C > UBA6777 > UBA6777 > UBA6777 > JAKLKB01. The sequence continues at coordinate 117,419 of JAKLKB010000004.1, read as the reverse complement.
GAAAGCCCGATGATTCGGTTTGTTGCACAAGCTTTGCTGCAACAGCACGCTCCACAGCACAAACCTGCGGGTGGTGGGATCTTGCCGCCTGATGAGATCTTGCTTGCACCTGTCGAAGTTTTGTCCAAGATCCCGCTGTTTCAGCCGATGCCGCCCGGTGCTTATACGCAAGAAGCGCAAAAGATCGCGCCCCGCTCGTCCGCTCAGACTTCGCCTGCCGCCGCAGGCCGCCCTGCTGCGTCAGCAGGGGGGCGATCGCCTGTTGTCGCGGGTACGCCGCCTCCGCCGTCTGCGTCTTTGGCCTCTCCTTCAAGGCCAAGCGCAGGCCATCCCACGACGCCGAGCAAAACAGGCGAAAAACGCAGCCTCGCCGCTGAAAAAGCCCGAAATCCTGCGGCTTCGGGGCCTGAGATTAGTGGTGGAATCAAAGCGTTGGGGTTGGGTGCGGTGTTTTTGCTGTTGATCTTTTTGGTGTACGTTTATCTTTCTGGGCCGTGAGGACGGGGAGAGCGATGACTTTGGAGGGCGCGATGTTTGGCCTTGGGGTGAGGGGCGCGGTAGGGGACTTGGCGGGAGGTCGAGGCGGGGCGATCTTTGGGCGGCGTTGTTGGAGGGGACTCTTGGCTGCGGTGGGCGGGGCGGGAGATCGCAGAAGTAGTGGGAGCCGTTGGGGAGGGTTCATCAAGCAGTTTTTTGGCGAGACTTTCCATCTTGATCTCTTGGAGGGCTTGGCGGATCCATGAGTGATTTTCTTTCTCATGCCAAAAGAAAAAGCGGCGTTGAAGTGTCTTTTGTTGGTGTGTGCGTGCCGTACTGATCTCCTTGAGCGTGTAAGGATGATAACCAGAGTAATAGATCTCGGTGGCGACGGTCATGGGGGTGGGCGTAAAGTCTTGGACTTGTTCGAGTTGGAAGCCGAGTTCTTTGGTTTCAGCGGCAAGGTGGGCCATATCCTTGAGGTCGCAGCCGGGGTGGCTGGAGATGAAATAGGGGATGAGTTGTTGGTTGATCTGTTCGCGTTCACAGATGGCGTCGAATCGGGCTTTGAACTTGTGGAAAAGCTGGAACGAAGGTTTTCTCATCATCTTGAGGACGTTGTCGGAGGTATGTTCGGGGGCGACCTTGAGGCGGCCTGAGACGTGTTGGGTGACGAGTTGTTCGAGGTAGGCGGTATAGCCGTTTTGGGCGTCTTCTTCGGGGTCTTTGTCGATGAACAGATCGTATCGGATACCGCTTGATACGATGGCTTTTTTGACATCGGGGTGTTGAGCGACTGCGCGATAGACTTCGAGCATGGGTCGGTGGTTGGTGTCGAGGTTGTGGCAGACGACAGGGAAGATACAAGAAGGGCTGACGCAGCGGTCGCAGATCTCTTGGACTTTTCCTTTCATCTTGTACATATTGGCGGAAGGACCGCCGAGATCGCTGATGTATCCGCGAAAGTCCTCCATCTTGGTGATGGCATCGACTTCTTTAAGGATCGATTCTTTCGAGCGGCTGGCGATAAACTTGCCTTGGTGGGCAGATATGGTGCAAAAGCTACAGCCACCGAAGCATCCACGGTGCATATTGACGGAAAACTTGATCATCTCGTAGGCAGGGATCGGCCCGCGTTTGGCGTATTTGGGGTGAGGGAGTCGGGTATAAGGCAGATCGAAAGAGGTATCGATCTCTTTTTCGGTCATGGTTTGAAAGGGTGGGTTGATCACCACCGTCGACTCACCGCAATCTTGTGTCAGACGTCGAGCAAATTGTTTATTGGATTCTTGCTCGACGTATTTAAAGTTACGGGCGTACACTTTTTTGTTGTTGAGGCAATCTTCGTGGCTTGCGAGGGCGAAGCTTTGCCATTGTTTGTGTTTGGGGAGGGCTTCTTGGCGAGGTTGAGCGAAAGCGGTTTGGGGGATGGTTTTGAGGCTTTCAAAGGGGACGCCTTTTTGGAGGAGGCGGACGATCTCGCGGAGGGGTTGTTCGCCCATGCCGTAGACAAGGAGGTCGGCGTTGCTGTCGATCAGGATGGAGGGTTTGACTTGATCGGACCAATAGTCGTAGTGAGTGACGCGCCGAAGGGAGGCTTCGATCCCGCCGATCAGTACGGGTGTTTCGGGGTAGAGTTGTTTGAGGATGCGGGAGTAGGCGGTGGCTGCGTAGTCAGGGCGAAAGCCCGATTCACCGCTTGGTGTGTAGGCGTCGTTGGAGCGAAGGCGTTTGCCTGCGGTGTATTTGTTGACCATGGAGTCCATGCAGCCAGCGGTGACACCGAAGAAAAGGCGAGGTGGGCCAAACTTTTTGAAGTCGCGCAGATCGTCTTTCCAGTTGGGTTGGCAGACGAGAGCGATACGCAGGCCCATACTTTCGATGAGGCGACCGATCACAGCGGTGCCAAACGCGGGGTGATCGATATAGGCATCACCCGAAACCAAGATCACATCGAGTTCATCCCAGCCGCGAAGTTGGGCCTCTTTGGGGGTGGTGGGAAGCCAGTCGGTTAAAGAACGTGTGCGTGGGGCGGACATGTTTTTTTCTCGTTTGCAAAAGCCGCGCAGGAGCGCGTCGCTGTGAAGAGGACGGGCCTTGTTTGCGGGCATGGGTGGTGTGCAGAGGGTCTGGTCTTGTGGTCTTTGGTCTTGTGGGGGGGCGTGTGCGGTGTTGTACAGACCTTTCCTGCGGGCTGGAGTGTGCGATCGCGCCTGTTTTTTGTAAAGCCTTGTGAAGAGGTGTTTTTTGGGGGATGCTTGGTGTGTGACGGCTTGGCTTGTTTGTGAGCGATGTGGTAAAGGTGCAAGTGGTCGAAGATCGCGGATGCTTGGGGTGTGTGGTGGCATGGTTTGTTTGTGAGGCGAGTGTGGAGCGAGGTGATGGATGCGTGGTGGTGTGCGGATCGGATGTGTGGTGTTGTGGAGTGTCTCGTTGTTGTGGGGAGGGTGCATCGGTAAAGTGAAGAGAGCTTGCGAAACAGCCGAAGACTGTAGGGGGAGTGCGCCTGCGGTGCATTGTTTGAACTTGCCGAATGCCGCATACAAGACCTGCGAAGTGGCGGAGTGCGTTGCGGGTGATATCGAGCGGTGCAGCAGCTCTCCACAAACCGCCGATACATCGCCTTGTCGGTGGGGAGAGCGGTTTTGTGGAAGAGACGGGGTGTGGTCGGTTTGCAAAGGTGAAGTCACCCCAACAGCCGAGATCTGCGATCGGATCGACAACGACTGTGACGGGAAGATCGACAACGTCGGAAACAACGCTTGTACATGCCTTGCGCTGGGGGCGCAGCGACCTTGTTATGCGGGGCCTTTGTTGGTGGGGCAGAGTGAGCCTGTCGGATCGTGTCGCGCAGGGATCCAGCTTTGCGAAGTGGCCGAAGATGGGGTGTTTCGGTGGGGGAACTGTTTGGGACAAGTGCTGCCAAGCCCCGAAAAATGCGATGGTTTGGATACAGATTGCGACGGAAAGATCGACAACCCGAAAGACAAAAGCTGCGATTGTAAGGCAGGAGAAGAGCGGCCTTGCTATTCGGGAGATCTGCGGTTTGCGGGGGTGGGGATCTGCCAACAAGGCAAGCAGCGTTGCAAGGAAAACAATGAATGGTCCGATGTTTGCGAAGGCGAAGTCTTGCCGTTGCCTAGCGAAAAATGCAACGGATTGGACGACGATTGTGACGGAGTGGTGGACGAAGATTGCGGCTGTGACACGGTGGTTTGTGAGCAGCGCTGCTTGACGGCATGGGGGCCAAAGCATTGTGGATCGTGCGGGAATCTTTGTGCAAACGAAGAGGTCTGTTTGCCGATCGATTCGGCATGTCAAGGGGCTTTTTGTCCAAGCGAGTGCCGTTGCGCGGTGGGGCGGACGCTGTGCGGAGTTCGCTGTGCGGATCTCTCGTTGGATCCGTCGAATTGCGGTCGTTGTGGTGTGGTGTGTGGGGCCGAGCAAAGCTGCCAAGAAGGCAAGTGTGTACTTTCTTGTTCAGAGGGCAAGTCTTCATGCGATGGGCGATGCGTCGATTTGAAAAGCGATCCGCAACATTGCGGGGATTGCACGACGAAGTGCGCGGAAAATCAGATCTGTGATCAGGGGGCTTGTCGATGCAGGGATGGGTATGTGTCGTGTGGCGGTGCGTGCCGCGATCTACAAAAAGATCCCGATCATTGCGGGGCCTGTGACAAAGTCTGCTCGAAACTAGAAGTTTGTGGAGCAGGGCAGTGTGTTTGCCGAGAGGGACTCACACGTTGCGGAGAGGCTTGTGTGAATCTGCGCGATGATACGCGGCATTGCGGAAGGTGCGGTGCGGCGTGTCACAGTAATCAGTCCTGTGAGAAGGGCAAGTGCGAATGCCCGCTTCTTCAACCTCGTGACTGCGGCGGTAAGTGTGTGACATTTCTTACGGATCCGAACAACTGTGGTCGTTGTGGAAACAAATGTTCGGGCTTGTTCAAAGTCTGTGTTGTGGGGATCTGCTCGTTGTTGTGAGAGGGGATGAGGGGCTGTTTGTGGTGAGGCGCGATATTTTACGATATCCGAGAGAAGTGTACACGAAGGGTAGGTGTGATCCGCTGTAGACGCCCTATGGTTGGGCAGCCACAGGGGGCTGCCCCTACGTGTCGGCGCACGCGATGGGCGGATTTCATAATCTATCCGCGAAAATGCTCGAAGAGGGCATCCTTGGGTTGGTTGGAGTTGGCGGTATGTTCGCGGTTTGCGCCGGCTTCCCAGACGCGGCCACTCCAAGGGTTTTTGACGACAAACTTGTACTCAAAGTGCGTACCTGCGGGGATATCGAGAGCGACCTTCCAGTCGGGCCAGTCGTTTGCGTTGAGGCGGATGCCCTTGTCGAGATCCCATCCGCCAAGCTCGGGGATATCGCCGACGAGGTAGACTTGGTCTCCGGGTCGGGTGTGGGGGTGTTGGACGGAGAAGGCGACTTGGGTGTGGGGGACGCTGCTTGGATCGAAGTCGGGATCGTAGTGTCGGCGTAGGTTGGTGACTTCGCCGAGGTAGCGTTGGGCGATATCGGTGTCGCGGATCACGATCAAGTCGTCGTCGGACACTTGGCTCCCTGCGTACCAATTGTAGGCTCCCGTCATGGTGGTTTGGCCGTCAAACACGGCGAACTTGTGGTGCATGGCCGCATAGGGGTTGTTGTTGAAGTTGGTTTTGATCTTGACGATCTCGATGCCGTGTTGTGCAAGGCGTTCGTCGGTCGGATCATTTTCTGTAAGGCGTCCGTAATATTCACCCGCATCTGCAATATTTTTCTCAAGAAGGATCGAGACTTTGACACCGCGTTGTTGAGCGCGGATCAGTGCATCAAGGATATCTTTGTGCTGTCCTGCGTCCTCGAATTGGAGGGAGCGCAAGGTGAACATCGAGAGGGTGATGCTGTCTTTGGCTTTTTCGATCTCGTCGTAGATGGCTTTGGGGACGTTGTGTTGCTGGGAGTAGAGGACGTTGACTTTGTCGAGAGGTTGGATGGAGCGGTCGACTTGGGCTTCACCCGCGACGCCTCGGAAGATATCTTCGTAGAGAGCCGCGACGGCAGGAGAACGCAAGATCATCATATTTTCATTGTTTTCGTCGTTCGAGCGGCTTTCCCAATTGTAAGAACCTGTAGTCACGGTGTGTCCGTCAAAGATCGCAAACTTTGTATGATTGGAGGCAAACATCTCGTCGCGTGCGATGCCGATGACGGGGACACCGGCTTGTTGGAGTCGCTTGTATTCGAGTTGATAGGCTTTGTTGGGATCCATCTGGTGGGCGGCGGTGAGCAGTTTGACCTCCACGCCAGTTTGATGGGCTTCGATCAGTTTGTTTGCGATCTCGGGGTCGTTGATGTTGAAGACAGAAGCATGGATGCTGTGGTGGCTTTGTGGGTCAAGGCGTTTGGCTTGGATGACTTTGTCGATCTCGGCGATCAAAGCGCGTTCGGGGTGTTGGTAGGGAGCGAAGTAGACTTCGACGGGTGGGACGGTGTCTTTGAGGGAAGCTGCGGCGTTGTGGATGCGTGAGGGATCGGCGAGAGGGGCGATGGCTTCGGGATTTTGAGCGGTGGGAGCGGGTGAGCCAAGTTGTGTGGAGGGAGTCCGCAGCGCGTTGGCGTCGGCGATCTTGTAGAAGTTGTGGGAGACGCAAAGGTCGCGTTGTCCGTCGTGATCGACGTCGGCTTGTACCTTATAAGAAAAGCGGACTTCTTTGACAGCAGATCGGCCCGGGATATCGGGGAAGATGGAGATCGGATCGACGCCCCATTTTTCGCGGCCATCGGGGAGTTTGCCTTTGTATTGGGGGCGATAGAGGTAACGCTCGGTGCTTCCGTCTTCGCGCTCGACTTGGACTTCGACAGCCATCTTTTTGTGGTACTCGTAGTTTTGGACGGCAAAGTCGATGTAGCCGTTGATCTTGCCGATGGGTGCGGTGCTTTGGGGATCTTTCCAAAAGCCGTGATCAAGGGGCTGCATGTAGCGTTCGGCAGGAGTGGCGGGTGTGTGTGCGGGGGGCGTGTGCGGGTTGGTGGGACTTGGAGCGGGACGCTCAAAGCGGTGTGGATCGCGGGTGGAGGCAGGGCTTGGGGTGGGGGCGACGGGAGCGGTGTTGGAGAGGTGAGGTGTGTTGGGCGCGGGGGGGAGGGGACGATGGGGGTTGGTGCGTGTTGAGTTGGGCATGGAGGCTGCCTTTCTTTGTGTCTCGTGGTTGGGGTGTTTGTGTGGGAGCGGAGTTTAGTGTTTTTGAGGTGGGGGTGGAGGGAAGTGGAGAAGGCTTTGGGGAGTGCGGTGGAGGCGAGGATCTTCGCAGTGGCTGGGCATCACAAAAGGCATGATGTAAAGCTGGCTGTATCGGCCTTTTCGGGCTGTAAAAGCGATCTGTTTCCCATCAGGGGAGAAGACGGGCAAGACATCTTGAGCGTGGCTGTAAGTCAGGCGTTTGAGGCAGGTTCCTTCGGTGTTGACGAGATAGAGTTCAAAGTTTTTGCGGTCGTCGCTGTTGGCGCTGAAAAGAACCCATTTTTCGGAGGGATGCCAGAAGGGTGCCCAGTGGATGCCCGATTTGAAGGTCAATTGGCGGATATTGCGGAGTGTTGCGTCTTGCAGGTCGGCCACAAAGATCTGGGAATTGCCTTTGACGTCAAAAGAGCGCCAAGTCACGGCTTTTCCGCTGGGGGAGAGGAAGGGGCCACCATCGTTGCCTTTGCGCCAAGTGAGGCGGCGTTGGGCTGTGCCGTCTGCGTTCATCAAGTAAAGCTCTTGGTCGCCGTCGCGGTGGGAGCTAAAGATGATATGCTTTCCATCGGTGCTGTAGGTTCCTTCGGCATCATAGCCGTTGGCGTGGGTCAGGCGTCGGGGATTTTTGCCATCAAGCCCCGCAAGATAGATCTCGTAGGGTTTGTAGACCCAAGTGTAGGTTCGTTTGTGTTTTGCGCGGTTTTTTTTGCCCCATTTTTGGGACTTGGCAGCTTGTTCGCGTTGTGCGCGGTGCTTGGCGACCCAAGAGGGGGCGAAAAAACGGAAGTGGTAAGATTCTCTGACTTCATCAACGGTCGAGGCGTAAAGGATACTCTTTCCGTTTGGATGGAAATAAGAACATGTATCATCGCCGTCATGGTTGGTAAGGCGCGTTTCTTTTCCATTTTGGAGGTCAAGGATGTAGATTTGTGTATGGGCGTGTTCTTTTCTTCCGTAGGATTGAAAGATCAGTTTTTTTCCATCGGGTGAAAAATAGGCCTCTCCGTTGACCCCTTGGGAGGTAAGTTGGCGAGGGGAGGCGGGGATGTAGCCCTGTGGCGGCGTGGGCAGAGGCTGAGGGGCGAGCGAACGGCGCGAAACAGAGGGCTGTTTGGATGGCGCTGTTGTAGAAGTGAGGCGTGAGGGCTGGGTGGTGGGTGGGCTTCCGTAGGCCCACGGAAGCAGGGCAAAGCAAAGCACCGAGAGCGCAAGGCCACCGAACCATGAGCGGTTTGTCGTGGTGGATGAGGGTATCGCGATCATCGTGGAACTCCTGTTCGTGTGAAGGGAATGGATCGCATTCCTGTTGTTTGGAGAGTACAGGATCGGCTTGTTGGATGGTTTGGAGCGCGGCTCCACGCCCCAATTCCTTGACACGGTCCCCTTGGCCCCGCGTTGGCGAAGAAGTCATCGCTTTTTACGCCAACAACTCTGTCGCTTGAAGTACCGCGAGCGACGAACGCCTCCAACACCACGTTTACCCAAGACGAGCGGGAAGGCTCCCACCACAACCTTTGAGACGTTGCGCAAGCTTCGTCTCTTGGTTTGGTGGAGGGAGGACGTCAATCTTGATCAATCCAGCCTTTTTCTGATAAAACGTCGAAAGCCAACCCAATCTGGCGAGGCGTAAATTGCTTCTTACGATCATTCCATCCGTGAACTCCTGAGACGACCCGATCTTTCGTTTTGGCACTTTCTTTTGTGGCAACCCAGTGAACTGTCGCAAGTAGCTCCATCCCAAAGGGAGATTCAAAGCCTTCAACTAGATCAGAAACTTTATCGAAACGCTGCTTTGTCTGGGGATGCTCCGCCATGAACTTTGACGCGGCTTCGTAGGCTCCCGAAACCAGCCTGAGTTCTTTGTCTGGTCTGTCGCCACCATCTGCGTAGCCAGAAAGCAGGTGGTTTTCAACGGCATTCAATACATGGCGCAAATTTTCAGCATAAGGACCATAGATATTTTTCTGATAGTTCAAATGGAGAGGTTCACCACTTTCTTGCAAAAAATACAGTAGTTTTTGAATCTCAAGCAGAGAAATAAAAGGATCGAGTAGACCGCCAAGGTAGCGATGCACCAATTCGACCAACGCAGCTCTGCCGGCGGTTATCTTCGGTGCCTTGCGGTTCTTTGCCATCTCTTTCGCTTCGGGTGCCCCTTGAGGTTCAAAAACGATGACTCGCGTATCTGACAAATGAGAAAGCGTATTTTCGATACGCTCTCGAACCTCATCCCAGTTTAGCCCGCCTAACCCGCAGCCGAGCGGCGGAAGAGCGATGGATTCGATATTCAGGGTCGGTATAACCTCTGCCAAATTTTGAAGGCCAGACTCGATATCTTCCATGCGGCTGGCTCCACGCCAGTGCCGTTTGGTCGGAAAATTGATGACGTATTTAGGCCCCATCAGGGAGCCTGTTTCATGCACAAACATTCTTCCGGGCACGACTTTCTTGTGTTTGCAGGCAGCCGCGTAAACTTTGAAGTTTTCGGGAAACCACTTCTTGAACTGCAACGCGATGCCACGCCCCATGATGCCTACACAATTTACCGTGTTGACTATCGCATCTGCTTCTTCTTTAAAAATATCGCCTGTTTTGTAGGTAATCACCTGAGCGTCCTCCTTTAGTGATACCAGTCGCGCTGAATTGAAATGGGCGGTCGATGCCCTGCTGAATTCAATCTAGCTCTGACTTGCTGATCTTGCGTCTGCGAATAGACGCCGACCGCTTCAATCAGCGTCCACGGGAATTGTTCTTCCAGTAGAAATTCAGCCTGTTTTTGTTCTTTACATCGCGACCATGAGTAGGCATTTACCGCGTTCCAATCAATTCGTTTCAGATCACCTAAAGTGCAATAATCGTTGAAGTAGAAAGACCCTGCGTTTGAATCTGTAAAAGCCCACCGTTTATTGTTCTGCTGTGCCCAGCAGATAACCCGATTCAGATCAGCTTGCAGGTGAATAATGGGTTGTTGCCCACCTCGATACGAGATATTCTCATGGCTTTGTTGTGAAATGATGTAGAGCATGATAGAACGTGGGCAGAAGTAGAACGGCACGCATTGTCCGACGGTTAATCCTTGGTGACTTGATATGCTGTTGGTCATACGCCTCTGTTTGATATGGGACATTCCGATCATGGTTCCGCCCAAATTTTTTGCTTGACCTGCCGCATCACTCCACAAACAGCCCTCGCTGATAATCGACACCAGTCTGTCCAGATGAACGATGTGGTAAATCTTTAAGTCTTTTGGAATCATATTGTTCACTGTAGGCATACACGCTTTAGTATAATTTCTGATGAAATTAAGAACTTTGATACAACGTTTGTGCGAACTGTGTTGTTTATATTCCATCAGGATGATCGTTGTCAAGAGAGCTCGCGTCTGGGTGGAAGAACCCCGATAAGTACGTTTGATTTGGCGGGCTGTTTTGTAGCGTCGTTCTTTTTTTCTGCCAAAGGTGGCTTTGTAGGCGAGCGGCAGCGAGGCGTTGAGGGCGGCGCGAGAGGTCGAAGATCACGAGGCATGAGGTGGCATCGGATGGATAATACGGAATCCGCCCATTGTGTGATCGTAAAACGTAGGGGCAGCCCCCTGTGGCTGCCCAAGGACAGGGCAGTTACAGCGGATCGCAGCTGCCCTTCGAGCACACATCTTTCGGATATCGTATAAGGCCTAGGGGACACGCCACAGCGGTTGCCTTGACAGAAAAAACCGTCGGGCCTAGGATGCCGCCGTTGTGTTCCGTCTCGCACCCCCGAGTATCCGAGCGAGCAGGCGCAACTGGGCAAACAGGCAAGCACAGAAAAAGGAGAAAAAAATGATCAAGCGATGGAGCGTGATCTGGTTTCTGGTGTTGGGGATGACGACTGTCGGTTCTCAAAAAGTGGACGCGCACTGCCAAGTACCTTGCGGGATTTATGATGATCATGCGCGTGTTCATGCCTTGTATGAAGACAGCCAAACCATCACCAAAGCCATCAAAAATATTCTTGCACTTAGCGATAAAACAGATGCACAAAGCAAGAATCAGTTGGTGCGTTGGGTGATGACAAAAGAAGCTCATGCCTCAAATATCATCAAAGTGATTGCAGAGTATTTCTTGACCCAAAAGATCGCCCCTGTTCCAGCCGGTCACAAAGACCACAGCGCGTATCTTGCGAAGCTGGCGCGCCATCATGCCGTGATGCGAGCTGCGATGTTCACCAAACAACAAGCATCCCTGAGCGCAGCAGAAGGACTTCACAAAGCCATCGACGGCATCGCAGGCGACTGGACTCCGAAGAAATAACACGAAATCCGCCCGTTGCGTTACCGTAAAGAGGTAGGAGCAGCTGCCCAATAATCGGGCACTTACGTATTCTCCTTTGCTGTGTACGCCACTCGGATATCGTATAACCCGATTCAAGAGCGAGCGATAAGGTAGATGGCGAGGGGGTGGATGGGGGAGAGGGAGTTTTAAGGGATGGTGACTTCGCTGGTGTGTACGTCTTTGGTGGTGCTGGGGCTGCCGTAGTTATCAGACTTTTGCTGGATCTTGACGGTGTATTTGCCTTTGTTGAGCGGACCGATCTTGACGCCGAGATCGTAGCGGCAGTCGCAGCGAGGGACGGTGGTGGGGTTCATCTCTTGGGGGCGCACCACAGCAGTCAGGATCTGTCCATCAAGCGAGGCTTCCCACGTCACTTTTTGTTCGCAGCGAAGATGTGCGTTTTTAAAGCTGATCTCCACTTGGTCGCCGTTGGCCGCCACCGTAAAGGCTTCTTTTCCGTCCGTTTTGGCGGGATCTTGGGTTTGGGAGTTGGGCAAGCAAGCGCTTTGTTGGATAGCGGTTGCTTGGAGCGCGGTTCCTGTCGGAGTCGCACAAGCGAAAAATGAAAATAGCCAGATATTTCCAAGAAGTAGAAAACACTTTTTCATTAGGAAAATCTCCTTTTATGTAAGATCGGAGTTCCGCAGTTGGGCTTATTTTGTGGGGTGTCACCCCACGCCCCGCCATAGACTGTCGCCCCTTGACCCCGAGAGGGGCGAACAGATCACGGTTTTTCAAAACAACGACTCTGTCGCTTGAAGTGTCGCGAACACGGCTTTTTTTGGCGACTGCGTAAGTCTTATGAGAAAAGAGAGAGATTGTTATCGTGGATTGCCGAGTTCGATCTCTTGGGTGTGAAGGTCGGAGGTTTCACTTTTTCCACCGTAGTTGTCGGTTTGGCGCTGAACTTTGAGGGTATATTTTCCAACGGGTAGCGGGCCGACTTGTGCGCCGAGATCGTAGATGCAGTCGCAGCCAGCGACAACGCTTGGGTTCATCTCGATGGGACGGGCGACGACGCGGAGGATTTGTCCGTCAAGAAAGGCTTCGATCAAGGTTTTTTGTTCGCATCGAAAGCGTACATTTTTGTACATCACGTTGAGCGTGCTGGTGGCTTTGGTGACGGCGATCTCGGGCTTGGTGTTGTAGGGGTTGGGCGGCTCTTTACCGGGATCGGGTTGGGCTTGGTTGGAGAGGCAAGCGCTTTGTTGGAGAGCGGTGGTTTGTACGCGGTTGTCTGGCCCACAAGCCGTGAGGTGCGAGAACAGCAAGGCGGAAAACAGCAAAGACAGGATGGTGTTGGTTTTCATCGGAAACTCCTTTTGGATTCGGAAGGTTTGGTTGTGTGGATACAGTTCGCGTCAGCGGTACGCTTGTTTGGTTGCGTGCTGGCGCGTTGCGATCTTGTTGTGGAGTCTTTCTCCAAAAAATAGGCCAACACAACGATTGTTTATTTTGTTTTTATAATCAAGTGTTTATGCAGATGTCCTTGAATGGCGGGGATTCCTCTACAGGCGGAGGCTTTCAGATATCTGAGATCGGGAGGTGTATGGGAAAAAATACAAATTGGCGGCATCGTATACGATATCCGAGTGATCTGTGATCGAAGGCGAGCGCGTAGACGCCCTGTGCTTGGGCAGCCACAGGAGGCTGCTCCTACATTTTTACGATCACACAACGAGCGGATTTCGTATTATCCGTCGCTTTGGGGAGAGGTGAGATGGCGTTGGATGCGGGCGATCAGTTCGGACTTTGCGTAAGGTTTGGCGATGTAATCGTTGGCTCCTGCTTGAAAAGCAGCCGCGAAGTCTTTGACTTGGTTTTTGGCGGAGAGCATAAGGATGGGGAGTTGGTGGGGAGGGTGATGTTGCCGAAGTGTTTGAACGACTTCATAGCCGGACATATAGGGCATCATGATGTCCATGAGAACGATATCAAAAGGGCCGTGTTGTTCGATCTGTTGGAGGGCTTGGGGGCCACTTTGGACGAGCGTGAGAAGGTAGGCGGGAGGGCGAAGTTGGGCTTGGAGCACGCGGAGATTCATGGGGTCGTCGTCTACGGCGAGGATGCGCACAGGTTGGCGCATAGGTTCGTCCTCGTGAGAGAGCGGGGTGGACACGCTTTCGGGTGTGGTGGTTTGGGGAGGATCGGTTGTGAGTCGGATTTTGTTTTGAGGAGTTTCTTCGGTGGATGGGGCGATATCGAGAGAGGAGGTGGATGGGGCGATATCGAGAGAGGAGGTGGATGGGGCGATATCGAGAGAGGAGGTGGATGGGGCGATATCGAGAGCAGGAGCGGTTTGGTTGGAGGGATAAGCGGGAGTGGTTTGGGGGGTATCGGGAGAGGAGGTAGATGGGGCGATATCGAGAGAAGAAGTGGTGGCAGGCGAGAGGGCGGTTGGGGTTTGGGCGATCGGGAGGGTGAAGGTAAAGCGGGTGCCTTGTCCGAGGATCGAGCGGACGGATATCTCACCGCCGTGGAGGTTGACAAGTTGTTTGGTGATGGCAAGCCCAAGACCGAGACCTTCGTGGGGGCGTTTGTGGGAGCCATCGACTTGTTCAAAAGAGCGGAAGATACGGGTCTGATCTTGTTCTTTGATGCCGATGCCTGTGTCTTCGACGGATATTGCGAGGGCATCGCTTTGTGTGTGTGCGGAGAGGGTGATGTGTCCGCAAGGAGTGAACTTGATCGCGTTGTGGACGAGGTTATGGAGGATCTGTTGGAGTCTGTTGGGATCGGCTTCGACGAGCGGTGCTTTTGGAGAGATCTGGTTATGGAGAGAGATCTGTTTTTTGTGGGCTGCTTGTTGGGAGAGGGCGATGACGGTCTCGGCGGCATGGGCAAGATCGACGGGGGCGGTTTGGAGGGTTAGGTGGTTTTGTTTGAGGCTGGAGAAATCGAGGAGATCGTTGACAAGCGCGGCAAGGCGTCGGCTGCTTTGAGCGAGTAGCTGAAGATCTTGTTGGGCATCGGCAGGAAGGGCTTCTGCGTAATCTTCGAGCAGGGCTTCGGTCAAGCCGATCATGCCGTTGAGGGGAGTGCGTAGCTCGTGAGAAGTGTTGGCGATCAGTTCGTCTTTGAGTTGGTCGAGGCGAGCAAGGGTGGCGTTTTGTTTGGAGAGTTGGTGTTTTTGGGTGTCGAGGGTTTGGTTGAGCGTGTGGACGCGATCGGCGAGCGCAAAGGAAAGCAGCAGCGCTTCGATGACGGCTCCGAAGAGTAGGCCGTTTTGTGTGATGGGTGAGAAAGGCAGCCATCCCATAATCGCGCACGCATACAGGGCTCCTCCACCAAGCAACGCGCCCCATCCTGCGAGGACAAAGTAAGCGCTGCGGTGGCGTTTGTGGGCGCATCGAATGATCGCTGTGAGAGCAAACAGGGCCGTGAGCAACGCAAGCCATGTAGAGAGTTGGTTGGCGATGCCCGCATCCACGAGCGAAGAGGCGATCAAACACAAGCAGCCAAGCATCAGCGCTTGTAAGAAGCGGTGGTGTCGAGGCAGATGATGTTTGGTGTCCAAAAATCCTGCGATGAAGCGCACCGCTCCAAAGAGTGCAAAGCCTACAAAAAACAAGGCCGCCCGTTGGTTCCACCAAGGCGCGTTCGGCCAGAGGTATTGGAAGGCAAGGCCATTGTTGGAGGCCATGTAGAGGGCCAATCCACCGATATAGATCACGTAGTCGAGGTAGGGGCGTTCGTGCAAAGAGAGATACAAGAAAAGATTGTAGAAAAGAAGGGAAAAAAGTGTTCCGAAAAACAGCCCCCAGAGGACGTATTCGAGGAGCAACTGGCTTCGGAGGGCATGAGGTTGCCAGAGCGCCAGAGGTACGCTCATGGAGCCAAAGTCGGTTTGTGCGCGCAGATAAAAGGTGTGTGTGGCCGATAGAGCGAGGGGAGGAGGACTTGGAGCGGGTCGGGTGGTAGAAGGAGGGGGGGTGGTAGAAAGCGGATGGGGTCGGGTGGTAGAAGGAGGGGTGGTGGTAGAAAGCGGATGCGGCAAGGAGGAGGAAGCGTTGGGAAAAGAGCGGAAGTGGTGGGCTTTGAGGGGAGGGAGTTCAAGGGGGAACACGGCTCCGTAGTAAGGGAACAGGCGTTCGTGAAAAGGGCGATCATAGCGGCGGATGGCGAGGTGTGTCGGGCGATTTTGGGTGGGGTCGTGGAGGGCGAGTTGAAGCCACCAACGCGGAGTGACGAGATACCAAAGTCGCGGAGTATCGGTCGTTTGGTGGATACGAAAGCGCAGCCAGTAGGTTGTTTTGGTTTGCCCGAAGCTGACGATATCTTGGGTGGAGGGCTGGAAGGCGCGAAAAAGCGGGGGTTGTTGTACCTCTTGAAAGGTGTATTTACCTAGAGTATCGGGAAGGATCTCTACTTGGCGACCGAGCGAAACGAAGGGTGCACGAGCATCAAGGAGGATCTCCTTAGAGGGGCGGTCTTTTTGGGTCAGTGCGGAAGAAAAAGGTTGAGGCAACGGAGAAGACAAGGCATCGTGGGGGCAGATCGACCAAGCAAGCCAAAGCAAGCAAGCCGAAAGGCAAGCGCAGAAGAGTCCGACACACCGCGTTTGCGGTAGGCGTGTTGGGAATGACTGAGGGAGGCGGCTTTGATCGAGCAAGAGAAGATCAGCTCCTTGTCGAGTGTTGTGTTTGGGTGCGCTTGCGGGCGGAGACTTTTGCGCGGTGGATCTTCGTGATTGTAGGCGAGGCATGAACCGATTGCAAGAATAGAAAGCTGCCATATCTAAGGGAGACAAAAGGAGAGGGAGATCGAAGTAGCCGAGGATTAGCGGTAGAAGCTTCGGAAAAGAAAAACGTCTTCTGTTCCGGTAGGTTGGTATGTTTTGCCGTAGAGAGTGAAGCCGCTGCCTTGGATGGAGCCGCCGATCAAAGCACTTTCGGAGCGCAAGAGGACGGAGCGGATCCCGATACGGAGGCCAGAGAGTAATAATTCACCGAGCCACAGGGTTTTTGAGGCTTGGAGATCGCCGTTCTCGTTGAGGAAAAAAGCGACATGATGGGGGGCGTCGCCTCCTTGGTACGGATAGGGGTGGGTGGATCGACCGAATTGTATGGCATCGTTGGCTTGAACGACCCATTGGAGTTCCTTGGTGGGGGAGCGGCGAACGAAAGAGCTTTCTGTGTCGGAGGGGCCGGTCGATTCTTTTAGCCAGCGCATGGTGCCGCTGCCGTCGATGGAGGCGATGTATGCGGTGGAGCGTGGGGGATCAGGGCGTCTGATGTTGCTGATCTGGAAAGCTTTTGTGTAGGAGCCGGCCCACACCACACCGCCGCCCGTCGCTGCCGTCGCCACGTTGGCATGGTTGTTTGAAAAAGGCCACGGCGGCAAAGCATAAGGAGCGACCACCCAAGGATCGGCGACTTGGAGATCGAAGCGCACCAAAAAGCCAGTTGGAGCTTTGGTGCTGCTGGGGGTGAGTTTGTGTGTGCCAAACACCACTTCTCCGTTGGCTTGGCCGAGGAGGTAGGTTTTGTCGTTTTCGTCGATGACAAGGCTGGTGTAGTCGACGGTGCTGGGGGTTGCACCAGATATTGTTCGCGCAAAAAGCGGGCTTTGGAGTTGGCTGTTGATGCGCAAGACAAAGGCTTGGCGTGCGAGATTATCGATAGAAGAGGTCAGAAAGCGCAGTTTTCCTTGATAAGAACCACTCAGGTACAGATCCCCGTTGCTTGCGCGGGCTATCGAATGGAGTTCAACAAAGGGGCTTTCCAACGAGGGGAGCCGTGATATCTCAAGGATCTGTGCGCCTTGCCATTGCCCTTGGGCGTTGAGTTTGGCGATGAATCCCAAGAGGTCGTACGGCTGTACGGAGGAGTCTGTAGGTTTGAGCGTTTGCGCACCGAGGGTAAGCTCGCTGGTGAATTGGCCGAAGACGAAGATATCTCCGTTGGGAGCGACGAAGAGATCGGTGGTTTTGGCTCCTTGGTTGCCTTTTCCAGCGACGTCTTGGCTCCAGAGGAGCTTGTTGTTTTCGTCGAGCGCGGCGATCGCAAAAGATTGTGCGCTCGGGGAGGCAGGGAAGGTTTTTCCTGCGAAGGTAAAAGCTCCGCCTCGATACGAAAAGGCATAGATGACTTCTTTGTTGCGACCATCGGCCATCTGCACGATACGCGCTTCGCTCATGGGATCGCTGCCCGGGCTGTGCAGCGCAAAGTGACAGCCGTCTGGGCGGCACAAGCATTTGCCTTGCGCACAGGTCTGATCACTTTGGCAAGCATTGTTGCAAGCTCCGCAGTGACGGGCATTATAGAGTGTATCGACACATCGCCCATCGCCACAATCTGCGCGCCCTTCGCCACAAACGCATTTTCCATCTTTGCATTGTTGGGTACTCGCACAGCCATTCCCGCAACTTCCGCAGTGTTGGTTGTTGGTTTTGGTATCGACACAAGCGCCGTTGCAGGCTTGGGTCGGAGAGGTGCAACGTAAGACGCATTGGCCTTTGTCGCAAGACTCGGTGGAACGGCAGATCTTGCCGCACCCACCGCAGTTTTGGTTGTCGGTTTGGAGATCGGTGCAACGGCCACGACAAGAGGCTTGTTCGTTTGGACAAGTACACACACCCGCCTTGCAAACAAGGCCGACGCGACAAGCGATGCCGCATTTGCCGCAATGACGGGCGTCTTGTTGGATGTCGAAACATCCTCCATAACAGGCGGTGTTGGTGACGGTAGGACACGATTGCACGCAACTACCGCCTGCACAGACTTCTCCTGCTTTGCACAGGCTGTTGCACGCCCCGCAGTGTAGGCGATTGACTTTTGGATCGAGGCAGGCTCCATCGCACGACAGCATACCGCTCGGACAAGCGCAGCTTCCGCTGTTGCAGACTTCTCCTTCTTTGCAAGCTTTCCCGCATCCACCGCAATGATCGGCGTTGGTCTGCGTCGAGACGCATCCACCAAAACAAGAAGCGGAGGTCGCACTCGGACAGGACGGGATGCACAGACCTTCGGCGCAAACGCTGCCGCTTGCGCAGGGATTGTCGCACACACCGCAATGCTGGCCGCTGCTTTGTAGATCGACGCAACGTCCCGCGCATAGGGTGCTTCCATCGGGGCATGTGCAGCGCCCTTCTTGGCAGCGTTGACCCGTAGGACAGGCGCTTCCACACGCGCCGCAATGGGCGGCATCACGGGTCATATCGACGCAGCTTCCAAGGCAAAGCGTGGGAGTCGATGCGGGGCATTGTTGAACACATTCGCCGATCGCGCAGGATTGGCCGCTTGGACAGGCGTTGTTGCAAGCGCCGCAATGTTTGGGCGAAAGCACGACATCGACGCAAGCACCGCCACAATCGCGCTGGCCCGAAGGACAAAGGCATTGACCATTTTGACAGGTTTGACCGGCAGAACAGGCTTTGTTGCAAGAGCCGCAATGGTTGACGTTGGTTTGAAGGGAGATACAGGCATCGCCGCAAGCGTCGGGAGTGAGGGCAGGACAGGCGACGACACAACGACCTGCCGCACACTTTTCGCCCGACTTGCAGGTGCAAGCGCCGCAATGGGCGTTGTCGTTGAGCAAAGAAACACAAGTATTTGCGCAACGAGCGGAAGCATCGGGACAACGGCAGAGCTTTTCGAGGCACTTTTGGCCGCCGCTACATTCGCTGTCTTGTTGGCAAGTGCCGATGGGAGAGCCACAAGCGGCCATCCACCACCACAGCACCAAGGGGCCAAGCAGCCCAAGGTGTCGTTTCCATCGGATCATTTTCTTCTCCTTATGATTCTTGCACGCGAAGGGTTGGATCGTGTTTGTGGGGTGAAAAGATCACGGGTCTTTCACACCCACAACTTTGTCGCTCGCAACGGGCGCGAGCATGGGGTTTTTTTGTCGACGACGTCACTCGTTGTCGGTGTGACGGCTTCGCAGCCTCTTTGAAAAGCTTTGGGCGATGTGTTGAAGTTCGGTCATTCCGTGTTGATGTTGCGCTTCTCGAAGGAGGGCGCGCTGTTTTTGGGTGGAGAGACGGCCCCACCGAGCTTGCAGATGTTGATAGAGTGTGCGCCCTTCGCGGCAAGCATGACGCCAGCGTGTGTCGCCCAACCGATCAAGCAAAAGACCGATGGCTGCGCCTGTTCCATAAAATCGCGCAAAAAGACCTTCGCGCACGAAACTAGAGTCGAGGTCGCGATGGTTTTGTTCAAAGATCAAGAGGCGTTGGGAGATGCTTTCTAGATCGTTGTGTTGGAATGGGAAGCCCGCATAAAGAGAGAATTGATGCTCCACAAACATGGCGGTACCTTCCAGCCATTCTTGATAATTGTCGTAGTCTTCGATGCGATTTTGTCGGTCAGGATTTCGCATGATCCGCGAAGAACGCACCGCATAAAAAAGCAACAGAAAGCGCTCAGGTTGGGGGCTTTGGAGTCCTCGTGCAAGGAGGCGGTTTTCCAAAAGAGCCAGCGCGATGCTTTGGGAGTCAAAGGCATAGCCTGATCGGTTTTGGATGCCGTGTGGGTATCTCCACGCTTTTTCGATGATCTGTGCGCGGTGGAAGATCTCGTGAACCAACAGGCGTTTGAAAGAGTGGCTTTCTGCGCGCAGGCTTTTTTGTGCGCCATAAAGCATGGCGTAGCTTGGTATCTCGTGGATCCGAAGCTGAAAAGTGAACCCGGGGGCGGGGATCTGCCTTTTTTGGGTGTTGTAAAGGTACACGTTGGTGAGACCTTGGGCTTGGCGTGAGTCGACGAGGATCGCGTCCGAAGGGGGGTTGGGATGGTTGATCAAAAAGCCTCGAAGGGGCCGTTGTTGCTCGGGAGAAGAGGCTCCGATGTTGACGAAGTAGCTCGGGATGCGGTCGATGCGAAAGCTCTCGGACCAGATCTTCGCGCTGCAACGTTGGCCGACGTGATAAAGCAAGCGCAAGGTGCGAAACAACGCTTGATCTTGCGCGTCGATGTGGACGGTGCGGCCGCCGTTTTCGGCCTCTTGTGGGGGGAGGTAGGGTGAGGGCAAGCAATCGACCGCAGCGTTTGCGTTGGAAGGCGGGGCGTCTTCTGCGAGAGACACAGGCGAAAGCGCGTTGGGAGAAGCGGAGGGCAGAGGGGCGGTTTGATTTGGGGGAGACGGCAGAGGGGCGGTTTGGCGAGATGGTGGAGATGTAGCTGATCTGGGCGGTGGGTTGGGCATTTGTGAGCGGCGGCGATTGTGGGAGGTAGCGGGAGGGTTGTGAGACGATACGGAGGGGGCGGGCAGTCTCACGCAAAGCAACCGCGTCGAACCTTGGGCCTCTGCGCAAACAAAGCCCGCGTGGCAGTCCATCGAAGACCGACAAACGGGGAGATGTTCGCTGCAATGGAACAAACACACGCTTAGCAACAGGACGAAGGTAAGCTTTGTTTTCATGGATCACCACACAGGTCGGGAGGTGGGGGAGGACGGAAGAGCGCGCAGGGGAAGGGAAGTGGGGGAGGGAAGGGAAGTGGGGGAGGGAAGGGAAGTGGGCGGGGTGAGGGCAGACGGGCGCTTGCAGAGGTGGATGCAACGGTCGTATTCTTCGCGGTAGCGTTGTTCGCAGAGGCGGCGCAAGCGGGGCAAGAGGCGCAAGCGTTTGCATCGAAGCAGCTTTTTGGACTGGAACTGGTTGCAATATCTGAGGCATCGCAAAACGTCGGATTCTGCGGGGGCAGGGAGACAAGGTTTGAGGCAACGGCGTTTTTGTTGGATGGCAAATTGCCGACAGGCGCGCTGTTCGGAGGGGCGGAGATCTTGGCACAAGCGCATCCGCAGGATGTATTGTTGCGTACAAAGATGGCGCTCGCGGTCGCGGGAGTGGGCGACGTATTGTTGGCAGCGTGAGTGGCAGAGAGCTTCGGAAGGTCGAAGGCATGGGGAGGTGGGAGAAGAAGGCTGATCTTGCAAGCAACGGAGATAGCGTTGTTGTTGTCGGTCTGTGCAGCGTTTGAGGCAGTCGGCCAATAGACCTTTTGCAGAGACGGCGGTTGGAGGCAGGAAAAAGAATAATACAAGAAAAAATCTTATGAAATAACAGACTTGAAGTAATAAATAAAAAAAGCCATGCACGGGGTCAAGGGAGCCGCGCTCCCTTGCGGGGAATGGGGCAGCGCCCCAGAAAAAGGGGTGTGGGGCAGCGCCCCAGAAAAAGGGGTGTGGGGCAGCGCCCCAGAAAAAGGGGTGTGGGGCAGCGCCCCAGAAAAAGGGGTGTGGGGCAGCGCCCCAGAAAAAGGGGTACGATCGGAATGGATGATACGGAAAAGTGAGCGAGAAAGAAAGAATAGGCGTCGATACACAGCGATCTCCTTATGAGGGTGGGTGAGAGAGCCGCCAAAAGGTCACGGGGAAACCACCGTTGCGAAAGCGAGCGATCTCTTGGGCTTGGAGGGCGGGGTGTTGTGGCGTGATATCGCGGGGCAAGAGCAAGCCCATCCGCCATCCCGTGAAGTGGTCAGCAAAGCGTCGAAGTAAGACTTGCTCTGCGCCTTTTTGTTGTGGTGTTTTTCGGGAGAGGCGTCTTCCGTAAGGGGGGTTGGCGATCAGGAAGCCTGCGTTTGGGGTGGGGGGGAGCAGGGCGTCAAGGGAGCGCGTCGAGAACTGGGTGAGCGGGGAAACCTCGGCACGAAGAGCGTTTTGCTTGGCGTATCCGATGACGTTGGGATCGTGGTCGAATCCCCACAGTTGCGAGGGTTCGGTTGGCGGTGGGTTGTGCGCTTTCCAGCGCGGAAGAAGCAACGGAGCGCGCAAGACTTCTTCCCAGAGGGCGGGGTCAAAGTCAGGCCAACGCTGGACAAGATAAGGACGCGGTAAGCGCGGAGGGAGGGCGGCTTGTAGGCGGGCTGCTTCGATCAGAAAAGTTCCCGAGCCGCAGACAGGGTCGACAAGAGGCTGCGCAGGCGTCCAACCAAGCAGCCACAACAAAGCGCAAGCGATGGATTCGCGCAGGGGTGCTTCGCCTGTGGCTGTGCGCCAACCGCGTTGGTAGAGCAACGGCCCTGTTGTATCGAAACTCAAGGTGCAGCGGTCTTCTTCGACACGAACCCACAAACCGAATGGGCTGTCTTGTTGGGCGGAGCGTGGATGAGGCGATGCGTCGGCGTTTTGCAAGGAGCGTGGATGAGGCGATGCGTCGGCGTTTTGCAAGGAGCGTGGATGAGGCGATGCGTCGGCGTTTTGCAAGGAGCGCGAAGGGTTTGTTGTGTCCGATAGATTGGCTTCGTCCGAAGAGAGATGAGGCGATGCGTCGTCCTCCAAAGAACGAGACGGGATCGGCGGGGCTTTGGGGAGGGCGTCTTGGAGGGCGTCGATCAGGGTGCGTTCGATGGCATCGCGGCTGTGGAGGCGGGAACGGTGGCTGGTGATGTGCAGTTGCAAAGGCGCATGGGGCGGGAGATAACGCGACCATTCGATGCGTTGGGTTTTGCGATGGAGGGTGAAGAGGTCGCCTGCGCGAAAATCATCAAGGCGCAGCAGTATCCGATGCGCGCAACGTGTGGTGTAAAGGGCGGTGTAGAGGCCCTTTCGGGTGGCTTCAAACTCGACACCGCCCAAGACGATCTGCGTATGTTTGCAGCGCATGGCGCGCAGTTCGAGTTGGAGGGCTTCTTCTAAGCCGGGTAGCGTGGTAGCAAAGTAGGTCTGGGCCATTTTGAGAGATCTCCTTCTTTCAAGGCGGTATTGTAGCACACAGAAGGAAAGGTGCGAGCATGGAAGTGCGTGAGGACTGGAAAGCCACGACGGTGTATCAGATCTACCCGCGTTCGTTTATGGATGCAGATGGCGATGGCATCGGGGATATCGAAGGGATCTTGCAGCGTCTGGGATATCTCAAGTGGTTGGGAGTCGAGACGCTGTGGTTGTCGCCCGTGTATGCGAGTCCACAACGCGACTTTGGTTATGATATCAGCGACTATCGAGCGATCGCGCCCGAATATGGGACGATGGAGTCGATGAAGCGGCTGATCGAGGCCGTTCATGCACAAGGGATGCGTTTGGTGATGGACATGGTGATGAACCACACATCCTCGGATTCTGCTTGGTTTGAGGCATCACGCAGTCACCGCGATGATCCCAAGCGCGATTGGTATTTGTGGCGCGATGGGCGCGGGAAAGACGGGAAAAAGCCCCCCAACAACTGGCGTTCGATGATCGGCGGCAGTGGATGGCATTACGAAGAACAAACCGAGCAGTGGTATTGGGCCACTTTTTTACCTTTTCAGCCTGATCTGAATTATCGGAATCCTGTAGTCAAACGGGCCATGTTGGATCATGTGCGTTTTTGGTTGGATCAAGGCGTCGATGGTTTCAGGTTGGATATCTTTAATGCGATCTTCAAAGATGCTTCTTTTGCGGATAATCCGCGATCTTGGCGACCTTTTCCAAGCGAAGACAGCCCCGAAGGATTTTTCCAACGACCGCTGCACACCATCGATCATCCCGATACCTTGGCTTTTTCCAAAGAGCTTCGGGCTGTGTTAGATAGCTACAGCCATCCTTCGCGCTTTTTGGTCGGCGAAGTCTTTGGCTCTCCCGAAGCGCTCAAGCGTTATTGTGGCGAACATGCCGATGGTTTGCATCTGGTCTTTTTGTTTCGAGCGATGCGAACGGCGTTTCGAGCAGAAGCGTTTCGAGCGTTGATTGCGGAGTACGAACAACACTTTGCGCCGCCGCTGTTGCCGACATGGGTGTTTGGGAACCATGATCGCGCACGATCGATCGATCGACTTGACGGAGATCCCCGTCGGGCGGCGCTATTGGCCTTTGTGCAGTTGACGGCGCGTGGTGTGCCGTTTCTTTACTACGGCGAAGAGATCGGGATGACATCGCTGGATACGCCGTTTTCGTCTTCGCTCGATCCGCTGGCGCATCATTATGGCTGGGTGCCTGATCTGTTGTGGCCTTGGATGAAGCGGATGGGATTGTTTGTCCATCGCGACGTCTGCCGTAGTCCGATGCAATGGGAAGATGGCCATCACGCGGGCTTTTCTGGTACGAAAGAAAAGACGTGGCTTCCTGTGCATCCGAACTTTCGGCGCGTCAACGTCGAAGCGCAGCGCAAAGATCCGAATTCGTTGCTGTGGTGTTATCGCCGCTTGTTGCATTGGCGGCGGCTGTTGCCTTGTTTGGCGCGGGGTGAGATGCGCTTGTTCGAAGATCAACGCAGTCGGCGGATGTTGCTTGGTTATGAGCGAAGCTTGGCGGGAGAGGCTTGGCGGGCGGAGATCTGGTTAAACTTTGGAACACAAGAACAGGCGTTACCTGTGGGAGATGCGCCTTTGGCTTGGTTTTCTTCTTTGGAGGCGAGCGTCGAGGAAGTGGCTTGGTTGGATCGCGGTGTGGCGTTGCCGATGTTGTCCGAGGCTGCGCTGCTTGTGTCGAGACCTACGCGATTGCGACCGTTTGAAGGAGTGCTGTTGGTTCATCGTCATGGATAGGGGAATTCGCGGTGGGAGGGTGTTTGTGGGGCTTTTTTCCGCAATCAAGGGATGCGTAGCCGTGTCACGATCACCTGTTCGGCTTGGGGAAAGTGTGTGCTTTGGTTGCGACCACCGACTTGCACGCGGTAGATGCCGGGATAGAGGGCGATCGAGAAGAGGGCGGCTTTTTGGGTGAAGAGTTGCTTGCAAGAGATCGTCGTGAAGGTGTTGTACTTGAAGGTGTCTTCGAGAAAGCGCACAAGGATGGCTTCATCTTCGGATTCGGGAGTGCAGTGCGCGCCGATAATGCGGGGTGTTTCGCCATTCAAGAGCACACTTCCGTTGACGTTGTGGCTCTTGGCTTCGAGCTTGAGATCGCTTTTGTGTTGCTCGATTTTGAAGGCGGTGAGGACGACCTGTTCGGCTTGGGGAAAATGAGTGCTTTGGTTTCGGCCACCGACTTGTACGCGGTACGTCCCGGGATACAGGGCGATCGAGAAGAGGGCAGCTTTTTGGGCGAAGAGTTGCTTGCAAGAGATCGTTGTGAAGGTGTTGTACTTGAAAGTGTCTTCGAGAAAGCGCACAAGGATGGCTTCATCTTCGGATTCGGGGGTGCAATGCGCCCCGATAATGCGGGGTGTTTCGCCGTTTAAGAGCACACTTCCTCCGATGTTGTAAGATCTGGCTTCGAGTTTGAGATCGCTTTTGTGCTGCTCGACTTTGAAGGCGGTGAGGACGACCTGTTCGGCTTGGGGAAAATGGGTGCTTTGGTTTCGGCCACCGACTTGTACCCGATACGTCCCCGGGTACAGGGCGATCGAGAAGAGGGCAGCTTTTTGGGCGAAGAGTTGTTTGCAAGAGATTGTTGTGAAGGTGTTGTATTTGAAAGTGTCTTCGAGAAAGCGCACAAGGATGGCTTCATCTTCGGATTCGGGAGTGCAGTGCGCCCCGATAATGCGGGGCATCTCGTTGTTGAGCAGAACACTTCCTCCGATGTTGTAGGATCTGGCTTCGAGTTTGAGATCGTTTTTGTGTTGCTCGACTTTGAAGGCGGTAAGGATGACTTGTTCGGCTTGGGGAAAGTTTGTGCTTTGGTTTCGGCCACCGACTTGTACCCGATACGTCCCGGGATAGAGGGCGATCGAGAAGAGGGCAGCTTTTTGGGCGAAGAGTTGTTTGCAAGAGATCGTTGTGAAGGTGTTGTACTTGAACGTGTCTTCGAGAAAGCGCACAAGGATGGCTTCATCTTCAGATTCGGGAGTGCAGTGCGCCCCGATAATGCGGGGCATCTCGTTGTTGAGCAGAACACTGCCACCGATGTTGTAGGATCTGGCTTCGAGTTTGAGATCGTTTTTGTGTTGTTCGACTTTGAAGGCGGTAAGGATGACCTGTTCAGCTTGGGGAAAGTTTGTGCTTTGGTTGCGGCCACCGACTTGTACCCGATAAGTCCCGGGATAGAGGGCGATCGAGAAGAGTGCGGCTTTTTGGGTGAAGAGTTGCTTGCAAGAGATCGTTGTGAAGGTGTTGTACTTGAAGGTGTCTTCGAGAAAGCGCACAAGGATGGCTTCATCTTCGGATTCTGGAGTGCAGTGCGTGCCGATAATGCGGGGTGTTTCGCCATTCAAGAGCACACTTCCTCCGATGTTGTAAGATCTGGCTTCGAGTTTGAGATCGCTTTTGTGCTGTTCGACTTTGAAGGCGGTAAGGATGACCTGTTCGGCTTGGGGAAAGTGTGTGCTTTGGTTGCGGCCACCGACTTGCACGCGGTACGTCCCGGGATAGAGGGCGATCGAGAAGAGTGCGGCTTTTTGGGTGAAGAGTTGTTTGCAAGAGATCGTTGTGAAGGTGTTGTACTTGAAAGTGTCTTCGAGAAAGCGCACAAGGATGGCTTCATCTTCGGATTCGGGAGTGCAGTGCGCGCCGATAATGCGGGGTGTTTCGCCATTCAAGAGCACACTTCCTCCGATGTTGTAAGATCTGGCTTCGAGTTTGAGGTTGTTCGGGTCGCCTTCGATGCAGACGCCTTGTTTGCACGAGTAGCTTTGCGGGCATGATGGATCGCAGACATCACAAGACCCGCAGTTGAGGAGATTGCCGCAACCATCGTTGGCTTGCCCGCAAGAGATACCTTGTGCTTGGCAGTCTTTGGGCGTACAAGTCCCCACCCCGCAAAGGTTGGGCGTGCCGGAGCCTCCGCACGTTTCGCCCTGTTTGCAATCGCCACAAGAGATCGTACCACCACAACGATCGGAGATCTGGCCGCAATTCTTACCTTCTTTGTTGCAGGTGGTGGGTTGGCATGATCCGTCTGGGAGACCGCCGTCGCCGAGGGCATCTTGGCAGAGGCCCGCGATGCAGGCTTGATCGCCGAGACAATCGTTGCTGCTGCTGCAAGCGTTTCGGCAAATGCCGCTTGTGCAGGTCTGATCGCCAAGGCAGTCATTGTTGCTTTGGCAGGGGGTTTTGCAAAAGCCTTGGTTGCAGATCTCATCGCCGAGGCAAGCGCTGTTGTCGGTGCATGCGCGTTTTTCGGGACCGCAATGGGTGAAGAAGAGGTTGAAGGCAAAAAGAAGGCAACAGGCAGTCAAAGAAAAAAAAGCTCGTTTGAAAAAGGGCAACATCAGAAGATCCTTTTGGGTGGATAGGGGGGGTTGGGGTGGCGGCTGATCCGACGTAGCATCCAACAGTGTAACGTGGGAGGATATGAAAAGGTGTCCTGTCAAAACGTGTCAAGAGTGTGATTTTTTTTGAAACAAGCGAAGCGTAGAAGAAAAGGAGCGGGAGATGGAAAAGATTCGGTTGAGTTCGGGATTATCGGGGAAAGAGCAGAGAGAAAAGTTGAGATTAGAGGTGCCGCCTTCGTCGTGGTGGCCGTCATCAGAGGCGTGGGTGGAGAGTGTCGCTTCGACGATCGAAGCGGGCCCTGTTGCGGGATTGGAAGAAGTGTTTGCAGGTTTGGGTGTACCGGCGTTGGATCTATTGGTGACGCCGATGAGTGCGCGGGTGGGGTTGTGGTCTGCGGGAGAGGGGCGAGGATTTTTCCATCACGAACTGCGCGGTGCGATCGCGATGCCCGAGGGTTTAGAGCCAGAGCGTGCGGTTTGGGAAGGTGAGACGGTGCCTGTGTGGGGGGCGGGGGTGCGGATGGAACCCAAGTACTTTTCTTTTTTTCAAGAGGCACCGCTTGCGCCGTATAACCCGAATTATCGGAGAAAATGGCGTGCGCATGAATTGTTGCATGGGTTGTTGCGATTTTTTTGGCATCCGCAGATGAATCGTTTTTCGCTGTATCTTTCGGCGCGAGTGAACGAGTTGTTGCCGGTGGTGCATTGGTACGGTTGGGACGAGGTTTTTCGACCGCGTTGTGCGGAACATCGGCATGGTGGGCCGTTGCGATCTTTTTGCGTGGCGTGTGAGGCGGAAGGGCGGGCCTATTGGCAGCGTGAGGCGGGGTACGATCGGGTAGGAGCGCGTGAAGACGCACTGCGTCATGCAGAATCGGCACGCGAGCATTTCTTTTCGGAGTGGTCGGTTTGTCTTCGGGAGTTGGAGAGCGGTCGTCGGATCGTCTCGCCACGGGGATATCTGGATGCATCGAGCGATGCGATGGGTTATGTCTACGGTCATTGGCCGCGTTTGACGGCATGGAGCTTTGGCTCGTGGGTCGAATTGTTTTTGCTTGAAGGGGTGGATGTTTTTTCTACGGTGGCGGGGTTGATGGAGCACCATTTGAGTGTCGCATCGGGCCTATTGATGGGAGATATCGAGATCGATGCAGGGAAGTGTCAACGGATGTTGCAACGGCGATTGTTGCAGGATCTTGGGTATCGGACGTTGCTTGCGTTGGAATGGATGGAGGAAGGTTCGATGCAGGCCCAGCGAGCCGAGCGGATCTTGTGGCCTGTGTTGGAGTCGATGGGAGCGCGTTGTCGGGCGTTGTTGTCTGCGGATGCGGATCTGACGTCGGGATATGGGGTGTTTTCGGCATGGGAAGAAGCGGTTCGGGCCGCCGTTCCAGCGCGGATGGCGGGGATGGGTGAGCGTGCGATCGGCCTTGGTGCAACGGGGGTGATGTGGCCGCAGATGCAAGCGATCACGGGCAAGTCGCGAGAAGCATGGTTGGGGGGCGGGGCTGCGATCTTGCGCGAAGGGATACAAAGTGCAGCATCGTGGTTCTTTTTGGATGGTTCGTTGACGCAGCGAGGGGCTGTGTTGTCCGAAGAGAGCCTTGCGGAGTTTGCGCATTCTTCGGCGTTTGGGGAGCATGGGCGGTTGATGGTGCGGTGGTCTGCGTGGCTGGCGTCCCGTTCGGATGTTTCGGCTCCTTGGCGTGAGATGGCGCGGTTTTTGGCGTGGTCGCAAGAAGAGCCGCGTAAAGACGAAGAGGCCGAAGACTTCGCAGCGTTGCCTGACGATGTGGGGGATCTGTTGGAAGCGGCGGGGGTTTTGCGGTTGCATCGGACCTTGCGCTATGCGCTGTGGTCGGGGTGGTTGGCCGAAGAAGTCTTGGACGAGCGGCCCGAGGCAGAGTCGCAAGAAGAGATGGATGCGTTGTTGTGGGAGCGTTTTCGTGCGGCGTCTGCGCAGGAAAGCGCGGGAGCTGCGCCTCGGATGTTGGCGGTGATCCATCACGCAGAGGCGATGAAGCTGTTGCCGTTGGATGCGGAGATGGAAACTGTGCTACAAGCGGTGGCTTCAGGAAAGGCTATCGAAGATTGGTGGGAAGATACGATGGCTTCGGCGTTATGGATCTTGTTGGAAGAGTCGTTTGTGGTGTGGCTCCCTGCGCCGATGTAAGCGATTTCAGGGATGGGGCTTCTTTTTTCTCGGTGGGTAGATTACGCTTGAAAAGAATCACTCCCGACAGGAGGGGTACGTGCTGGCTCACCCTCACCCCGTCGCTGCGCGACACCCATCTCCCTGCGACGCTCGCAAAGCCTCGCTGCTGCCGCGAGGGGAAAGAAGAGGGGGTTGGGGGGTGAGGGTCACACGAAATGTACCTCTGCAAGCTCGCCGATAGGTGCGATTGCGGTACGATGGGCGCAGCCGCCTCAGGGAGTCACACGAAATGTACCTCTGCAAGCTCGCCGATAGGTGGCCAAGGGGCGAGAGTCTATGGCGGAGTTTGACACCTCGCCCCACAAAAAATCCAACCTGTCCCTTTTCTCCCTAAGTCCTGCGATCTGTAAGGAGGCTACCTTGAACGACGATCTGATCTCTGCTGCGCTCTCGCATCCGACGAATCCAACGCCAAAGCGCGGCAAGCGCTGCGCGATCTGTGCAAAACCGCTGGAGGACGCAACCGCCTCATCCACCGAGGAGAGCGCGCTACCTTGTGCGCCCGGGGCGTGTTTGAGCGAGACCTTGGAGGCGGAAAAAGGCGAGCAGCCGTTCCAACTGACGGGGCATTACAGCCTTTGTGTGTTTCCGTTCACTTTCCATGAGGACGATGGCAACAGCTTTATGCGCCTGCGTAAATCGTCGCGTTGGAAGCGGCGCGTTTTTTCAGAAGACGATCCCGAAGACGTGGATCGCACAGAATATTTCTTGCCTTATGTGAAGAGATTTCTTTTCCCTTCGCTGTATGAAGATCGCCAAGGATTCGATCCGCATGAGGATTTTTCTGTACCGACGTTGCAGCATTATCGGCTTGATCTGGATACGCTTGGCCCCACCGATGCACAAGGCTGTTTGCCTTTTTGGTTGTCCGGGCAAGACGACCGCGACAAACGCAACTACCGTCACGCGATGCTGTTGGACGAAGTACAATTGCTTGTAAGCAGCCTACGGGTGGGCTTTTTGATCTTTCGATTGCGCTGTTCGGGGGATCGTCCGACCTATATGGATCAGATGCACGCAACCTTGTTTTTTCGATTGCTTGCACCGATCTATCGGGGATTTTCGATGCCAACGATGTCGGTGGCAGATCAATCTTTTCAGATCAACCAGCTTCTTGCGCATCTGCTTGCAGACTTTGATGCGTTGCGACCGATCGCGCCGCCCCATCGCTACGAACAACGTTTGCAACTTCCTGTGCGCCCGAGCTACGATGATCGGATGATGGTGTACACCTTTAGCTGCATCGATCATCGGACCTGCTTGGCGGATCGTGAGCGCGCTCGGCGACAGCTTGAACGGTATGCTTTTTCGCGATTTGATGACGATCTGAGCGGTCGTATCGGCTCGGAGAACGAAGATGAGACGCAACAATGGCTGACACGGCGTTGGCAAAGCATCTCGAAAGAAGGCAGTTCCCTTGTGGCTTTTGATGTGGACGAGTTCAATCGCGTGTTTCTCGGCCAATATCACGGCAGTTATTATTTCGATATCTTTTTGTTGGCTTCGCTCCAACGAACGGCGTTGCTGCTGTTGTTTGAACGACTTTCGGATATCCGTTCGTTGACGGCGTTGAGTTGGGAGAGCCAACAGATCTTGCGGCGTTTGCGCAAAGCCGTGTTGCTGTTTAAGAACCAGAGTTGGTTTAGCCAGATCACGCACCGCGAACGCGGCTTGGTGCTGTGGCGTCGGTGGCAAGGCGTCTTTGAGGTCGAAAAGCTGATGCGTGAAGTCAACGATCAATCCTCCGAACTCAACACATACCTCCAAGATCGTTCGCGGCAACAGATCGAATGGAGTATGCGGCTCGGTGGATTTTTGGCGACTTCACTTCCTGCGATCTTTGGCTTGCGGGTGATCTTGGGCAATGCGCCTTGGGTGGACTCGCTGCGTTGGTTGCTGGCGTTGATTGTCTTGCTTGGAACGGCGGTGTTTGGGTGGTTTGTGTTGTTTCGAGAAGAAGAATAGAGCGCTTATATCGAGTGCTTATTCTGCCTGACACAACAAGCCCTCGATCGAGTGCTTATTCTGCCCGACACAACAAGCCTTTGAGGTAAGTTCCTTCGGGGAAGGACAACAGCGTCGGGTGATCGACGTCTTGTTCAAGCCGCCGCAAGATCTGGGCGGTGCGTCCGGCATCTAGCGCAGCATCCGCCACGATCTTTTGAAACAGAGGCGTCGTCATCTGTCCTGAACAAGAGAAGGTCAACAGCAAGCCTCCCGGGCGCAAAAGCTTGAAGGCTTGAAGATTGATATCTTTGTAGCCTCGGCAGGCTCGATCGAGTTGGGCCTTGGACTCTGCAAACTTCGGTGGGTCGAGGACGATCACATCAAACATCCGCTGTTCCTTCTGAAACCGCCGAAGCTCCGCAAACACATCGCCTTCGATCAGTGTGCTGCGTTGGGCGTCAAAGCCGTTGAAGGCGACGTGCTGACGAGCGACCTCAAGGGCTTTTGCGGAGGCTTCGATCTGCGTAACGTGCGCGGCCCCTCCCTTGAGCGCGGACAAACCAAACCCTCCCGTATAAGCAAAGCAATTCAGCACTTCTGCGCCCTGCACCAAAGACCGCAGCATCGCACGATTGGCCCGCTGGTCGAGGTAAAATCCCGTCTTGTGGCCTTCATACACATCCACGAGATAGCGCAATCCGCCCTCTTCGATCGTGAGCGGATTTGGTGGCGCTTCTCCTTTCAAGACGCCCGTCACTTGGTCCAATCCTTCTTTCTTTCGGACATCGCTTTCCGATCGCTCGAAGACTCCGCGCACTTCCAACAAGGATTGCAACATCTCCGCCCATGCTCGCTTCCAAAACTCCGCTCCTGCCGAAAGGCACTGCATCACCAGATAATCTCCATATCGATCGACGATCAGACCGGGAAATCCATCGGATTCACCATAGATCAGCCGACACGCGCCTTGTGCATCGGGCGGCAACACTTTCGAGCGCATCGTGATCGCTGCACGAAAACGCTCCATAAAAAAAGCATGATCGACCCCACGAGCGGGCGAATGATGCCACATCCGAACGGCGATCTGTGACTGGGGCGAATACGCTCCAAACCCCAAGATCTCGCCTTTTGTATTCAATACGCCGACCGTTTCACCGCTCTTCGGCTTTCCTTCGATCTTGTCCAATGCCCCCGTAAAAAGCCACGGGTGGCGGCGCTCTACCGAACGCTCTCCTGCCGTTTTCAACCGTACCACTGCCTTCATGTTTCTTTCTCCTCTCGCCAACAGATCCACGACGCGAGCTGCGCCCCCGAAAAAGGCGGCGCTTGTTGTGTGGGATCGCTGCGATCTTGACAAGGGGGCTTGCTTCGATGCCTTGGCTCTTTTGTGATCTTGCGTCCTGTTTTCGCTTGTGCTAGGACGCCTCTGCACGTCGTTTCTTTCGTGCATTTCCCTCGTCCAAGGTCTGTAGGAATTACGCAGTCGACAATTTGCCTGCGCGTGCTTTGCGTGGAGGTCTCGGCTATGTCATCCGTGTTCCCCGAATTGAATCCTTGTGTCTCTTGTGGGGCTTGTTGTGCTTTTTTTCAGGTAGCCTTCTATTGGGGAGAAGGTAGCGATTGCGAAGGCGGTACCGTTCCAACGGAGCTTGTGGAGGATCTTCCTCCTTACCGTCGCGTGATGAAAGGCACCAATCAGCCCAACCCCCGATGCGTTGCGCTTCAAGGAGAGATCGGAAAAAGCGTTCACTGTTCGATCTACGCGCAGCGTTCGACGACTTGTCGTGCCTTTCCTTATTCGTGGGCCAACGGAGAACACCACCCCGATTGTGACAAAGCCCGCGCACGTTGGGGGCTTCCTCCCCTCGAACCTCCCTTTGCCCTTGCGCAAAATCCCTCATGATCCGTCCTATCGCGCCTCCCCGCATCCTTGGCCCCTCCGCTTCTCTCTCCCAATGTGGTCTCCTCAAATCGACGGATCTCCCCCGAAGATACGGACTCTCGCATCAGCGAGACAGACTGCAATGCGTCACCGTACACGGCCCCGCATAACGGCTGAAATTGTAGTAGTGGGACGAGCCTGATGGGAAATTCCCTCGAATATAGAGGCTCGTTCGGTTCATCATGCACTTCCGGAGCGCGGCAGATGCGGCTGCATCGCGTGTTGCGCCGATGCCCCCGCCAAAAGCTGTGAGCGAGGTGCAAGGCGTGTAATAGGAACCGCGATTTTTTCGGCAATGCTGTACGACACCTTGGGCTTTGCAAAACCATTGGCCTTGGCCGACAGCGTTGGAGGGGGGAGCAGAAGGCGGTGCGATGGTTTCGTTGATCGGGCGGGCAGCATAACGGGTCGTGTCGATGTGTTGCATCAACGGATCTTTGGGATCTTTCCATGTCGCAAAGATCGCCAAGTAGCCGCCTGCGGTCGATGTCATCCACAGTCCGATGTTCGGAGGGAAATACATCTGGTAAAAGCGGATTCTGCCTTGGTGGAGGTACCATTTTTCTTGCGGGGCGCTGCCTTTGGCTTGCGTGAGCTTTTGCCGATAAAATTCGATCACTTGCTTGAGAGAGCCGCGTTGGTCAGGAAAATAGGCAAAGGGGATGACTTGGTAGATCACTTGCGCTCCCGTCGGGCTTACCAACGTCGTCTCGCGTGTTCTATCGGCATGTTGCTCTTTTTTGACTTGATAAGGTCCACACAAGACGCTGTAAAACCCGGGTTCTTCGCACATCGCATCTTGTGCGTGGGTAGGGGCGGCGAGGGCCAGTCCCACCACCCACCCCACAAACAACGCACACAGTCGGCGCATATGCAGAGAGTTGTTTCCTTTGTGTTGTAGCATTCTTTCCTCCTTTTGGGTCTTTGTTTCGATCTGCTGTTGCATCGCTACGCGAATCAAGGGTTGTTTGGGAAACACAGTTTGCGACTGGTGTCACATTGAAGATAAGACTTATTGCAGATATTGGATGCGCTACACACTTGGCTACAGATCGAGTAGCTTTTTCCTCCACCGTAGATCACGCTACATTGACGGCCACTTGCGCATTGTAGGCCAGAGCTTGTGCAATCGCCGTCTGCCAAAGGCAGGCAGATCGAGCGAGCGAGTCCTACACAACTCAGGTCGGGGGCGCAGGCTTTGGAGGGATCGAAGGTGTTGCCGCTTTGGGTTCCACCGCACAGATCATCGACTTGCGCGGTTCCGTTGGGGGTGCAAAAGCCCCTTGTTCCGCTGAGTTCTTCGCATGTGAAGAGGTTGGGGCAGTCGCTTTTGGGATCACTGCTGTTGTAGGTGCATGATCTCATGCAGTAGCGGATGAAACCTCCGTTGCCATCGGGAAATCCGATGCAGGGATGATCTTGGGGGCAGATCTTCCCTTGGATGCCGCAGCGTGCGTTGGGGGCGACTGTGGTGGGGACTTGGCAGATACTTTCTTGGCAGACGGTGGCGCTGTTGCAGAGTGCTTGGATCTTTCCCGACAGCCCGCAGGATTGGCCGTTTCCTGCTTCTTGGATACAATAACTCTTGCTTCCACCGAGAAAATAACACGCTTTGCGCAGGGCATTTTGTTGACAGTCTTGTGGGCCTTGGCAGGGCTGGAAACAGCGGGAGACGCTGCTGCTAACTTGCACACATCCGAGTCCTTGGGCGCAGGGTTTTTGAGCCGAACACTCTTCACCGATCCCTGCGGTGGTTTCGCTTACACAACCGCTCGGGGTGCATTGTTGTGTGGCTGCGCAGGAGGGATTGCACACGACGGGCGGAGCCAGCACACACACGCCTTGTTGGCAGAGGTAGCCCGCTTTGCAATCGCTGTCTTTTTGGCAAGCGTTGGTGTCGGGAGGCGTCGAAGAGTCCGTATTCTCGGGCGTTTCGGAGATGGTTTCGGTGGTGGGTTTTTCTTCGGTGGATTCTTGCTCAGAGAGTGTTTCGCGGATCGGATCTTCTGGGATATTTTCTGTGGAAGTCTCAGAGTTTGGCTGTTCTTCGGTGAGTGTGGTTTCTGTGATCGGTTCGTCAGGACCAGCCTCAGCGGTCGGGGTCTCGTTTGCTCCTTCGGTTGTACGCAGGATACAGAAGCCAGAGGCGCATCGCTGATTGGCTTGACAGTCTGCATCTTTTTGACAAGCACATCCGAGTCCTTGGCAAGGCTGTTCGGTGGGGTTTTCGCTGGAAGTTTCGTTGTTTCCGCCATCTTGTGGGGCAGATTCGGTCTGAATACATCGGCTCAAGATACACTCTTGACCCGCCACACAAGCAGGGACGCAAGCGGGACGGATACATCGCTTGGTGCCTTCGACGAGTTGGCAGTTGAATCCTGTGGTGCATTCGTTATCGCTGTTGCAATCCCCGTTGGGACCGCATCCGCCCTGCCACAACATCGCCACTACCCACAACAGAACCACTATCCCAAACCGTTGAAATGCCTGCATCACTGGTCTCCTTCGAGCTTGTGAACCTTGCTGATGTTTTTGCTGTCTGTTGTCGTATTCTTTCTGTCTTCTGTTCCCGTTGTATTCGCAGCTACCCGCATCTTCCGCAATGTTCAGACCTCGCCTCGGTGTCGGAGTTTTGATTCTCCGCGTGCTGCCGCTCAAAGAGAGCGAGCCTTTCGGCGTTTGCGCAACAGCAAGAACAACAAGCCGAAAAGGGCGAAGCTGGAGTCGACGGGAACAGGGCGAGAAGAGCAGCCTGTTTTGGGCGGTTCTTCGGGCTTTTTCTGGGGGGGAGGTGGAGGTTCTGGCTTTCCGAAACAATAGCTGTCTCCTCCTCCAAATTCCTTACAAGTCGATCCTTTGGGGCAATCTTCGGCGGCCT
The DNA here is from genome assembly GCA_023150835.1 of Myxococcota bacterium. Classification (GTDB taxonomy): domain Bacteria; phylum Myxococcota_C; class UBA6777; order UBA6777; family UBA6777; genus JAKLKB01. Next base: position 81,408 of record JAKLKB010000004.1, on the reverse strand, counting down.
TGCAAGCAAAACCACAAGCGCGCTGCGTTTGTCCTTCGATACTCCACGGGATGCAGGACGAGCCTGTGTCGCAGTCGCGCTCGCCTTGGCAGGCGACGCCGAGCGTCCCGGGATCGATGCAGAGTTTTTCTTTGCACATCGTTCCTTGCGGACAATCGGCGTGTTTGACACAAGGCCCACGTTCGATGCACTTGCCTTCTTTGCAAGTGTGGTAGGCGGCGCAATCGAAGTCGCTGCTGCAATCGGTTCGCGGTGTGCAGACGCCTTGGGTTCCACTTAATGCACAGGCGAAACCTTGCGGGCAGGGTACATACTTTTGACAAGAGACACTACAGCGATCTTCTCCGTTATGCTTCATACACGAGAGCGGAGAAGTACACGAAGTCCCTGCGCCACAGGCTTCCCACATCTTGGCGTTGGGTTGGCAATGTTGTTCTCGGCACGAAGTACCTGTGGGGCAGTCTGCGTTGCCCTTGCAACGGCGCGTATCGACGCACTTGCTTTCTTTGCATTCTTGGTGTGAAGCGCATTGGTCGTCTTTGCTGCAACCTTGATCGCATTGGGCGTCCACTTGGTTGGCTATATAGAGCTTGTCGCACTCTGCACCAACGCCGACTTGGTACGATCCGCGTGTCGGAAAAAGCTCTAGTTTGCCGTCTGAACCACGAAAGCGGAAGTAATAACTTTGGCAGCCTTCGGAGAGTTGGGCTTTGAGCGCGTAGTTTCCGTTGCCTGCGGTGCCGTATTCAACGCGCATATCGTAGCATCGGCCATTGACGACGACTTTGGCTTCTTGCGGCGCATCGCCGTTTTTGTGGTAGTAGTTCGCAAAGAAGTTCACGTCTTGGCCTGCTGAGACGGACTGCGGAAAATGGATGCCTGCGTGGACCAACGGGCGCTCCAAGCTGATCTTGATAAAGTTTTGCGTCCAATAATCGCGGTTGATCTTGCTAAAACCGACGCCCAAGTGTGTCCATGTGCAGTTAAAGATATTCTCGCGGTGTCCATCGCTATTGAGCCAGCCGATGGTGACTTTTTCGGAGGTGCCGTAGCCCACTGCAATGTTTTCGCCTGTGGGGACGCTCGTTCCCAACTGCCGCTTGACGCGCTCTCCGGGAGAGGATCCGTCTTTGGCGGTGTGATCGAAATAGTTTTGCACGTCCATATCGCGGCTGTGTAGCCGTGCGGCTTTTGCGACGATGTTGTGAAAGACCACAGGCGGGCAGACGGGATAATCCTTGTCTTTCCACGTCTTGTTTTTGGGAGCGTTCGGATCGCTGTAATCCGTTTTGGCTTGGGCAGTATCCTGTCGAACGCGGTTGGTGAGAACCAACTGCAACACCTCCTGCCACAAAGGGAATCCGTCGTCTTCGATCTCCCCCCATGCTCTTGCTTTTTGCGCAAAGCCACACATCCCGATACAAACCGCACACACCCACACGCTTACAAACACCCGCTGCCAAGGCTTGTTGCGCTGATCCTTTTTTCGTTCCATGCGACGCTCCGATATCGTGCCGACTTTCCCGATGCCACGCTGCTTGAAGGCATTACGGCACCCAAAAACTGAACTCTCCTGCAACCTTGCACAAGACGCCCAACAAGGCAAGGCCCGATATCCAACAGCGGCTCAAGCGAGTTGTCGTGCTTTTTGGACGCGGGCCTGAACCTTGGCGTGCAGATCCACAAATTCAGGCTCCGACCACAAAGGCTGCAACAACGGGCATTTTGAAAAACAGTTGAGATCAGCCAACCCCTCGGCCATCGTATAATACGAGATCCGCAGGGTGTGTGATCGCAAAACGTAGGGGCAGACAGGTATGCACTTGGACCAACAATCGGGTGTCTACGCACTATCCTACGGGAACACATTTTCGACTTTTTCTTTTTTTATGCAGAAATGGAAATCTTTTTATATAGGACTTACGCAGTTCGATACGAAAAAGGCAGATGTTCGGGCGTGAGCGGTTCGCGAACCGCCCCTACAACGTTCTGATATCTCAGGGTTTCCCTTTTCAACTGCGTAAGTCCTATTATAAGAACAATTGCCAATAACCCACATCGATCCATCTCTCAAATTTATAACCTACTTCTCTAAAATGAGCGACTTTTTCAAATCCCAAACGCTCGTGCAACGCAACGCTCGCTGCATTGGGCAAGGCGATTCCCCCCATGACAACATGGTACGACTTTTCGCGCAACAGAGAGAACAATGTGCCGTAGAGAGCCGTTCCATACCCGCGCCCTACGGCGTCAGGAGCCAGATACACCGTTGATTCCGCAGAATAGCGGTAGGCACATCGGCCTTTCCACTTGCTTGCATAAGCAAATCCCACGACGCGATGTTCTTCGCAAGCCACCCACCAAGGCAGCGCAACAGACGCGATCTCTTGGATGCGATCGCTCATCTCTTCGCAAGAGACGGCTTGTTCTTCAAACGTGATCACCGTGTGTTCGATGTAGTGGTTGTAGATCTTTGCGATGGCTTCGATATCTTGGGACTCAACAGGTCGTAACATCGATCTCTCCTTGGTTTTCAATCGGTCACACGTCGTCGGAAAAAACCAAGGACAGCAAAACACACGTGAGGGTTCACCTCAAGAGCGAAGGAGCTTAATCGAAGGTGTAGCTGAGACTGAGGGTCAGATCGCGGTTGCGGTAAAAAAGGCGGGCGACTTGATCGCCGAGGGTGAAGATCTTGGGGGCATTGATCAGATTTCTTGCGCGAAACGTCAGAAGCCAGCGTTGTGCAAAGCGTTGTCGGATCACGAGATCGAGTTGATGGAAGGGTTCTTCGTATGTATCGGGGATGCCGTCTGCGCCGACTTCCGCGATGCGCGGCCCAAAAACGTTGTACAGAAGGGCCACAGAAGTCCCCGTATCGGCGTTGTCATAGCCGACGGCCAAGTTGATCACATAGGGAGATTGGCCTTGCATCGGGCGGATCTTGTTGGTTTCGATGCTCTCGGCGGGTAGCTGGATCTGCGACCAGACCAAGGTAAGGTTTCCGGCCACATAGATATCGCGCAAAAAGCCATGCAAAAAGCCGAGCCGTTTGCGAAAATCCAGTTCTGCGCCGACGTTGTTTGCGCCGCCATCGGCGTTGGCAAAGGTGATCGATTGGTTGGCGCTGACGATCAGCTTGGTTTCGATCGGTCGATAAAAGTGCTTGTAAAACAAGCCGATCGACAATGACTCACCGCTTTCTGGATACCACTCCCAACGTAGATCCGCATGGGTGATCAAAGCACGTTCAAGATTCGGATTCCCAAAAAGCTGTCGTCCACCTGCAACAGCGTCAAAAGTTGCAGGAGATAGCTCACGAAAGTCTGGTCTTGAAACCGTCATCGCTCCTGCGCCACGCAAGACCATATTCGGTCGTATCTCCCACGAAAGAGACAGCGCAGGCAAAAGGTCTGGCGTCACAAGGGCTGAACGGATCGGGGTTTTGTTGGGGCGGAAGAGCTCGAACGTCTCGACGTCTTGTGTGCTGTACTCGAATCGCGCTCCGCCTTCCAAGCGCAGCGTATTGAGCAGCGGAAGGCGGGCCATCAGATACATCGCACCGATGTATTGGCGTGCGCGGTAGTTGTCGGTTTCGCGAGTGATCTCCTCGAATTGGTATCCATCAGGGCTGATATGTTTGGGAGAAAAGATCGATTCGGGGGATTGCGAGATCAGGTCTGGAGAGCGGTAGATGTTCGCATCTCCGCGCATTTGATACTTATAGCGGCGCGTGTCGACGTTGCGATCTTTGTAGGCAAATAGCCCACCAAAGCGCGCTTCGGCTTGAAGCCCTGACCATTGGCGAAAAGGCAGTTTCATGTCGACCGCGAGATCGTGGTTGTTGTCGAGCAGATCCGAAAAAAAGCGCAGATTGCCTTCTGGTAGATCAGACAGTTGATAGGTGCCTTCTGCCGTTTTATCGTATCGCGTTTCCCGCCGATCAGGTTCGGCACGCAGAGCCAAAGAATAGGTGTAGCGCCATGATAGCGTGAACCCGCTGGTTTTGGAGAGGATATGTTCGCCCCAAAGTTGCGTTGAACTGAGCGTTTGCTCGATCCAACGAAACCGCGTCAAACGGATATCGCCAAGCACGTTGGCGTTGTAGCCCTCGACGATGCGCGTTTCATTCGACACGATGCGATTGAGCAACGAGGTCAAGCGAAGTTTGTGCGCGCTTCCAAACGCGATCCCCCAGACCAACATCCCACCGAGATTGATCCCATTTTCAAGCTGCGTAAGCTTGTAATCGTTGTTTAATTCCAGCTTTTTTCTTGCGCCAAGAAAATACAGTTTCAGCACATTTTGTCTTTCAAAAGCATTTTCTTCATGTACGCGATGTTGCCAGTTGTTGTCGTAATTAAGATACAGAAAATAACCTGTTCGCGTCTCGCCGCCTAGAGAGAAAGAATCTCCAAGAGTCGCCGAGAGCTTGATCTGGGGCGGAATCAGCGTGCTTTGCGTGTTCCATACATTGGGCAAAAGCTCGCCAAACCGCTCCAGTTCAGCGCGTGGATAACCCACTTCTGGATTGAATCGATTTTGTGGGAGAAGCAAGGTTTTTTCAGAGGCTTTTCGTACTTCTTGAGGCAGGCCGCGTGTAGGCAGTCCGAGTGTTAAAAAGTCTGATCCGCCGCCGTTATAATGCTGCCCTTGCTCGAAGGTCGTACCTTGGCGGTAGCCGACTTGAAGGGATAAAGCGGCGTGGAATTTTTTGGGAAAAGATCTTGTAAACAACTGGACCGAACCACCACCAAATTCAGCAGGAAGGTAGGGCATATACGTTTTTTCGATCACCAGTTTTTCGAGGATGCCCGAGGGAAACAAGTTCAGCGGGATGACGCGGTTTTCAGGCTCAGGACTCGGCAAGGTCGCGCCGTTGAAGAGGGTGCTTGCGTAGCGGTCTCCAAGGCCGCGCACATACACAAAACGCCCGCCCACGATCGTCACACCAGAAACGCGTTGAAGCGCAGCAGCGGCGTTGCTATCGCCCGACTTGGCCATCTGCTCCGCACCAAGCATCTCGGCGACACCGGAGGCTTGGTGTCGTTGCTTCATAAGTTCATCTGTATTTCCGATGATTCGAGGCGCGGACACAGTGAATGTCTGAAGTTGGATCGAGGCCGGCATCATGGAAAACACAATGGGCGGAATCTTGCGGCGGATCGCGACTTGTTTGCGTGTCGTCGAATAGGACGGATGGATCACCGTGAGCAGATGTTCGCCAAGCGGCAAGCGCAGTGTAAACGTCCCATCCACAAGGCTTTCGGCTTCCTCTGTCTGCCCTTTGACAAAGATCTGCGCCTTGGCGATCGGCTGGTTGGTTTTTGCTGTTTGCACTCGCCCGATTACAGAGATCGTCAATTCAGTCGAAAGGCTTTTTTGATGAGTTCGGTAGTGACGAATCGCAGTTTCAATCGAGGTATTTGTTTCTTTTGTTTTCAGAAAAATCGTTAAAAGAGCTTCAGTCACTTCTTTTTTGAGAACAGGAATCGGCTTTGTAATGCGTTGTGCGATCCCCTTTCCCCAAAGGCGAAGGCGATGATGACCCGTAGGCAGACGAAACCAATAAGCACCGTCTCGATCTGTCTGTTGGGCGGAGAAGCCTTGGATGCCGACCCACACTTCGGGTAAGGGCCGCCCTGTCTCTTTTTCAAAGACGATTCCCCGCAAGACGCCCGTTTCTTGCGAGGCTTTTGCGTAGGCGTTGAGCGGAGTACAAAAGGCAAGGCCAAGCGAAATCCAGAGAATTTTCCACTCAAACCACACCCATCGAGGTATCGCGAGGCTTTTGATGTCATACATTGCTTTTCTCTAAAATCTTTGTAAGAAGTGTGTGTTGTCATGTATGTTTTTTGTTTTTTGTTGTAAGAATGAGGTTGTGAAATTTGTGCTATGGGGCGCTGCCCCACGCCCTGCAAGGGAGCGCGGCTCCCTTGACCCCGTATCGGCGGGGCGAACAGGTGCTTTGCAAAACAACAGCGGTGCCGCTTGAATCTTTGCGAACACGGGGGTTTTTTTGTCTTCTATGTCATCGTGGTTGTTGGGATGGGAGGGCAGGATGGATACCCCCAAGCTTCTTGCTTTTTGGAACCGTTGCTTCGTTCGGTCGCGTCCGTCAAACCGCAGCTTCATGGGCACCACCAAGCTTCTTGTTCTTTGAGGCAGCTTTGCATGGTTTTGCGCAAAGCGATGGAGCGTTGAAAGAGCGATGGGTCGGTGATCTGCGCGAGCCAAGAATGCGCTGTTTTGTAGCGCCCGATCTGAAAAGCCGCAAAACCGAGGGCATAAAGCACGCGCTGATCTTCAAGCAGATCGAGGCGCGACAACCGAGACCCCATCACAGCGGCCTCTTCATACCGCTTCATCTCGATTAGCAACCCCAGTCGTTGTTTGATCTTGGCCTTTTGATCGGCCACTTGCGCATTGAGATACAACGCTTTCCAAGGCTGCCCTGCACGCCGATACAACTCTGCTGCCTCGACGAGTAGCTTGCGGTCTTTTTGGGCGGCACGTTCCAAAAAGATCGCTGCGGTCAGGGTTTTTCTGTTTTCGAGGTAGCAACGTGCTAAGAGCATCAAGATTTGTGGATGACTCGGAAAGCGAAGGAGGGCTTGTTCAAGCCACAAGGCCGCATACGACGGTTGTTTACGTCGCCGCATGGCTTCGGCCAATCCCAGATGATCCTCCGCACTTCGCCTCGGAGCCTGTAGATAATGCCATCCGAGAACGTGGGCTTGTTCAATCAGGTTTTTTTCTAATAACCACAATACTTTTAATCGAAGGAATCCATCTTCTTTGGAAAAACGCTTCGAGCCTTGTTCGATGGCTTGATACGCTGCATGAAAGCGCTTGAGTTTCCACAGAGATTGCGCTTGCAACAGCAAAGTCCCCCCGAGGTTGAAGGCTTGAGGGGGAGCGTGTTGCAGCGCCTCAAGGGCTTTGGCATAACGTCCCAATTGAAAACGGGCTTGCGCCAAAAACAGCCACACCATCGGATCGACGCCCTTTTGCTCGACGGCTTTTCTAAGGTAAAGGGCTGCTTTGACATAAGCTTTTGTATGTAAGCCGATGGCTCCTCGAAGGCTATAATAACGTGCAAGAGAAACATTTTTTTGGCGTAAGTCGATTTCAGACAAAACGGCATCCGCACGGTCAAAGTGTCCATCTTTGATCAACAATGCGGCGAGTGCAAGGCGGTCGACTTGGTTTTTTGAGGGAGTTTTGGCATGAGCTTTTTGGTGGAGGCTTGTGATCTGAAAGAACAAGCACAGCAAGACTCCATACCGAAGTGGCGCTCCTAAAAAGCATCTCGCTTTACTTTGCGCAGGAGTGACGTGGTTGAAAAAGGAAGGACACATTCGCGGTGTTTCAAGCGTCAGAGATGTTCGTTTGAAAAACTTCTGGTCGTTTCGCCGATAAGGGGTCAAGGGAGCGGTGCTCCCTTGCGGGGTGTGGGGTGGAACCCCACAAACACCTTCTGACGGCTTGAGTCTTATTTGTATGTCGTTGAAATAGGGAGAATACACGGTTTTTATTCCAAGGTGAATTGAATGGTTTGGGTGGCGCGCAGTTGAACAGCTTTTCCTTTGTAGAGCGCGGGAGAGAACCGCCATTGGCGGATGGCGGTGAGGGCGGATTGTTCAAAGACGCCTGTGGGTTGGGCCTCGATCACTTCGGCTTCTTGAACGTTTCCGTGAGCATCGATCAAGAGACGGAGTCTGACGTGGCCTGTGAGATTGCGTGCGCGTGCGCGTGGGGGATATGCGGCTGCGACGCGGTGGATTGCTTGTGGCGGCGTATCGACGGCATCTTCTGTCATCACAAGCTTGGAGGCGTCGGTGGTTTGGCCGAGTAGACGGTTTGATGCCTCTTCGATGCCTGTGTGGGTAAGGCCGGGGATCCCAAAGCTGAATCCTGAGAGATGAGCGGCGAGTTGAGGCATGGGTGCGCGTGGCGTTGGTGTGGCAGGGCGGGGGCGTGGGCGGGTTCGAGGCGTGCTGCGTTTCGGAGGGCGACGGCGGGGAGGCTGAAGATCGAAGTGTTGCGCTTTTTGGGAAGAGGCCGTCTTTTTGGGAGCTTGGTCCACGTTCATCGCCACCATCAGGCCCAAGATCGAAAAGCCGCCCAAACACATCGCGGCCAACGCTCCGATCTGTCGAAAAAAAGGAAAGAGAGAACGGCGCATCGCATCGCCTCCTCAAAGCGTAGAGGTTAAGGTTCTGTCACTTGCGTAGCGATGCCGATATCTCTTGCTCCAGCAAGGCGACACTTGTCCACCACGTCCAAGAGTTTTTCTGCATGCACAAGCCGATCAGCCATAATCAAGACCGGGCGAGCTTTGTCTTCTTGCAAAAGCTGACGCACACGCCCATCCATCGCCGACAAAGAGATCGTGGCTCCGTCGACGTAAACGGCACCGCCGCGATCGATGTGGACGCGCAAAGCCTTGGTCGAAGCACGTGCTGCGCTCGCAGCGTTGGGGCGTTCTAACTCGACTTTGATATCTTTGACAAACGTGGTGGAGACCATAAAAAAGATCAGCAAAATAAACACCATATCAATGAGCGGAGAGATGTCGATCTGTATCTCTCCTGTTGTACGCCTTCGACGCATCTTTGTTTAACCTGCTTCTTCGGCTTTGGAGACGCCGACGTCTTTGACACCCGCAAGGCGACATTGATCGACGATCTCGATCAAGCGCTCGGTGCGTACAAGTCGATGGGTGATCACCAAGACAGGGCGATCGGCTTGTTCTTTGCGCAAGGCACGTAGGCGACTTTGTAGCATCCATGCTTGGACTGTGTTTCCTTCCATCGATATCCCGCCTTTTGCGTCAAGGAGCACGCGGATGGCTTTGATGGATGCCGTGCTTGCGCTGTTTTGGGCGGGGCGGCTGAGCGCGATCTGCATGTCTTTGACAAACGTGGTGGAGACCATAAAAAAGATCAGCAAAATAAACACCATATCAATCAGCGGAGAGATATCGATGGCAGGAGAAGTGCTTGAGCGTCGATTTTTTTTTCGTTTTGTAGTAGAGGCTTCTTCACGTTGAAAAGGTAATTGTGTGAGATCTTGCGTATGGATCGATGAAGCTGCTGCGTGGAACGGCTGCGATCCGTAGGGCAGCGGTGGAAGTGAGAGAGGCCACGCGCACAAAAGCTCTTTGAGGCGTTCGATCTCGTTGGATAAGCTGATCTGTTTTTGCCGCAACAACTGGCCGATGATCAGCCCCGGGATCGCGACAGAAAGGCCCATTTGTGTCGTCAACAGCGCTTGAGAGATGCCGCCCGCGATGCCTCCAGACTGGCTGTGAAGCGACATCTCGCCGAGTGCATCGAAGGTTTCGATCATGCCCGTCACCGTTCCCAACAGCCCCGCCAACGGAGCGACAACGACGATGACTTGAATCAATAGTCCAAAACGTTCGATTTCGCGTAAAAAAGGTTCCATCTCTTCATCCAGTTTTTGACGAAGCGATGTTTGCGAAAATGTTCTCTTGATCTGTACGCTTTTCCATACAGCCGTATCGATCACACCATGCGTTGGGCGAGTAGGCTGTTGCAAGGCTTGTTTGATCAAGCTCTCCAAAGAGCGCCATGTCCCACGTCGTAAAGTCAAAAAGCGATAGCCCAGCGCATACCAAAGCAAAAAAGCACCCGCCGCCAACGGCCACATCACAAGCCCCCCTTGGTGGAGGTAGGCTTGGGTAGAATGAAAAAAGGCTGTCAGATTCATGCTCTCGGTCTTTTCTTTTTAAGATTAATACGATTTCCGAGAAATGTGTGATACTCACGTCGACAAGATCTTCTATCGATGTCCTATTCTTGGGCAGCCACGGGGGGCTGCCCCTACAGATGCCGATCACACAGCCTGTGGATTTTGCATATCGCTACCGATGTCCTATTCTTGGGCAGCCACGGGGGGCTGCCCCTACAGATGCCGATCACACAGTCTGCGGATTTTGCATCAGGTTTTTATCAAGAAGAAGCATAGGCATCTGGCGAATAAGATTTGGCTTTGGAAGGCAGATCAAAAGAAGATTCTTGGCTTGTTGTTATATCGATGGAGTCTTCTCGGTCGATCGTTGTTTCAGGAAAAGAAGCGGCTTGATTTTGGATAGCGTTAAGGAGATGGAGGCTGGCCCATTCCATCTGGCCGAGCAGACGGGAAGCATAGCCCGACAATAAGGTGCCCAGCAACAAAGCTGGGATCGCCACGAGCAAGCCCAGTTCTGTTGTGATCAAGGCTTCGGAGATGCCGCCTGCGAGGGCTTTGGGATCACCTGCGCCTTGTTCTGTTAAGACGTTGAAAGTGGCGATCATCCCGGTCACAGTTCCCAAAAGCCCAAGCAGCGGGGCCACCGCTGCTGTGACGCCAAGCGCTGTTCCAAATCGCTCGATCTTCGGGGCTTCGCGCAACATACACTCGTCGAATTGTTCTTCGACTTGGCTGCGTGGTTTGTCCAAGTGTACCAGCGTCGTTTCCAATCCTCTTGCGACAGGACCGCGATAACGTCGCACGATCTCTAAAGCTTCTTTGATTTCGCCGCGTAAGACACGTTCTTCGACTTTGTACAGCAAAGAGGGGATGTGGATCGTGGCCCACCCCAAGATCAACAGGCGCAACAACAACAAAAGCGCACCCGCAGCCCCCAACCAAACGATCACCCACGCGATGCTGCCGCCACTATCGAGCCACGCATAGAGAGTTTGTTGCTCTTTCCACTGGGCTTCTTTTTCTCGATTCTCATAAAGAAAAAGACTGATGTCTTTGGTTTGCAAATTTTTAAACAGAGCTTGCGCGGTGGTGGCGGCATCTTGAGGCCAGACTTTGAGTTGGCCTCCGCCTGCGGGAGCCAGCGCGCCCTGAAAGCGTGGGCTGATGGCGAAACTGGCGATCTGGCCGAGGTGGATCAGATCCCCTGTGTCTTGGGTTCCATCGCGTAAGAAAAATCGGCTTTTTTCTTTGCGTATTTGCCCTTGTCGATCAAGCAGCAAGGACACACGGCGGAAGATCTCGATCCAGAGGGCTTCTTGTGTTTTCTGCTTTTGGGCGTCTTCGTCGATCGCAAGCCCGCCCTCGCGTAGAGCCAACAAGCCGCGCTCTGTGATCTTGTCGCGTTGCTCTTTTTGTTCGTCGACTTTTTGAGCCGATTGCTCGGCCATCTGCAAGGCTTGCTGGAGTTTTCCGACTTGTTCTTGAGCGTGCAACAGTTGCCCTTGGGCTTGGAGGATGCGTGCCTTGGTTTGGCGGAGACGTTGTTCGGAGGTTTTTTCTAATTGAAACAGTCGTTTTTGAAGAGATGTTTTCTGCGCTTGTAAAAAAGCAAACTCTTTTTTGTATGCTTCTGTTAAGGCATCTTCTGCGTAGGCTTTCTGGGAAAAGACGAACACAAGACACCATCCCATCCAACCACACCACACCAAGGCACTACGCCGCATCTCGATCTTTCCTCTCTATTTGCGCCCTTGCCTCAACGCGGCAAGATGTCTGGGATCGTCCAAAAGCCCGATCGGATCTGCTTTTTGAGGCCATCAAACAGCGCCTCGACCTGTTTGTTTTGTTCTGGAGAGCGGAAGGTTTCAAAGACCCACGTCTGCCCTTTTTGCTGGGCGGCTCCATAGCGTCCGTCGCGTGTCTTAAAGAACAACAAGATCATGCCCAACCGTGCCACTTGAACAAGACGAGCCTTTCCCTCAAGCGTGATCGTCTGGTTGTAAAGGCCGTTTTCTTTGCCAAGCCGCAGTTCATCTTCTGCGGCCTGCCAAAGTCGAGCGAGTGCTTGGTGCGAAGTGATCAGCTTGAGCTGAAGTTGTTTTTGGATTTGTTCGATCACTTCTGTACGTTCTTTTAGACGAAAAGGCAAAGAGCGAGCGATCTGTGCTTGAAGAAGAGCGGCGGCTTGTTTGGCGACCGATACAAGTTCTTCGCTTTCTTTTTTCGAAGAGGCCACCCGCGCCCGTTGTGTCGAGATTTGTCGCATCAACGCACGCAAGCGCAAACGCTCTTTGTCAAGCGAGAGTGCCAGCGCGCTTCGTTGCATCGACAAAGAGCGCAATTGATTGCGCACATGTTCTTTTTTTTCTTCGATTTGGCTTGCCAAGGCTTCCACTTCACCGCGAAGTCGAGCCAATTCGACCGCCAAAGAGCTTTCTGCAAAAGCTTGAGATCGCAGGAAAAAATAGAACAATCCATAGAGCCACACACTGCCACACACCCATCGACGAAGCTGTATCATTTGTTTTTGTGCTCTGCTGCAAAACGACAAAAGGCGCTTGTGGGCGCCTTTTTCGTGGTGTTTAGTTTTCTTCGTGGGTGGTCCAGCCTTGGGTCCAATCGTCTGCGCCGCGACCGACGCCTCCCACAAAGGAGACTTGTTTGAAAAAGCCATCGCTTGGGATCTTGGCTCCGGAAAGTACAGGCGAGCCTTCTTTGGGCAGCCAACCCGGTGCTTTGTCTTGGGCGGGATCATACGTCAGCATCGGATCGTCTGTTTTGTTGTCGCTGTTGAGGGCTTTGAGAAATTCTTCGACTTTGAATTCGGGGGAGGGGACTTTGTCGGGCTTGGGTTCGCTGACGAGTTTTGCGCAAGAAAAGTAAGAGTTTGTGACAGTGAGATCGCCGCTTAACTTTCCGTTGTTCCACGCATTTTTGAACGTTTCTGGGCTGTCTAGTGTAAAGCAAGAGGTTTTCCATCCCACCACGACCGCATTCGAGATATTGGCCCCTGTTCCGCGACGCAACAGCATCCCAGAGCCTTCTTCGGCGGATTCAGGGTGGCCGATAAACGTCAGATTCGAGAGTATCGGTTTGGAACGTGGTGTTGCGGTGTTGTCGTCTTCGAGGTTATCGGCTTCGATGCCGTGATTTCCGGCGTTTTTGTAAAACTGGCTGACAAAAAACTGACCTTTTCCACGCCATCCTTGCGTCCAGTCTAATCCATCGTCTTGCGTTCCTGTACAGAGGATGTACTTGAAGTTGACCGTACCACCGAAGAATTCGATACAGTCATCTTTTGTCATGTGGATCTGGATATATTCGAGGGTGGTTGCGCTGCCGACGCCTTGGAGCGCGAGGCCATTGAGTTCGTTGGTTCCTGTGATCTGTTTTCCGCCGTATTCGATGCGAACATAGCGCAAAGTGCCGCTGTTGTCGGCATCGTCTTCGCCGCCATAAAAGCCTGTGCCGCCTTCTCCTTCGGCTTCTTTTCCGGCGTTGAGTTTGGCCTTGCCGTTGAGGATGATCCCGCCCCAGTCACCGGGGGCGCGTTTGCCTTTTTCGGCGGCTGAAGTGAAGATGATCGGCTTTTCTTTCGTTCCTTCGGCGAGGATCTTGGAACCGCGCACGACGGTCAAAAAGGTTTTGGTTGCAGTATCCGCATAGATCTTGGTCCCTGCTTCGATCTTGAGGGTGGCCTTGATCTCGCCGCTCGGATCTTTGCTGTCTTGGCCGATAAAGACGCCGCCTTTGATGAGGTATTCTGTATCGGCTTTCAGTTCGATATCGTTGGTGTATTTGCCCTCAAGGGTGCAGATCTTTCCGTTGCAGTTTTCGTTGACCGTGCGCCCGCCTGAACCGTCGGGATGATTGCCCCCATCGCCTGTCGGTTCGCTGGTCTTTTCCGTGTTCGTCGTTGCCGGACATCCAGTCAAAGTAGTTCCGTACAAAAAACACAAGATACTCACAAAAGACAGCCATCTCATACCAGAAAATGCTTTCATCTTGCTTGCTCCTTTTGGTTTATGTCGCAAAGCTTTTTGCTTGCTCCATGATCAAGGATCGCCGCACATGGCTTGCACAACACGCGAAAAACCATCCAAAATCAAAGGACTTCAGGATGCTCTCTTTTTTCGGCGCGAAACATAGAGGCCAAGTTTGACGCAAGGGTGACAAGTGGATGGGGGGACGGAAACAAAAAGGATGGCAAAACCGAGGCCGAGTCGACACATGATCGCCACAAACGATCACGCACGAACGCAGAATGCGGGCGAGCAGAAATAGAACGTGTTCAATTTTGCAAAGGCATCTCCTTGTTTTTGGATAGGAACACAAATAAGCCCTTGAAAAGCAAAGAAACATTTTTGAACGCAGTGACGAAAACAATCAATGAAGAAGGCCCATGATTCAGGCGAGAGGACTCGCCGCCTTACGGACAACAGGAGTATTCAGGATGAAGATCGATCAAAACCGCAACACCCCGATCCAACCGCCCCAAGAGAAGCCAGCCGCTTCCAAGGCCACAACGCCCACTCCTGCGGCGACTTCCAGCAGCGCTGCCCCGACGGCCACAACCGCCCCAAGCAGCGCAGCGCCCGCAGCCCCCGCGACCACCGAATCGCTTGCAGACGCCAGCGCCGCACTGCAACGGGGTACAGAAGCCGCTCCACGCCCCACCCTGACGCGAGAAGTCGCAAGTCCCGATCTCGCCGCAGCTCCGGCCAGTACAGCCGCCAACAGCAGCCCGCGCAGCATCCCACGTACGACGATCAGCGCAGAAAACACGGGAGCCGTCCCACCCGATTCAACCAACAACACAAACGCGATCCCAACGAATCTGGCGACAGCAGCGGGCGTTCCTGATGGTTACGCACCAGCCCCAAGCCTAGGAGATGTCCTCAATGGTGCGGTGATGCAACGCGGCCAAGGCGGCAAACCTGTGGAGCAGCTCCAAGATCGCCTGAGCCAATTGGGTTACAGCGCTAAAGTGGACGGCAAATTCGGCCCCGGTACGGAACGCGAACTACAAGCCTTTCAAAAACAACACAACGTCCAACAGACAGGACAATTGGGACCCACCACGCTGCAAGCCCTTAAACAAGCAGAAGCTGCGGAACGTCCGAATGCAGAAGCTTTGCGCCACACCGTTGGTCATGGAAAAGTTCTTGAACAAGGCGATGCAGGTGCCGCTGTGTACGATATGCAACGCGCTTTGACCAAAGCTGGCTTTGGTGTCGAAGCCAACGGCCAATTCGGTCCGACCACCGAAACCGCGCTCAAAAACTTCCAAGCCGCCAACAACATCGAACAGACGGGAAAGATGGGACCAACCACCTTTTCGGCTCTTGAGCAAAAGCTCAATCTGGCGACTGGAGGCGCACAGGGCATCAAAAGCGAACTGACCTTTCATACCAATGCCGAAGCACTTCGCCGCGCAAAAGCCTCTTCTCTTGGAAAACTTGCCGAAACGCAGATCCCCAAACATGCAGATGCTTATCGCAAAGCCTCCGAACTGACGGGCGTTCCTGCGGAGATGGTCGCAGCCCTTCACGGGAATGAGTCGCAGTTTGGGACGTATCGCGCCTCCACACACGGACCAGAATCAGGCTTTGGCCTCGATCCGCGCTATGTTTCGGACCAATGGGGCAACGAGCAACTCGCCAAACATGGCCTCGGAACGTGGGAACGCGGCACAGGCTCCGAACGCTCCACCCTCCAAAGCGCCGTGATCGCCGCCGAACATCTCAAGCGCAACGCTCGCTACGCAGGCATCCAAGTCGACGGCAAGATGAACCAAGGCGAGATCGCCGGAACCGCGCTTTCTTATATCGCAGGCCCGGGAGCAGGGCGTGCTGCCAATGAACGCGGATCGGGATGGATGTTGAACCCCTCCGATTCCAATCCTCACCCCCTCCATCCCGGTGGAACCAGCGTCGGGCCGGGAGGTCGCATCATCAATGTTCCTGCTTCTCGTAAAGAAGGACTCTTGCGTTGGGATACACTTCTTCCTATCGCTCAGGAACAACTCGCCAAAAGTGCGCCTCAAAATACACAACCCACACAGCCGACGGCTCCCACACAACCCACACAGCCGACGACTCCCACGCAGCCAACCCCGCAGTCTCCCTTGGATGGCTTTCTTGCACAACATCCCGACGTGAAAACCAACCAAGATATGATCAACGCCGCTTACAAAAATTCGGACGGTTCATGGGACGGCGCATCGCGTTTCACCCAAGGTCTGGGCTTGAATCTCAACGATCTCGCAAGCCATCGCAACGCAACTCTCCCGCGCAATACGACACAGCCGACACAGCCGACACAGCCGACACAGCCGACACAGCCGACAACGCCTCTTGGAAACTTCCTTGCGCAACATCCTGATGTCAAAACCAACCAAGATATGATCAACGCTGCTTACAAAAATTCGGATGGTACATGGGATGGCGCATCACGTTTCACGGAGAGCCTTGGGCTGAATATCAATAACCTCGCGAGCAACCGCAATGCTTCGATCCAAAACAGCAACCCCACGCCGACAAACCCAACGCAGCCGACCGACCCGAACCAACCAAACCCCGAAGTCAACAAAAACACCGCGATCCGCGATCTGATGGGGATGAGCAACGAGTCCCAACGCTACGACTATCTCAAGGCATTGGCTGAGGCCAACGGCGGCAAGATCAACTCTTCGCCAAACAAGCGCAACATCATCTCGTTGCGTCGTCAAACCGACGCCGATATCAACAACGGAAAAGGCCGCTACGACGACAAGACCTACATGATGTGGACCGATTCGAGTGGTCGTAAGCATGTCAAAGAGTACGATTCTAACACCGAGCCAAGCGCCCAATATCGCGGACGTATGGGCGTGGATGTCAACGGTGATGGCCGCCTTGACCAAGGCCGCCTGCCCGCAGGTTATTATGAGTACACCAAAGATTATTCCTCGACGCTTGGCAACGTCCTGCGCCCCACTCGTTCTACCAACGCAGAACGCGACACCAATCAAGACGGCCTGTTCAACGACAATGCTTATGCAAGCGCTGGACAGAGTATGTTGTTCCACGCAGGCGGCAGCAGCAACACAGGCAGCGCAGGCTGTCAGACCATGCCACCCGAGACCTTCCGTCGCTTCTGGAGCGATATCAACGCGGCTGGAAACCCCGGAAATGTCGGGTATACCTTGATCAACGTCAGCTAAGATTCTAGAGCGATGTCCACGCGGCTGGAAATCTCGGAGATGTCGGCGATACCTTGATCGACGTCAGCGAAAGATTAGCGCACCACAGGTACGGAAACCAACAACAGGCGCTTTTTGCTATCCGTGCGGTAGCGCCCGAGATCTCGGTAGCCAAGGCGCCCGTCTTGTTCGGACCACATCCCGAGGAAGACGTTGACGGCGGAACCTACCGCTTGATCGGCGGGGACGTGGATCTCTTGCTCGTCGAGGATGTAAGTCCCCGGCTTCCAGCGATTCGGCGTAAGGACGCCGCCAGCGGGGTTGTGATCGCCGTTGATAAAGTGGAAAGGTCGTGTGGTTTCGATGTGAAAAAACAGGTTCCACTTTGCGGGGATGGGGCGTAATGCTTCAAATATGTAAGTGATGCGAAGGGTTTCCCCTGCTTTGACGGTGGGGGAAGCCAACGAATACCCGACGATACGAGCATAATCGCCAAAGGCCACGCCCACGGCTTTTTGAAAACGCGGCATGGTCGGCGAAACAACACGAACGATGCGTGCTTTGTCGGCTTTTTGGTAGATGCGGTTGACTTCGGCTTTCCAACGCAAGAGGCGTTTCTCGATCTCTTCTAAAGGATTGCGATCAAAGCCTTTTTGAAAAAACAGATTTCTTTGTTCGAGCGGATCTTTGGAGATATCGTACACCTCCCAAGGCCGATGCTTGTAGTGGTAGATGTATTTGTAATCCCCCTCGCGCAAGGCCATACACTGATGCTCATACCAACAACTGTGGAAGATCGGACGTGATGCCTCGACGGGCTTGGCGAGACTAAACCCGGGCAGCTTTCCGTCGCGAACTTCTAGCCCAAGCAAGTCCAGTACAGTCGGCACAAGGTCGATCTGACTTCGGCGCCCTTGGATCTGTTTGGGCCGTGTGATCAGGCTTGGCGCGTAGATCCACGCAGGGATGCGGATCCCCTCTTCCCACAGGATGTTGTCGTGTTGACGGCGGCCATGCTCGCCGAAGGCTTCGCCGTGATCGCCCACAAAAACAAAGACCGTATCTTTGAGCATACCGCGCTTTTTGAATCCATCGAATAAATCGCGCAAGAATTCATCGACATAAAAAAGTGAATTATAATAATCGTTTAGTTCAGGATCGCGGCTATTCGTATAGTGTTTTTTACGAAATCGGGGGGGAGTCGTGTAAGTGTGGTGTGAAACCAACAGCAGATAGGTCATCAGAAAAGGGCGCTGGCGGTTTTGGTCGATCCAACGAAGGCTGGGTTGAAGCATGATGCGATCTTCATAACCAAAGTAGTTGGTTTTGGCAAAGCCGCGTTCGTCGAGATCTTCGTGGCCGCGCAAGATATCAAAGCCCATATTGGCGACCATCTGTGCGCGATTTTCAAAAAGGTTGGTTGCAGATTGGAAAAAAGCGCTACGATAGCCGACTTGTTTCAAAAGGGTAGGGAGACAGCGTGAGGGGATGCCGTTGCGTTCTCCTTCATCGATATCGACGTTTATTTTTGGGTAGATTCCGCACAAGATCGGGACAAGAGCTTTGGAGGTGTGGGGGACGATGGCGGAAAGATGTTCTGCGAGCCAGCTTTCTTTGGCGATGGAAGCGAGGAAAGGGGTGGTTTCGAGCTTGGGTTCGTAGGGATGCCTTGGAACGAGGGATCTGTAGGGGGTGAGGGAGCGGGCGCGTTGGGATTCGAGAAGGACAAAGACGACATTTTTCTTTTGGGTGCGGGCGGTGGGAAAGAGGCGCAAGCGCTCGCCTTGGAACAGCGGGCTTTTTGAACCCACAGGGTCGATGTCAGGTTCTTCTTGGAACAGATACTCAAACATCCCCCCAACGATGCGGACGTAGAGATTTTGAGAGAGCGTTTGAAGATCACCGCGCAACTGTTGTTCGGGCAACGTCGCACAAGCAAGGCCGATAGTGAGGCTCAGACAAAAGAACCAACTTGGATGTTGCGTGTCTTTGTGAACCGTTGCGTGTAACCACGCTGCGATCTTGGGTCGCCGCATCCACCATATCGGCAAGAACAGAAACATCGGTGGCAAGAGCAACAAGAGGATACGCGGCCCTTTGGCTTGGTTGATAAAGACTTGAACGGTTGCAGGATCGGCCAGACTGCGCATCCCGTACTGCAACAAGAACCAATCCCCCGGAGTGCCTGTGATCATAAAGAAGCCGTGTTCTGTACCCGCAAGCAGCATCAAACACTGCGACAAGACGGCCAACAAGAACAGCAGGTAGCCGCGCCAACGAGCCATCTCTTCGAGCAACACAAGAAAAGTCAGCGAAAGCAAAAGAAAGAAGACGATATCCCAACGCAAGCCTTCAAAAAGAACCAACAGATGAGCAGCATCATCCACACGCAGCAACTTCCACACCTTGAGTCCGCCCGCAAAGACAAACACAGGCCCTAGCCATAGCAATACGGGCAACCAAGATCGACGGGAAAACAGCATCCTTACCTCTCTCTCCATGCTTCGGCAACCAAGCAAATTCTTGATGTATGGCCTACGCTGCAAGGAAATGACAAGAGGATGAAATAAAAAAATGCTGTATTCGTTGCGGATCAGTCGGAAAAGAGGGCTTGGTCCATCTCGTCTTGAGCGCGTTGAAGGGGGATATCAAGCAGGGAGCATTGCACGCGCATCCTGCGCAAGATCCGTGCAACGCGTCGGATCGTTGCGACGGAAAAATCGAAGGATGTAGGCGGGAGCAACGTAGGCGGATCGTGCTTGAACGCCTCGTTTTGTTGCGCATTGAGCGGCACAACGGAGGTTATCGTCCGATCGTGAAGGGCTTTTTTTTCGCTGTGGTGACGCGCCCAGATGATCCATTGTTCGAGGACAGGCAACCACAGGTGCCTTGGATGAGTGGAAAAGATATCTACGGCTTGGCGTTGGATCGCGGCGTCTTTGTGGAAAAGCAGGGCCACAAACCACGAAGCTTCGGCGCTTTGGGGCCTTACAAACCACAGCGCAAAACAGACCCATGCTTGGGTCGGATCGACCGGGTTGTGGTGCAGGATCTCGGCAACGTGATCTTTTTGCGGTGCTTCGTTGGTTTCGGCGAGCAGAGCGAGAGCTGCCTCCCATACGTTGGCCTCTTTGCCCAAGTAGGGCTGCATCGCGCACAAGAGCCTATTTCTTTCGGGCCAACAGTTCGGAGTTTTGGAAAGATGGATCAACGCCCACACAATGCGTTGTTCTTGGTGAGAGGCGTCTTGTGTTGGGCAAAGGACGAGGGTGCGTAGGTACGGTTCGGTTTGCCAAACGAGGATGCTTGCGGAAGATGGCTTTCATGCGTAACCTCTGCGCGCAAGTTGTCGCGTTCACGCCTGCTTGCGCATGATTACATCGCTGCGGTGTGTGCGCTTTTTTCGAGACGCCCGCGTACTCAAGAAGTTGGAGAGACCCATGTTGTTTGGTTGGTTTGGTCGGTACCGTTGTGGGTGGCTTGGATTGTGTTTGATGTATCCTGTATGGGCCGATGCAGCGCCGCCCAGTTCTCGCCCTGTGTTGCTTGTACCTGCGGCGACATTACCCTCCAAAAGCCCCGACCCTGTGCGCATCCAACAGCGCAACATGGCGATACAGCGCCTTGTTTTGCAAGTCAGCCAACTTCTCGGCATTCATGTTCAAGACTTTGCGTTGGACCCCAATCATCCGTGGTTGTTGGCCCATGCGCTGCTTGCGCTCGGACCGGATGCGCGCCTTGCAGACAATCGCCTTGTGTTGGATGTTTTGGTGAGTCAGAACCTGCAACACAAGCAGGTGGGAAAGCTGAGCTTGCTCGGTTTTCCGAAAGGCCCGAAAAGCCAGTACGTCGAAGCCCACCCCCACCTGTTTTTGCAGATGATCACGCAACTGAATGTCCCGTTGGATCGGAAGTTTCCGTTTCAAGGTCAATCGATCACGCTGCGCGATATCTTCAACAGCGCGTTGTATCAGTTTCCGCACCAAGCCGAAGGAGCCGCGTTGGCGCATCTGTCTTGGCTGTTGATCGCGATGCGCCGCCATACTCCCGAAAACTTGTGGCACTGGCACAATGCCCAAGAGCAACAAGTCAACCTCTTTCGTACGATGTGGCGGCTTTTTTTGTACCTTGACAAACAGACTCTTTTCTTGCGAACCCTCCATACCCAAGGGGCCAAAGAGATCCCCAAAACCAAGCTACGCAATCAGTTTATTTACAAAGAGATCTACGGTGGATTTTATTTGATGCGGGCTGCGCTTGCTTGGCTCGATCATCCTTTGTTGCGCAAAAGCAAAAAGCTACAGCGTTTTACAGAGGCCCAGATCGAACTGATGTTTTATCGATTGCGTGGTGAAAGCGTGTTGTATCAGCGTCTGTTTGAGGTATCCAAACAAAACCTCGGCCAGCGCTTTTTGATCTTGATGCAACAGATCCGCTTTACCTCACATTGGCTCAAAACGGTCGTGGAAGCCTACCACCGAAAGCAGATCCCGCTGACGCCCTCGAACAAGCGCGATATCCGTCAAGCCTTGCAACTGCTTTGCATCAGCGTGTTGATCCTTGACCGCTTGGGCTTCTTTCAAAAAGAACGGCTTTTGCGGATGAAAGACCTGAATCCACAAAGTCGGCGTTATGTGATCGATCTGATCGCAGATGCCGCTCATGCCCGTCATGCCTTGATCTTGCTTCAAACAGCCCCTGCACTTTTTTTGGATTGACCGAATATCTCGATCCCTGCGCTTGTTTGCGCATGGAATTGTTGCCCTTTGTACAAAGGAAGCCCCGAAAATGAAGCGTTTGCGTTCATGGATACCCGGTTTGTGGTTTGTGGAAAGTGAGATCCGTATGATGCCCGGCCTGTTCTTGCCGATGCGGATGACTGTGCTGCGCTTGTCGGACGGCGGACTGTGGCTCCATTCTCCCGTCGAGATCGATGATGCGCTTGCTGCCGAACTGGCCGCGATCGGCGAAGTCAAGTACCTTGTTTCGCCCAATCTTTTTCATCACTTGTTTTTGGGAACCGCCCAAAAACGCTATCCTCAAGCCCTCGTCTTTGCGCCCCAAGGACTCGCCAAAAAACGCCCAGACTTGCGCATCGATCGTGTGTGGGACAACGCTTTGCAGACCCCTTGGGGAGATCAGATCGAGCATCTGTGTATGGGTGGGATGCCGCAATTCCATGAAACGGTGTTTTATCATCCAAAGACCGAATCGTTGATCACCACCGATCTGGTGTTTCATCTCCAAGAGATCCACGGATGGATGGGTCATCTGATGTTTCGTTTGCTCGGAACCTACAAGCGCTTTAAGGTGAGTCCTTTGTTTTCCATGCAGATCAAAGACAAAGCAGCGTTTGGGAAAAGCTGCAAAGAGCTCTTTGGCTGGGCGTTTTCGCGGGTGATCATGGCACACGGGGAACCCATCGATCAACAAGCCGAAGAGCGCCTGCGACAGGCTCTTGCGCGTTGGTTGTGAGGCTTTCTTTCCTTGTTTTCTTCTGCCGTCCTTTCAAAAATGGAACCGCATTCTGAGATCGAGCGGGTAGATCTGCCAGCGTCGTTCGGCTTGTTTTGCCCTTCGGTAAGGGAATTGTGAAGGCTTGCAAGCCCGCGCAAGACAGGGTAGGATGCCCCGAGACATTGGCCGCGATACTTCGATGGGCTACACAACTTCGGTCGTCACAACACAAACGCGCATGTCGCCACACAACGCTGTTAGCGGGTATCAGTCTTGAGCCGATCAACGCGAGAACTCCAAATCGATGCTTACATCCACCAAGCACGCTTCTTTGCAAGCCGAGGAGAGCAACAAAAGGCCCTCTATTACTGGGGGATGGTGATTCAACTCGATCCTGAAAACCCCCACGCACGCGCCTATTTTCAGCAGCTTGGTTCTTCTGCACACATCGATGCGTTGCCGCCCAAGCCTCCCCTCAGCGAGGAGCGTTGGCAGGAGCCGTTGTCCTCGCCCCCTTGGCAGGAAGAAGAACCCGCTCGGCGACCGCCTCTCGATTACCGAGGCGGAGCGCCGCGTTCACCTTATCCTCACCCGCGTACGCCTCCACCTGTAATGCCCCTTGAAGACGTCCGAACCAAGGGACTCCGTGAAGTGGGGGCTTCTTGGCAAGCCTCTGAACTCGAACTCCCGATGGAGTACGATGATACCCCCGAAGGAGGCCAAGTCAGCGACTTTTTGAGCCCACATAAGGCTCCTTCTCATCTTTCTCGTTCCGCTGCGGAGTGGCTGGCGAGTGTCTCGCCTCTCGACGAAGAAGGGGCCACGGTGATCGGACCCACTCGTCTTGCTCCGTCCGAACTCCCATCCATGCAGGCTTTGCAGCCCAAAAAAACGCACATATCCCCTCTCTCCGAACTTCCTCCCGCATTTTCCGAGGCCGAGCTTCGCCCTTCTTTCGCACCTAAGCCATTTTCTGACGCCTCGTCTACTCAATCACCCGAATCCTCACTCGCTGAATCCCCCTATAGACCGCCTACTCAGCCGCCTCTCTCTTCCTCTTCCTCCATCTTGCAGACCGTGACCCAGCCTTCGCCCTCTTTGACCTCTCGCCCTACAACACAACCCCCCTTTTCTCGCGACGTCCTCTCTGTGCCTTCTCCTGAACCTCTCGTTCCTCTGTCGGAGCCGCTTTCTTCGCCTCGAACGGCCATTCTTCCCACCGCTGCCCGAGATCCACTCGCAGAAAACAGCGCGAGTTCACTCCCTACACCTGCATCGCCTGCTGCACCGACGCCCTCTGCCGCACCGACGCCCTCTGCCGCACCGACGCCCTTTTCCGCACCGATGCCCTCTGCTGCAACGACGAACTCTACCACTCCGACGAACTCTGCTGCAACGATGCCCTCCCCCGAAGAGGCCGACGAGATGCTTGCGCGTGCGTTGGCGATGGCTCTTGCTCACCAAGCCAAACCTTCTAGCGCCAAAAACAATCTCCCGACATCGCCGCTTTCTCGCGCAGCAAATCCTTTGGCTCGTCCTGCTTCTTCTGCTTCTCGGGGTATCGCTGTTCCTTCGTCTTCACGTCACGACTCCCAACAACGCCTTGCTGCGGCCCCTTCACGTCACGACTCCCAACAACGCCTTGCTGCGGCCCCTTCACGTCACGACTCCCAACAACGCCTTGCTGCGGCCCCTTCACGTCACGACTCTCAACAACGACTCACCCCTGTTCTTGAAAGTGCGCCATCTTCGGCTTCGTGGCGTGCAAGCCGTTCTCAATCAAAACTCGCCGCTGCCCAAACAGTACAGCCTCTCTCAGACGAAAACCAAAAAAAGCTCGAAGCCCTCGTTCGTGCCCTTGATTCGGCTTTGCGCAAGGATCTCCCTCCTTCAAACGAGTCCGAAAAAGGAAAACTCCCGCCTCCGCCTGTGAGTGACTCCAGAGACGATACGTTTGCTTCGGAAGCCCTCACAGGCCAGTTTCCGATCCTTTCTGTCGCTGAATCTGACCCTGCTTCGTCCTCTCCGTTCATTCCTGCGCCGCCTCCCCCGCCTCCCCCTCCTTTTGCTCTATCTTCCGAAAAAAAACCTGAGAAGATGCTGATCTCTGATCAGACCATCTCTCAAGCGGCTGAGCGATTAACGGCAGAACTTCGTGCGAGCCTCGCTTTTTTCAACGGTGACGAACGCGAAACCACGCAAGAAGATCCCGCCTCCATGATCAACGAGATCCTCGATATCATCGGAGGAAACGAACAACAGGATATCTCCCAAGCAACACTCTCGGCGATCTTGGATCAAACGCTCCATCATCTCCAAGGCTCCACTTCCCGTGATTCCGCTCCCGCCATCTCCTCTCCTGCTTCTTCTTCCATCCAAGAAAACTTTACCCCCGCCAGCCTCGAAGCCTATTCCTCCAGCGTACAGATCCAAGTCCACGAACCTCCCGTCGCGCAAAACTCGACCTCCGAAAGCCATCCTTCGATCGGCCAAGCCACTGAGCTTCGTGGACCCCTTGCAACACCACCTTCTCAAGCCGCCGAAGAAGACGTCTTTGAAGAGATGTTCCGACAAGCGATGACGACCTACCTGCGGCGTCAATACAAAGAAGCCTTACAGCTCTTCCAAGAATGTTTGCTCCTGCGCCCAGACGATCCACGCACCCTCTACAACGTCGAACGGCTGCGAAAACGCATCCCTACCGATTAAGTCCGATTGACCACTGTTTTGTGATCTTTGGTTGGTCTTTCATTCGCCAAGCAGAAGAGGAAGGAAAATTTGAGAGCGTTGGCTGTAGCAAGTCCAAAAGGTGGTGATGGCAAAACGACTCTTGCCCTCAATCTCGCCTTTTCGTTCGCACGCCGAGGATGGCGTACTTTGTTGATCGAAATGGATGCCCAAGGCTCGTTGGGGGCGTCGCTTTCTGCCAAGCTCCAGCGCGCTTCGGGGTTGGTGGGCATGACCTTGCACAACCATCCGCTTGATCGAGCACGTATCGTCACGCGCCAAGCGGGTTTGCATCTGTTGCCTGTCGGGATGTTGCCAAGGCAAAACTCCGCGCTTTGGCGTAGTGTGATCGTCCAACAACAAGCGCTGCTACAAGTCCTCGAACAAGCTCGCGACGAGTATGATCTCTGTTTGCTCGACACACCCGCCGGATTAAACGAACTGACTCTCGCTGCGTTGCGGGTAAGCTCTCATGTGGTCGCCCCGCTCCAAGCGGAACCGCTCGCGTTGCGTTGTTTTCCTCAACTGCTCGAACAGATCCAATGGCTGCGCTCCGAAAATTATCCTCTCGCATTGACCGGATTGATCGTCACAATGTGGCAAGCTGAAAGCGCGATCTCTTCGGCGGCGCTGTATGAGATCCGTCAGCGCTTCCCCGCGCAATCTCTGTTTCGTACGCTGATCCCACGCGATCAGGCTTTTCTCGAAGCCAGCGCGGTCGGATCGCCGCTTGGCTTGATGCCCTCGGGCTTTCAGCCGCTTGCTTTGCTTTTTGAGCAACTCGCCATCGAACTCGAAGAACGCCTTTCGCTGTTGGAACACGCTTATGACGGCGAGCGTATGCCTTTGGTGGATTGAAACGCTCTTGTGTCGGAGATCTCGCGATGATCAAATCTCAACTCCTCTGGATCGAACAAAGCCGCCTTGACGCTCTTTTTGAGCAGATCGTCCCGCCTCCTCGACCACAACAGGCTTTGTATCAACTCCCCGTACAAGAAGAACTGCTCCAAGAGGCCGACCCCCCCACGCGCACACGCACAACACAGGCCCCTCCTGTGTTGTCTTATGCACCGCCTTTTTCTTCTCGCTTCCCCGATTCTCCGCCCGCTTCGGTCGTTTCTGCTGAATCGTTTGATTCGCAAGAAGATCTCTCGTTTGCCTTGCCTTCCGACAGTCAAGCAGCTTCCTTGGTTTCTCTCTCTACACAAACCCCATCCCGCGCTGTTTCGGCTGTTTCCTCAAGCAAGATACAACAACACAAACAACAAGAAGCCCTCGAACGTGCGCAATCGATCGCTTCGCATTATGCGCCGTTTCGCCAGATCAAGCAGACCCCACCCCCCTATCAACCGCACCATGCTGTTGTGCAACCTGCCTCCCTTGACGCCTTACAACCCAAACCGCTCCAACCTGTTGGCTATCTCAGCGATCTAGCCGAAGATCTCGAAGCGATCGAACCTGACGAGATCCGCTGGAACCTCCAAGTTGAGGACGATATCTTTGTGTCTCGGCGTTTGCCACTTGCTCCGATCGCACCGCTTTGGATGCCTCCTCCCGCACCGCAGCGCAACGCTCCGATATTCCTTGAAAGTGAAGATCTGCCGAAGGCTCTCTTGCGTTTTGTCGAGTGGTTGCTGCCTTCCACAGGGGCTTGTATGGCCTTTTTGTGCGACGAACAAGGACTCCCTTTGGCACAAGCCGATGCCCCCGAAGAAGCGTTGCTTTGGGCTCCGATGCTTTACGCACAGATCCGATCGATCGCAGCCGCTTTTCCGATACAACATCAAGCACATCTCGCGGTGCGTTCGCTGTGCTTACAAATTGATCCGAACTTTGCGCTGAGCCTGTTTTGGTTGACTACACCGCTTGGGCCGATGACTCTTGGCGTTGTTCGGCCCGATCCCATCGAAGATATCACGCTTTGCCCTTTTCTCGGTGCTTTGCAAGACACCATCGCCCGTTTCGCTTAACAAGGAGAGTGTACGGATGCAGATCCTCAATCTTCCCGCAGCAGCCGAAGGCGTCCCCGCGCTCCAAGGCCTTTTTGTGATCACGATGCCTGACTGCTTGCTCTTTGATTCTTATGTCCTTCCTGTCCTCCAAGAAGCCTCCGAAGAACTTGCCGCGATGTTTGGCGAGCTTGTGCGCAACCACCGTGATGCGCTCCGTCTGATGGGGTCGTGGTCTTCGGAACTCCAGATCACCGTTGAATCCAGCGATCGCCTGTTGCTTTTGCGCGAACTACGCGAAGATTTCTTGCTTGTTTTTGCTTTTGAGTCCAGCCTTCCGATCGGGATGGCGCGTCTGTTTGGGCGGCGCATCGGCGAAACACTTCAACTTCAACTCGAAGGCTTCCAAGAAACGAGTGTAGACGGCGAGGCAGAGCAAAGCCCTCGGGCCGCACGCATCCTCGAATTCTTACAGCGTTATGCCCCCGATCCACATGCCTCGATGATGCGTCTTGCTTTGCGCACAGGCATCCCCATGGAACATCTCGAAGCTCCCGCTTCGCTCAGCCCACAGGCGCTTGCCAAGGTCGAAGAAGCGGTCTGTGACATCCTCGGTATTGATCAACTCAACGTTTAATCTTACACGATGCCCAGACTGGACTGACAAAGGTAAGCTCATGACCGTACAAATTAAGAAAGAAGAACTCTTCTCTGTTCTCCCCGAACATGCGTTCGCTTTTTTTGCCGACACGCCTGTTGTCTATCACTGCCACCATTACAACTTGTGGCTCGATCAAACCATCGACGACGCGCTTGGCACACGCGAAGGGATGGCACTTCGCACGCGCACAGCCCACGAGGCTTTTTACCATTATCTCGCTCAACTTGTCCCGCGCTCAGGGGCAGATACGCCCGCCGAAAAACTCAAAGTCGCTGAACTGATCTTTGCCGCGATGGGGCACGGAAACCTTCGCTTGCATACCCAAGCGCAGGGCGGTTTAGCGACGGGCGACTTTCTCCATTACGGTTATACGTGGAAAGAAAAATATGGCGAAAAAGTCCGTCGTCGCCATACGGCGGATGCGGTTGCGGCGGGGTGCGCGGTGGCTGCAACTGAGATCGCCTTTGATCTGCCGATGGGAACGCTGGATGTTGCGGAAGAAACATGCGTCAGCCTTGGCGCGCCGCAATGCCGCTTTCAGATCGAAGGGGCCAAACAACCGATGCCTCCGTCTCGGCCTGTCGGAAAGCGCGAAACGCAGCGTCTTCTCGGGGATAGCTTTTCGGGAAAGCACGAAGAGCAGATCCGCGCCATCACAACGGGGCTACGGAGCTTTCTTGGTACCATCAACAGCGACGAACGCGGATTGGTCCAAGGTTTCGGTGTTTTCGTGACCCTTCATCTGGCGTCTTATTACAACGGGATCTCTTACAACGCACTCTACAACATCGAACGCACCGCTCCCCAATCCTTTGATGTGATGCAGGGGCTTCTTGTCGAAGCGGGCCATCAATGCGGCTTCAATACCTTTGGCGGGATCTTGCGTTCACCCGAATGGGAGGGCTTGGTCGGTGCGCCGACAGGTGATCCGTTGGAGATCTTGATCGGCTGCTGTGCGATCGGTCGAGCTCTTGGGTTTGGTCAATGGACCATCCAAGACTTTGCGCCAGACAAACACTTTGTCCTCCGCACCCCCGGAACCTACGAAAGCACCTACCACGTCACACGCCATGGCCTCGCTTCTTCGGGCCGTTGCTATCTCCACCAAGGCGGCACACTCGCAGCCGTCCAACTCGCACACCGCGTTCCTTGGCGCGAAAAACCAACGTTTGATCAAGCCTTTTATCGCTCGCTTTTCCACAGCGACCCACAATGGCGCTTCCAAGAAACGCATTGTGTCTCCAAAGGCGACGACTACTGCGAAGTCGCCGTCGAGCGCATCCGAAAGTAGCGTTGCCAACGACTTTGTCGCTTGAAATACCGCAATCACGGGTTTTTTGTACATGGTGCCCGACGAGATATCGAGGTTGTGTACTCACCATGCAGATCCAACGCGACCCAAGCTGCGTGCAGTTTTTATTGTGGCGCTGTGTCCCCGAACATCCCCGTGAGTCCGAAGAAAGCTGCTCGTGGATCGGTCGTTGCTTGCTGCACGCGGGGTTTGTGGATCAAACCCGTGAGACGTGGCTGTTGGTGTACGAAGACCCTCGTTCGCATCACCAAGTGGTCTTGGTCCCGCGCACAGGGCGCATCCAGATCCGTGTCCATTATCTCGTTCCCATCGCGCAACGTCCGTTGGTGGCTTTCTCTTTGGCTTGTCAGATCGCAGACTTTCTCGGAGAGTCTTATCCGAAAGCGGAGCAACTTCGTTAAAGGCAACGCGGCTTGTTGCTTTTGTTTTGGCATGTGGGCTTCGTTGCGATGCGATATCCGAGAGAAGTATACACGAAGGGAGGATGAGATCTGCTGTAGACGCCCTGTTCTTGGGCAGAAAGGGGGGGCTAACACTCGGACACATCCTCTGTAAAGCCCATCCAGCGGGGGAATCTGACAGGGGGGTCTTGTCGTATCACCCTCACCCCCCAGCCCCCTGCGACGCTCGCAAAGCCTCGCTGCTGCCGCGAGGGGGAGGAAGGCACTATGGGGGGCTGCACCTATGTTGGCGCACACTACGGGCAGATTTCGTATCACTTGCGGATCTCGTTGTAGCTTGTGGATTTCGTTGTAGCTTGTGGCCTTTGTTTTGGATGGAGGTCGTGGTTTCGGCTATTTCGGATCTTGACTTTCCCATGTGGGCCAAGAGAGGGCAGGTTTGGATTGTTGAGACGATGAAAAACTCGACCATTCGGGCCAATGACCTTTGCTTTCGCCTGTCAACCAAGGCAACTCCTTGATCGAAGTGTCGTATGCAGCGGTGGGGGAGAACGTCTCAGCGGGTGGCGAAGACGGATGGAAGGCTTCTTCTTGCGGAGCCATCGGAGATGCCTGTGGAGCGGGTGGGCGGAAGGCTTCTTCTTGCGGAGCCATTGAGGGTGACTGCGGAAGGGCCGAAGGTTGCGCTGGTCTGCTCAAAGTTCGTGCTGGCTTGGTCGAAGGCTGTGCTGCTTGGGTCGTAGGCTTTGACTGTTTGGCGCGAGGGTGCGGTGTTTGTGGCGAAGACTGCGATGTTTGTGGCGAAGATTGTGATGTTTGTGGCGAAGGCGGCGATGTTTGTAGGTGGTGTGGCGTGTCGGCTGTGGGACTGGGCGGTGTTTGTTTGGGTGGGAGTTGGTAAGAGAGGGTGGGGGCCGCAGGTGGTGCGGCTTGGACAAGAGGAGCGGGGAAGGGCAGGGTCGAGTCTTGGGCGGGGCTGAGTCTGCGAGGTTTTCTGGTTTTGGTTTCGGAAAGGAGTTCTTTCTGTTCTTTTTCGTCGATGGATTCAAAGAAAGAAGCTTCTTCGGATTCGGCGTTTTCTTGGATCGAGGAGGGGGTTTCTTCGAGGCCGAGGAGGCGATCGGTGATCCATTTTGGATATTCGATGCTATCGAGCCGTTCGAGGGGATCGAGATCTCCGGGATATTCTTTGGCCATAAAGAATCGGGCTTCTTTTTGCCCACGCTCCATCAGCAACAAGATCTTCAAACCGAGCATCGCGCTCAACGAACTGGCGAAGTGTTCGAGATCGGAGGTCTCTCGGATCCCTTGGATGTGGCAGTACACGGAAAGCGGCTCGATGCCCGCAAAATCTTCAAACCCAAGAGTCATCTCGAACGCAAGATCGAGGCTTGGCGACAACTCCACATACAGTCCTGTGGCCAAGCCCAAGGTGCGTATTTGGACGTTGCGAAGAGAAGACGTCGGCAGATCCCAGACTTGTTTGTCTTCGCCGACTGCCGCTTCGATGCTCAACAAATGCTCGGTGGTGTCGAGTTCCAAGTGCTCGACGATCGGCAGCGAGGCTTGGTTGCCTGTAGAGATGAGATGTCGAACCGCAAAAAAGACCAACCCAACGAAAAAAAGCCCTCCCAACCAAGGAGGGAATTGAAGAAAACTGGGCACAAACCAAGCGGCGACCCACCCCGCGCAACCCCAACCAAAGCCTTTGGAGCTTTTGACAACGAGTGTGTTGGTTCCTTGAAAAGACACCAGCTTTCCTTGCTTATAGACTTGCAACTTCATCAGAAAAGCCTCCCAAATGTTCTTTGTTTGAGTACGATGTATGGTCGTGGATGCTGTTTTTTCTCTCGATGGACGGGTTCAAGGATATCGCCGAACGTCGGCCTGTTGGCAACCCCCCACCTTGAACGAAAAGCAAACTCGCTTGATGGGTTCGGTAGTTTAGGCTTTTTTCGATGTAGATGGAAAGAGGATCGATGGGGCAGGGCGGGCTATTCTTCTTTGGAGGCGACTTTGGCCCACGTATCGCGCAAACCGATGATGCGGTTAAAGACAGGTTTGTTCGGGCGCGTGTCGAGTTGGTCTGCCACAAAATAGCCGATCCGTTCGAACTGGACGCGATATTCGGGGGCAGCGTTGGACAGGGCGGGTTCAACGTAGCCGACGATGGTCTTCAAGGATTCGGGATTCAAGAAGGCGGTGAAATCTTTGTCTTTGTCGCCTTCGGGATCAGGAACTGTAAAGAGGCGGTCGTACAGGCGAACTTCTGCGGGGATGGCGTGAGGCGCAGAAACCCAATGCAAGGTGGCCTTGACTTTTCGACCGTCCGCTGTTCCACCGCGTGAGGCGGGATCATAGGTGCAGATCAGCTCGATGATTCGGCCCTCTGCATCTTTGACCACTTCTTTGCAGGTGATGTAGTAGGCATAACGCAAGCGGACTTCGCGCCCGGGTGCGAGGCGGAAAAACTTCTTTGGTGGGTCTTCCATGAAGTCTTCACGCTCGATATAGAGTTCTCGGGAAAAGGGGACTTTGCGCGAACCCATCGCGGGATCTTCGGGGTGATACGGGGCCTCCAGTTCTTCGAATTGACCTTCGGGGTAGTTTTCGATCACCACACGGATCGGATCCAAAACAGCCATCACACGGGGAGTTGTGGCGTTCAAGTCTTCGCGCAAAGCGTGTTCAAGCATCGCGACATCGACGGTGCTGTTGCGCTTGGCGACACCGATGCGTTCGCTAAAGTTGCGCAGCGAAGCGGGCGTAAAGCCACGTCGACGCATCCCTGCGATCGTCGGCATACGCGGATCATCCCATCCCGAGACCAAGCCTTCTTCGACCAAACGCAACAGCTTGCGCTTGCTCATCACCGTGTACGTTAGCTCCAGTCGTGCAAATTCGATTTGGCGTGGGCGAGAAGGAACCTCGACTTGGCTCACAAACCAATCATAGAGCGGGCGGTTGTTTTCAAACTCCAGCGTGCAAAGCGAATGCGTGATCCCCTCCAACGCATCGGACAAACCGTGCGCAAAGTCATACATCGGATACATACACCACGCATCCCCTGTGCGGTGGTGGTGGGCGCGACGGATGCGATAAAGCGTCGGATCGCGCATCGTGATGTTGGAAGAAGCCATATCGATCTTGGCCCGCAATACCATCGAACCGTCTTCAAATTCTCCCGCACGCATCCGACGAAACAGATCCAAGTTTTCTTCGACAGAGCGGTCGCGATAAGGGCTGTTTTTTCCCGGCTCTGTCAGGGTTCCGCGATACTCTCGGATCTCTTCTGCGCTCAAACTGCAAACATAAGCCTTGCCCATACGGATCAGATCTTCGGCGTAGTTGTACAGCTTACCGAAATAATCCGAAGCAAAAAATAGACGATCTCCCCAATCAAAGCCCAACCAACGCACATCACGTTGGATCGATTCGACGTATTCGACATTTTCTTTGGTTGGATTGGTGTCATCCATCCGCAAGTTGCAAGTCCCACCAAATTCGAGCGCCATCCCAAAGTTTAAGCAGATCGACTTGGCGTGACCGATGTGCAGATAGCCGTTGGGTTCTGGCGGAAAACGCGTCGCGATGCGCGTGTGTTTTCCTGTGGCGAGATCTTCTCGGATGATATCCCGAATAAAATGTGAAACATCGCTTTCGGCGGCTTCGTGGTGGCTCATGCTCTTCTCCTTCGGTCTTTTTCGTCGCCTCATGCACCCATCGATCCCCGTCCACGGGCGCGACAAGGCTGCATTCTCTAACACAATCGATCTGTTCGTGCAACGATGTTCTCAAAAGAAAAGTTCACCACCGACAGAAGATAGCGGAAGATAGCGGAAGATGGCGGAAGATGGCGGAAGATGGCGGAAGATGGCGGAAGATGGCGGAAGATGGCGGAAGATAGCGGAAGATAGCGGAAGATGGCGGAAGATGGCGGAAGATGGCGGAAGATGGCGGAAGATGGCGGAAGATGGCGGAAGATGGCGGAAGATTATTTCAGGGGGACCACTTGGAAGCCACCTGTGCGGGTGGGTTTTTGCAGGAGGGGAGAGATGATCTTGGCGCGGTAGGTGACGCGGGCTTCGACGTAGGTTTTGGGGACGGTGCTTGCGCGAAACTTCAGGGTGGTGTCGCGCAGTCGGATGGCGGCTTCAAGCGCTCCGTCGGTCTTTTTCTCGATCTGTGGGAGTTTGAGGACTTTGCCTTCTTGTTGGACTTCGACGCGCAACACGATGGCGACGGGTTGATCTTTCATTTTTTCTTCGGTAGTTTTGAGCTCCAAAACGCCGATTTGACCGAAGAAAGCGGTGAGTTCTTCTTTTAATTTCTTGCGGTATTCGGGATCTGCGTTGATCAATATCTCGACTTCTTCGATGCTGATCTGGCTCAGATGTAACAAAGGACGCGGCAGTTCTGTGGGCGCTTCTTCCGCCGTTTTGCCTGCTTGGGGCGTGATCTGTGGGGTTTGGTTTTGGGGGCCTTCTGGGAAGTAGCCGACCATACAAGCACGGCCTGCCAAGGCGAGGCCCACCGCGCCAACGAAGATCAAGAGTCTTGGAATCCATGTTTTCACTTTCAAATCTCCAATGTATTGGATGCTTTGGGCGAAGTGCCTTGCATATTTGTTGAAGTCTGGTGTTTAAACGCGAAGGAGCCACACGAAATCCGCCCGTAGCGTTATCGTAAAGAGGTCGGGGCAGACAGGTGTGGCTGCCCAACAATCGGGCGTCTACGTACTCTCCTTTGTGGATACATCACTCGGATATCGTCTAAGGTTTATCTGTCGAAGCGAGGTTCAGGGAGCTACTTGGTAAGTGCCTGTGTTCGCGGGTTTTTGATGCGTCGGGGGCAATATCTTGGCGCGATAGGTGATGCGGGCCTCGACGTAGGTCTTGGGGACGGTGCTTGCGCGGAACTTGGTCATCACATCACGCAGTCGGATGGCGGCTTCAAGCGCTCCATCGGTCTTTTTTTCGATCTGGGGCGTTTTCAAGACCTTGCCTTCTTGCTGAACTTCGACGCGCAACACGATGACAACGGATTGATCTTTCATTTTTTCTTCGGTGGTTTTGAGCTCCAAAACACCGACTTGACCGAAGAAAGCGGTAAGTTCTTCTTTTAATTTTTTGCGGTACTCGGGATCCGCGTTGATCAAGATCTCGACTTCTTCGATGCTGATCTGGGTCAAGTGCAACAGAGGGCGCGGCAGTACTGTGGGCGCTTCTTCTGCTGTTTTGCCTGCGGTGGTTTGCGTCTCGGGCGGTTTGACTTCTGAGCGACCCGGGAAATAACCCACCATACACGAACGACCCAACAACACAAGAATTAAAATCCCGATCAGGATGAGGATTTTGGGTAACAACGTTTTCATCGTGCGCTCCTTTTTTCTTCTTTTTCAGTCATCAGACAGTACAAAGAACCTAACCCACTTCGCGAAGATAGCAAGCCTGTGCGGTTGTCCTAGATCAAGGCAACGAGTCCACAGCATCACTCGCACCCTTGACGCAGCGCAAGATCTGCGCGTACGTTGACGCCGCCGCATCTTTGATGCGCCAGTCATCCACCCCAAATCATTGATGGTTTTTTATGACGAGATCGCTTTTCTTGTTCCCGATTGTTTTTTGTTCTGTTGCGGTGGCGTGGGCGGAGCCTCCTGCTTCCCGACCTGCCTCAACCGCCGCATTTTCGGCCACAAACTATCGCCTCTATCACTATCAACCCCGCAAGGGCGACGCCTACGTCGTGCGTGTGAAAGAGGACCAAAGCATGATCACGAGTACCGCCGAAGGAAAGGTGATCCAGCGGCGTCAAATGCAAAACGAGGCCGTCTACGAAGAAAAAGTCCTTGCTGTCCAAGAAGGTCGGATCAGCGAACGGATGCGGGTGTATCGTCGTTGTGCAGCGCATTACTTGATCGTGCGAGGCAACCGCCAACGTGCGCTTCCTTGGAGTTGCGGATTGGTCGGGCGCACGCTGATCCTCAAAGGAGTGCGAGGCCGTGATGTCACCATCGCAACGCAAGATCAACGGCCTCTTTCGGCTCGGGATCGCAACTACGTCCGTCGCAGTCTTTCGCGGCGTTCGCAGCGTCGGCTTTTTCCGCAAATGCCCCTTCCCATCGGAGGGATCTGGAAGATCCCCACAGATGCTTTGTTGCAGCAAGTACCCTTTCCCCGCCAAACCATCGACATCAAGGGCATTCGTGCAGAAGGCAAATTGCTGGCGATACAGGCCGACTCTGCGCCTTTGCGCGCAACGTTGCAGATGGATCTGCTGATTCCGTTGATCGCTTTCCCACGCTACGAACAAGTCAAAGGTCAGATCATCCTCAGCAGCAAAGGTAGCGGCGCTGTCGACGGGCGCTCGCCTTTTCTCGATAACATCGCCACAAGCACCATTCATTTTGAGGGCGTCGCACGATTTCAACGCGGAAAACTCGCAACAAAGACCCTCATCCGCAGCAAAAACCACCGTCGCGTCACCCCAAAATAAGCAAAGCACTTCAACCAAGCCAACGCCGTCGGCAAAAAAACCCGTGTACTCGCTGTTTCAAGCAGCCATGTTGTCGGTACGGTTTGCTGTTGCGGTCCTGTTTCTGGGCAGCCCCCTGTGGCGAACACTTGGACACTTCGTCTGTGCTGTCGGAAAGACAACACGTTTGTACGTAAAAAGGCAAACATCTGTTGTTGTGTGAGCGTATCCGTTCGCTGCTCGATGTCCCGATACACGGGGGTCTCGAACGAATGGGCAGATTTTGTATAGGTTCTATTCTATCCAATTCGAAGAGTTTTTTTGATGATGCACGCTCAATTGACCCCATTGATCGAACCTTCCACGCCGCTTCTGTTGCCTTCTCCAAAGCGGCTTCCTGCAACGAAAGACCTCAACGACATCATCCAAGCCTTTTTGGAGGCCGAGGAAGCGAGCGGACTAGGGCATCGGGATATCGCGGCTTGTGTGCGCTGTATGGCGTCTTCTGCTCGTGACCTGTTGACACATCCAATGCTCGGCCTTGAAGATCCCGAAGGTCGTGCGCTACCCTCCGATCTGCCGCCTGTGATCGATGCGCACGTCCACTTGTTTCCTGATCGGATCTTTGAGGCGCTATGGCGGTGGTTTGGGCGTCACGGTTGGCCGATCCGCTATCCGCTTCATAGCCCCCAAGTCATCGAGTTTTTG
Organism: Myxococcota bacterium; assembly: GCA_023150835.1. Taxonomy (GTDB): domain Bacteria; phylum Myxococcota_C; class UBA6777; order UBA6777; family UBA6777; genus JAKLKB01. Next base: position 44,816 of record JAKLKB010000004.1, on the reverse strand, counting down.
TTGTCGCGGGGGGTGCATCATCTCGTTGCGCTCCATTATGCCCATAAGCCCGGCCTTGCGGCGTGGATGAATCAATATATGGCGAGCCTTTGCCAACAGGAACCTCGCTTGACTTGCGTTGCAACGGTGTTGCCGGGCGAACCGAACGCAAGTCTGATCCTTGAAGAAGCCTTTGCGCTGGGGTTGCGCGGGGTGAAGCTGCATTGCCATGTGCAGTGCTTTTCTCCCGATGCACCCGAGATGCACGTGATTTATGAAACGTGTGTTAAACACAACCAACCGTTGATTATGCACGCGGGCCGAGAACCCAAAAGTCCCGCGTATCCGTGTGATCCACATCTTCTTTGCCATGTCAGCCGTATCGAGCGTGTTCTTCTCGATTATCCGACACTTCAGCTTTGCGTCCCACATCTTGGCGTGGACGAGTTCGATGGGTACGCCGATCTACTCGAACGATTCGATCACCTGTGGCTCGATACGACGATGGTTCTCGCCGATTACTTCCCTGTCGCTCCGCCTATTTCGATGTTGAATCGACGGCCTGATCGCCTCCTTTACGGCACCGATTTTCCCAATATCCCCTACGCATGGGATCGCGAGATCCGCCACCTCCTCGCGATGAACCTCCCTGCCGAGACTTTACACGCACTCTTCTTTCAAAATGCCGCTCGCTTCTATCAAATCCCTCACGCCTAGCGCCTTTTTCGAGTCCATCTCTCGCATCCAACGCCTCTTGCGTTTTTTCTTCTGTGCTCTACACTTCCCTCTATACGCCGCATCTCTTGTCGCCATCATCACTCACACGGCAGCCAACCCTCACATCTCTGACGGATCGCATCATGGATTACCGTTCGTTTGCCAACACTACTTTTTCTTCTTTCTTTGGGAGTGACGCAGTTGGAAGGTTTTGCGGGGCATTGCCCAACACCCCACGAGAGGGCGAAGCCCTCTTGACCCCGTATCGGCAAAGAGATCATCGTTTTTTACACAGACGACTCTCTTGCTTGAAACAGCGCGAACACGGCTTTTTTGGGCTACTGCGTCGCTCCGATTTGTTGATGGTTTTACCTACGTTGTTCGTTCGCTTTTTGCCGATGTTTCGGGCTTATCTTGTGCTGGTGTTGTGGCTGTGTTGGTTGTGCGGGCCTTTTTCTGCACACGCACAAGGCGAAGAAGCGGCTTGTCAAAAACACTACAAATCGAGCGATTTCCTTCAAGCGGGTGATTGTTATAAAAAACTCCTTGGGACGTTGCGCACCCGCAAACGCGACGACTTCCGCGACTTGCTCGAAGATCGCTATCTGCGAAACGGGGCCATCTGTTATGCCAAAGCCGCCGAACAACCGGCCCATCAAGCCTCCAAAGCAGCCCTTCAAAACCGTGCAGCCGATCTCTTGATGGAGTCTTTTCGCTCGGGTACGTGCAAAGCTTCGGGGCGCTGCGAAAGCAACCGCAATCTCGCCGATCAGCTTTTGCGCAAGATCAAAGCGGCTCCACTTGCTGTTTTGACAGGCAACGAAGAGGCCCGTATCACTGTCACAGGCGTTGAGTACAGCCGCCAAGCTCTTGGACAGTTCAGCGAGTCCGTACGCCCGGGACTCTATACGGTTGAGGTGTTGTTTCCTCCCAACAACAAAAAAGTCCAATCTGTCGAGATCAAGCCCGACCTCGGAAAAACCGTCAACGTCAGCGCAGACAAGATCAATATCCTTGAAAAAAATGTGGTGATCGCGAATCAAACCCCTCCGTTCGTGATCGCGGGTTATGTGGTCGGTGGGATCGTGCTTGCTGCGGCGATCCCCATGATCATCTATGCCCCGCTCGAACAAGGCCGACTCAACGGCATCCTTTCCGATCCCAAAACCGCAAAGACGATCACAGACGAACAATACAACAACGAATTCAATACGGCTTCGACCCTCTTGACGGTGGGTGTGATCGCAGCCGCTGTGGGAGTCGTCGTCCTCGGCGCTGCCGCCATCGGACACGCGCTCTCCCAAAGTTCCCGATCCGAAACCTTGCGGCCTCTGCCCGGCTTGTCGACTCTTGCACCCACCGATTCTTTTCCGCTCGGTCGCATCGGCCCAAACGCGCCCACGCTGTTGCTTTCTCCCGTCACTTCGCCCTAATCTCTTTGTCCGAAATACTCGCCAAACGCACCGCAACGCTAGGATAAGCGACGAGACCATGCCCGCCCACACCAACACCCCGTCCAAACAAACACACACGAACCCTTTTGCAACGCAGAACAGCCCCCACCACCCGAATCAACGACTTCGTGGACGGCTGTTCTTGTTTTTCTCTGCACTTCTTGGCGTCTCCACGCTGCACTGTCTGGCCGCTCAGCCGCGTGTTTGCGAGATCGACGCCAAAGCAAACCATCCACAAGCCTCGAATCTCCCCTTCAGTCCGAGTTGTACGCCTGAGAACGTCGATCCAGAAAATGTTTTTTGCCTTGAACCTTCGCGTTGTGAGCGCGCCGAACAACGCAAAGGACCGTACTCTTGTCTTGTGAAGCGTTGTGTGCAGGTCCTGCTCGATGGCGCGGGAAAGCCTTATCCTTTTCGAGATCTTCATGCCTGCTACCCAACCGATCCGCCCAAAGAGCCCCTCAAAGGAAACTGTCGCCTTGGGCAACGCCGCTCCATCTTAAACGGCGCAGGGCTGAGTCCGTGTACAGGAGCCATCACGCCCGTTGCTCTCGATACCGTCCGCGCCATCAAAGACGAACTCAAACGCTGCGCCCGCACCGACGAAGATTGCGACGGTCTCCCCGATCCTCCCGCAAAAGAATGTCCTTGTGGGCCTGTCGGGACCGTTCGTTACTGTTATCCCGGGTCACGAAACGACGCGACCCCAAGCACCACGCCATTGGATGAGAAAAATCCTTATACCTTTTGTATGCAAGGCATCCAAGCCTGCGAGCCCGATCCCGAAAGCAACACCGCGCAAAAAGGAGTTTGGGGCGCTTGCAAAGGCTTTCGCCTGCCGACAAATAACCCATGCAGCGGCCTTGATGGCGATTGCGACGGCCAGATCGACGATGTGGCTATCGAGAGAAATTGTATTCGGCAAAAGGCCGGAGCCTTCTCGAAAGAACCCATCACGGACACCACACCCGCCAACGACAAAGGCGACTCCCGATGCACCGCCGAAGGAGGGCTGGATTCTTCTTCCCATCCATGCGGAGATTGCGTGGAAAATCAAATCCGCGAATGTGCGCTGCGTGTGATCCCCAAAAAACCAAACCAAGGCTGTTCCAAGATCTACCAGCGCTGCGAGAAACGAGACGCTGTCTTGGTGTGGTCTTCGTGTAAGTACAACGAAAAGGGCGAAGACTTCGCCAAAGACCAATGGGATATCCAACGCGCCGAATCCATCGCAGGATGCAATCGAAAAGATGATGACTGTGACGGATTCATCGACAACTTCCCCGGAACACAGGCCGATTACTCCCTTCGCATCGGATGCAGCGACAAAGACAGCGAAAAACGTGTCGAAGTCGATGGCACCTCTTTTGGTCTTCGCCGCTTCTGCGGAGAGATCGCCTGCAAAGGCACCGGCCTAGAAACTTGTGAAGCCTTTACCGAGATCTGCAACGGCAAAGACGACGACTGCGACGGATTGATCGATAACGTCGTCCCCGACGGCAAAGTCGATGCCTTTTGCTTGCTGGATTCTCCGAACGGAAAGATCCTTGGCTCTTATACTTGCGAAAACGGCCAACCTTCCGCCTCTTGCAAAGCCGTCGAGATCTGCAATAACCAAAAAGATGATAACAACAACGGAACCACCGACGAACAACCCTGCCTGTTTTTGAAATAATCGTAGGACTTATACGATGTCCGGGTGATGTGTACACAAAGCATCATTCGTAGACGCCCGATTCTTGGGCAGCCACACCTGTCTGCCCCTACATTTTTACGATCACACAACGAGCGGATTTCGTACGACGCAGTTGGATGGTTTTGTGGGGTATAGGCGCAAGGTTAAGGTGGAAACCTCGGATCGCCCAGCCTGAACGCCATTTCTTTTCTTGGCGAGGCGAATCGGTGTTTTCCACAAACGAAGCTCTCGCTTGGACGTTCACGAATAGGCGGGATTTGACCTCGATGGGGCCTTGTATGCCGTGTTCTAGAACACACCGCTTTTGGGGTGACTTGGAGCGGAGCGCATCCTAAGAAAGATCCAGCAGATTGGAACGCGATAGATTACAAGAACATACATAACAAGCTGAAATATATCGAGGACAATTTTGGGCTGATAGGTTAGAAACAAGGATGCCTTGTTGCGGGTTGTTTTGTTCGAGCATCCCACATCCGACTGTCCAATCGTTGGGCACCGCTCTGTCTGTCTTTTGGACATCTTGCGTGTGTGGGCGACTGTTGGGGGCGTGGTTTGCTTTGCGAGATCGGAGCGGTGGGTGTTTGGGGAAGCGGTGGCCTGTTCTTTGCTGTCGCGGCCATCCGCCTTGCTTTTTGCGAACCGTTTGCGCTATGTTGGCGTGGCCCTCTCCAAAAGATCACAACATCCTCTGCGCATCGGGCTTCTACTTCTTCCACCCCAAGGAGTCTTTGTCATGTTGACGAATCCGCCTCATTCAAAACGACCTGCGATGTTTTTCTCTTTTCCTTTGTGCTTGTCGAAGATGGCTCGCGCTGTTTTGGTTGTTTCTCTGATCGCCTTTGCCTCGGCGATGTTTGCGGCTTGCGGGACACCACCTGCCGCAAATGAGACCGTCGCTGAAACCACCGCAGACGCAGCCCCCCAAGAAAACACAAATCCCGATGGTACGACAAACCCAGACGGTACGACAAACCCAGATGGTACGACAAATCCCGATGGTACGACAAATCCCGATGGTACGACAAATCCCGATGGTACGACAAATCCCGATGGTACGACAAATCCCGAAAAGCAGCCCGAAACACAGCCCGACAACAATCCCCCGCCGATCATACCCTTGCCAGCGACGAGCTTTGTTTTTGTCCGATACAGCGAGCGTTTCGTTGGAAAGCTATATATCTACGACACCCAAACCAAGCAAGAGCGCCTATTGCCCGCTTTGGAAGGTAGTGGAGCAGAAAACCCCTTGCTTGCGCTGTCTCCAGACCGCAAGTGGATCGCGATGGTGGCGTTTTATAAGCCACAAACCGACGAGATCACCCAAGGCGTCAAGATCCCAAGCGTCTGGAAGATCAGCGTCGACGGCAACCAAGTGATCCGCCTCAGCCAGCCGATCCCTGTCTCCAATACGGGCGGTCCTTGCGTCGTCAACAAAGATTGCGTGTTGCCTCGGGCTTGCAATACCGCGATCGGCCAATGCCAACTCGAAGGACTGCGCTTCCAACTCACGCAACCCCAATGGTCGGGCGATGGAAAGATGATCTGGACCAGCTTTGGTCAATTCTTTACAAACCAAGGGCAGATCGGCGGAGGGACCCGCCCCGCGAGTGTTTCAGCAGACGGCGGTATGCTGCAAATCCACACCACCTCCGCCCCTTGCCAGATCGTCGGCTACACCGGCATCCACCCCGTATCAGGTCGCCTCGCAGCGGTCCATAGCGTCTGTACCAGCGGAAACGGCGGCCTTTTTGGTTACAACGCTCCCCCACAAGGCAACGGCGACGAGTTGATCGCCAACAGCCAAGATATCGAGATCGCCCTCGCCACGCCGATCTTTGCGGTCGATGGCTCGGCGATCTTGTTCAAAGCCACCACGGGCTGGGACACCAACAACGACGGACAGCCCGATACTCGCGGCGAAGGTATCGTCGGTGTCACGCTTCAAGACGGCAAGTTTGTACCCCTTCTCCCTCCGCCCGGGCAAGGACTCTCTTACGATAGTTTTGCCCTTGCACCCGACGCAAAGCGCATGGCTGCTTGCGTCGCCAGCAACCAAGGCGCGTACAATCTTGTTCTTGCCGATTTTACGGCCCAAACCCCACAAGACGCTCTCAAGATGCTCACCCAAGACGGCAAAACTTGTATGCCGGCTTGGTGAAAAAAAGCTCTGCCCCTGTTGCTCTCGATCCCTTGCTTGGTTATGCTCGGGCCGCTTGTTGCCCCCCCTAACCCTATCGAGGATCGACGATGCACCGTTTTGACAACCCCCGCTCTTTTTCTCGCTGTATCGGCTTGTTGATTACAGCCCTGTTGCTTTCTCCGCTTGCTGTCGTGGCGAATCCACCCACCACACGGCCCACGACGCCGACCGCCTCTCCTGAAAAACCACGCACGACCTCTCCTACCGCCTCTCCTGAAAAACCACGCACGACCTCTCCTACCGCCTCTCCTGAAAAACCACGCACGATCTCTCCTACCGCCCATCCTATCGCACAGATCGCCCAGTCTCCTGCGGCTCTCCCCACCCAGATCCCGTACCCTGCGGTGCGCTACGATCAGGCTCCTGCGCAGATCGCCGAGCTCTGCCAGCGCACCCTCGCACGCACACAAGACGCCATGCAACGCCTCGCTGCGCGTGGCCTCCGTCAAACCACCGAAAGTTTTCACACCACGTTTCTGGTCTTTGAACAGGCCCTTGCCCAGATGGAAGACGCCATCGGCCCGATCTACCTCCTGAAATCTGCTTCGCCCGATGCTGCGCAGCGAAAGGCTTGTCAAAGCTGCCTGCAACAGTACTTCGCTTTTCAATCGCGACTTTTTGCCCGTACAGATCTCTACCAAGTCCTCAAGCGCGCTGCCGATGCGCTGTATGCCCATCCTGCCTTGCTTTCGCAAGCCGATCGACAGCTGATGCGCAAGCATCTACGGGCTTTTGTGCGAAACGGCGCGGCTCTACCTCCCGAAAAAAGTAAACAGGCCGCTCAGATCAACGCGCAGCTTTCGCGCCTTAGTATGCGCTTTCTGTCCAATCTCAGCGAAGACAAGACCCAAGTGGCTTTTACACGCGACGAGCTCAAGGGCATGCCGGATGCTTTGCTTGCGACGATGAAACGCGGCAAAGACGGGCGTTATCAGATGTCCATGCGTGTGACCGCCCATTACCTCGCCTTGATGCAAAACGGGCAAGTCCCTGCGGCCCGTCAACGCGCCATGATCGCTCGCCTCGATCTCCAAGCCGAAGCCAACACCAAGATCCTTGAACAGATGCTTGCGCTGCGTCAGCGTTTTGCCCGTCTCTTGGGCTACAAGACTTTTGCTCATTACGTCCTCGAAGAACGCATGGCCAAAACCCCCAAGCAAGTCTTCGATTTTCTTGAGCAACTACGCCCACAGCTTCGCAAAAAAATGGACGCGGAACTCGCGCTTTTGCTTGCGCTCAAACAAAAAGATATCCCCACCGCCCAGCGCATCGAGCCTTGGGATTGGCGGTATTATTCAAATCAGCTCAAAAAGATCCGATATTCGGTTGATCATGAAGCCATCCGCCGTTATTTCCCGATGGATCATGTGATCCAGACGGTGTTTTCGATCTACGAAACCTTGCTCGGCGTCCGTTTTGCCGAGATCAAACCTGCTCGTGCATGGCATCCTGATGTCCGACTATACGCCGTCTATGACAACGAAAAAGGTCAGTTGGTCTCTCACTTTTATCTTGATCTATTCCCTCGCCCCGGAAAATACACGCACTTTGCGGCCTTTGGCTTTTTGGGCGGGCGTCGGCTTCCCGATGGTGGCTATCAAACTCCTGTGTCGAGCGTGGTCGGAAACTGGCAAAAGCCTCTGCCCGGCAAGCAATCTCTGTTGAGCCACGATGAAGTCGAAACATTCTTTCATGAGTTCGGCCACATCATGCACCAAACGCTCACCCGCGCCCCTTACAACAGCATCGCAGGGACCAGCGTCAAACGCGACTTTGTGGAAGCCCCCTCTCAGATGCTCGAAAACTGGGTGTGGGAACCCGCCATCCTCAAGAAACTCTCGAAGCATGTCGACACAGGACGGCCCCTCCCTGATTCCACCATCGAGCAAATGATCCGTTCCAAACGCGCCATCAGCGGGCTTTTTTGGACGCGCCAGCTATTCTTTGCCACCATCGATATGCTTTATCACACACGACCTGCACCCGTCGATACTGCGGCGCTTTGGCATCAAACCATCCAGTCGATTATGCCCGTCAAGTCCATCCCCAACATCCGACCCGCAGCAGGCTTTGGCCATCTCACAGGCTACGCTGCCGGATATTACGGCTATCTTTGGTCCAAGGTCTATGCCCAAGATATGTACACCGTCTTTGAAAAGGCCGGAAACCTCGACCCTGTCGCGGGACGCCGCTATCGCACATGGATCCTCGAACCCGGAAGCACCTACGAACCCCTCACGCTGATCCAAAACTTTCTTGGGCGGGCTCCCAATTTTGATGCCTTTTATCGTGAACTTGGATTGAAATAGATCCAGAAAAAGGCTTTTCGAAACAGGCTCAGAGATCGCGCCAAAGGTAGGGGGTGGTGTGGAGCTCGCGCATCATCCGCAGGGTGCGTTCGGTGGCATTGCGGATGGTGGTGTCTTCTTGGAGGATGGTGTCGAGGCCGTCGGTGTATCCGATGGATCGGAGGGCAACCGCAGCGGCCATGCGCAAGGGCGGTTCGTTGGCACGCAGAGAGCGCTGTAAAAGGCTGCGGGTTTTTCGGTCTTTGGGGGCGATGCGGGAGATCACCAACAGACGAAGATAACGGTGTGCGAGGGGAGATTTGTGGGGGAGGCGCAAGAGGTAAGGCAAAAGGGCCGCTGCATGGGGGCCAAGGCGACCCGCAGCAAACAGCAGCCACAAGGGCGGTGTTGTGGAGCGTTGGAAGCTTTTGCGCAATGGTGGGAGAGCGGTGTGTTGGTAGGTGGCGACGGCGCGGGTGAAGGAGAACATCAACAACAAGGGCTGTTCGAGGCTTCCGATGCGGAAGATCAAAAAAGGCCGCATCATCGGCTGGATCAGATGATCGACCACGACGGAGAGGCTGGTGTCTTGGGTGAGTTCTTCGACAAGCAGCGGGAGGGCTTGGCGTGCGGGATGGCCGATCTGAGCGAGTGCAAGGGCGGCATGGGAGCGCAATGGACTTGTTTTGTTGCGGAGTCGGTCGAGCAGGGGGCGGATCGCGGATGTTGCGAAAGAGCCATACGCACCGATGGCTTCGATGGCTTGGGCTTGGATACGCCATTGTGGATCGCGAAGCAAAGCGAGCAGGTGCGGCAGACTTTGTGAGGGAGAGAGGCGCAACAGTCCGATGCTTTGGGCGGCAGCAAAGCGCGTATCGGGGTGTGGATCGCGACAGGCTCGCAACAATGCTTCAAGGTGGGGAAGCGCGTGAGAGGCCGGCGTGATCTTGCCGAAAGAGGCGGCAGCCGCGAGGCGAGCGCGTGGATAGGGATCGGCCAAGCCTTGCGCAAGGGTCTCAACGGCATCTTGCGGAGCGATCTTGCCGATGGATTCGAGGATGGCAACGCGCACACCGGGTTCGCGCTCTTTGTGCAACGAGAAAGAGCTGATGGCTGCGCGGGCTTGGAGGCCGATCTCTCCGAGCCGCTTGGCTGCTTCGAGGCGGACGCGAGGATGTGGATCTTGTAGGGCGCTTTGCAAGGCAGGAAGAGCGCGAAGGCCGTAGATACGGAGTGTTTGTTGTGCGATCTGGCGCAAAGGGTAGGACGGGTCGCGAAAGATCGCCAGCCACCAACGTGCAGGGATATCGGATGCAGCTTGCATCTCCGAGACGGCGATGGTTCGGGCGGTATCATTGGATGGAGTGGGTGTGCCGCTCGGGGAGTTCGCGGCTTGTTGGAGCAGCCGTTGCCAGCGAAGATAGGCCGCTCGTGCAGATGCGGAAGGTTCGGATTCAGCGGACAATCGCGTACAAAAAGCAAGACAAGCAACCAAGGAAAAGACAAACACTTGGAAACGGTACATCGGATATCCTCGAATGTTTGTAAGAATGATACGAAATCCACCTGTTCTATGATCGAACGATGTAGGGGCAGCCCCCTGTGGCTGCCCAATTATAGGGCGTCTACAGCGGATCACATCTACCCTTCGCACACTTCTCTTGGATATCGTATGACGCGGTTGACAAAAAAAGCCGTGTTCGCAGCCCTTCAAGCGGCAGAGTCGCTTGTTTGAAAAACCTCTGATCGTTCCGCCAAGTCGGGGTCAAGGGGACAACGTTCCCTCGCGGGGTGTGGTGTGGCACCCCCCAAAAACCATCCCGCAAGCGGTACCGGTGTTTGGGGGTTAGGGATAGAGGGCTTCGGGGCCGGCGCAGAGCGCGGAGAGCAGGAGTTTGAAGGATATCTGGTGTTTGGGGAAGTCTTTGAGTTCGAAGATGCCGGAAGGTTCGGAGGATCTTCCTGTTGCGCAAAGGGTGTTGTCTTCGTCTTGATCGAGCCAAGCGTAGACGACGAGTCCTCGGCCTTGTTGGGTGGGGACGCCCACGCGCTCGGTAAAGGAGCCTTTGTTTTGAAACGTCCACGTGGTGATCGGCCCACCGAGCGGGTGAGCGAGGATACCTTGGCCGCTTTCGGCATGATACACACGGACATGGAGGGTGCCTTTTGTGATCGGGCCTTGTGGTGTGGTGATCTCGCCCGAGAGTTCGACTTCGTACACAGGGACATTTTCGCAAGCGCCCAACCATCCAAAACACCAAACCGCCCAACACAACCACCATCCCGACAGATACGAGCGTTTCAACGCGCACCTCCGAATCCATAGATCAAGGCCAGATGCGCCCCCGGGATCGGGATCGATTGCATATCCACCCATCCCCAATCCACGCCGATCCGCAGCGCCCACCGAGGACTCCACGCATAAGCAACCCCCAAAGAGGCCATCGGACTCCATCGATGCGAGACGCTGATCTCTTGTCTTGGCCCTTGGCTGCTGTCGATCGAGCGGCTTTGAAACAACAATGCGTGGCGACTCCCGACCCAAAGATAGGGGAAAAATCGTCCCCATCGCCAAGACATCCGCAAGCGCAACTCTCCGCTTGGCGCGTTGTAAGCGATCGAACCCGTCTGCACGATCGCCCCCAAAAACACCTCCCCACTAAGCCGAAAGCCGGGAAGATCGACATAACGCAGACCCAAACCTGCGCTGATCTGGTGGCGCGCAAGCAGCGCACTTTCATACAGCAAGATCCCGCTCAGGCGACCCACCATACCCACTTGGGCTTGAAGCGCTTGCCAAGGAAAGCCGCCTTGCAGCGAAAAAGCGAATGCACCCGGCCTTGCGCCCCCTCCTTGGATATCCAACACAGCACTTTCGGCCCATCGAAGATCTTCGGAGACGTTCGACGCGGTGGGGGCCGTTCGTGTGGTGGAAGCGGTGGAAGCGGTGGATGAGGTGGATGAGGTGGATGAGGTGGATGCCGTCCGTTCGGCCCGTGTAGGGGGAAGCATCGGAGCAGACGAAGCATGGGGACGCAAGGCGGGCGGGTTTCGCGACTCTGCCGAGAGCGACCCGATGGGCGAGCACAACCAAAAGATCCCTGCCCAAGACAGCGCAGAGAAAACGTAAAAACACACAGAAGCAACACTTGCGACGAAACCCCCCCATGTTCGGGTCCACTCAAGCGGAGCAGACGTTTGTTTGAAAAACCTGTGTTCGTCCCGCCGACACGGGGTCAAGGGGCCTTTGGTCCCTTGTGGGGTGTGGGGCAAAGCCCCACGAAACATTCCCAAATCAACAAGCCCTAAAAATATCCGCGTCATGGCTGACTCGCAGGCAGTTTGAACACACGTGCGAAGTTTTCGGAGAGAACTTGTCGTATCTCTTCGAGCGTGTAGTTGTTGGTTTGCATGGCCTTGAGGGTGCGTTGGAGATAGTTGCGTACAAATCCCGGGCTTTGGGGTCCATCGCTGCCGTAGATAATCCGATCGACAACCCCTGCGTCGCGCATCTTCTTCATGGCGTCGGGGAGATTGGCCCCTGTTGGATCGGAACCTGCGCTGCCAAAGGCGCTTGGTTCAAGGTAGACGTTGGGGTAGGCTTTGGCGAGTCGAATACATTCGTCCAACGCACCGGTCTTTGTGTTCACAAAGTCGTAGCCAAGATGTCCGAGAATAAAGATCGCTTTCGGATGTTTTTTGATGGCGTCTTCGAGATAGGCGGGGTGGGTGTAGGCGGGTTCTTGGGAGGTTCCGGGAAATGGACTGGTGCCTGTGTGCAGATACACAGGTTTTTCAAAGCGGGCTGCGATCTCGTAGATCCCGTAGTATTGGGGATCATCCATCCGAAAGTGCATGTGGGCGTGGGCCAGTTTGATGCCGATCATGCCGGGTTCTTTGAGCGCCGCTTCAAGGGCTTTGAGCTGTGTTTCTCTCTCGGTTTTCCAGCGATCCACGCGCAAACTGGCCAATCCGTACAGCCGCTGTGGTGACTTGCGCATCTCTTGGATCACATACTCGTTGGTGGTAATCCCCACCGTTCGGGGCGCATACACCGCAAACAAGATCGCAGCGCGCACTCCTGCGGCATCCATTTGCGACAAGATCCCTTCTGCGCTGAGGGTACTTTCTCCAACTTGGCGCGACATAAGACTCAACGGCCAAGGAAATCGGCTGGAGAGAAATGTCTGTGTCGAGGGCGGGATATTGTCCCATTCCCCGGGATGCAGGTGCATATCCACCACATCAAGGCGTTGTCCCTGTACTTCGGCCCCCAGCTCGACCTTGCCGCCACAACTCCACGCTGACCACGCTCCCGATATGATCAGTGCCGATACATAGGCGATCCATACGCTTCGCTCTCGTTTCTGTTGGCTCATTGCGCCCTCTCGTTGCTTGCTTCTTGCTGCCGTCTTGGGTGGAAGATATCCACCCGTGAGCGCTTTCTAGGGGATCTGTTTTGGGCTGTCAAGCTGTGGGGGCTGTTTTTTAGAACGGTCGTGTGGTTTTCATCGAACGATGCTGGAGAGAGAAAGTGCTTAAGAAAAAGGCGGATCGGAGGAGAAGGCGAGGCAAGAGCAAAAACGCGCCGCTTGCTCAGGAGGCTGTCGTTGTTTAGAAAGGAAAGGCTGCGCAGCAAAACAGGGAAGTGCAGGGAAGACCTTGGCCGCAGGGCAAGTGCAATTATTTGCACGGTGATACCGCCGTTGGAGTAAGAAGGAGACCGTTGGATGAGCAGACGTTGGGCGTGGATTCTTTGGGTGTGCGCATGGAGTGGGGTGGGTTGCGTCTCGACACGGACACACCAGAGTCCGACGTGTCGGGCACAAGTCAACCGCTGTGTAGAACAATGCCAAGCGCAGCGGCAGATGGGAGAAGGAGACTGGCGGAATATGGAATATGCGTGCGTACAGCGCTGCTACGATCTGTGCCGTTGAGCGCGGGGGAAGCGCGTTGAAAGACGGGCGTTTCGCCGATGCGGAGGCGCGGAGAGAGGAAGCGTTGATCTCTCTGAGGGTGCAGCGTTATGGGGGTTATGAAGAACGAACAGAAGGAAGGAGTCTTCGGTGCATAAGACGAGGGGTTTGCAAGAAAAAGATGCGCGAGTGGTGAAAGACACCGACGAGACAAAGGCTTGGTCAGAGAAAGATCTCGACGACACGATGTTGTCTCCGTTAGGAAAGGCCGATACGTCAGAGGTTTGGTCGGAGAATAGCTTGAACAAGACGATGTTGTCTCCGTCAGAAAAGGCTGATGCGTCAGAGGCTTGGTTAGAGAATCGCTTGAACAAGACGATGTTGTCTCCGCCAGAAAAAGCGGATGTGCCGAAGGATGGGGCGGAGGACGATCTGAATAAGACGATGTTATCTGAGATAGAACAGGTTGATGTGCCGAAGGATTGGTTAGAAAAGGATGTGGACGATACGATGTTGTCTCCATCTAAAAAGGCGGATGTATCGGCGGATATGTCCTCAGATGTATCGGCGGATATCTCGGCAGATGAGTTGGAGGATGAGTCCGAGAAAGAAGGGGACGAGACGATGTTGTCACCGCCCGAAAAGACGGACGAGGTGATCGACTGGGTGGACAGTGAGCGCAAGGATACGGACGTACCAACAGCCGAAAAGACCGATGAGGTGGGGGATTGGCCTGAGAGCGGTGAGGAGAAGACGCGGGTATCGAGGGTTGAAACGGTCGAGGCCCGAAAGCGGAAAGTGCCAGAAGAGACCGTACGTTTGTTGAGGGCGCATTGGCAGGAGATCGGTTTTGATGTCGAAACGGCGCGTTTCAATGCGCGTGGTGCGTTGCAGCGTCGGTTGTCCGAAGCGGACGAGGCAGCGGTTTCGCTCGATAGTTTGCCGCGTGTAGTGATCGCGCAGCGCGATGATACGTTGCCAAGGGTGGAGCCGCCCGATCTACAGATCGGCACACAGATCGGGCTCGGTGGGATGGCGATCGTCGAAGCCGCGTTGCAAGTACCGCTTCAGCGAGAAGTGGCGCTCAAGCGGCTGCGGCCCGAACGCTCGACCACACAGAACCAGCTTGCTTTGTTGCGCGAAGCTCGAATAACAGGGCGTTTGGAGCATCCGAATATCGTGCCGATCCACGTGTTGGGTTGCGATCAACGGTCGTCTCCGTTTTTTGTGATGAAGCGGATCGAAGGCGTTCCATGGAGCCAGTTGATGAATGATGCTGAGCATCCATTGCGTCGGGAGGACGGGCGCGATCATCTTGAATGGAACCTGCGGATATTGGTGCAGGTGTGTAATGCGGTGGCTTTTGCCCACAACAAGGGGATCTTGCACCGCGATCTCAAGCCCGCGAATGTGATGATCGGTCCTTTTGGTGAAGTGTATGTCTTGGACTGGGGACTTGCGATCGAGTGGAAAGAGGGGAAGGTGCTGTTGCCTGATGGAGAAGATCCCGAAAACGATATCGTAGGGACACCGTTTTACATGGCTCCTGAGATGGTGATGGGGCGCTCAAACGAATTAAGCCAAGCCACAGATATCTTTTTATTGGGTGCGATCTTGTACGAGATCGTGATGGGCGAGCCACCGCACAAAAGAGGCAGCGTAGAGGCAGCGTTGTTGAGCGCTTATGACTGCGAGCCGTTGGCTTTTTCCAAAGAGATTCCCCGCGAACTGATCGAGATCTGCAAAAAATCGACACAAAAAGATCCCAAACAACG
Organism: Myxococcota bacterium; assembly: GCA_023150835.1. Lineage (GTDB taxonomy): Bacteria > Myxococcota_C > UBA6777 > UBA6777 > UBA6777 > JAKLKB01. The sequence continues at coordinate 29,791 of JAKLKB010000004.1, read as the reverse complement.
CTATCTTAATGTCGAAGAATTGCGCCGTGCGCTATCCTACTTTTTGCAACACCGTCATTCTTTGGTGCTGTGCGATGAAGCGCAGATCGGGCTTGCGTTGTTGCAAGAGATCGTTGCACTGCCAAGCGAAGAACAGCCCGATGAGATGAGGGTACACGGCTTGTTTTTGGAGGCGCAGTTTGGCTTTCAACAAGCGTTGAAAGCATGGGACAAAAACTTACAAGCACAATCTGGTTTGGCGGATCTTCGGGAAACAATGGCGCGCTATGAGATCGGGCGAGAAAACGAACAAGCAGCGGCGATGTGGATGGCGCAGCTTGAGAGTCCTTCGGTGGCTTTACGGACGGAACTGTTGAGACTGCGTCAAAAGCGCAAAGAAAAGGCCGAACGATGGGAACATCTGGAGCGTTTTGCGCAGGACCACGATATCCAGATCGGGCAGCGTTTACGCAGTTTTTTGGTTCTGTTGTTGACAGCGATCTATTCGCCTTTTTTGTTCTTGTTTAGCGAGAGCGGAGGGCGTTTGTTTGGACGACAAGGGCCGTTGTTTTTGTTTGATACGCGGGCGTTTGTGCTTTTTGGAGGGCTCTTTTTTGGGTGGACGGCGGTTGCGACGTTGTCTTCGCGCAAAGCGATGCTACAAAATCGAGCAAATCGTTCGATCATCGTGTCGCTGTGGGGGTTAGGGACCGCTTTGTTTGTGTTGCCGTGGGGGTGTCTGCTGTTGGGGATTCCTGCACGCGAGGGATTTGCGATCACTTCGCTGTTGTATGCGCTGACCATCGGCGGTTATGCGGGGCATCTGGATCGACGCTTGGTGTGGCCTGCGCTGCTGTTCTTGCTGAACTTCTTTGGTTCGGCGCTGTGGGTGCGTTGGATCTTTGAGTGGAAGTTGCTAACCGATCTTTTGGCGTTATCTTATATCGCCTATCTCTGGCGTCCTCGCCATCCCAAAGCCGCCTCTGCTCCTGCCAAAGGTTGAGGCCGTATCGACCCCCCCCAAAAACAAGGAGAAACGAACATGGTTGGTCGCAAGCGCACGACGCGCAACGCGAACAATGCGCCGAAAAAACGAAAGAAAGCCACCCCAAAAAGTCCAGCAAAAAAGGTGGAGAAAAAAGTTGACAAAAAGCCTGAAAAAAAGCCAAAAAAAGAAACCGAGAAAAAAGTCGAAAAAAAGCCCAGAAAAAAAATCGAGAAAAAAACGGAAAAAAAATCCGAAGAGAAGACTGTAAAAAAAGTCAAAAAAAGTAGCCTTGAAGAAGGCTCGAAAAAGGCAGAAACCAAAGAAGTGAAGCCTCGGGCGCGTAAAAAGCGATTGATTGTTTCGGAATCACCGATCGAGCCGATGGGAGAGCCTGATGGGCTGACGGAATCGGCTGCTTTACGACACGAATCGTATGATGCTTTCGTTGAGATGGAGCAAGAGGAGGCAGAGAGAGCAAGCGGCGAACGCTCTTCGAGAAATCCATTGTTTTTGCCCGAACATCGGTTGGAAGCGCGTGTGCATGAAAGCGCACATACCACCGCGCACTCTCCGATCCACGGTGCTGCGTTTATGGGGCAATACGAAGATCAAAGAGAGGGGGAAGAACGCAAGCCGCTAGAGGACGCTCTCGAATACCGCGAACAGACGAACGGATCGCACACACCGCAACAGGTGCGTGAATTGGAAGAGGAGAGTCTGGAGAGGTCGATTATCTCGGTCACGACGAACGAGATCCAAGGAAAGCGCGTTCGTGTGGTGGTGCGTGATATGGAGATCGATGATCTTGCGGCGGTGTTTCACCTTGGGGAAGAACTGTTTACTTCAGAGAATTATCCGATGTTATACCGGACTTGGGATGAGTACGAAGTGACGGGATTGTTTCATGCGGACTCAGATTATTGTTTGGTGGCCGAAGGACCGAACGAACAGTTGTTGGGCTTTGTGATGGGGACGACGATCGACAAAGGGACGGCGTGGACGTACGGCTATGTCACATGGTTGGGGGTGGCTCCCGGCTGGCAGCGGGCAGGGGTGGGGCAGCAGTTGATGGATGCGATCGAAGATCGGATGTTGGAAGAAGAAGATGTGCGGATGTTTATTGTGGACACCAGCGCCCACAACGTGCGAGGTATTCGGTTTTTTCAACGTCAGGGCTTTGAACAGATGCAAAAGCATGTGTATTTGTGGAAGACGTTGAAGGGAGACGCCAAAGCGCGAGTGCGTTCTGTGCGAAAAAGGCGTCGTGCGCGTCGTTTGGATCAAACACGCGAAGAGAAAAAGAAAGGGTAGAGCGGTTGTTGGATTTGCTAGAAAGGGCGTTGTCATTGGTGGATCGGGTGCGTTTGGAGCGCCGTCTTGTGGAGATGGTGGATATCTATTCGCCGCCAAGGGGCGAAGAAGGCATCTTGGCGTATCTGGAGCGGTGGTTGGAGGCGCATGGACTGGCGTATCGGCGACAGGCGGTGGAGGGCGGGCATTACAATCTGCTGGTGCGTCTAGGCAAGGGTGAGCCAGCGTTTTGCTTGATGGGCCATGTGGATACGATCTTTTTGCGGCACATGGACGATCATCGAGCGCATCAAACAGCCGATCGGATCGCGGGTTTGGGTTCTGCGGATATGAAAAGCGGTGTCGCGGCGATGTTGGAAGCCTTTCTTGTGCTCAAGCAAGCGGGTTATCCCGACGATGGGCCGGGGCTTTTGTTGGCGATGTTGGTGGACGAAGAAGAAGGCGGCACAGGATCGCAAACCTTTGTCGACGCGGGACCATCGCCTGAGATGGTGATGATCGGCGAGCCTACGGATATGCGCATGGCGTGGCAACATTACGGGTACTGCGAGCTTGCGCTGCATACCAACGGCGAGCGCGTCCATTCGGCGATCCCGGAGTATGGGCACAATGCGATCTGGACGATGATGGATCTGGTGCGCGAGCTAGATCAGTTGGATGCGCCCGATGGATGGGAAGAGAGCGCTCGATGGATGGTTTTTACGTTGCGCGAGCTTGTCGGAGAAAATGCCGACTTTACGGTCCCTGAGACTTGTCGGGCCGAAGTGGACTTTCATCTTCATCCAAAGGTCGATGTCGACGCCTTTTGTGCGCGGGTAGATCGCACGTTGGCGGCGTTTGAGGCGAGTCATCCCAAACTCGGCGTGCGGGGCGAATGGAAGATGCGCTTTGCAGGGTTCGCGCTTTCTCCCGAAGAGCCGCTGATGCAGCTAACCGAGCGGGCCTTTGGTTCTGTCGGTATGTCGTCTTCACGCGATATCTTTCGCAGTCATTCGGACGCCAACATCCTTGTTGCTCGCGGCGCTCGCTGTGTGATCGTCGGTCCCGGAGCCTTGGGAACAGCGCACACCATCCACGAATACGTCGATACAGCCGAACTTTTCGCTGCGGCCCGTTTTTATGTCGCAGCCTTGCTTCATTATGCCCACGCCGCTGTCTCGTCACAGAAAGCCTAAGAAAATAGCTATCCATATTTGAATTTCGGCTTACCAAGGTCGCTTGAGGGCAGGAAGCAGGCTACTGCTAGTTTATAGACTTTTGGTGCATGATAGATACCACCGTTTACCACGGTCGCTTGAGGGCAGGAAGCAGGCTACTGCGTTGATCTGTCCATCGGTGGTGTCGATGCAAGTGGCGCAGCCTCCGCCATCTCAGGTCTTTCCATAGTGTTTGCAGCAGAGCGGGTTGGGCAGTGGCGACAACCCAACGGGAGGGGAAAGAAAAACGCTCGCGACGAGGGGGGTTGTGTTCTTGGATGCGAGCGTCGAGTCCTGTTGCTGCGAAGTGTTCAGCGAGGATCGGTTCGAGGTCGACAAATTGATTGGTGATGTGGAAGACCAACAAGCCGTGTGGTTTGAGTTTGCGCAGGTAGAGCGCGAAAGCCTCGGCTGTGAGGAGATGGAACGGGATAGCGTCCGAACTAAAGGCGTCTTGGATCAAGATATCGACGCTGTGATCGGCAAGAGAGCTTGCACCTGCGCGGGCATCGATCAGATGGATGTTGATCTTTGCGGGGCTTTGGGAGAGATAGCGAAAGAAGCGAGTATCTTGGGCGATCTGCGCGACTTTTGGATCGATCTCAAAAAAGGTGAGCGTTTCGCCTGTTCTGCCGTAGGCTGCGAGCGTTCCGATCCCAAGGCCAAAGATACAGAGATGGCGCGGTGGCGCGGTGCGTTGTGCTTGAAAAAGCTGACCGAGTGGGCTTTGGTGTGAAAAGTAAGCGGTGGGAGAGGGATCGAGATGGAAGTGTTGCGTTGGGGCGTTGGGGAGTGCGCGTGGCGGTGGGTGTTGTGGTCGGCGGCGCTGGAGTCCGTGAAGCGTTCGACCATGAAGAAAAAGATGGGCATCGCCCGTCGGTGTTTGGATGACACGCATCGGGCCGAAGAATCCGCGATCTTGGTGCAGCAGACCGGGGGAGCGCAGCGCCCATGCGGCCACCCCCAAGAACAAGGCCATGCTCACGACGACAGTAGCGCGTCCCATCCAACGAAACAAAAGCCCACCAAGCGGCGCAAAGAACAGCAAAATACAGCCGATGGCCCATTGCAACACGATGCGCGGTTCATCAAAGAAAAACCCTAAAGGAGAAAGCGCAAAGCATCCAAAAAACCACCAGAGAAAACGACGATACGGTCGGGGCGCTCTCGATGCAGAGGGAGTGATCAAAAAAGGCCGATGTCGCGGCTTTTCGATGGATGCGGTGGGCGCGATGGCACCTTTGTGACCGAAGGATGCGAGTCCTTCTTGTTCTTCGGAGGTCTTTTCAGGGATCGCCTCTTTGCGACCGAAGGATGCAAGCAATAGCAGCAACGGCATCTCCCATGTTTGGGAAAACAGCAGCGGAGCCAACAAGGACGCAAACAACCCACCGAGCATCCCACCGAAGGCCATCCAGCTATAAAAGCGTGTCAACTGCCCTTCGGACGGTCGTTTTGCGGCGAGCGTGGCGTGGCACAGCAACACGCTGACCCAAAACAACGCACCGTGTAAGGGGATCTCAAACCACCAAGGCATCCGTGTTTCACTCAACCAGAGCAGCAACACAGGCAGCAAAAGCCACGCTTGCCAGCGCTCGCATCCTTCCCAAGGGATCGGGCGCGTGGAAAAGACCCACACGAAGGTCGCCAAAAACATCGCAAGAGGCAGCACCCACAACATCGGCGCAGGCGCGATATCCGTTGTGATGTATTGTGTAATACTCACCAACAGGGCCGAAGGGACAGCGGCATAGAAGATCCAACCGAGGGGATGGTGTTTTTCGCCCGAAGCCTGCGGAAGAATACGCAAAGCAGGCAGAGCGAGCGCGCAGCGCAGGATCAAGATCCCCATCGCAGCAAAGGTCGCACGCCAGACCAGCCATTGCGTTTGAAGCGTCCACAACAGCTCGATCAACAAAGGATAAGCCAGCAGCGCGAGAAACGATCCGAGGTTGCTTGCGACATACAAGCGATAAGGATCGCGGTGCGTTGTGTCAGGCGAAAGATGCGCAAACCAATGTTGCAACAAAGGAGCGGTCGCACTCAGCCAAAAGAAGGCAGGTCCGATGCTTTGGAGCAAGCTGCTTGCAAGCCATAACCACGCAGCATCGGGAGGAGCCGCAGGGATGTGTAGCGGCCCAGCGCCGACCATCACGAGGCCCCATAATCCGAGGTGGATGGCGGCTTGCACCCGCAAAGGCAACCATACCCGTAAGGCGTGAGCATAGACATATCCCGCACACAACAGCCCTTGAAACAAACAGAGGCTGGTGGCCCACACCGAAGCGGCCCCCCCAAGCGACGGAAGATAGGCTCGCGCAAGCATCGGTTGCGACCAAAACACCAACCAAGCGCTCAAAGTAAGCGTCATGGCAAACCATCCGCGCATCGCACTTCCGTTTTGTTGCATCTCCGCATCGTCCTTGTCTTTTTGGGTGTCTTGCATACACTCCGATCCTTGGCAAAAGAAACGCAGCATACTCCGAACGAGGCTACGCATGAAGAAAAACATCCGCTCTTGGTTTCTAAAGCACACCGTGTTGTTGCGTCATCAGCGAGGTGTGGCTGTGGTGGTGTTGTTGGCAGGATGGCTGATGGGTCCAGCGTTCGGTTGGGCGGGAGATGTGTGGACGCAAGCAGCTCCCGGTATCCGCTATCTTCACCGCAGTACCAGCGAACCCAAAGAGATCCACGCGCTGGTCGTCGATCTGACATGGCCGGGGTTGCGTGTGCGTGCGACCAAGCCCGATGAAAAAGGCTTGACTCCCGGGGCGTTTGCGCAGCGCGTGGGAGCGGTCGCGGCGGTCAATGGCGATTTTTTCGATGGGACGCTCAAGCCGATCGGACTTGCTGTGGGCGATGGCATCGCATGGAGTGGCAGCGCGGATACCGACAGTTGGTCGTTTCTTGCGTGTGGGAAGACGGCAGTTTGTGAGATCGATCTGTCGGGAAAAACCATCGCCAAAAAAGCCGAATGGACGGAAGTTGTGGGGGGAAATCTAGTGATCTTAAACCAAGGAAAGCTCCGCACCACCGCAGAAGATCAACAATGCGGATCTTTTTGTACCACAGCACATCCCCGAACAGCCGCTGGTTTGAGCGCTGATGGAAACGCGCTTTATCTTGTGATGGTCGAGGGGCGGCGAACGCCTGTGTTGGGGATGACGTTGGTGGCACTTTCTCGGCTGATGCAGGAGTTGGGCGCACACAACGCACTTAATCTCGATGGGGGCGGAAGTTCGGGCATGATCCTCAATGGAAAACTGGCCAATCAACGCCCCTCGAACGAACCGAGCGAGCGTAAAGTCGCCAACCACATCGGGATCTTGTTGGATCTGACGCAAAAGCTCGATGCGTCGGCGATGTCTTTGCAAAGTGATGCGCAAAAATCCGAACAGCCCGACAATTTCTTGGCTTGCCCTGCTCAACAGATCCGTGTTTCTTGGAAAGTCCAAAACACAGGAACGTACGCTTGGCAGGACGTGGGGGTCACGCGGCCCGGTCTGGCGCTGCGTTTGGCCCATCAAAGCGGAGAACGCTTTGGGTTGGATCCGCAGATCAGCTTACAGCAAGCGAGCTTATCGCAAGTGGCTGTTGGGCAAGACACGACTTTTTCGTTAATTTTTTCTGCCCCCGTCCAGCCCGGGATGTACGAAAGTGTGTGGCAGCTTGTCGGAGATGGCAAACGCCCCTTTGGCCCAAAGCTGCGGTTTGTGGTGCGGATCCCTGATGACACACAGCCGATCGCCTGTGTGACCGCGCTCAAGGGGCCTTGCGCACAAGGGGCGTGGCGATGCGATGCACAAGGGCTGCGCTGTGAGCCTCAAACACCTCCTCAGCCCGAACGCTGCGACAAGATCGACAACGACTGTAACGGTCAAGTCGACGAGGACGACGTATGCAACGAAGAGTCGAGTGCCGCAGAATCCGCAAAAGAAGATCCCGTGCAAGATATCTCTTCGGAGCCTGTTTCCGAACAGCCGCCCAAAGAGCAAACAGCCGATGGCGGGGAGATCGTGTCTCTGGAGGGTGACCAAAGCGGCGACGGCGGGGTCTTGTTCTTGGAGCGCGATATCTCGCCTTCGGGCTGCGGTTGTAGCGGAGCCGACCTCTCGGATCGCAGCGGAGTATGGTGGTGCTTTTTGTTGGGCCTGTGGGTGTTTGGGTGGCGCTTTCTGGCAAAGAAGCGATATCCATCTGCGCGGATGCTTTTTTGAAAGGTGTTGTTTTTCTGTCCGCGATAGGTTGTGTTGTTTGAGTGATCTTGAGGGTGAGTGATGCAGAAAAAACGAATACATCGGATACAAGGTCAAAGAGGGTGGTTGATCGGTCTTTGTGTGTGGGCCATGCTTTTTGTTCCGCATTGCCAATGCGGTCGGGCGGGTCGTGCCTGTGAAACCGCCGAAGATTGCAAGGGAAGCGGCGTCGATCGGTTTTGCTTTGAAGGCGTTTGTAGCGCTCAAGAATGCAAGAGCGGGGCAACAGAAATTTGTTATACGGGAACCCCCGCGCAGACGGCCAAACAAACGCCTTGCAAGGCTGGACAGCGGACATGCGAACAACACGGTCGCTGGGGGCCTTGCCTTGGCGAAGTGACACCAAGCGTCGAGATCTGCGATGGGATCGATAACGATTGCGACGGCCAAGTCGACAACAAAGCCCGTTATGTCGATCCCAGCGGCGTCGAGCAGCCCGATAACTGCCAATGTCTCGAAAAAGGAGCGAGTCGGTCTTGTTATTCGGGGCCTTCTGTGACGAAAAACTTTGGAAACTGTCGCAGTGGCGTGCAGTTCTGTGACACCAACAATCGATGGAGTCGCTGTTTTGAGCAACGACTTCCTCAGCCTGAGATCTGTGACAGCAACGACAACGACTGTGATGGAAAAGTCGACGAAGGCTCCGTTTGTCCTCCATGTTCGGATGGCGAGACAAGAAAATGTTACGCAGGCCCGATCGCTTTGCGCGGGATCGGCAATTGTCAAGAAGGCACGCAGGTTTGCAAGGGAGGGGCGTGGCAAGAGGAGTGCGCGGGATCTGTGTTGCCTTCGGAGGAAAGCTGTCTGCCTGACGGAAAACCCAACGGAAAAGACGAAGATTGCGACGGAAAAACAGACGAGGGATGCAATTGTGTGAGTGATGCAGATTGCCCGACCAACGATCCAAAAGTCCCGAACAACGGCCTGCTCAAGTGTTGCAGTGGTCGCTGTATGGAAACGGTCCTTGGGTTGAGCGGCAAAGTCGTGTGCCCTTGCTCTCCTTTGAATCCTACAGGAGAGTGTGGTCTTGAAGCGTTGCGATGTTGCGGGGGAACGTGCGTGGACATCACCACAGACGCTCTTCATTGCGGAAACTGCGGTGTTTCTTGTGACGGAGGGAAAAGCGGCTGTGCCGGTGGAACATGCACACAAAACTGCAACGAACCCAAACGGATCTGCAAAGACCCCGATGGCAAGGAGTTGTGCGTTGAGAGGTTCGATCCATCGCATTGTGGGGGCTGTTCTTGCCGTTGCCTAGAAGGGGATCGATGTATCGAAGCCGAGGGCGGCACTATTTGCGAAGACAGAAACAAACAGCCGTATCCCTGCGTGCCTGAGCGAGAGAAGCCAAAAGAGATATCGCCTGAACGTGTTCCTGAAGAAGTCGCACAAGAATCATCCGAACCCGTCCAAGATGCCGGCGAAACACCGACTGTAGAACACCCACCTGAAGAGAACCCCGTGGATGGATCGGAGCCTGACCCATCCCCGGAGCCGCTGAAAGAGCCGCTGAAAGAACCATCAACGGAGCCGCTGAAAGAGCTGCTGCCAGAACCGGTTGCGGAACCGAAAACCGAGAATCGCCCCGAAGAGAGCGCGACCCCCGCCGAAGCGGGACCCGATCCTGAACCAGTGTTGCCAGACGAGTACGCCCCAGAGATCGACCCTGAGCCAGTGTTGCCAGACAAGCACATCCCTGACCCAGTGTTGCCAGACGAGTATGCTCCCGAACCCGAGCCGAACCCCGATCCGGTGTGGCCAGACGAGTACGCTCCCGAACCCGAGCCGAACCCCGATCCGGTGTGGCCAGACGAGTACGCTCCCGAACCCGAGCCGAACCCCGATCCCGTGTGGCCTGAGGAGTACACTCCCGAACCCGAGCCGAACCCCGATCCCGTGTGGCCTGAGGAGTATTCTCAAGAACCACCGCCGCAGCCCGATTGGATGGTGAAAGATAACATCGCGGTGATCGATGGCCCTGTGATCGGAGGAGGCGGTATTCCACACAACCCGCAGACTTCTTCTTCCCAAGAAGCAGATGCTTTGCGGCGTTCGCGTACACAACGTTCGGTGTATCCGCGAGATCAGAAGGATGCGTTCACGCCTTGGAGAAGGGCAAGGCGTTGAAGTCATTTGCGGGAGGGGTGGCGCGAGTCCGCCTGACGGGGACGTCGATGTCAGGTGGAGGTGATTTACGGCTTGAGCAGGGGGGCATAACCAAAGATGACGCGGAAGGCTTCGCACCAGACGGAGATCGCGTTGTAGGTGTCGATGGATTGGCCTGTGGGGAGAGTGAGGGCATAGCGTTGTTTGCCGTTGACGCTGGTGAGGGGGCCGAGTGACAAGAAACTGCCTTTGTTGGCGTCACCAAGCGCGTCGGTGGTCAAATACACCTTGAGATCGGGGCCTTGATCGGTCTTGAAACGTTCGCTGAATTCCAGCCAAAGCTTGTCGCCTTCTTGGACGATCTGTGCCTCGCCTTGGGTGGGATGAGCGCTGCTTTGAAAGGAGCCTTTTTTGAGTATGCTTGGGCCGCTGATCTCGCCCTTGCATCCGAGTGTTCCACGGCACACTTGACCTGATGGACAAAGTGTGTCGCCTTCGTCGATCTTTCCATCGCAGTTGTCATCGGCACCATTGCAGACTTCTTTTTGTTGAAGAGAAGCAACGATCCCATCGCAGTTGTCGTCGGCTCCGTTGCAGGCGTCTTTGTCCTTCGGCAGGATCTCGCCTTCGCAAGGCCCCCAGACTTGGTTCGCGGAGCACTTTTGTTGGCCGCTTTTGCAGGCTCCGACTTCTTTTTTGTCGGCAGGTCCTGAAAAACAAGCGCGGCTTTCGCCTTCTTTGCAGCCTTCGGAGAAGCTGTAGCCGACACATCCTGAGCGCCCCCCGCTGGCTCCCATCAGCACCGATATCCCCATGCCAAGGACCAAAACCGCGAGTCCTCGTCGTCGTTTGAAGAATCGCCTATTTTTTATCATAAAAAAGTTCTGTTTCATGGTACACTTTTTCCTTTTTCGCCCATATAAGACGGATGCCATAAATAAAAATACACACGGAAGCCTAATCAAAAAATCTCGATGCTCGGATCTCGGGCAGAGACGATCAGCCCCAAAAAAAGCCGTGTTCGCGAGACTTCAAGCGACAGAGCCGTTGGTTTGAAAAACGATGACGTCTTCGCCGAACACGGGGTCAAGGGGCCCTCGGTCCCTTGTGGGGCGTGGGGTGAAACCCCACCACACCATCCAGATGCGTTCGTTCTGTTGGTCTTTGCGCATCAGTCTTTTCAGTACTTGTAAGAGATACCGATCCCGGCGCTGGTGACGGGGGGGGCTGCTTTGAACCAGAGCATCTGATCGACGTTGAGTTCGACAGCCAATCCCCGCCACACGGGGATATAGATCCCAAGGCCGATCCCGACGAAGCCTTTGGTGACGGGGCTTTCGCCGAGAGGGATCACGCCGCTGGAGTTGAGCATGAAAAGCACACGGCGAAACAGGTTGTAGCCTGCTTGAAATTGGAAGACGAAGCTATCTAAAAAGTCCAACCCAAGAGCGGCGATCCGTTGATCGACGAAGACTTCGCTGCGAAAGCGATAACCGATCTCCGCAAACAGATAGAGATCCGTTCGTGGGATCGAGCCACCCGCGCTTAACCACAAGGTGAAGTCGAGTTGGCCTTCGCCGAGGATCGGAAAACGTGTGAAGGTGTCCTTGGTTGCGGGATCTTGGGTGAAGGGCTTCTGGTCGTAGAGTGGGATCTTGGTATCCAAACGCAAAGCGACGGGGAATCCGAGAGCTTGGTGCAAGAAGGGCGGAGTCCACTGTAAACCCGCCATCGCGTCTACAAAGCTATCGAGTTGGTAGAACTCTTGGGGGCTGCGCGTCACACGAAAAACGGAGTAAGGGACAAAAAAATGAGCCTGTAGGCCATAAAAAAGCCCGATTTCTCCGTACAATTGTGTCGATGCACCAAAAAAATCGCCGCCGCTGATTTGGCCGGTGGGACCGATGCTTTCGCGGCCAAACAAAAAGTTTTGGCTTGCTTTGACGTAAAAGTGGCCCGAAGCTTGAGACCAAGGCCCTGCTTGGGCTGCTTGGATCTGCAAGAAGAAAAACAAGATCCACAAAAAATTCCAAACACGAAATCGAAAAAAGAGAAAGAATAAAATCATCTTGCCTCCTTAAATTTGATAGGACTTACGCGGTTGCCAAAAAAAGCCGTGTTCGCGAGACTTCAAGCGAGAGCGTCGTTGATTTGAAAAACAGTGATCGCTTCGTCAACACGGGGTCAAGGGGCGACAGTCTAGGGGTGAAACCCCACAAAAACGATTCAGCCGCGTAAGTCCTATTTGAAAAGAAACAGCATACTTTTTTGCATCAAAGCTCGAACCGTCGGTTGCTTTGCTGTTTGGGCAACACAAAGAGGACGTGGCGTGCAGCCGCGTGTTACAGAACTTTTAGACGGGAGAGATCAAGGGGAACGGGTAGGCAGCGAGGAGGGAAGGCGTTGTGTTGTCGGTGGTTGTGTGGTGTGGTGCGTTTGTGTGGGGGCGGTTTGACGCAAGGTCGTCGATGGTGAGGGGGGAGGCTGGGGAACTGCGAGAAGGGCTTGGATGCGTTGTTGGGCGAGCTGTTGGAGGCTGTGGTGGATTTCGGGGAGGTGGAGGATCTGTTTCCATTGGAAGATCGCCTGTTCTTTACGTCCGAGATGTTCGTAGAGGTAAGCAAGATTTTTATACGAAGAAAGATGATTTGCATCGTAGCGTATGGCCCGAAGATAGCTCTGTTCAGCTTGGACAAAGCGCTTTTGGATGTGATAAGCAAAGCCTAGTTTAAAGTATTCTTCCGCAAAAGAGCGTTCCAGCCACACGGTGTAAACAAGCGGGTAGAGCGAAAGCGCAGCGACGACGAGGACGACAGCGCGGCTCCAAGAGGCAGCGCGCAGCCGATGGACGACTTCTCGCAAGGCGGCCACAGCACACAAAAGCAACGAGGAAAAGACAGCGAGTCGGTAGCGCGCCAGAACAAAGAACAAGAGGATCGATCCGATCAGCGTCAGGGTGGCGAGCGCGAGCCATCGCCCAAATACACGCTGTTTTGGGGTGCGTTGTGTTGCAGCGGTGATGTCTCCGCCCATTCCCCACCACAGAAACAACAACAATCCCAAGATCGACCAAGGCGACAACCAACCAAACTGAACCAACGGACCCGCCAAGACAGGATTTAAAAAGGTTCTTGTGAATTCGTAGTCTTGGTTATTGGAGAGCTCTGTTGCGGACCAAAACAGCCAAAGTTTGTTAAGCAGAAGTCGCAACCATCTGTAGGGTTCTTGGCGGATATCGATCCATGTCATTTGATACCAAAAGGAGTCGACTTGGCGTGCGGTGAGTTGGCGACCGCTGGCTTGTTCGGCGACACGGCGAAATAGTGTGAATTGTTGAGAGGGGTGGCCGGCGGCTTCAAGTCCGGGAGGGCGTCGGAATGTACCTGTTGCGCCCTTTGCGTTGCCGATATAAAAATTGATTCCCCCGCTATCTGTCACCCAGACCCATTCTCCTGCGAGAAGACGGTTGCGCAATGTTGCAGGAGAGAAAACGATTAGGCCAACAAGACCAAACGCGAAGAAAGGCTTCCATGCTTTCTGGCGAAATTCAGCGAATAATCCGATAGACAACAAAGGAAGCAACAACAAGGCGTTGGGTCGTGAAAGCACGCAAAGCCCCAAACATAGGCCAACGAGCGCCCAATTTTCGGGTTGAGGGCCTGTCTCGACAGCGCAACACAGACGCCAGATCAACAACGTCCACAAGAAGCCATCCAACGTCGTGGAAAGGGTGTGGCTTTCATAAAAGATCGCGGGACCATAAAAGGCCAATAGCGCAGCACAGAGCAGTGACCATGCGGAACTGTTCCAAATTAGCCTTGCTGTGGCCCAGATCAGCGCGATCATCAAGACGCCGAGGGCGGTTTGGAAAAGTGGGACGGCCCAAGGGTTGTTGCCAAATAGCGAATAAAGCAGCCCCACAAGATAGCTGTAGAGTGGGCTCATGTGGAAGACTTCGCGACCGAGAGTCCAATCGCCCGCAGCGATACGCAATCCCGCTTCGTGGTAGATCTGCGCGTCGAGTCGGTGGTGTGTCCAAAAAGGTAGAGCACTTGCAGCCCACAATGCAGCGATGCGCACCAGCATCCCGAAGAAAAGCAGTAAACCGAGGAAGCGGTATTCATTTTTTTTCAGAAAATTGTTCAAGGAGTTGGCCTTGTTTCGGGTGTGATCATGGGTTCATGTCAAGAGGGCATCAAGAATGAAAAAAGCAGAAAAGAGAGAAAAAGTCCGACTAAAGAAGTGACCGTCACAAAGAAATCGGGAGGGGAGCCTTGGGGATCGTTGCCGATCAAGCGGAACCACAATTCAAAGCCGATCCATCCGAGCAAGGGGGGAGGTGCGGCGATCATGGCGCTTCGCCAAGAGCCAAGGGACCACAGAGAGATCCCACACAGCAGCAGCCAAGGGAGCAAAAAAAACACGACAACTGTGAACCATCCGATGAGATCGGGGGCGTAGTGGCGAATTAAAGCGCGGCGTGAGGCGGGCAAGGGTTCTGTGAGGGGGATGACTTTGGGGGGGGTGGTGTGAGTGTGGAGCGCGCCTGAGGATATCAAGGGCGAGACAGGTTCGGCGGAGTTCCAGCCACTTTGGGGTGCGGACAGTTGGGGTTCTTGTGTGTCCTCGTGGGGCGGAGGGGTGGTGTTTGGGTCGTGTTGCGCAACAGAAGAGGTTTCTGTTGTGGCGGGGTGTTGTTGCGATGGGTGGGTCGATGACAACAAAGCCGTCTCCCTTTGCCAAAAGATGAGAAACCAAGGTGCGTTTCGGTTATAACGGAAGACGGTTTGCTTGTGAACAACCTTGACAGGAGCAAACGACCCAAGGCGGAGGCTCTTGGGTTTTACGGGCGAGTTGGTAAGTAAGCGATCGGCAGCTTTGTTGCCCACAGGAGCGTGTGATGCGTCATCGGATCTTGTTGGTTGAGGATGATCCTGCTTTGGCTCAGGGTATCTACAAAGGATTGCGGGAAGAAGGTTTTGAGGTGGTGCTGGTTCAAGAAGGCGAGAGGGCGTCGCAGATCGTACAGCGCGAAGAGTTTGATTTGATTGTGTTGGATTTGATGTTGCCGGGGCGTTCGGGGGAGGAGTTGCTCGAAGAATGGCAAGCGCGGCGAAGTGTGCCAGTGATCGTGTTGACGGCGCGGACGGAACTGCATGAACGGTTGCGGTGTTTTGCGTTGGGTGCGGCGGATTATTTGGCGAAGCCGTTTTGGATGGAGGAGTTGTTGGCGCGAGTGAGTGCGCGACTGCGGATCGTGAGGGAAGCTCCGGCGCGTTTGCTGCGATGGAGAGGAGTTTGTGTGGATCTGGATGCGCGCACGTTGCGTCGAGGGGAGGAAGAACTCGTGGTGACGCGAAATGAGTTCAATGTGTTGGCGTATCTGCTCGAACGTTCGGGGCGAGCGGTGTCTCGATCGCAGATCGCGGAGGGTGCGTTGACGCCGGGGGAAGAACTGAATCCGCGCACGGTGGACGGATACATCGCACGTTTGCGAGTGCGGCTTGGCGAGGAGGCGGGTTCGGCGATCGAGACGGTGTGGGGGATCGGTTATCGTTTTCGGCGAGAGGAATTGAGCGATGGAGAAGGAAGCGATCGGGATGGTGCGTGAGGTGTCGGTGGTGGATTTTTCGGGCTTGAGGAGGGCGTTTTTGCGCAGTCCGATCGCGGCGTGGCGGATCGCTTTTGTGATCGCGATCAGCATGGCGGCTTCGGTGAGTTTGATCTTTTTGTTCATCACCGAAGGGATCAGCGCACAAGTCGCTTCGATTGTTGGGAGCATCGCGCAGACGGCCCTCGAACGCCACGAAGGTTTGGGATGCTTGCGAACGCCGCAGCATTGGGGGTTAACGACGCCGCTAGGGGCGCGGATCTATGCGTACGATATCGGGACGCTTCGTTCGGTGAATCCGCAAGCGCCACCGTTGGCGTCGTCATTCAGGAAAGAACTCGCTTGGCTGCGCGAGCGCACGCACGGGCAGATTTTGTCGTTTGCGTCGCCGACGCTGTTGCGGCGTCGTTCGTTGTTGTTGCATCGGGGCGGAGTCTACTTTTACCGACTTGCAGAAAAAGGCCCGTGCAGCTTGTTGATGGTGCGTTGGCTCCCCGAGCCGAACCGCCAGATGTGGGGGATGATCCGCATCGCGTGGGTGTTTTTGGGCGGGTTGTTGTTGGCTTTGTTGTTGGGTTATTTTCTGATGGTGCGTCCGCTGTTGCAGCGTATCGAAGAGGTTGCAGCGTTGGCGCGCAAGGTGGGGGAGCCAAAGGCTGTGTGGTCTTTTAGCGGCCCGCCGCTGGACGAGTTAGGCTTGATCCATGAGAGCTTAGAAGCGGCCCATCGGCGGATTCTTGAGGACAAGGAGCGGCTCGAAGCACAAAGTCTTGCGCTTTCCCGTCACATCGCGGATATCGCCCACGATCTGCGTACGCCGATCGCTTCTTTGCAACTGCATCTTGAGCGGATGGCGCAAGGGCATCGGGAAGAAACGCCTGCTGCGCTTGCGGATGTGGTGTACCTTGAAAACCTGACCCACAATCTTGGTTTTGCAGCGCGCCTTCAAAGCGAACTGATGCAGCCGTTTACGCAAGGAAGCTGTGAACTCAACGAGGTGGTGGCGCGTGTGGCGGGTCGCTTTCGACCGCTTGCCCAAGAGCACGCGATCTCGTTGGAGTTTGCTTGCCCTGATCGCAGTCCGATCGTCCTCGGGCAGCCGCTTCTTTACGAGCGCGCTCTTTCCAATCTCGTCCACAACGCGATCCGTTATGTCCCATCACACGGCCACATCGCCATCTTGTTGGAGTCTGACGCGCACCATTTTTCGCTCCAAGTCCTTGATGATGGGCCGGGGGTTCCGCCCACGGATCTTCCGAGCCTTCAAGACCGTCATTGGCGTGCGGAAGACGCCCGTCAACGCGACCCCACAGGCCAAGGACTCGGTCTTGCGATCACCTCCGAGATCTGTCTTCTTTTGCGCTTGACGCTTCGTTTCGACGCGATCTCTCCGCAAGGGCTTCATGTGTCTATCTCTGGGAGATGTGATGCGATATCCGAGTGATCTGTGATCGTAGGAGAGTGCGTAAGTGACCTATTCTTGGGCAGCTATGGGGGACTAACACTCGGACACATCCTCTGTAAAGCCCAAAGGGCTGGGGAATCTGACAGGGGCAGAGGTCGTCATCACCCTCACCCACTCTCCCTGCGACGCTCGCAAAGCCTCGCTGCTGCCGCGAGGGGGAGGCAGGCAGAAAGTCTGAGCGCACAGAGAAACCCCGTCGCCGTGTTTTCCGTGTTTTCCGTGGACTCTTGGATTAGGGAAAAGGCATGCCCCAACAAGAGCGGCCTTGGAAGATGTGTCGTTCACTTACCCGCCCCTAAAGAAGCGGGACTGCGCTCGCTTTTCGTTCAACACTTTCTGCACAACCTTGTTTTAGATCCAAATGGCGGAGCAAGAAGACGCACGTTGTTGCGTGTGGATCGGCGATACGCAAGACGAAGTGCGTTGTTGCGTGTGGATCGGTGGTATGCAACGAAGCGCGTAGAGCGCAGGAGGTTGTGATGTTGGGCGAGAACGTCGTTTTTACGGGTGTATTGGGAGGGGGCGAGAGGCTGTTGGCTTTTTCTTGGATGGCTGCTGAAACGCCCGTCTTTTCGTGGAGATTGACGGGGATCGTGATGTTGACGGTCTTTGCGGCCACCTTTT
Organism: Myxococcota bacterium; assembly: GCA_023150835.1. Lineage (GTDB taxonomy): Bacteria > Myxococcota_C > UBA6777 > UBA6777 > UBA6777 > JAKLKB01. The sequence continues at coordinate 12,255 of JAKLKB010000004.1, read as the reverse complement.
TGCGTTATGTGGTGTTTTCGGGGGCGGCGTATTGGCTGTTTTGGAAGCGGTGGGCGGAACGCTTGCATTTTCGGCGGATCCAGCAGCGTTTTCCAAAAGCCTCCTTGTTAAGGCAAGAGTTTTTTTGGTCGATGTCGACGTTTGCGATCTTTTCGATGATCGGGGCGGCGGTGTTTTGGCTTGGAAAGTACGGATACACCTTGCGTTATGAACGCATCAGTGATTATGGCTGGGGCTATTTTTTGCTGAGTATGGTGCTAATGATCTTGGTTCACGACACCTATTTTTATTGGACCCATCGAGCGATCCATCACAAGGCGCTGTTTCGTTACTTTCATCGGGTGCATCATCTGTCGCACAACCCTTCGCCGTGGGCCGCTTTTTCTTTCCATCCGCTTGAAGCGGTCGTTGAGGCAGGCATTATCTTCGTGATCGCCTTTTTGATACCACACCATGCGCTTGCATTATTGGGCTTTTTGATCTTTATGACGGTGATGAACGTGCTTGGTCATCTTGGTTATGAGCTGTATCCCAAAGGCTTTACACGCCATCCGATCGGCCAATGGTTCAACACGTCGACGCACCATAACTTGCATCACCACAAAGGCAAATTGAATTACAGTTTGTATTTCAACTGGTGGGATCGTTGGATGGGGACGAACCAAGAAGGATACCACGAAGCTTTTGATGAAGTGACTTCGCGGCCCAAGCCCGTCGTTTCGGGAGAAGCGCGAGGGGATTTGGAGGTTTCAGGAAGGGACAGACGTTTGGGGGATCTGTTGTAGGCGGTGGTTGGGGAAAAGCAGCGTGGCGAGCAAGAATCCAGCGAAAGCGCCCGATAGATGGGCGGCTCCGCTGGTATGTGGAGAGAAGTAATCGAATACAGCCTGCAAGAGAAGCAAAGAGGCGAGGAAAAACAGATTGCGCCGCGCCATCAAGGAGCCGATGCGACGGTGTGCTCGCAAAAGGATCGCGGTTGCAGCACCCAAGATCCCCATGATGGCGCTGCTTGCGCCGACAAGCAGATAATACGGCGGCATCCAGCCCAAGCCGGTCGCTGCAAGCAAGAGCAAGTTGGCGATCACGCCCGAAAAAACGAACAAGAGGGCATAACGTGATCGACCCAACCATCCTTCGGCAAAAGGGCCAAACAACAGCAACGAAAAGAGATTGACGGAAAGATGCACACCATCGGCGTGGAGCAGGTTGGAGGTCAACAGCCGCCAGTATTCACCGCCCCAAAACAAGGGCGGAGAAAAGGCCCCCCAGTGCAGAAGCTGCATGCCTTGTCGCGGAGAGGGGAGGATGCCGATTTGCATGAGAAAGATCAGGGTGAGAAGAAACGCAAGACTGTATGTGATGAGGGGATGGCGCTTTTTTTCAGGCGAGGCAAAGATATTCAAACGTTGTCGCTCGCTGTGTCGGCGATGGATCGCTTGGAGAAGCTCTTTCATGGGTTCGGATGGAGCGGGGATTTGGATGGCGTGGATGTGTTCACGTCGCCAAGCGATCTGCTGCTTGACAAGTTCTTCGATATCGCGGTGGGATGCGGCTTTGTCCAAGGAGTGGAGGGCTTCTGCGGGGAGTCCTTGGGCAGCGAGTGCGATCGCAAGCCAGTAATCCTGTGAAGCGGGCGGGAGAGAGCGTTGTCCACGCATGAGTTCTTCGATGGCCTCGAATTGTCCGAAAAACGCGAGCAAAAAGAGATCGACTTGTTCGCCAAGGCTCGGTAGCATCGGCTGATAGCGTAGGGCGATCTGTTCCATCTCGGTCAATCGGCCACTTTCACCGAGAGAGCGCAAGAGGTAGGCCAACTTGACGGGAAAAGGAGGATTTTCGGAGGAGGAGATCTCTTGTAGGAGGGTCTCGGCGAGTTCGTGCCAGCGCATGGCTTGGCGCATCCGCAAGATCTCGGCAAAGACGGCGACTTCGTCGCGCATGGCGGGGACTTGTGACCACATCTGGATGGCTTCTTCGACGCGGCCTTGGCCTTGGAGCGCGTAGGCTTTCCACATCAAAGGCGTGGTCCACCACGGTTCGAAGGGATGAAGCCAGCGTACTGCATGAGAAACGATCTGGGCGCGCCGTGGGTGGGCTGTTCCAGTCGCTTGGAGCCATCGAAAGATCAGCAGCGGAAGGACGATCCCGATCCCCCATCCCAAACCTGCGACCCACGGGGTCCATGAGGGGGCTTTCCATACGCACCCACCAATCGCGATCAACAACAACCCACCCTTGCCCAACCACGACCAGATCGCACGTTGTCGGATGTGTCGCAACCAAACAAGGATCTGTAGTCCAAGGGAAAAGACCACCACCAAAACGATATCTCGACTCCAATCCATGCGGATGGTTCTCCGTGTGTGCTTGTGAGCGCCCTACAGAGCGATGGATAAAGAGGCGGATGCTGTAGGTGCATCGGGTCGCGGGTAGGGGCAGCGTGGGTCTTGATTTGAGGGATCGTGGGGGCGGATGTCAAGGGCGTTTGGGGTGATCGAAGGCGAGGTCGATACGTGGGAAAGATCGATCGTGATACGGTGATTCGCCTCGATTGATGGGAGTTTGGATATTTAGAAGGCGAGACCGAAAGCTACGCGGACTTCTGGGAAAAAGAGCGGATGATTGGAGTTGGTGCTTGAGATCCACATCCCACCGCCTCCGCCGATGTGAAAGTTGAAACCAAAGTGGCGTGTGAGCCAGAAGTAATAATCAGCGCCTGCATAGAGCGAGATACCTTGGTAGAGATCGATGCCAAGGCTCTCCATGCGCATAAAGCGGTAGCCACCGTAGGCGCTGATGGTGATCTCTTGGCCTGCGCCTGTTTCAAGGGAGCGGACGCGAGAGAGGAAAAAGCTGACGCCAAGACGAGCAAACGCGGAGATCGCAAACGAATTGGCTTCAAAGCCGATCTCGCCCACAAGAGGGTGAAGAGCGCGGAGTTCAGCAGAAAATCCATAGAAGTTCAAAAATTCGTTGTCGCTTAGGCCGGTGTATCCTGCGATGCGGAGGTTCAAGATCGGTCGCGGAAGACGAATGCGACGAGGCACCGGTGCATGGCCCCCGTGAGGTGGGGGCGGTGGATAGGCTGCGGGCGGTTGGCCGTGAGAGGGCGGGGGAGGAGAACCCGCAGGAGGTGGAGGTGGCTCGCCTACGGGAGGCGGGGGAGGAGAACCCGCAGGAGGTGGAGGGGGTTGTTTTTGGGAGTCATCGTCGCGGAAGCCCCCGTTTCCGTTGTTTTGTTGTGCGAAGGAAAAGGACGGGAGGGTGGTCAAAAGACAAAGCGCCGCGAGTGGGATCAGAAGGCGTTTGGTAAGCATGATCGGCTCCTAGGGTCAGAGAGGCGTTGGTTTCGCCGCGTGAAAGGACTTGATGTGCAACTCATTGAATAGAGAGGAGATTCTAGGTTGCAAGGTGTTGTGGGCGCATGATTCAGGATATGTGCCACGAAGCGAAAACACAAGAAATGAGTTGGTGTAAGCAAGAGTTTATGGGCATAGGAACGGCGCAATTGACAAAAAAAGCGGTGTTTGCGGCCTTTCACGCGGCAGCGCAGTTCATTTGAAGGACGATGGATCGACTGCCGATCGGGGCCAAGGGGGCCGAGGCCCTTGCGGGGCGTGGGGTAGCGCTCCACACAAATATTCTTCAACAGCGTCACTTCTGCGGAAAGAAAAAGAACGCAGGAGAGGGGGCGTTGGCGTACACATGCACCACGAGACTGGAGTCTTGCGTAGGCATCAGTAAACAAAGAGAGCGGACCCCTTGGTGGGGGCTGTCGGAGCGGCAGGAACGGAAGGAGCGGTGGTTGGGGCAGGTGGAACGGTGGTTGGGGTCGAGGGTGGCGTAGGAGAGGCGGTGGATGGGGTGGTTTGGGCGGTTGGGGAGAGAAAAAACAGCAAGACACCTGTGGCAGCAAAAAGGACAGCGGCTCCGTAGATGGAAAGGCTTGCGGTTTGGAGGGTACTTGCCGATCGGAGGCGCTCGGTGATATCGGCGGCGGAGACAGAGGCTTGGGAGCCTTTGGCAAAGAGTTCTCGGGCTTGGGCGTCTTGGGCGGCAGCGGCGATGTGCGTGGAGGCACCCACAAGAAGAGCGACACTACCGAGGCCGAGGAAGACGTAGGCAGCGATCCGCATCGGTGGTGTGGGCGGTGTGGTGTTGTAGTAGAGGGGGTTGTTGAGGCGGCGTTCGAGTTCTTCGCGGCTTGGGGAGTTGCCCACAGGGCGTCCGGGGGGGAGATCGTAGAGGCGTTCTTCGCCGATGTCTTTGGGAGCAGGAGGGGGTGGGCGTAGAGCGATATCGCGGCGAGGGGGTGGGCGTAGGGGAGTGGAGGGGCGAGGGCGGATGCGCTCCCAGAGGGCATCCGCTTCTTGGCGAAAGCGCGGGTCGGCGGCTTTGCTTTTGCGGTAGAGCAGCAGCCATCGACGGGCGATGCGAGGCTGTTGGATCTTGTCGTAACATTGGGCGAGAAAAAAAGCGACTGCTGCACGAAAGCGTTGATAGCGGTCGTCGTTGGGGGCGAGGCGGTGGGCTTGGGTGAAATAAGCGATGGCTTTTTTAAAGGAGTTTCGCTGATAGAGATTGTAACCCTCGCTGTAAGCGTATTTCATCTCCTTGATGCGTGCGTCGTCTGCGTGGACAACAGAGCCGAGCAGCGGGGTCAAGCAACAGGCCAGCCAAAAGACGAGCGGGCGCAGAGTGGGGTATGTTTGCATCGAGGTCTTCTCGTGGTTTGGGCCGAGGTTCTCAAGGAAAGGCGATCAGGCTTCCCATCGTAGGGGGAGGGCGGGTTGCTTGACAAGGGGGGGGCTTCTTGCTAGAGCAACGAGTTGGGCGATGATCTTGGTGGCATGGGGTCAAGCTGTTGGGTGAGAGACCCGTCCGAGTGCCAAATGTGGGCGCGCAGGTGCCAAACCAGAGCGGAGAGATGTCTTGAGAAGCTGTTTCGAGGAGCGAGTATGGCGCTGATTCGCTGCCCTGATTGTGGCAATGAACACTCTGATGCAGCAAAGGCTTGTCCCCATTGCGGGCGTCCTGTTTCTTTGGGTGAGTCGCCATTGGCGCACCTTGATGACGAACAGCTTCACGGGATCATCTTGTGCGGCAAGTACCAGCTTGAATACCCTGTTGGGAAGGGGGGAATGGCTTATGTGTATCGAGCCAAGCACGTCCAATTCAACCGGCCCGTCGCCATCAAACTGATCTTTCGCCATCTTGTCAAAGAAGAAGTGATGCAATATCGCTTTCGGATGGAAGCGCAGATCCAGTTTAGCTTGCAGCATCCGAATATCGTGCGCGTGTTGGATTTCGTCGAAGAGCAGGGCCTTTTGGGCTTTGTCATGGATTGGGTCGAAGGCTTGACGTTGTCGCAATGGCTGCGCAATCAGACCTTTCCCACCACGCCCGATCTGTTTATGCCGATTATCGGGCCGTTGCTCGAAGGGATGCACTACGCCCACAGCCAACGCGTGATCCACCGCGATCTCAAGCCCGGAAACTTGCTGCTTGCCGAGACAGAGCGCGGCATCGTCCCAAAAGTCGTGGACTTTGGGATCGCCAAAGTGATGGACAACGTCAACGAAGGTCACACTGTCACAGGACATTCGCTCGGTACACCGACGTATATGTCTCCCGAACAGATCCGCAGCAGCAAAGAGATCGATCACCGTTGCGATCTGTATTCTCTGGCTGTGATCTTGTTTCAGATGATCACGGGCTCTCCGCCCTTTAAGAAAGAATCGCCGATGGCGACCGCGATGGCGCACCTCGAAGAACGTGTGCCGCGTATCGATATCGTCTGCTCGGGCGCAGACGTCCGTTTCCAACCTGTCCTTGAGAAGGCGCTTTCCAAAAATCGAGAAGATCGCTATCCCGACGGCCAAAGCTTTTTGGCCGCACTCCAAAATGCCATACAAGACGGCGAATTTGCATCAGAAAAAAGTCGCCCTGCTGCCGATCTTTCTTCCTCCTTTCCTGCATCTTCCACAACCCCACGCGCTTCTCCGTCATCTGCCTCCGCTCTCCCGTCTTCTTCTTTGCTTTCTGAACCAAGCACGCTGTCTTTCGGCATCGCAGCAGGAAGCCCCCCTTCCAACACCACGGCTCCGTCTTCTTCGACCTCTGCGGTGGCTCCGTCTTCTTCGGCCTCTGCGGTGGCTCCGTCTTCTTCGGCCTCTGCGGTGGCTCCGCCATCTTCGGAAAAAAGCCCCTTCTTTGCAGGTGAAAAGCAAGCGGGGGTTCCATCGGTGCTTGCGCCGCCATCGCCGACGCCACCTGCCGCATCAGAGGGGCCGCAGCGTGTGACTCTGCCGTCGCCTTCTGCTGCGGCTCGCGTTTCGGTGGTTGCCCCGTTTAGCGATCCATCCGTTCGGATCGCAAATCCCTCGACGGGCGGGATCTCGCCCTCTTCAACGGGGATGCCCGCAATTGGGGCTTTACCGCCGATGGGGGCGATGTCTTCGCCTTCTCTTACGAATCTTCCGCCTTTTCCGTCGTTATCTTCTCCAAATGCTCCTTTAAGTCGGGGTAGCGGTGTGTTTCCTGCGGCTTCTTCTCCTGCGTTGGCTTATTCCGAAGATGGCTCCAATACCCCCATGCCTCCGTGGCAATCACGCAATCAGCCGCCTGTTTCTGCCCCAAAAGGCCCATCGCACGCAAAGAACAGCCCATCACACACAAATCTGGGGCAGGTCTCGCATCCAGAAGATCCACCGACTCCTTCGCCTTTTTTGAAGCTTGCAAGCCCTGAGATCCCACACGCCACAAGCGAATCCAATGACCGCTTAGAGGCCCTGCTGGGCGATCCCTCACCGCCGCGTGACCGTGCCTCAGATTGGCGCAAATGGCGGATGTTTGGAGCGTTGGCTGGGGCTTTTGTGCTGTTGGTTTTGGTTGGCCTGTGGCTGTTTGGGCGAACGACTCAACCCCCCAAAGAGCTTGTGTTTTCTCTGCTCTTAAACAGCAATCCCCAAGGTGCCGAGGTGTTGGAAGGTAGCGTCTCAAAAGGGCGGACACCGCTGCGCTTGCAAGCCAAGCAAGGCCAAGAGATCGCGGTGGTGCTCAAACGGGATGGCTTTGTGGAGCGCAGTTATACGTGGATTGCAAAAAAGTCCGAGATACAGCACGTCGTCTTGCGCAAACTCTACCGGCTATCGATCAAGACAAACCCGTCGGAAGCGTCGGTTTTTTTGGACGAAAAGCTGGTGGGGACGACGCCCTATCCGCTGCTTGTTCCTGAAGGAAAAGTGGTGCAGATCCGCCTCGTGAAAAAGGGCCATATCACCCGCAATATCTCTTGGAAGGCCCAGCGTTCGGAAGAACAGATGGTGTACCTTGCGCCCGATGTCTTTGATTGATCAAAGAGCGAACGAGCAAAATGCACTGTGGAGCGGGCAAATGGCTTTTGCGGATGTCTGAAGATTCGGAGGGAAGGGGATATCAGCGAGAGGGTCCGCGTTCTATCGCGAAGCATACTTTCGAGCGGGCGGGAGAGGACAGGCACAAAGGGGGAGGGCTTCTTCAAACATCTTGCTCGGAGTTCTTGCTTCAACGACACGCAACTGTTCCATTGCGTTGATCGAGCGTCACTTCTTGAAAATGTATACTCAGCTTAACGCTTCTGTACCATTGCGTTGGCAGAATGGGCGTTGCGTTTGTCGAGATGCCCGATAATTGGGCATGGCATATCTTTTGAATGAAGCGCTTTTTGTCGACGAGAGGCAAACTGCGTCGGTCTGATGTTTGGCAACGCAGGGAAAAAAAGAGAGCGTGCGACATGACAGAGAACAGAGAGCGTACAGAGTGGAGGATCGAGGAGGGGGGGCGCCCGTACTTGATGTCGACGTTGGCGCACCAAGGGCGTCATTTGGAAGTGCGAACGCGCCTAGAGGTGGGCTGTTGTGTGTCGACGATCTCTTCCAAAGAAAAAGTGGTGGCGTCTTTTCTGCAAAGTATCCCAAGCGCGCAAGCTTCGAGAGAGGGTTCTGAGGCAGGGAAGCGGATTTTTTTGAAGATGCAGCATGAGTCGGTGATGCGGCGTGTTTTATCGGGTGAGTACGATCTGCGCGGAACATCAGACCCTTCGTTGCCAGCGCTGTTGTCGTAGGGCGGTCTCTTGTCCAACGGGCAGATCTCTGCTATGCGGCGTGATGTGGGGCGTCTTGCGGCCAAGAATGCGTCGAAGGCCGAGGATCGCGAGAAAGCATCTGCGGTGGTTGGAGAAGAGGGATGGATATCTTGTCAGGGCGTGCGCTGGTCGGAAAGGTGTTACGGGGCCGTTATCGCCTTGACGCATTTGTGGGCAAAGGCGGGATGTCTTGGGTGTTTCGGGGGTACGATACGCAGACAGGCTTAACGGTGGCGATCAAGGTCTTGTTGCCTCACCTTGTGGAAGAGGCCCGAGTACGGGCGCGTTTTGAGGATGAGGGCCGTTATCAAGGGAGGCTACACCACGCCAATATCGTCCAAGTCTACGATGTATTTTCGGATGGGACCGTTTGTGCGATCGTGATGGAATGGATCGTGGGAGAGGATCTGCGGGACTTATTGAAGCGCTTGCGCCAAAGCATCCCACTGACGGAGATCTGGCACTTGATGTCGGCGATCTTGGACGCGATGTCGCACGCGCACGCCTGTTCGTTGATCCACCGCGATCTGAAGCCGTCGAATATCTTGCTGCATGAAGAAGGATTGCGGATGATCCCGAAAGTTGCGGACTTTGGGATCGCCAAAGCGATCGACGAACAAGACGACGGATTGACGCGCACAGGGGCCTCGCTTGGGACGCTCAAGTACATGGCTCCAGAGCAGTTTTTGGATAGCAAGCACGTTGATCAACGTGCCGATATCTACAGCTTGGGGGTGTTGCTGTTTCTGTTGTTGACGGGGAGACTGCCTTTTCGGGGCGATAGTCAAGTGGTGCTTTACAAACAAATGCACGAGGGTCCGCCTTCGCCGCGCTCTTTAAATCCCGATATATCCGAGTTTTTAGAGTATGTGCTGTTGCGTTGTTTGTCGACGATGCCCGAACAGCGGTACGCGAGTTGTGATGAGCTTGCGCGTGCGCTGGCGCTGGCGATGTTACTAGAGTTTGGTGTCGATCCTGCGGGGTTTGAGTCGTATCCGTTGGAGGCGTTGCGCGAAGAAGTCCACGCGCACCTTGTCGAGATGGGCGATGCAACGGCTGTCGGGGATCGCGAGGGCTTTGCAGTGGGGACGATGTTGTATCAGTCGTTTGTGGAGCGCCCTCGACACAAAGAAAGCCCGGATGGCCTACATCAAGAACATGAGGGCGGTTCAGGAGGAGCGTTATCCTCTGTTGATGCGTCCTCTGAACGCAGCGAAAACTCCTCCGAAAGCGGAGAGCGCTTGTCCTCCTCTCGGAGCGGCTTTGTTGGGACGGGCCGACCGAAGGGGAGTCCTGTGCTCTCGGCGTTGGTGGATGAATCCGCCTTTCCTCCCGAGGACTTGTCTTTCCAAGACCCAACGCGCCCACTCCCCACACGCAGCTTGATGGCGGCCTTTCGCCCGCCTGTCGATCCACAAGACTTTTTTGATGCGCAACACGCGGATGCCAACAAGGAAGACTTGACTTCTGCACAAGGTACCGCTCTGCCTCTTTCTCAAAAAACAGTGGTGCAAGGCTTTGTTTCTCCTTTTGCGGATGCGCTTTCTTCGGAGACCGACCCACCGCTTGATACGCCGATGCGCAAAGAACAACGCGCTGCGTGGGGAAATTCTGCTGCGCACGCTGCACAAGGAACCGAATCGCTGGCTTTTGCGCCGACGCTCGCCGCTCCCGATGTCGTGATCACACCTTCTGAGTGGACCACCACAGCCAAAGATAGCGCAGCCACCGCCCCGTCGAGCGAAGTCTTTGACGCGACTTCTGCGAACTATGCCCCATCAAGCGAAGTCTTTGACGCGACTCCTGCGAACCATTCTTCCTCTGTCGTAGCATCCGAGGTTGATCGTTCTGCTGCTGCCCAACCCACCGCTGTTTTCGACGTTCAGCCAACGCAGGATGAGTGGGAAGTTCGCACTTCGCAGGCCGTCGATTCACGTCCACCGTTGTTTCTCCCACAATCTCCCGAACAAGCCGAAGCACACGATCGACTCGATGGAAAGGCGGCTTTGGAGGCGTTGTTTCGCAAACCAGAACGCCGCCCCTTGTCTCGCCAAGGAGATCAACAAATCCCTGTCATCACCACAAAAAGCACGCCGCCATCTCTTTCTGCCCAACAGTCGGCCAGTTCCGGAACCACAGCGTTTGGATCGCACGAACGCATCAGCCCAGAGGCTCCGCCCTCTTCTGCTTCGCGTTCTGTGCGTGCCCCCCTCTCTTCGCCCAAAACACCCAAAGCACCCAAAACTCCTACATCCCCCGCATCGGTGCTGTTTTGGGTGAGTGCGGGAGGGATTTTTGTGGTGTGGTTGGGGTTGGCCTTGGTGTGGTTCGGTTTGGCAGAACGCGAAACAGAGATCCATGATACCCCACCGAAGGGGCCGCAAGCCTCTCTTGCAAAAATCCCCAAGCCTCCGCGTACTGGAGGTTTCTGGGACGAACAAGAGCGGCCTGTTTGGGTCTGGGAAAGCGCCCAAGGCAGGCCGATGATGCGTTGGCAAAAGCAGCGCGTTTGGATCAAAGGCAAACGCCCTTCATCTGGGCTTGGCTCCTCCAATGCAAAAAAACCCCGCCATCCGACCAAACACAAAAAGCGCCCTTGGCGTCGAAAACGCCGTTGACATCGCACGAACATACGGGGTTTCCGAAGCAGAGGCCCTTCTACAGAAAAGACTTGTCGACAGGAAGAATGTCTTTTGGAAAAAACACGAGACAACAAAACACAACAAAGTACCGCTTTGATCGAACCTCCATCTGAAAAAGACAGCGCGTTGTTTGAGCAGAAGGATCCGACAGGCAACGAGCAGACGCCATCGCTTTTTCCGAGCAGTCTTTGCCACCGCTGCGTCGGCTTGAAGTGGGTGCAAACGCGGAAGGGAACGGCTCACATGATGTGCTTGCTTCGTGCAGAGAGATACCTGCCACAACCAATGCGAGAATGTCGTTTCTTTTCCGAAAAATGACGTAAAAACCAAGGTTTGCGGATGAATACGAAACCCACCAAGCGTGTAAAAATCCGCTCGTTGTATGATCAGATGTCGGGGCCCCCTGTGGCTGCCCAAGCACAGGGCGTCTACGCACTCTCCTTCGATCACAGATGACTCGGAGATCGTATTACGTCGCAGCTTGTGTTTGTTGGGAGAGAGAGCGACCACAAACGGTGGAGGTTTTCGAGCAGTTGGGGGAGCGGGTAAGGCTTCGGAAGAAAGATCGTTGGGCCGCTAAGAAAGTCTTCGAGTCGGAGGGGTTGTGGGGTGAATCCTGAAACAAACAATACGGGCAAGGCAGGGCGGACCTGTCGAACCGAGCGCGTGAGATCGAGACCATCCATCTCAGGCATCAGGATATCCGTCAACAGCAGATCGAAGCGCCCGTGGTCTACAAAACAACGGTAGGCTTCCAGTCCGTTCGTACAGGCGCAAACGTCGATGCCGTGGTGTTCGAGATAGCGAGCGGTCAACAAACGCAGGGCATCGTCATCGTTTTTAAGGCGCGGAGACCCCCTTATGGGCGAGGGGGGAGGAAGCGCCGCCCTTTCTTTGTGTTGTGAGGGTGGTGGTTCGTGCGGCCAGCCGAGTGGTGGCCTTCTTGACATTGACGGAAGTACCCATCCTGTGTATGTTTCTGTTCTCACCAAGTCGTGTTTGCGTAGCCCAAACAGTTTTCCTGTGGGAAGACGTGTTTGTGAATGTCTGCCCATCGTTTGTTGGTAATCCCCTGCCGAAACATGCCGCTTCAAGTACAACACTTCGTCCAACTTCACCGTTTCTCCTTCTTCGCAGCAGATCGCCACCGCATCGTTGGCATGGCTCTTCGACAAGCCCAAACACTGTTCTCGCTTGTACTTCGTCTCGTAGCCATACGTCTCTTCAAACCTCCAACGTTTTTTTAACTGCGATTTCACGATCCCCATCTCTGTCGCGTGTTTCGTTTTGCTTTTTCTCGCTTTCAGTTCAAACATTCCAGCATGCAAGTCCTCGTGACACTTTCGGCATATTGTCACAAGATTGTCGGGCGTATCTGTCCCGCCCTGTGAGCGATACACCTTGTGATGCACTTGTAATACCTTGTCGTGTTCGACTTTTCGCCCTGATTGGCAGCGATACCCATCTCGGTCCAGTACATAAGCCTTC